>CAZWHG010000041.1:0-24529 GCA_964633785.1 uncultured Methanotrichaceae archaeon
CTTAGGATGGGAAAACTTGAATTCAATTTACCCACATGAAACAGCGAAGAGCCAAGAAGCAATAGTCCCCCATCACAACGACATAATTCACGAGACAGCGGATCCATTTGTTGCAGATTGTTGAAGTGCGATTCTAGGCGAATTACGATGGAAAAAAAGCCAAGCATTCGGGATATACGAACAATTAATAATCCAATTCAAAACATTCAAAATCTTAAAAATGCGAAAGACGATTTGCCGCTTCTAAAACCATTCTTAAAGCAATTTGGAATTGAGGGAGATAAAATCGATTTAGAGATGGCAAAGGCAGAGTCAGGAGATATTGATGGTGCTGAAACCGACCTTGTAAATTACTATGATGACGAGAAAGTAGGGTGGAACATAAAGAATATGAAACGTGTGGATGCATTCAGCGCAAGGTGGCATCTGGCACAAAAGGCGCGAATTGATTATCGTGAGGCACGTTATCATGCTTGCGTCCCTGTTGTTCTTGCTCTGCTTGATGGAATAATCAATGAGGCGCACGAGAGAGGAAGAGGATCAAAACTCGGCTTTTTTGCAGAAAATGCAAATCTGGAAGCATGGAATTCTATCTCTGGCCACAGCAAAGGCTTGAAGGCACTGGCCGGTGTTTTCAATAAAGGTCGCTATAAAACAACATCCGATCAGATAACCATCACGTATCGAAACGGTATTTTGCATGGCGTGGATCTTGGCTACGATAATAAGATGGTTGCAGCAAAGCTTGGGCGGCGCTGTTTTCCATACGCGATTGGGCTATGAAAGCGGAACAAGGATTATTGGACCCGCAACCTCCGGAAGAGCCGGTAACGTGGAGTCAGGAGATCAAGCAGATCAGCGATAACGATTCCGAAAACCTAGAGCTGTCGAGATGGAAACCAAGAGTCATTAAGATCGACCAGGATATTCCAGCGACCGGTGGTCCAGAAATGTATGATGCTGGAACACCCGAGCAACGGTTAGCAGAATTTCTTTCGATCTGGAAAAATCCCAAGCCAAATTTTCGTGCCATGGCCGATTGCGTTGTCCTGGATTCGAATGATAATCCAAAGGAGATGCCGAGGCGCATTAGGGATATTTACAGTTCTAAGCATTTAATGCACTTTGAATTTACAGATATTCACGACACGGCACCTGCAACAGCCATAATACAAGCGATGCTTGTTTATGATGAACGTGGTGCAAGAGTGGATAAGTCAGTTCAATTTATTATGAATAACAGAAACCTAGAAGGTGGACCAGAAATTCGTGGCAAAGCAGGAAGCAACTGGTATATACGATTTTGGAACATGGTGTAGACGCAAGACCTTCGGAGAAATGTTATGGACGACAACTTGGAAAAGCTCGCAAAGAGCGTGAAAACCTTTGCGCCCCAGATGCTGGAGCCACCCTACAGCGGTATTCCCTCCTTTTTCGGGGCGCCGCACCAGCCAGAGATAAAGGATATGGACATTGCCCTGGTGGGCGTGCCCTTCGACCTGGGCGTGACCAACCGCAGCGGCGCGCGCCTGGGCCCGCGCGAGATCAGAAACCAGTCCCGGCTGGTGGGAGTCTACAACCACTATAGCCGCATGTCGCCCTTTTCCGATTGTCGAGTGGCGGATGTGGGAGATGTGCCCTTTCATACCACCTACAATCTGGAAGAGGCCCACTCGGATATTGAATCATTCTACAGGAAAATGTCCTCCTCCGGGGTCCTTGCCATAACCGCGGGAGGAGATCACTCCATTACCTTTCCCATTCTCAAAGGCCTTTCTTCAAAAGAGAAGGTCGGACTCATCCATTTCGACTCGCATTGCGACACGTCGCCACCTTTTCACGGAAGCGGACTGCAGCACGGTTGCCCCATGAGAAATGCTGTAGAGGCGGGGCTGGTGGACCCAAAGCGCACTGTGCAGCTCGGCATCCGCGGAGCAGCGGAGCTGCTCTGGCAATTCTCTTACGATAGCGGCATGAGAGTTATCCACATCGAAGAGTTCTATGAGCTGGGAATGAAGAAAGTCGTCTCGGAAATCAGGAGCCGGGTGGGAGACGGTCCGGTCTACATCTCCTTCGACATCGACTGTCTTGACCCGGCCTTCGCTCCAGGTACAGGAACCCCGGTGGTCGGAGGCATGAGCAGCTTCGAGGCGCTCCAGGTTTTGCGGGGCCTGTCCGGGTTGAACGTCATCGGTGGGGATCTGGTGGAGGTGGCCCCACCTTACGATGCCGGCGGGATTACGGCTCTGGCCGGAGCCACGCTTATGTTTGAAATCCTCTGCCTGGCAGCTTCATCCAAGGGCGCGTAGATAACCGGAGAAGCTGCAAAAATCATGAATGCATCTACTTCGCCATTGCCTCTTTTTTCATCTCCGCCGGCATCTTCTCAATGGCATAGCGCAGCGCCGTGCGCGGCATCTGCGCCTTTTTGTGCATCACGTAGTCGAAGACCTCTGCCTGGTGCTTGCGGCTCGCCTCCTTGAGCAGCCAGCCGTAGCCCTTCTGCACCATATCGTCCCGGTCTTCGAGCAAGATATCTGAGATCTCAAAAGCCTCTTTCAAGAAAAGTCCCTTTCTGGCCGGTAAAATCAGGGTCACCGCCGAGGCACGCCGCAGCCAGCGATTCTGTGCGTGAGACCAGGCCGCCAGGTTCTCGATGAACTGGGGATACATCTCCACGAAGGTGCCCAGGGTATGGTTGCAGAGGGTATCACACTTGGCCCAGTTGTCCACATACAGATTCACCCACTTCTCGAATACCAGAAAGTCCGCGGGGACGAACTGACGGCGCAGAGAGTAGGACCATTCAAAGGCGATGAAGGCCTCCTCGCCATAGTTTGCCTGCAAGAGATTTTCGCATAAAGAGAATATCTCGTTCTTGTCCCGATCATTTATATCCCGGAAATATTTGGTGGCGATCTTCTTGACGAGGGCGCTCTTCACGCCGTGGAACTTGACCTCCTCCTTAAAGAAGCGCTGGGCGCTCTCCCGGGTCTTCTCGTCAATGCTTTGCAACAGCTCAAGGCGCACGGCCGCCAGGACATCACTTTCCATACCTCACCATTGGATTTATCTTTATCAAAAATTCTTCGCTAATTTCAGATCATTTTCTGCATCCAGACCACGTCAAAATCCTGGCCCCATTTTCGGCCGATCTTCAAGAAGCGTCCGCACTCCTGAAAGCCGCGCTTCTTGTGAAAGGCAAGGCTTGCCGAGTTAAGAGAGGAGATGCCTGCCAGGATGGATGTGATGTCCCTCTCTTTGGCCTCATGCAGGAGTCGATCTTGCATAGCTTTCCCCATTCCCTTTCCCGTGTGTTGCGGGGCAATGAAACAGGTTATCTCCGCCGTCCGGGAAAAGACGGACATGGGGCTATGCGGGCGGAGCAATGCAAAGCCCAGCACATTTCCCTCGCCGTCTTTGGCCACCAGGAAAGGGTAGCCTGCGGACATATTCAGGAAGAGATCAAAAGATTGGTGAGGCACCGGATCTTCAGGGTAGGCGGCGAAGCTGTTCTCCACGTAGTAGTTGAAGATGTCAATTACCGCATCTCCATCCTGTTTCGAGACCGGAGCAATAGTAAATTTCATCGCTATCCATCCCAATGGAATCAATTTGTGGAGGAGATGGATGGATAATTATCCCTGCCGGGACCGCTTCCAATCATCCTTGGCTGGTCGCAGATTTTATCCTGGTTGGTATCATTACAGCCTTCCGCCATTTCATCGTAATCGCTGTAATGGTTTCCTGCAACCTGGGAGCCGCTTATCAGCGCCAGGAGGCTCTGCAATCCTGCGGCCGGCACGCTCCCATTCCATCGATTATCGATTCCACTATCGCTTACGGCTATTTCATTCTCCACCAGGTCGTTGGACAGGAAGGTGTTGTTTTCGCAGCCGGATTGGATATAAATACCATATTTATTCTTATAAATTATATTGCCTTGCACAATATTATTACTGGATTGGACCTTTATTCCGGCGTTGCCGCAACCGCAGCCGCCCGAGCCGGTTATGTTAAAACCCTTAACAATCGTATCGTTAGCCGTTATGCTGATAACGCTTCCCGACCCACCGGCATCGACAACAGGAAGGCCCTGTCCGGAGTCAATGCCCTGCAAGGTAAGTGTCTTATAGACATAAACGTTCTCGCGATAAAGTCCACTTTGCACCTCAATGATATCCCCCTGGCTGGAGTTGTCAATTGCCTGCTGAATATGCGAATAATCCGCATCCTTCGGCCCCACAGTTATCTCGGCGGCAGTTGCATACCCCAGGACCAGAATTGGGATTAATATTAATATTAAGCCTGCCCTCATAATTTTCCCCGTAGTAGCTTCTTTCTATTAGAACCTTTTCATTAATATTGAGGCAGATGAAAATGATCAAAGGCATCAAGTGTCAAAGCTGCGGCAAAGAGATCGATGAGGATGAAGTATTCGCAACCGAAGGCAAAACCGTTTGCGAGAACTGCTACATCGATGTCGGCCACAGAATTCGTGTCTGCGATCCCTGGGCAGTGAGGTCGAAGCAGATATTCCGAGAGAGTCACGGCCTGGAAGGAACCGATGGCCTCACGAATCTGCAAAAGGAGATCTACGAGTATATCCGGAAGAAGGGAAAGGCCACCAAGATGGAGCTGATGGAGAAATTCAAGTTGCCGGCGCCGGAAATGGAGAACCAGTTCGCCATCCTTCGCCACTGCCAGCTTCTCAAGGGCAAAAAAGAAGGTGAAGTGGTGTTTATTGTGCCATGGTGAAGACATGATCATCATTCGTGCAGAGAAAAAAGAGGATCGAGAAGCAATCCTTGTCGTGAACGCGAAGGCCTTGGGGCAGCCGAATGAGGCCCGATATAGTCGATAGGCTGTGCGAAAGCCGTCCAGGCCTGGTCTCCCCGGTGGCCTTTGAGGGCGATCAGGCCCTGGGCCACATCCCAAATGCTATCCATGCTTCGGCTTTGCGCGCGCCTCATTGCACGGCATGGCCAGCCAGTGAGATGATGTTCCAGGCGAGGCATTTATGATTCTGGTTTTAGAGCCGGCGGCAATGGAAGGCGTATCGCACGCGGGCCCAGGTACCGGGATGAATTTGACCCGGCCACGCAAGAATAGCCAATGGGCACTCGATCATAACCCGGAGCCGAAAGAAGCAAGCGAAATTCTTGAACAGAGTTAATAAGATTGCCTCAAAAGAAAATAGTAGTCATATTTATCGCTGCAATCCTGTTCGCAAGAAAAGCTAAATAGAATGCATTAGATTGTTTTTACCAAAGGAGATAGATTATGTCTGATAAAAAAATGTATTCCCTGCCGGAGCTACCCTATGCCTACAATGCCCTTGAGCCATTTATCTCGGAGGCACAACTGCGTCTGCATCATGACAAGCACCATGCAGCCTACGTGAACGCAGCCAACGCCATACTGGAGAGATTGGATAAGGCCCGCCAGGCGGGAACAGATGTGGATATGAAAGCCACCTTAAAGGAGCTGTCCTTCCAGGTAGGTGGGCATGTTCTGCACGACCTTTTCTGGCGAAATCTGGCCCCCGCCGCAAAGGCGAGCAAGGAGCCGGGCGGCGCTCTGGCAGAAGCCCTGAAGAATGAGTTTGGATCCTTCGAGCGCTTCAAGAAGGAGTTTTCCGCAGCGGCAGCCAGCACAGAAGGATCGGGCTGGGCAGCGCTCGCCAGGTGTGGCACGACCGGCAGACTGCTGATCATGCAGGTCGAGAAGCATAATGTGAATATCTTCCCCCACCTTCGCATCTTGATGGTCCTGGATGTATGGGAGCATGCCTACTATCTCGACTACAAGAACGAGAGGCCCAAATTTGTGGAGGCCTTCTGGAACATCGTGAATTGGGAAGAGGTGAACCGGAGATTGGAGGCGATAATTTAATAAATAATTTTTTACAAAATATAAATTAAATAATCAGACCATGGCAAGTGATGCAAGAGGAAGATGGCAAAATGTTCCTCTGCAAAAATGGCCATGAAAAGAGCTGCTTTTCGCGTACCAAAAATTTTATCGATTACTTTCGCTCCGCTTCCCATGGCTTTAATATTTTCCGCGAAATTTTGGCCGATCAGTTTATTACTCAGAGAAGAGATACCTATAGAAAAATTATGAGAGAGTTCGGAGCGAAACCCGAATAAACCCCGGATGAAATACTGGTGTAATAAGTTGATTGCCGAGATGATGAGTTATGTTGCTTTATGGTAGAGGGGATGGGCTTTGAGCAGCAGAATTGTGCAGCAGACCCTGGAAGGGCTGGCCGTCTCTGCCATGCCCAGGGTTAGGACCACGGACGGCCATCTGCTGGACTGGGATAGAGAGGCCATAGCCAAGCAGCTCCTCAAGGAGACGAAGCTATCTGAACAATTTTACAAAGAGCCGGGCATAACCGCAGAAGAGGCCCAGGATATCGCTAAAGAGGTAGAGCGCCGAGTGCGATGGATGAACGTCCAGTACCTGAGCGGCCCCCTGGTGCGCGAGATCATGAATGTGGTCCTCCTGGAGAGGCACCACACGGAGTGGCGCAACATCTGTACCCGCGTGGGAACTCCTGTCTACGATGCCCACCTCATCGACATCGGCACGGGCTTTGAGTCCAAGGAGAATGCCAACCTCCAGGAAAATGCCGAGACCAGCCACAAGAAGAAGGCAGACAAGATCAGCAAGGAGCAGTACCTGTTGCTGCTGCCGCCCCATCTCGCCGACCGCCATCTGGCCGGAGACCTGCACATCCACGATCTGGAATACTTCGGGACAAGGCCTTTTTGTCAGGATTGGGATCTGCGTTATTTCTTATACTACGGCCTGATGCCCGATGGTCTCGGCACCAAAGCGAGCGTTGCGGGTCCTGCCAAGAAGCCGGAAGTGGCCATGTTGCACGCCGTAAAAGCCCTGGGAAGCGCCCAGACCAATTTCGCAGGAGGGCAGGGCTTCTACAACTTCCTCACATTCATCGCCCCCTACTTTGAGAGCAAGAACTACGATGAGATTGTGCAGCTCATGCAGATGTTCGTCTACGAGATGACACAGATGATGGTCGCTCGCGGTGGTCAGCTCGTCTTCTCCTCGGTGCAGCTCACGCCGGGAGTGCCCAAACTGTGGCGGGATAAGCCTGCCGTTTATGCAGGAAAAGTCTGGAATGGCTCGTCGCCCGAGGCTCCGCTGAAGACCTACGGCCAATTCGAGCGCGAGGTTCGTTTAGCCTTCAAAGCCCTCATGGAGGTCATGCTGGCTGGAGACTACTGGGGCAAGCCCTTCAACTTCCCCAAGCCCGAGATCAGCATCGAGCCGGACTTCATGAAGGAAGACGAGGACTTCAATACCGCCCATCCGGATCTGCCCACCTACCATCAGCTCTACCTCCTGACCTTTAAGCTGGCCGCCGAGTACGGCACGCCATACTTTGACAACCAGCTTCCAGCTTATCGCGGTGCCGGGGAAGGAATATCATGCTATCAATGTTGCGCTTATCAATTTGCTGCCACTTATGACAGCGACAGCCAGTTTGAGGATAAGCTGTATTTCAAAGACGGCAAGCACTTCTCTATGGGCTCCTGGCAGGTGGTATCCCTCAATTGTCCTCGCGCCGCTTACCTGGCGAGGGGCGACGACGAGCTGCTCTTTGAATATCTGCGAGAGCTGATGGACACATCGGTGGAGATCTTCAAAGTCAAGCGCGAGTGGATGAATCAGATCATCAAGAACCACCGCATGCCCTTCGCCACCCAGCAGCCGCGCGACCCGCGGTCGGGCGAGAAAGGCTGCGTCGCCGTGGGCCTGGAGGGACTGGTCTATACCATCGGCGTGGTGGGCGTCAACGAGATGGTGGCGTTCCATACGGGAAAGCAGATGCATGAGGCCAAGGAGGCCTGGAAGCTGGCCGTGCGGGCCATGACGGAGATGGAGATCTACGCCAAAAAACTCTCTTTGCAGCACGGCATGACCATTGCCCTGGCGCGTACACCTGCGGAAACCACCGCCCAGCGCTTCGCGGTATCCGACCTCATCCACGAAGAGTATCGGGATTGTGCCGAGAAGGTCGTCAAGGGCGACCTGGCTGCCGTGAAGAAGAATGTGCAGAAGACGCGCGATCTGCCCGTCTATTACACCAACGGCACTCACCTGCCGCCCGGCGCCGATGTGACCATATTCGAAAGGGCAAAACTCGAACATGTCTTCTTCCCCATAGTTGATGGCGGCAACATCTTCCATATCTTCATGGGCGAATCCACCCCTGACCCCCAGGGCCTGATGGACTTCGGAATGCGCCTGGCCAAAGAAACCCAGATCGGCTACTTCACCTTCAGCAGAGATATGACGGTATGCCTGGGCTGCTCCAAGGTATCAGGAGGATTGGAAGATGAGTGCCCGAGCTGTGGATCGGACGATGTGGATCACATTAGCCGAATTACCGGATACCTCCAGGCAGTTAGCGGATGGAACAGCGCCAAACGCCAGGAGCTGAAAGACCGAAAAAGGTACAACGAACTGGCATAAGCATTCATAAGCTAACGAAAGGTATATATCGGATATACTTACAGGTGGATTTGCCCTAGTGAGGCGAATTGGAGGAGTCTACTAATGCCTGCAGTTGTTAACAGAGAAGAATGTGTAAGCTGTGGAACTTGCGTCGAGGAGTGCCCGGAAGAAGCCATCACCTTGGACGACGAAGAAATAGCAGTCGTAAATAAGGAAAAGTGCACTGAGTGCAAGACATGCGTTGAGGCTTGCCCATCCGAAGCCATCAGCATGGAATAAACTGCATCACTTAGTACATTTTTTTAGCATTTTTTCTATCTGCCGCCAGAGGCATCCTCTTTTGGTGACAACTTATGCAGCGATTCTTTTTCATTTATGGTCTCATAGAACTGCTCCCAGTCCAATGTCGTTGCCACGCAGCCCGCCTTTAGGAGCAGCACCCCTCGCGCCGGTATGCCATGGCGGTGGCAGAGATCCAGGCCCTCTTTTACCTCCATGTGGCATCCGACGCCGACAATAGCTCGCGGCCGATATTTCTTAATTATTCTCTTTATGAAGCTGGAGCCGGGGACGATGAAGAACCGGTAACCTAGGCCCTCAGCATATCTCTTGGCCTCACCAACACCACAGCGGCCGCAGTTCACGCACTTTATGCCCTCCGGCGTGAGCTTGGCAGGACACTGTGTGCTGCGAACACATTGGGGCATGAAGATGAAACGCATAGAACATGGAGTCTTCAAGAACTCCTTGTTGTTTATGTAATTGCGAAGCCGCACACCGACATCATCTACGATGGAATCATCGGCGCGGGAAATCCAGAAGAGTGTTTTGATTACATTTTCGAGAAGAACAATACCTAAAAGCATGTACCGGGCCGCGAAGAAATTGCCCGTCTTAAAGGAATAAAGAACGAGCATAGATACTATTATCGACATAATCAAGATCAATACGACTAAGAGTACCACGGCTTCGCCCACCAGATAAAATAGCTGGTTTATATACTCAGGAAACATGATAATGGTCTTGAAAACTCTAATGCCTATAAATCAGTTACCTACAATTCGGCCACCTACTGAGCGGCGCAAGTTTTTTATCCCACCTGGCAGTGAGCATTTACACCTTCGCCTTTATGAAATTTAATGAGGACTATCAAAATGGCTAAAATGCACAGCAGAAAAAAGGGCTCCTCCCGATCCAGACCACCAGCGGTTGCCAAAGTACCCGCGTGGTCTGATGTATCCACCGAGGAGCTGGAAAAGACAATCATGAAGCTGCACGAGAGCGGAATGCCTCCCAGCCGCATTGGCCTCACTCTGCGAGATCAATACGGAGTGCCCAGTACAAAGCTGTTATTGGGCAAGAATATAACCGGCTTCCTGAAGGAGAACAAAGCCCTGCCTGATATACCGGAGGATCTCACCAATCTGATGAGAAAAGCTCTGCACGTGCGCAAACATATCAAGGCTAACAAGAAAGACGTCCATAACAAGAGATCACTGCATCTTACCGAGAACAAGGTCCGCAGATTGGTAAAATACTATCACGACTCCGGCCGATTGGCACCGGATTGGACTTACTCGCCTGAGACGGCAGAGATTCTCATCTCATGAAGCGACTGGACAAAGCCGCGGAGGCTATTGCCAGGTCGATAATGCAATGCAACAGCATGCGCGTGATCTCGCATAACGATGCGGACGGGATCACATCCGCAGGGCTGATATGTAGTGCCCTCCTGCGCGCAGGGATACCTTTTCAGGCCACTCTGCTAAATCGGCTGGATGAGTCCGTGCTTGCCGGGCTGGAAGGGCCGGTGGTATTCTGCGATATGGGCAGCGGCAAACCAGAGCTTATATCCCGCATCGAAGAAGACTGCTTTGTCCTTGACCACCATCGGCCCGTCGGCAAATTGGACTGCATGCACCTCAATCCCCATCTCTTCGGCATAGATGGGGCCTTTGAGCTGTCTGCCGCGGGCACGGTATATTCCGTGGTGCGTCACATGGGCGAGAACGCTGATCTATCCGGCCTGGCACTGGTAGGTGCCATGGGAGACCGGCAGGGCATGATCGGCGCGAACAAAACCATTCTGGAAGAGGCCATCGCTTCCGGAGCTGTAGAGTTGAAAGACGGCCTGAAGATGTCAGAGGACGGTCCGGTCGAAGAAGTTTTCCAGAGCAGCATAGAGCCGCTCTTGGACTTTACCGGCGACGCTGAAAAAACCCGCCAATTTTTGAATGATTTGTTAATAAAGGGCAATGTAGAGAGCCTGGCAAGAGACGACCTGGCAAAATTATGCACTGCCATAACTTTAAAATTACTGATGCAGGGAAGCTTTGCCGCCGATTCAATCATTGGAGAAGCCATCCGCCTCAAGCACGAGGTGGTGGAAAACTCCCTGGAGATGGTGGAGCTGCTCAATGCTTGCGGCAATAGAGATGTTCCGGGATTGGGCTTGACTCTGTGCCTGCGCGATACTGGGGCACTTGATCCGGCCAGAAGCCTGGCCCAGGAATACAAAGGCCATATCCGAAGAGAGATTGGTATGCTGCGTGAGCAAAATCAGGTGCGAACGAACATTCGCTACCTCAAGATGGTGAATATGCAGGCAGGGGCTATTGTGTCTGGACTGGGGATCCGATATTTATATACCGATCTTCCGCTCGTCACCCTGAATCATAAGGATGATATGGTCAAGATATCGGCACGTGGAACCATGCCACTCATCTCCCGGGGCCTTGACTTATCGATTGCCCTGAGAGAGGCCGCCGGGGCCGTGGGGGGAGCAGGCGGGGGACACACCATCGCCAGTGGCGCTTCTATTCCACCGGGCACTGAGGATCGGTTTCTGGCCATCCTGGACAAAATTGTGGGAGAGCAACTGCATAAGGCTGCAGAAGGTGCGCCTGCGGTAGAGGATGCACCGTGACATGGGCCTGTCTGACTTTTTGGGGAAAGCAAGCGGAAACTGTTGCAAATGCGGTTAAGCCCGATAACCTGCCCAATATGAGTCTTCAGATAGATGACGACCAATTCAGCCTGCAATTCTCCACTGAGAAGATAGGCACTCTGCTCTCCACGGTTGACGATCTACTGATGAACATTAAAATAGCGGAAGAAACACAACTTTGCACGGAGGAGAGATGAAATTCCATTTGGAAGCGAGCTTCCGGCTAAGCGCGGACGCGGAAAAGGCCGAGCCGGCCATTTCAGACTTCTTTGGCAACGCCGGGCCCTTATTGCAGAAGGGCGCGCCTGTTGGTCAGGGCGCCAAGATAACTGCGTGGAAACTGGCCGACAGCAAGATCGATCTTGTCATTGATAGTGACAGGTTTGTACGAGCCCATGATGCTCTGCTCAGGCTTCGCCGGCCGTTGTCCGAACTTTTGGGAAAAGAATTTCGTATCGGCGTGCGCGGCGTGGATATAAGCAAATTCGAGATCACTGTAGAGTCACAAAGGGCCATCAATCACAAGATACCCTATGTTCGAGAGATTAAATTTGAGGGTGGCCGGCTGCTGCTATCCCTGGACGTTGGGCCGGGCGGAACGCTGGGCCAGTCTGAGATTGAAAACCGCATACCTGATAGGATAATCAGTCTTCTGGAAGAGAAGATGCAAAGCGGCTATGGGGGCAAGACTGAGCACTGGGAGCTGCTCTGGGAGAGCTGTGCGCGCCCGCCCAAGTTCACTCGCGATCCTACAGAAGAGATGCAAAAAGCGGGCTGGATCAAGCACGGCTCGAGCCGCGGCCAGTGGATCTACGGACCGGAGGCAACGCACGTCTTTCGTACCTTCGAGAAAATTGTGCTGGACGAAATCGTGGGGCCTTTGGGCTATAGGGAGATGATCTTTCCCAAACTGGATACATGGGATGTCTGGAAGAAGAGCGGCCACGCCCAGGGCGTTTACCCGGAGATATATTTCGTCTGCCCGCCCAAGACTCGCGATCCGGCCTTCTGGGAAGAGGTCATGGACCACTACAAGGTCACCCATGAGGTGCCCCTCGAACTGGTCAAAGAGAAGATCGACCTGCCCATAGGAGGCATGTGCTATGCCCAGTGCCCCACCTTCTGGGGATTTTTGCAGGGTATGACCTTGCCGAGCGAAGAGATGCCCATCGCGGTCTTCGACCGTTCCGGAACCTCTCACCGTTACGAGTCCGGAGGTATCCACGGCATTGAACGCGTGGATGAGTTCCACAGGATCGAGATTGTGTGGCTGGGAACAAAAGCCCAGGTGCTGGTAGAAGCAGAGAAGCTGAAGGCCTGCTACAAGCACATCTTCGAAGATATCCTGGAGCTGCACTGGAGGACGGCCTGGGTCACACCCTGGTTTATGGCCCAGGAAGGAAAGACGGGACTTGCCGAGATGTCCGGGGCAGGAACTGTGGACTATGAGGCGGTACTGCCCTACAACGGCAACTGGATTGAGTTTCAAAATCTGTCCGTGAACGGAGAGAAGTATCCCAAGGGCTTCACGGTAAAGTCTCAGTCTGGCGAAGCTCTTTGGTCGGGATGCAGCGGCGTCGGGCTAGAACGCTGGGCATCGGCATTCTTAAGCCAAAAGGGCCTGGATCCTGCCAATTGGCCGGAAGAATTCCAAAAACGTGTGGGAGAGATGCCCCACGGGATCAGGTTCCTCTGATCCCTTACGGTACATTTTTTTTAATGTTTTGCCGTTTAATCAGATGCCCTCTTCGTGACTGCTGGCGACTTCGAGACTGCTGGAAAGGTAGTCATCAACCGTCTTGCGCTGCGTTGCGGGTTTTGCGGGCTTTGCTCTGGCGTATGCGGCATCTGCCTTCTCGGTATCGCCAAGCTCTGTGTAGACATCGCCTATACTCTCCCAGGTATATGTATTATCAGGATTCTGGTCCAAAGCCTGGGCCAAGATATCCAATGCTTCATCATATTTTCCCAGACGGGTGAGAGTTCGGCCTTTGCTCGTTAGTATATTTGCAGAGTCCGGCTTGAGATTCAATGCCATTTCGTAATATACCAGTGCCTGATAATAGTATCCAATGTTATTCATGACGTCACCCTGACCAGCCCAGTCAAAGGCTGAGGTTGGGTCCGCCTCGATTGCGCGCCCGAAACAGCCAAAAGCCTCAGCATTCTGGCCTGCTGAGACCAGATCGGCACAATCGGCGGCTCCACTTTCCAGGGGGAAATCTTGGGCTATGCAAATGCTCATGCAGGACAAGCATAAAAAACAAAATATAATTCCTATTAAAAGAGACTTGATCTGTCTTTTCACTCCGATCACCTTTCGGTATTTGTTCCAGCAAAATACTTGGTGCTTTGAGTATATCAATTCTGGCTCTTTTGCCAAAAGTATAGATAACCCCGTCCTATTGCATTTGCAATGAGCCACGACATATTGATCACGATCTGAGTCTCTAATTTTCCAACCGATCTTTCCGACTGTATCTAAAAATTCTTAAATACTAATTTTGCGTAAGTAAGAATATGAGACCTAGATATGTATCTATAATTTTTGTCCTGGCCCTGCTACTAATGTCGAATAGCGCAGCGGCTACCACGTGTGCATTTTTTGTCATAGACGAATATAAAATGACAGTCAATAACGCCAAGATCTACATCGACGATTCATCGCAGCCGATAGGGATCACGGCTTACAACACCGGCTTTGGAAGGAATTGCTGGATTGGAGAGCTCAATCTGAACGGCACACACACATTTAGCGCCAAGTGGACTAATGGGGCCCCTAATGGAGCAACGTATAGAGGAGCAACGACCGTTGAATTTACAGGAGATAGCAGGATGCGCATAAACATTCCCACTCATAAAAGCAGCTAAATAAAGGGCCTTCGCGCAAGGCATGAGGAGATCTCCTTTGAAAACCTACCTGGATGTCATAGACCAGTATAGCCTGAGTACAATGCCTGCCGTTTTCCCGAACTTTGCCGGCAGCTTCGCGAGCGGAGTACGCCCATGCCTTGCGCCAGGCCGCAGCCGCGGGCTTGACGAGAGGACTGGCAATACTTTAATGCCTGGCGCCACCAATCTTTTGGCAGATGATTTCCTTTGAGTACCTGGAGCACACCGCCGATATAAAGTTTCGAGCCTACGGAAAGACGCCGGAGGAGATGCTCGGCAATGCCGCCGCGGCCCTCTTCAAATCCATGGTGGAGCCTGCTACGGTCGCCGTCAAAGAGACCTGGACGGTGGAGCTGCAGGCCAATGATTTAGAGGATCTGGCCTACCAATGGCTCAGTGAGATCGTATTCCTCTTTGAAACGGAGTCGGCTGTTTTTTCCAACTTTTCCGTGAAACTGGAGCAAGATCTGACAAATTCTTGGAAGCTTCAGGCAGAGATTGGCGGTGAGAGGATAGACCTTCAGAGACATGCCTTCGAGAATGAGGTCAAGGCCATCACCCGGCACAAGTTCGGCATCAAGAAGAATGACGTGTGGTGCATTCAGGTTATTTTGGACGTGTGATTATGGTAGAAATCAGCAAGATCAACGATAACATTTACGAGGTGCCCATCGGCTACCGGCCGGGAATGCGCGTGCCGGGGCGAATTTTTGTCTCCGCAGCGCTCCGGGAGATGGTGGAGCCGGGAACAGTAGATCAGGTGGCCAATGTTGCCAACTTACCTGGCATTGTCAAGTACTCCATGGCCATGCCCGATGCCCACCTGGGCTATGGTTTTCCCATCGGCGGCGTGGCTGCCTTTCGAGAGGAGGACGGCATCATCAGCCCTGGAGGGGTAGGCTTTGACATCAACTGCGGCGTGCGCCTGCTGCGCACGGATCTGCAGGCGAAGAGCGTGCAGCCGCGTATCAATACCCTCATCGATGCTCTCTTCGAGGCTATCCCTTCCGGCCTGGGGGCCACCGGCCGGCTGCATGCCAGCGACCAGCAGCTCACAGATGTTTTTATCAACGGCTCCAAATGGGCGGTGGAGGAGGGCTACGGCGTTGAGGCCGACCTGTCCCACTGCGAAGAGAACGGGCACATGCTGGGAGCCGAGCCTGCCCAGGTTAGCGTGAAAGCACGCAAGCGCGGCCGGCCCCAGTTGGGAACTTTAGGCAGCGGCAACCACTTCCTGGAGATACAGCGGGTGGAGGAGATCTTTGATGAGGCAAAGGCAAAGCAATTCGGCCTTTTCAAGGGCCAGATCACGGTTATGATTCACTGCGGTTCAAGGGGAGCCGGCCATCAGATCTGCACCGATCATCTGGAGGTTCTATCTAAAGCCGTGAAGAAGTACAACATCGACGTTCCCGACAAGCAACTGGCCTGCGCGCCCCTGGGCTCGCCCGAGGCAGACAATTACTTCGGGGCTATGGTCTGCGCTGCCAATTACGCCTGGGCCAACCGGCATATCATCGCCCACTGGACGCGAGAGGTCTTCGAGAGATACTTCCCCGGCTCAAAGCTGGATCTGGTCTATGACGTGGCCCACAATGTGGCCAAGATCGAGGAGCACCAGGTGGACGGAAAACGCGAGCGGCTTTATGTGCACCGCAAAGGGGCGACGCGAGCCTTCGGCCCTAGCCGAAGCGAGGTGCCGGACGCCTACGCGGGCGTGGGCCAGCCAGTGCTCATACCGGGCAGCATGGGCACGTCCTCTTACGTCCTTTGCGGCAACGACCGGGCGCTGAACCTCACCTTCGGTTCTGCCTGCCACGGCGCGGGCCGGGTCATGAGCCGCAGCCAGGCCCTCAAGCTCTTCACCGGCCAGAATGTGAAAGCCGCCCTGAACAGAGACGGCATCGTGGTCAAGGCCACATCACCCGGCATGCTGGCCGAGGAGGCCCCCCAGGTCTATAAGCCCTCCGGAGATGTGGTGGATGTGGTGCACAACCTCGGCATAGCCACCAAGGTAGCCCGACTGGTGCCGTTGGGTGTATCCAAGGGATAAGACAGATGAACCTGCGCGTCGTCCTGGTAGAGCCCCTCTACGAGGGCAATGTGGGCTCCGTAGCCAGGGCCATGAAGAACTTCGGCTTTCACGAGCTGGTGCTGGTCAATCCCTGCCCGATCGAGGACTTCGCTTCAGCCATGGCATCGCACGCCCGGGATGTTCTGCAGATGGCCCGCACCTATGCCAGCCTGCCGGAGGCCCTGGCGGGCGCAAACCTGGTGGTGGGCACTACGGGAAAGAGGCTGGATGAGGCGCAGCACCACCTGCGCCTGCACCTGCGCGTGCCCTGCTTCACTCCGGCGGAGCTGGCAGAAAAGCTGGCGGGAAAAGAGGGAACCGTGGCCCTGCTCCTGGGAAGAGAGGACTGCGGCCTGAATTCCGGGGAGCTGGCCCTTTGCGACATGCTGGTCTCCATTCCCACCAGCAGCGATTATCCGGTCATGAACCTCTCTCACTCTGCCGCCGTGCTCTTCTACGAGCTGTCCCAAACCGAAGACGCAGACGAGAGCAAAGTAGAGATGGCGAGCGGAGAGAGTCTGTCTCTGCTGCAAGACCGGACCAGATCGCTCCTCGCTGAGGTGAATTACCCCGTCCACAAAGTGGAGTTCACCCTGCTCATGCTGCGACGCATCTTTGGCAGGGCGGAACTGACCCAAAGAGAAGCGCGCACCCTGCTCGGTTTGATAAAAAGAATTCGCTGGAAAATAGCGGGCGGCAAAGAGCCGGAAATGCAGAACAATGACGAAGTGAAATATGAAGTGTTATAATTCACAGTCTGCAGCAGCCGCCCCTACCACCCTCCAGAGTCTCAGCGGTCTTCATGGCTGCCGCTGCCTCTTTCTTCCGGCCCAGGCACTGCAAGGCGAGAGCCGTGTTATACCAGGCTCCAGAAAAATAAGCGTCTGCGACGATGGCGGCCTCAAAGCAGCGCAATGCCTCCGTATATTTCTTTTGCTGGGCCAGAACCATGCCTTTGTTGCTCAGAGCATGCTTATGCGTTGGTGCTAGCACGAGAACCTCCTCGAAGCATTGCAGGGCCTCGGGGAAGCGTTCCAGGCTGGCCAGGACCAGGCCCTTATTGTTCCAGGCGTCGATAAGGGTCTTGTCGATGCGAAGCGCCTGATCATATGCTTTGATCGCTTCTTCTCCCAGCGCACTGTTGCACAGCTCATTTCCTTTCTCCAGCCAAAAGGCTGCAGACTGAGTTTCACTGGCGGACGGGATCATGAGAACGGAAAAGGCCTGAATTGGAGAGAACATAAATGGAGGGATTATCTTTCACGGCAAAAAGCTTTCGAGGCAAGGTGTTAGATAATCAGTCCTGCCTCTTCGCCCTCTTGAAAGCATCCTCCACAGCATCGCGGATGATGTAGCCGCCCTTGTGCAGCACGGTATCGCCCAGCTCCGTATCCCGCTCCATCGATCCCGTGCAGGGGTAGGCATGATGTGCCTCGGAGATTCTCTCTCTGATGTCGGGCTGATCGGGCTCCAGGCCCAGCAGGCGCTTGGCCACAAACCAGGTGGAGCCGCAGGGCGCGCTGCGCACTACATTGGCAGCGAGGATGTGATCCTTTCCCGCCCGGCTGCTCTGCACTGTCACATCGATTAAGGGATCACCGATGCCGGCTTCCGTCAGAAAGGCATAGATGTTCGGCTTGGCCGAATCGGGGCGAAGGGCGCAAAAAGGCTTGGCAAAGGCCGCCTCCATGCCTAGCTCTGCTGCCTTCTCCTCCAGTTGCTTTCTCTGGCCCAGGGGAAGATCGCGCGGCGACTCCGAGCCGCCTACAATGCCCTTCACGCCCGCTTCCTTCAGCCTGGGCAGCAGGCCGAAGAGAATGTCGGGATGAACATTTATTACCAAAGCGATGTCCGCGGCAGGAATATTCTTGGGCAAGAGCGGCTCCACATCATCGATGAAGTCCCCCAAGGACGCGGGATCGGGCATCTCCACCAGGGATACGATGTTTTGGGCATAGCCCGGCCTGACATTGCGGCACTGGGTGCAGGCATCCGCACAGGAGATGCAGAAACCAGAATAGTTGATGAGGTTGCCCACCACCCTCTCGCCAAATTCTCCATTGTAGAATACTACCAGTTTCAAGCTTTCATCACCCCACCAATAAAAGCATCAGTTTCTTTTCATTAGTTGCAGCCAATTAGCCGCTACTATTATCTGGATCTCAGGGTATTTAGACTTGAGCGTTTCTGCAAAGATACTACCGCAAGCTGGCAATTAGCTCGTTCTGGATATTTTTTGAGGAAAAGAAAAATAAAGATAATTTTTTCAAGCCGCCTTTGCCTGGCCACCCGTTGCCAGGCGGCGTGCTGCGTAGAGTATGGCCGCAAAGCCCAGGCTCATGGAGATCAATGAGACCAGACCTCCCACCAAGGGCAGCAAAGAGAGCACATTGATGATAACAAATCCGATTATAAAGTAGACCATATCTCCCTGCTTGATCTTGGCCCGCTCTGCGATCCATTTGCCCAGGCTGAAGGAGACGAAGGTTCCGCTCAGCATGAAGGCAGCGAATATGAGCAGAGCTGAGATCACGGCAATAGGTAGTCCCACCACCGTTGCTGCCACCAGCAGCAAGGCAATGAATGAAGCGATGATCATAACAAAACCCAGCAAGGTTTTGAGAAGAGTCGAGCGTCTCACCTCGCCATCCACCTCATGCATGATGCCGGGCAAATACTTAACCAAGATTAACCCTAAAATGAAGTAGCCCAGCATAGCCAGCAGGCTGAAGATGCTAAAGCCCGTATCGTAATCCGCTCTCTTGGGAGACGGATCTTCTGCCTTGTAGAATTTTACCATTCCCGCCGAGCCGGTATTATTGAATTGGTTGGCTCTTACCGTGATAGTGCCGTTGACCCGGCCCGCATTAACTACCTGGCCGCCACCGATGAGAGCATCTCTTCCAATCGTCTTGCCGGGAAGGATATTCACCTGACCGCCCGCGGCTACCAGGTTGGTGCCAACGTTTCCGCCCAGGTTAACATTTCCTCCTGCAGCTACAACTTTTCCCCCTACATCAGCATTGACATAAACCTGCCCTCCGGCGGCGATGACATCCCCCTTCACCGGTGCATTGATGTTAACTGTGCCGCCTGCGACTATGGCCGAATCCACCGGGGCATTGATGCTCACCATGTTGCCCGCTGCGATAATATCGTCGGCAACCGCCGTGTCTACGGAGATCGTATCTCCGGAAAACGCCTGCAATGCCTGCCCGGCTGAGCAGATCATAACAAGAGTCATCAAAACGAGAATTGGCTTAATACACTTCATCCCATTCACCACAATTAAATTGCATCTTCTCCAATAAATAACCCGTGTATGCGGTCTATTTTATGGCATTTTTTCGTTTTGTTATTTTATGAATTAAGAAAAGATTTATCATATCATGCAGCCGTTGAACTATTGTGAGCAAAAAGGCTTGTAGATTAATTTTTAGGGGAGGCACGGTTTGAAGATCGCCGTAGACATTGACGGGGTTCTGGCAGATCAAGTCAGTGCGGCTTTATTGGAAATTGAAAAAGATTACGGACAGAAGTATTGCAAGAGCGATATCAATCGTGCCCACTGGAGCTTTGCGGGAATAGAGATATGGACGGAGATAGCCCGGTTGTTGGACGACCCGGAATATGTTATGAGAGTGCCGCTCATCGAAGGCTCGCAAAAAGCCATAAAACAGCTTTGCGGGCATGATGTCATCGTGGTAACGGCCAGGCGGCCCAATGCCGAGGAGGCCACGAGAAGATGGCTCAGCCAGCATTTTCCCAGCCTCACCCAGTACTATCATGCCAGGACCGGCACCAAGCACAATATACCCTCTGATGTGCTCATCGATGACCTGGATATGAATATCGTAGAATTTGTCAGAAGCGATCCCAATCGACGAGGAATTCTTTTCCTGCATCCCTGGAGCCTGAATGACACGGATATTGAAGATTATTCCGATCAAGTATACTATTGCCCGCAGTGGCATAGTGTAGTGAAAGCCATTGACGAAATTACGGACGATCGAACTTGAAAAGACTGCCTGAACTGCTCGCCCCCGCCGGTTCGCCTGAAGCCTTGGCTGCTGCGATTGCCGCAGGAGCCGATGCCGTCTACCTGAGCGGCAAGAGATTTGGGGCACGCAAATTTGCTGCAAATTTTGATGAGACCTCCTTGGCAGAAGCCATCGACTACGCCCACCTGGCTGGCGTAAAAGTCTATGTGACTGTCAACACTCTCATCAGAGAAAACGAACTCGATGATATGGCCGAGTATCTACTCCGTCTCTATGAGATGGGTGCCGATGCCGTGCTGCTACAAGATCTGGGCGCGGCCCTACTGGCTCGCCGCGCAATTCCGGAGCTGGAGAGGCACGCTTCCACCCAGCTGACCATCCATAACAAAGAGGGAGTCCTCTGGGCGGAGAGAGCGGGATTTAAGAGAGCCGTACTGGCCAGAGAGGTCGGGCTGGATGAGATAAAAGATATGGGGCAGAAGAAGGAGAAAGATACAACCGCCCAGGGAATAGGCCTGGAGATTTTTGTGCACGGCGCACTCTGCTACTCTTATTCAGGACAGTGCCTTCTCTCCTCGGCCATCGGTGGGCGCAGCGGCAACCGGGGCATGTGCGCCCAGCCCTGCCGAAAGCCCTACGTGCTGCTTAGAGGAAAAAAAGACATGTACGGAAGACCGGCCGGCCTTTCGGCTGCGGCACAAAGAGAGCGATTTCTCATCTCCACCCGCGACCTTTGCGTCTACGGGCATCTGGACAGAATCGTCCGCTCGCCGGTAGAGTCCCTGAAGATAGAAGGGAGGATGAAGTCTGCGCAGTACGTGGCAGAAGTAACCAGCATTTACAGAAGAGCCCTGCAGGCTATCGCCAAAGGCAAGTGGTCGCCCTCCCCGGAAGACAAAAGAGACCTGGCCTTATCCTTCAACCGCGACTTCACGGCAGGACACCTGCTGGGCGCCCGGGATGTCATGGGCCGGGAGATGTCGGATAACCGGGGTGTTCTCATCGGCAGCGTGGCCTCCTTCGATGTGCAGAGGGGCGAAGCGTCGGTAAGACTCTCTGGACCTTTTTGCCCTGAGAAGGGCGACGGCCTGGTCTTTCTGTCTCCGGGCCGGGAGATGGGCCTGGTGGTGCAAAAAGTGGTACAAAAGGATGGCCTGCTGAGGCTGATGACGCCGGAGAGGGTGCGCCCCGGGGCCAAAGTCTATCTGACGGGCAGCAGCGCTCTGGCCAAAAAAGCGCAAGAGATCATCTCATCCGCCAGGACACAAATTTCCCTTGATCTGACCCTCACCTGGCAGGAAGGTACGCCTCTGCTGCAGGCCACGCTGCCAGACGGATGCACAGTTCAGGTAAAAGCCTCCTTTAAAATGGAAAAGGCCAAAAATCAGCCCACCTCTCGGCAGCAGATTGAATCGCAGATGCTGCGAACGGGCAAAACGCCTTTTGTCGTCCGAAAGATTTCTATGGACTACGCAGGGGATCTTTTCGCACCCCTGGGTGCCTTAAACCAGTTGCGGCGCGATCTATTGGAAAAGGTACAAGAGGCACTTCTAAAAGAGAGACGTCCCACAAAGGAGAAGGTAGAGAAGGCTCGATATATATTGAAAGAGATGAACCTATCTGCCTCTGCACTTCCTGCCTCTACTGATCTTACCTCCACCGCCCAAAGCTATGTTGCAGGCCGCATACCCTCACTGGCTGTTTATGCCGACAGCCTGGAGACGGTGAAAGGCGCCATGGAGGGTGGGTGCCAGCGGGTTTACTTTGAGCCCATTTTGGGATGGGAGGAGAAAGATCGGACCGCGAAGGCCGCGAAGCTGATAGATGAGGCAAAAGCCATCTGCGGAAAAGTGCCGCTCATCTGGAAGTGGCCTAAAATCACGCATGCTGATTTCTTCAAATTTGCCGGGCCACTGCTGGCCAAGGCAAGAGTCGACGGGATCATGGTGGAGAACGTGGGTGCCATGCAGGCCGCTGTGGATGCGATGCCCGACGCCCATCTCTACGGTGGCTCGGGCTTGAACGTCTGCAATCATTTAACTGTGCAAGCGCTCGCCCCGCCATTGGAGATTCTTACCCTCTCGCCGGAGCTTTCCGCCCGGCAACTGGCAGGCACGGTAACTGCAGTGCGCCTTCTTTCAGACAGTGTGAAGATGGAGCTGATGGTGCAGGGTAGCCAAGAGGTTATGGTGGCCGAGGACTGCATGCCCCTTCCTGCCAAAGGAGTTTATGATCCAAAAGAATTCTGGGGCCTGCAGGATATGAGACGCATCTTTCCTCTGCGACTGGATGATGATCATAGGACGCACATCTTTAACTCCGCCGAGATCTGCCTGCTGGATCAGATGCCCGAGGTCTTCTCTATCGGCCTGGATGGTGTGGCCTTGGACGCGCGGGGCCGGACGCAAGAGTATGCTCGTGAGATGACGGAAATTTACAAAAAAGCCATAGATCTGACGGAAAGAGGAGGCGAGGCTCTCCGCAGAGATCTGGAAAGCCTGAAAGAGTCCATCCGGCCCCTGGCCCTGGGGGGCATAACCCACGGCCACTTCCAGAAGGGGTTAAAGGATGAGATCGCCTAGGACATTTCCTTTCCGGAGATGAAGCCGCAATAGCTTATCGCCCGGCTTTGTCGCCCTGTGATGAAAAACCGGGCACTGAATGCAGAGATCCACGCAGTCTTGATTGCGAAGGTGGCGATTTTGCATGTCCTGTTCTCCTGAGGACGGCAGCCCGTCTCTCCGCCCACAGCCGAAGTCATGCGCGCTCAGGGACAGGCAACGCCGCATACGCCGATCTTCATTGTCAAGGGCAGATCAGAGGACGTAATCTACCACTATCCTGCTCTCACATGACTTGCCGACAAAGTCTGCCACCAAGACATGATCGGGGTGCCTCTGGTAGCTGTAAAGGGCTTCTTTGCTATCGAATTCTGAAACAAGGACCAGATCATAGGCCACGCTCGCATCCAGAAAGTTGATGCCCACCTCGAAGAACTTGATCTCGCCGATTTGGATTTTGAGGGCTTCTAGCTTAGCCTTCAACTCCATGATATTTGCCGCCTTGTCCCTGTCTTCTGCCCATTCTTTGAGCTTGAACATAACGATATGCTTGATCATTCGCAAAAGCCTTCCTGCCACCAGGCATATTTCCTCTCTTGTGGTTACGTGCTTAGTTTATAATGATAATGGTTTTTCCAAACGGGCAAAGAGCATGAGAGATGTACGCTGCCGGCTTAGCTTATGGAAAAGTGAGTGCGAAGAGGGGGAATAAGGAGGGAGGCAAAAGTCGTTTGGGTGTAGGAGGGAGAAAATAGCCATCGACTTTCGCCAATATACTATACGTCAATTAACGATATTTAAGGCTTTCCATTGAGGTTCAAATGCATAAATTTAGCAAAGGAGATCACAGAAAAGAGCAAATCGAGGTATCAGGCAGGCCAGCGCCGAAAGCCACAGCGTCCTTTTCAGAAGGAGCCAGTCACCGCAGTGATGGCCTGATCCTGCCAGAAGCCCGACTAAAGACGGAAGGTGGCAGAGCGCTGGAATTTGACACAGCGTCCGTTTTAAAGGAACCCGTTCTCATGGGGGCCTCCTGCTCGCCTTCCGCCAATGGTTGCGCCGCGCTCCTGTCCCGGTCGTGCATTAGCGTGAGAGTTTCCCGGCAGATTGCTAAGCCGTTTATGGCATGCAACTTTCAGCCGCCGGATTTTTTGCCTCACAGGCTCCACAGCCCGAATGCATGGCCACGAAGGCATGCATCTCCTGAAACAGGGCCAGATGTGCACTCTGGAAGCGACTGCATACAACCCTCGATAGAGGCCAAGTATCCAAATCGTCCTGCCAACAGAGCATTTTCGGAATTGCGGTTAAGCCCACGACACGCCCGCCAACCCTTGCAAGACGCGACAAACTATCTATATGATCGTTATAGATATTTGTAGTTAGCGGTCAGATGGGTACAAAAATATATCCGACCAAAATTTGTTGCACCTCCCTCCCATTTGGCTGGAGAGAGCGGGCATCATGGACGAGGTCGTCGCTTACATTTCGGCATCAATTAAGATGCATGAGGATTCCTATTTACCCTCTCTGCTGGTCCAATTTTGAATAATTAAATCCTTCC
>CAZWHG010000042.1:0-3705 GCA_964633785.1 uncultured Methanotrichaceae archaeon
TGGAACCTGATCACAGGAAGAAGATATTTTAAGCTAGGTTTTTGGGAATACTCTAGTATCTTGCCTGCAGCATTTGGAGCTTGCGACTATTCTATAGATGTTTATGCAGGTCAGCAAATCACGCTTACTGCTACGCCGAATACTCCTGTAGGAGCATACGACTACTTATGGGTGGCAGAAGGCATAACTCTACCTAATGACGTTTCCACTGATACTATAACTGTCACCGCGCCAAACCAAGGCGGTCAGTATTCGGTAACGACCTATGTATCAAATCATAATGCACCACCCAATACGTGTATTGATTCAAAAACGATATGTATTAATGTCATCGGTACCACTTTCTGTCCCTTATGCTCTGGTGACTTCTGCGTAACGAATAAGGCAACCGCCCCAGATTGTCCGCCTGCTTTCCATTACACAGGACTCAAAAATCCCAATTACATGTATCATTATGTAACTCTTGACCACGGTACAGGTAGCGAATTTTATCAGGGCGTTACGTTGGCAACGCTATCAGATCCTAACTCCGACTACACACTCGATTGGAGTCTCCTGGATCAGCCACAGGAAGATGAAACCACGGCGTGCACAACGGTTAGATTTTGGATAACGTCAGGTGGCGCTATGGTAGGCACAGCGTGTGAAAGGAATATTTGCCTATATTGGGACCCCGTTGCAGGAATTATTCCCGTGTATTGAGTGGTCGAATCAAAGATCAGGCGTCGCATCTGCTGGTGCGACGCTTTCATTTTGTCACAAAATATACGTAATATGTCCAGGAATATGTAGATAAGACGAATCAGCAAAGGCTCTCTTCATAAAATGGCTTCATGAAGAAATGGAACGAATCTCATTATGTGAAGGCTAGGATGGAGAATGATCGGCTTTTAGAGCATGAAAGACCCTCATACTGAAATGAGTGTGGATTTAAGCAATCATATGCGTGA
Organism: uncultured Methanotrichaceae archaeon; assembly: GCA_964633785.1. Classification (GTDB taxonomy): domain Archaea; phylum Halobacteriota; class Methanosarcinia; order Methanotrichales; family Methanotrichaceae; genus Methanothrix. The sequence goes on from CAZWHG010000042.1 coordinate 951, forward strand.
AAACAGGATATGTAGGGCAACATGGACCTTGCAGTACCTAAATTTCAACTATCTGGATGGAAAGCAGGAAATACTTTATGCGTAAACCCGAAAATTCTGGCTTAGGTATGATGCGCATTAACCATGAGCCATTTTTTTCGTGCCATATTAAATATTTAATTATTATAGTTATATTATTTTTAATTTCACAATCCGCTTTTTGTATGACCGGTACCTGGCCCCGTTGTGTTGGCACCTGTACCGCTAATGATATTGCAGCCTTTAGTGTGCGCATGGCTCAACAGGGGACTACATTTCAGCTATATTCCGATGTTACATTTACCTCCTCGGGCACAAGGTACAATCTGCATATTGTATATGATCTATATCAAGATGGAAATTTAATAGCTTCTAATGTTGCCGTATGCCTAAACGGCAATGGATGTGTAACTCCCAATCCGACGACGAATATTGCGGCCAATATTCTCCTGGGAACTCATAATTATGTACCAGGGAGCACATACTCAATGCGAAATATTCTATTTATTTATGATACCAGCACTCAACCATGCGCTTGTACAGACGGATCTTGTAGCGTTTTCCCCAATTCCAAATGCAAGTCAATTGCTGGCCCTATCTCAATATGTCCCGCGCCTATACTCTCAGCCCCGAATAAGGCAATCTGTATTGGAAACTCTGTGCAACTAAGCTTATCCGTATCTCCGGCGGGAGGATCATATAGCTATTCCTGGACCCCAGCAGCAGGCTTAAGCTCCACAACAATCCCAAACCCCGTAGCGAACCCTACAACAACCACCACATATACAGTGACTGTTACCGATACGGTATGTAAGTCGTCTGCGACGACATCCGTTGTTGTCACCGTCTATAATCTGCCAACTGCCAGCTTCTCAGCGTCTCCACTCCAGGGATGTTCGCCTCTGGCGGTGACCTTCACAGATGCGTCAACTGCACCATCAGGATCAACAATCACTAAATGGGAATGGGATTTCAATAACGATGGCACTATCGATAGAACCGCATCATCAGGAGCTCCATTTAGCTTCACATATACCAATCCAGGGACTTATTCTGTGTATCTGCGAGTTACGACCGATAAAGGCTGCATCGCTACCGTACTCAAGACCAATTATGTCACAGTCAATGCAGTTCCAGCCTGCACTATAACCTCGAATTCCATCTGCTTTGGTTCGATCGGCACCACTTCCGTTCCGGCATTTCCAGGAGCGACTTATGCCTGGACGATCATGAGCTCCGATCCGGCACAGGTGGCCATAATAACTGCCGGACAGGGCACGAATACCATAACCTGGACCGCCTCTCAAGCTGGCACAGTAACTATAGGCGTGACAATCACAGGTCCGGCTCCGACAAATTGTCGCTGCACGAGCTCTGTAAATGTCCTTATCCAGGGCAAACCAACTGTTTTAGCTGGTTCTTATGGTCCAATCTGCAGCACTGACACCGTCTCTCTGGTTGGTACGGCCACCAACTATGCTTCTGTATTCTGGGCAATAAAGAGCGGGACGGGCAGCCTTATTCCCGGTAGCGAGCCGAGATATGCGACATTCTATCCGGCTTATGATCCTACAAAAGTGTTTACACAAACTGCATTGACCTTTACGGCAACGGCGGTACCACCATGCACTGGATCAGTCAGCAACGACGTAACTATTACCGTGTACATGATGCCTTATATCACAATTCTGATTGCATATTGAAGGTTTAGATAAGGATTCATTGCATGAACAGGCAAAACAAAAGATTATCAGAACGAGAAGGCCCAGGATCGTTCTGGGAGCTATCGGAGACGAGTCCTATTAGCATCAATGCTCTTTGGATGTCGACTCTGTTTCTGGTAGTCGGCTTCCTGTATCTTTGCTCAGCAGGCTATGCCCAGCCACCTCCGTCCATCAATTATTGTTCAGGTCAGCAATATGCATTCAGCAATGCCCTGACCACACTCTGTAGCGATAATTTCTTCTACCTCTGGGGCGCATCTGCTGGCACCAATACCGGCGTTGATAAATGCAACTTTATTTGGACAGCACCCTTGGTGACTTCACCTACAGAGGTTACTATTTCTATCATAGTATCGAATAAATATCGTCTTTCGTGTAACTCAAGAGATGAGATCAAGATAACTGTGTATCCCTTGCCCGTTGTATCCTTGAATCCGCCGGTAGTTGTAGTCTGTTCGGGTGAGGAGGCGATTCTGATGGCTGATACCTCAGGGGCCATCTGTGACGGTCAGCTCACCTTTAAGTGGTATAAGGACAATGTCCTGGTCTTGGATGCAACATCATCCAGCTATACTGTTTCAGCACCCGGCAAATATACGGTCGAGGTAACCTGTTCGAAAACTGGCTGCAGTAATTTAGCGAGCGCAGTGGCCATATCAAATCCGTTACCATTCGTATCCTTAAACGCACCAGTATTCACAGGTCAGGATCTGGTTCTGACAGCGGATACCACGGGAACTATCGGTGCCAGTCATTTTGCATACAAGTGGTACAAGGACGGAGTCCTGATCCAAGGCGCAACATCATCCAGCTACACTATTTCTGCGCCTGGCAAATATACGGTCGAAATAGCCTGTTCAAACAAATGCGGCAGCGCTTCTGCTGCCGCGACAGTGATAATCAAAGATGGTGTCCCTCCGACGATAACCTGTCCTGCCGATAAAGAAGTCTGCAATGAGGCAGGCCAGACTTATGCCTCCATTTCCGTAGCGGACCTCGGTCAACCTACCGCC
>CAZWHG010000042.1:3805-24474 GCA_964633785.1 uncultured Methanotrichaceae archaeon
ATACCCAATTGGTGCCACCATTGTAACCTGGACTGTGACAGATACTGCAGGCAATCAAGCTTCCTGCGATCAGAAGATAATTGTCAAAGACTGCGATCAGCCGAAGATAGCCTGTCCTGCCGATAAGGATGTCTGCAATGAGGCAGGCCAGACTTATGCCTCCATTTCCGTAGCGGACCTCGGTCAACCTACCGCCAGCGATCCTCAAGGTGATGTGACAATAACCAACAATGCACCCGAGAATAGCCAATACCCAATTGGTGCCACCATTGTAACCTGGACTGTGACAGATACTGCAGGCAATAAAGCCTCCTGCGATCAGAGGATAACAGTAAAAAACTGCATCATAAAGCTGACGTTAAATAAGACAACACTCAACACTACCGTTCATAGAGGCGAAAATATTATTTACACCATTGTGGTCTGCAACCAGGGGGAGTATTCCTTGAGAAATGTTACACTATGGGATTCTCTGCCTGCGAGAGTCGAACTGATTTCAGTTAATCCAGAGCCTGCTTCCAATTATGTGTGGCATATTGGCACCCTAGCCCCCGATGAGTGCTTTCAGGTGGAGCTGGCGGTACGCGTTCCTATAGTAGATCTTAATTACGATATGTCTCAGGATGTCCAGGGAGAGGGCTTCGTAAACATCCATAACGACTACGACACACACCAGGGTCCCGAATCGGTGACCAATTGCGTCTACGCTAAAGCCGATCTCGCAGAAACTGTATCGAGCTGCGCTACTACCGGCATCGTCGATCCCGGAACGGAGCTGAAGAGACGCGAATTTGGCAGCGGCACATATGAGAGCGAAGAGCTAACGAGGATTCGCACAGATAATAAGTCCATCAAGACTGTAACCAGCCTTTCTGCTCTCCACAAGCCGACCACCTTTTCGTTGCCACAGGGCCGCTCCATAAACTATGCAACTAAATGGACCGAGAAATCCAAAGGCATCAATACCATAATCGGTGCCACCATGAACGAAGAGTACACCTCTGCCGCCAAAATCAATAAAGAGAGGGCCTTGGAGCTTGACGAGAACGGCTCGACTATGACCACAGAAGTGGAATTTGAAGGCCGGGGCCATATAGGCGTGCTCAAGAAGGAGAACCCCAAAGCTCAGTCCAAAGTAAAGACGATCTTCGAATCACAGGAGGACTACGCCGGGAGCTTCAAGATCTATGAGATGGTGGATGAGTACGGCACCAGCGTAGTCTCGAATAAATCAACAACAGGTTTCGGCTACGTAGCCGTGGACAAGAAGATCAGGGATAGCCAGAGGACTTACGAATCGGGCACAGGCTCTTACCAGAGCGAAGAATTGATCGATACACCGACGAGCTATATGGCCAAGAGTATCAGCTTGGTCCATTCGCCCGCCAACTACAGCTACTCGCCTACCTTCATTGCCAATCAAGATATGAAGTGGGATGAAGGCATGTGGTCTAAGAGTGGAGGCCTGAGTGACGGAAACCTCATTACAGACACAGGTCCATCCAGATTGCCTGCTGCAACAAGCTGCCTGGCCAACAGCACATCACCCGGAACACTGATCAGCGAGAAGTACTCCTATCTCGACAACCTGCAAAAAGAGACTGTTGCATCAGGCCTGAATGATATGAAGACTGCAGTTCGCTTCAGTGGCATGGCCGACTACAGATCATTGTCGCATGGAGAGAACGGTACCGATGAAGTGGACAATGAGGAGCATTATGTGGGTAGTTATGACATCAATAGGCATATCCTTCTGACCGGCACCTCCAAGTACGACCTACCTCACCTGACGGTCATCAAGGAAGGCCGAATACACCATAACTATAACTAATGACGGCAACCGGGCTCTTGCTCCTATTTACGTAAGGGATTTCTTCCCGGCAGGCACGCAATACGTAAAGTCGACCATCAGGCCTGCCAGTCTGACTTCCAGCGAAGTCAACTGGACTCTGGTTAACCTGGGCATAGGCAACACAATCACCATCGTCCTCACTCTAAATATAACCGAAGGCACTCCTGGAAATAATTTAGTAAACCGTGTTCTGGTATGTGGATTGTCGGCCGATAAATCCGTTTGTGCCGGAAACTACTCTTCCCTGGAGTCTGGATGGCAGACCTGCTGTCCGCCAGTGGTTCTGGTCTCAAAGAAGGCTTGGCTGGATGAGAGCGACCCTACGATAGTCAATTATCGCATCACGGTGGATAACAAAGCTTCAGAATGCATAGCGGTGACTGTAACCGACCAGCTGCCGGGCGGGATGACTCTGCTCAGTGCTTCGATCAGTCCCAATACAGACAACGCCGGCAAGCTGATCTGGGCCTTGCCCGAGATCAAGCCTGGTCGAATTGAGACCATAGAATACGCGGCAAAGGCTTTGCGAGATGGAGGCTATACCAGCACAGTTCATATCGATGCCACTGCCATAGACGGCACGGGCTACGATACAAGAGATGCATCAGCCTACATAGAAATTACGCGTACCGGTGTCGCAGCCAAGACATTCAGATACGACGGCTGGGAGCCGCCCGCCTGGAACCTGAGCGCGCCGGAAGGCGAAAGTTTCGGAGACATCATAGACAGCTTCATTCTTGAGGTTGAGAGCTAAGGGCCTGGAGTGCTGATCAAATTGCAGCAAGAATGTCTGCCACATCTATAAACTTCGTTTCTGAGCATCTTGATTGATTTATTTTGCCTCGTTTTTTGGTGTCCAAATATCCCAGAAATCAATGAAGTCCAACCAACTGCATTTGTTCAGCCTTTGAGGACGCTCTCAATCCTAAAGATCCCCTTCTCCTCTTCGATCTCAATTTCCGCATCCAGGAAATGGCCGGCCGTCCAGATGTTGGTCCGGGCATGCAGAGAGATCTCTCGCACTGTGCAGCAGCCTCCTGCCAGGGCCACATAGGGAATGAGCTGGTCGGCCAGATGCACATCCACTGCGGCTGGTGATTTTAGCTCAATAATCAGCTCCTCTGCCGCCCTTCTGCCCACTTTTTCCGCAGGCAGGCCCCTCTCGCCCAAAAAGCTAGCGCCCTTGTAGCCGGACCAGAGAGTGATGCCGCTTCCTATAGATGGCAAGCGCAAAGCCTCACGAGAAATTTGAGTAGGAAAGCCTGCCTGCTGCAGCGCTTCTGCCGCCGATTCGGACTGCCTGGCGGCCACGTGCTCGGGCAGGTTGGAGCAGTGAGACACTCCCTGCACCAGACTCTGCTTATTCTGTATATTCTGAATAATCTGACCGCTGCAAGCCGGACTTTCCAGATAAGCTGCCTTCAGCTTGGCAGGCTCTACCTCTAAGAGCACCTCGCCCTGACCTCGTGGGTAGTATCCTCTTCGCAGAAGCTCCAGGCTCACCCTGGCCCCGAAAGAGGATATAGCCGGCAAAAAGACATTTTTAATATAGTCAATCGCAGGAGACCATTGCACATCCGTGCCTCCCAGAATTTGCAGATAAGAAGGCCCATCGGCGTAAAGCAGAGCCGGAAGAAGGCACTGCATGAGCAATGTAACGCTGCCGGCGGTTCCAATCTCCACCCTGTGCCTGCCCCCCCGAATCATCCCCGGTGTGAAAATTATCTCGGAAGATCCCGGCGTGGCTCCCGATGTCTTGGCATCGCATATTTCTGCCAGTGCCCTCAAAGCCTGCGCATGCTGCGCCGCCAGGCCGGGTTTTGACCGGCCCTGACGGATCCTGGTTATGCGCACCGGCTTTCCCGTCACTGCCGAAAGGGCCACGGCCGTGCGCACGATCTGGCCGCCGCCTTCTCCAAATGAGCCGTCTATCTCGATCATCAATGGAATCCTTCATCTGCGCCATCAATTAATGAATGTTTGCGCTTTATGCAGGAGACTTAAAGCCACTGACCTTTATGCTGGATATGCTGCCCTCAATCTTTTTGATCTCTTCGGCAGATCCGTCCAGGCTCTTTAGAATCGCCTGACCGGTGGGATCATTGGTCATGCAGTCCAGGGGGAAAACGGACTCCTGCATTACAGAGACGTCTTTGAATCCAGCGGATCTTATGGCATCCAGATACTTATCCTTCGGCAGGGCTCCCGCGATGCATCCCACATAGGCCTGAATCGATTGCTTAACGTAATCGGGTAATGCCTTCAAAAGCACAATATCTGAGACCATCAGCTTGCCTCCCGGTTTCAAGACTCTAAATGCCTCTTGGAAGGCCTTCTCCTTGTTCGGCACCAGATTGATGACGCAGTTGGAGATGGTGACATCGATTGTATTATCCTCTACCGGCAGGGCCTCTATCTCGCCGAGCCGAAACTCCACATTGCTGTAGCCGCCATGATTCGCGTTAGCCTTTGCCCGCGCCACCATCTCAGCCGTCATATCGACCCCAATGACCTTTCCTTGCGGGCCTACGATTTTCGATGCCAAAAAGCAGTCAAATCCGGCTCCGGACCCCAGGTCCAGAACGGTATCGCCCTCTCTTAGGGATGCAAAGGCAATTGGATTTCCGCAGCCTAGTCCCAGGTTCGATCCTGCGGGTACGGCCTCTATCTGCTCTTGTGTGTAGCCGACCTTCTTGCTGATCTGCTGGGGCTTAACTGATCCGCAGCAGCCTGACGAACAGCAGGATCCAGCATTCTTTACCACACGCGAGTAATTCTCTTTTACTGCATTCTTTAGATCTTGATCATTCATCTTTTCCATCCCCTTATTCCTTAAAAGCTTCGTTTATTACCGGTCCCAGCCGGGACTTGACCATACCTTCCAGCTCTTCCACCTTGATCAAGGATAGGCAGCAGACCTTGCCGTTTTTTTCCAAGCTAAGCAAAGCCAGCTTGTCTCCCGGCTTAATCTTTGCTCTCTCTCGGATCTCTTTGGGGAGTACCATCTGCCCTCTCTCGTCAATGGTTACAATCGATTCTACTGTGCAACTGCCTATCTCGCTTGGCTGGCAGCAGGATTCACACTCATCTTTTGTGGTCACTCTTTTTTTCCTCGTGTTGCTATGGCGATTGTGGGTTTTTCTGAGAATATAAGCTTTTCGGAAAAATCAGAATTATAAGATAAATCTACATTTTTGCCTATTCTACAAATTGGTGCTTCTATGGATCTGTATATCTATTAATGATCTTTAGACCCTCAAACCAGAGGACGCTAGCTATTCCTGCCATGAAACAAATAGCGATATCAATAAAATGAAGATGGGCAAAACCGAATAGGTCTCTGATGAAAGGAACGTAGATTGCGGATGCCAGAAAAACGACTGCACCTCCCACCACCCACCAGAGAGCAGGATTGGGAGAACTCATGGTCTCTATAATCGTCCGGGACCATGACCGATTTGCCAGTATCAGGCTAAGGTTGGCAATGACTAGCGTAGTATAAGTCATGGCTCTCGCCTCTGATTCACCTTGACCTCTATAAAGTGTTACGGCGAAGACTCCCAGGACTATAATCAGGACACTAATGCCCTGAAGCAAGCTGAGGCCCAATGTGCGCCTGCCAAACAGAGGCTTATTGGGGTCGCGTGGCCGGCGCAGCATTACATCTTTTTCCTCTGGTTCGGCCTCAAAAGCAATTGAGCAGGCGGGATCGATTATGAGCTCCAGGAAGACCACATGAATGGGGAAAAAGATTAACGGCCACTCCAGAAGCACGGGAATAAGCGACAGACCTGCGATCGGCACATGAATGGCCAGGATATAGGCCATGGCCTTTTTAATATTGTCGAATATCCTGCGGCCCAGCCTTACGGCTTTGACTATGGACGAGAAGTCGTCGTCCAGTAGCACCAGAGACGCCGCCTCGCGAGCCACATCCGTACCCCTGCTACCCATGGCAATTCCAATATCGGCAGCTTTTAGGGCGGGCGCATCGTTCACACCGTCGCCTGTCATGGCCACGACCTCTCCGTTGGTCTTTAAGGCCGAGATCAGCCTCAGTTTCTGCTCCGGCATAACCCGGGAGAAGATGCAAATATTTCGCACTTGATTATGAAGTTCCTGATCGCTCAATTTCTCAAGCTCTGGGCCAGTAATTACCTGATCCGAAGAAAAACCAATCTGCCTGGCTATAGCCTGCGCGGTGCCTGGATTGTCACCAGTTATCATTACTACTCTTATTCCTGCAGAATAGCACTCCTTAACGGCCTCGGGAACGCCGGGACGAACCGGGTCCTCCATGCCGATCAGGCCAATAAATTGGAAATCGAAGTCATGCTGTCCATCCGGCAAACCGGCCGCCTGCAGGGACGCGGTGGCGACGCCCAGGACCCTCATACCTTCCCGGGCCATGGCCCGAATTGCCCGGGAAAGCTCCGTTTGCCGCTCCATGTCGAAGTGACACAGCTCTACTATGGCCTCAGGCGCACCTTTGGCTGCGATTACATACTCATTTCGGGAAGGCGACTTCCAGACGCGAGACATGGCCAGCAGCTTCTTTGAGAGAGGATATTCTTTGACCAGCTTCCAGTCACTGTGAATGTGATCGGTCTTGGCCAGGTAGTCCTCGCCCAGCTTCTTGAAGGCCTTCTCCATAGGATCGAAGGGATCTAATTGACTCGCCAGAATGCTATACTCTATTACCTCATGAATGGCATCCGGCAGAGGATCTTCACCATCATCCAGTTCGAAAAACTCGCCGCAGGCGAATATTTTCTTTACCTTCATGTGGTTCATTGTCAGAGTTCCGGTCTTGTCAACACAGAGCACTGTGGCCGAACCCAGGGTCTCTATCGTCGGAACGCGTCTGGTCAAGACGTTGCTCTGCGATATTCTCCATGCTCCCAGGGCCAGAAATATGGTCAAAACCACAGGAAACTCTTCAGGCAGCACGGCCATGGCCATGGTAATGCCCGCCAGGAGTCCCTGCAGCCAGTCGCCTCTGGTAAGGCCATAGGCAATCACTACCATCAGGCATAGGCTCAGGCCGAGTATGGCCAGATTTCGTACCAGCAGATTTGTCTCTTTCTGGAGCGTCGTCTTTTCGGACTCTACTTTTTGCAGAGCCTTTCCGATCTTGCCAATCTCAGTGTTAATTCCGGTAGCCCGGACCAATGCCACACCCCGGCCCTGCACCACGAGGCTTCCAGAGAAGACAAAAGGTAAATCGTCGCCACCCGGCCGAGCCATCAAAGGCGCTTGTTCCGTGCTTATGCAACTTACCTTTCGCACCGGGACGGATTCGCCGGTTAGAAGCGATTCATCTGCGGAAAAGTTGGTGCAGTCCAGCAAGACTGCATCTGCCGGCACACGATCTCCCTCTGACAGAACGATAAGGTCACCAGGGACGACCTCCCTTCCAGCTATCCTTTTATCAACGTCATCCCGAATTACCAGGGCACGGGGACTGGAAAGGTCTCGCAAAGATTCCAGGGCTCGCTCAGTTTTGCGTTCCTGGTAAAAAGTAATGCCCATGACAACCAAAACAAAGCCCAGGAGCATCAAGGCCTCCTGGAGATCTCCAAGCAATAGATAAACCAGCCCGCCCGCTACCAGGAGTAGAAACATAGGCTCCTTTACGACCTCCACGGCAATGGCTAAGACCGTACGAGGTTTAGCGGAAGGCAGCTCGTTGTAGCCCACATCTTTGAGCAGTCTTGCAGCCTCAGCTTCACAGAGGCCTTTTGCAGTAAATATGTCCAAATTCTCTGCCAGCTGTGTATCCCCTTTCCTACTTAGTTATAGCATTTTTATAGTTTAGATCTTAAGTTATATTAATTCTGTGATCACAACAACATAGTTTTTATCATATTTATAAAAAAAAAATCAAATATCAAAATAACAACATTGATTCGACACATGACTCGGTGAATCGCACCAAAACAGGAAGAAGGGGCTCTTTCGGCCGGGATGCCCCTCTACCTTACGGCCTCTGCATATTGTCTGGAAAATTCCTCGCATTGGCTGATGATGCGCCCTGTTGCCTCTTGCAGAACAACGATCGGGTCTGCACCTGACGTTGTGAGACGGAAGACAGGGTTGTCCATTATGGGAAATTTGGTGTCATAGGTTGCCATCAGCACCCTTTCATCAGCTAATAGTTCGGTTCGCAGCAAATTCAAGATTGTATGCCCTTCCCCTACAAACTCGATAATGGCCTGATTCTCCGTTTTCTTTATAATCTTCAAATTCATCAAACCACTCCCAGACCATAGGCTGAACTCATTTTACGCGTCTCGGTGTTGGCACAATTAGGACAGACCAATTTGTTTTCTTTCTTGACCAGGCCTGCAAGACAACGATTGCAGTAGGCCTTGATGACACCCAGGTCCTCATCGCCCGTGGTAAGCCTCATCTGCCGGTCGTCAATAATCTTGGCCTTAAGAATATCGCGAATCGAGAAGAGGTGACGCAGGTCTTTGACATAGGAGTTTCTCACATTGGATATGTGAATGGTCGCCTCCTCATCCGAGATGGGCCTGTCCTCATGCCCCTTCTTGAAGGCCAGCGAGACTATTACCAGGCTGTCCTTAAGATCAATTACCTCTCCCACAACAATATCGCCTTGAAAGAGCTTTACCGGGGCATTGGTCTTGGGTATGACACTCGCGGATCTGGCTCTCGAATCGATCTTGACCAGGCCCGCAGTAGATGCAAAAATCGTTCCTGCCCGAGCGTAAGTGCAGTCTCCGGGAACAAACTCCTCGGTCGATCCCACCACATCTCCAGGAAGTACAAAGCTACCGTCCATCATAATTCCTCAATGAATCCTCTATAAGCACATTTAAATCCAGTATCATTTCTAGCATCTAGAATTACTAGTATCTAAAGCCTGGCATCACATATTGCCGCCCTAGAATCTCTAACGACTACTGGCATGTTATTCTATATAGCTCAACCCCAATGACCTTGACGTCTTGGCTGTGAAAGTCAAAGCATCTCTTCAAGGGAAAGGGAATGCGATAAATCTCCTGCACCGTGCACGGTTTCATAAAGCTTCTTACGAAATCTTCGCTTCCCTGATTATGCAAAGAGTAGATCGTCTTAGCGATTTTTTGGGCATTGCAAAGAAAGGCGCGGTCTCCACAGCTCGATTTCTGGGCTCCGAAGGGCGGATTCATGACTACTGTATCGATGCCCTTGAGAACCAATGATCTCACATCGGCGCGGATGAAGTCCACATCAACGTTTAATTTTTCTGCATTTCTCCTGGCTATGTCCAAAGCCTCGCTGTCAATCTCCACGCCAATGGCCCTCGCACCCAGCAGGGCCGCGCCTATGGCCAGCACGCCTGTACCGCAGCCCAGGTCACACACGCTGCCAAGCTCTCCGCGCATTGCCGCCAGGAAAAGCATCTCCGCGGCGACAGAGGCTGGCGTAGCATACTGCTCCTTTTGAAAAGAGGGCCGACTGAAGCCCTCCAACCGCTCCAGCATCATCTCAAGCTGCTTTCTCTTCATATTTGCCAAGCAGACATGCTATTGCGGCCTATATCAAGTATAGTATTGCTTCAATTGCCAGGAGCATAACCAAGAGAGCCGTCATGATCTTGAGGAGAAATACTGCTTTCGAGAGGCCGGTGGAGCTTTCTGGATACTCTTTCTCAACTTCGAGAGCTTTGGCGGCTTCGCAAAATTGCGAAGGCTCATTATTCCGTTCATCCTTTATCTCTTCATATCTCTCTTCCTTAGCATTCGTCGATGCCCTTTCCTGGGGCTCTTGCCTCACATCCTCCGGTATCCAGGGCATCTCGTTATCTGCGGATAATTGCTGCCTAATAGGCGACAGGAGAAGCTGTCCGTAGCCCTTGCAAGCCATTTCGGTTTTGACGGGAACCATGCATCCATCCGCCAAGATCAGTTCTCTTGCCTCATACCTCTCCTTTGAGATCTCCAGGGCAGGCAGATCCGTCTTTGTTATTGGCTGCGCATCCGGCTCACGCAGATCATTTATCTTGATATTGACCGCAAATTCTCCCCTTTCGTTCTTGGGCAAAAGATGTAAAGACTCATCCCAGGTCAATATGCCATTACTATCATCGATCTTACTCAGCGAATTGCTCGCCATGACCCCGGCAATAAGAAGCAAAGCCGCCTGACATTGAAGCAGCCCCTTTGCCTCCGACCCCTCCAAAATTTCTGCAGCCTGTCCAATCCGGTTTGCACAGCTTTCTTTTCCATCGATTTCCGCCGCGCAATAATGCCTTTCTGCCTGGCGCAAAGCTGCGGCAGCTACCTGCAGCTTCTCGGTCGGATCTCTTCCCAATCTCTGCAAATCTACTCCCGCATTGATATTCTTCAGGGTCTGGTAAAGAAAGTCGCCCGCCTCCTCAGATGGACACACCTGGACCCCTCCTATGAGATATTCTAAGGCATTGTTCATTGCTCGGGTCTGCATCAATGGCTCATTTGCCAAAAGACCAATGCTGTGGACTTCCTTCATGCCGGCGATTATTCTTTGCAGGTCCAATATTCCGGCTTTATTGCTATAATTGGCATTTGTGGCCGCGCTGTCTAAGAATTCCTGGGCCTTCTCCAGCAGCATTAAAGCCTCCTCGCCCGAAACCTGCCCGCATACCCTGGCCAGATAGGACTGACTGTTGGCAATTGCCTCGGCCACCTTGATCTCAGCCAGGCCTTCCCCGAGGGTAGATGCCAGTTCCTGATAGCGGTTCGCGGCCTGAACGAATAGCCAGGAGGCCTCATTTGTCCGCTGCCGACTGAATGATCGGCCCGTTTCTTCTTGCAGCCAATTTTTTGCCAGGGAGCTGTAAGTTTTCGCCAGGCAATAGAGTGCATTCTGATAGCTGGGCTTTCTTTGGCGGGAAATGAGTAAAACGGCTCTCTCTAGTGGTTCGCGAGCCGCAGTTGCCTGTCCCATCTGCAGGTAGACGCGTCCCAGGTTGGATAAGACAATCCCCTGACTCTGACTTTCGCCTTGCGTAGCGAACAAAGATAAGCTGGAATTGAAGTAGCCCAATGCTTTATCCCAGTCCATTTTCTGGCCGGCAATTCTTCCCAGCCGGTCCAGTACCCAGGCGGAACTTCTTTTGTCGCCCAATCTCTGAAAGTCGGTCAGGCTTCTCTCGAAGTATCGAGCGGCAAGTTCCTTCTCCCCCATGTCGGCATAGATCCGGCCGAGACTTCCCGTCATCTGAGCGATGCCGAGATCGTCGCCATTCTCCTCGAAGGTCTTCAGGCTGCGGTAACAGTGCTCTATGGCTTTGTCCCATTCCCCGCTCTTCCGGTAGGCAGAGCCCAAATTCCCCAATACATGGGCAAGGCCGACATGATCCCCCTCCCTGGTAAAACTATCTGCGGCTTTCTGGTAGTAGAAAGCAGCTTTTGCCAAATCACCCTGCCGGACGAAAGATTGTCCCAGATTATTCTGTAGCACCGGCCGCAAAATAGGATCGCGACAAAGAGACAGAGCCCTGTTGTATGTATTTATGGCGAGATCAGAGAGGCCCGCCTTGCGGCAGATGTCGCCCAGCCGCTTGAGCTCATAAACATCCTGGAGCTTAAGAGAAAGTTCGCGGCAAACATCTTCGTCGACTCTGCCCTTTCGAGCGCTTTCCAGCAATTTGCCTAAGTGTTCAGGACAACTACCTTCGATGGCCTTAATATCGATTTTTTGTAGACCATCACCTCCTTTAGAAAGGGATGCATATATCTCTTGGAGAACGACCAATTGATTCATGAGTTATAAGATCACTTATATCTTTATATAGTTTTTGAATATCTCTAATTTTGCGATTTCTATTCGGAGTATAAAATTCTCGTCTTGAAGAAGCCTTTTATATCTTGGCCGTGAGTGTTTTTGGGAGATTCCCGATGGAGTTCACTGCACAGGAAAAATATGAATTTAAGCGTCTTCTCGATGGTCTGAGAAGCAAGACGGGTCGAGGGACTGAGTTAATTTCTCTCTATATCCCCCCCGATAAGCAGATTCATGATGTCACAAGCCAGTTACGTGAGGAGTACGGGCAGGCAGCCAACATTAAATCTCGTGTCACCAGGCTTTCCGTGCAGGGTTCCCTTGAGTCGGCTATGTCACGGCTCAAGCTCATCCCTAAACCACCTGCCAACGGTGTAGTCATATTCATCGGCAGCGTGGATGCCGGAGCCAATAAAACTGAGATGTACAGCGTAGCTTTGGAGCCACCAGACCCCCTGGTAACCTATCGATACCACTGCGATTCTTCATTTCTCCTGGAGCCACTGGAAGAGATGTTGGCCGACAAAAAAACCTTCGGTCTCATCGTACTGGACCGGCGCGAAGCTGCCATTGGCATTTTGAAGGGCAAATACATAGAACCTATGAAGCACCTCACCTCTACGGTGCCGGGCAAGCAGAGAAAAGGCGGCCAGTCCAGCCACAGGTTCCAGCAACTGCGTCTTATCGCCATCCATGAATTTTACAAAAGAATAGGTGATTCGGCCAACGAAGCATTCCTGCCCATCGATGCCAAGGATCTGCAAGGCATTTTGGTAGGCGGGCCTTCTCCTACCAAAGAAGAGTTTGTGGAAGGGGGCTTTTTGCATCATGAACTGCAAAAGAAGATTCTGGGCGCCCTGGATGTCTCTTATACCGACGAGTCAGGATTGTACGAGCTGGTGGATGCCGCTCAAGAACAACTGGCCGATTTAGAGATAATGCAAGACAAAATGCTCATGCGCCGCTTCATGAAAGAGCTGGTTTCCGATAAGGGCCTGGCAGCTTACGGCGAAAATGAGGTTCGCCATAACCTGGAGCTTGGGGCAGTGGAGGTACTTCTTCTCTCTGAGGATCTGAGAAAGACGCGAGCCAAGATCGAATGCACCAGCAGAAGTTGCGACTTTTCCGAGAATCAAACCCGCTCGGCTGCAACTGCGCCGTTAGGCAACTGCTTAAAGTGCGGGGCTGCTCTAACCATGACCGGAGAAGAGGATATAGTCTCCGAACTATCCAAGCTGGCGGACCAGAGCAAAGCAGAGGTCAAAATCATCTCCACGGAGTTTGAAGAGGGTGAACAGCTTTACAAGGCCTTTGGCGGGATTGCTGCAGTCCTCAGATACAAAACCAGCCACATCTAGGGGCGAATGACGATGAGAAAGATCGAAGTTACTATTAGCTCATCGGTCCGGCCTACGGAGCGCGTGGAGAAAGTCGTATCAGCCATTGAGAATATCTTTCCTGGTCTGATTATGGACATTCGTGCCGACAGGATTGAGGCCTACGACGGCCCGGATAGCCTGAAGACGCTGCATGAGCTTTTGAGAAGGCAAGAGATTCTGGACACGGCCCGAAAGGTATTGCTGCGCGGACTGGTGGGCAAAACCACCACATTCCAGCTTAGCAAGCAAGCCGCATTGATGGGGTTTGTGAGCTTTCCTCCGGAAGAGGAGGCCTTGGGATCATTGCATGTGCAGATTACTGGAGGCGAGAGCGTTATCAATTGGCTGGCGCCCGAGACAGAGAATGGCATACCGGTCCGAGAGGTTGATTTGAGCGATATCACAAAAGCTATGCAGGAAGGAGCAGATGTTTAGCTTCTCCTCCAGCAAACTGGTGGACAGGCCCTTTGACTGGGCCTATCAATTGAAGGATCTGGGCTACAGCGGCTGGGAGATCGTAAACGAGGGAAAGCAGAAGCTAACGCGAGAGAACCTGGGCGAAGCAAAAGAGATTGTCGAGACTACTGACCTTATTATTACCATTCACCTGCCTTACTCCGACCTGAATTTGGCCTCCGTGAACCAGCCAATCTGGGAGGAGACGGTACGGCAGATGAAAGACTGCCTGGATCTTGCCGGCGACTTTGCCCGTCTGGCCGTGCTCCATCCCGGTCATTTCTCGCCCCTGGGAATGCATATGCCCGATGCAGCCTGGTCGCAGAGCATCCTGGGCATCCAGCAGATCTGCGATCATGCCCAAAATCTGGACATGAGAATTGCCGTGGAGAACATGGTGAACATGCCCGCCATTTTGGGCCGCCGCCCGGAAGAGGTTATGGGGATAATAGAGACGGTCGACCGGGAGAACGTGGGCTTTATTTTCGATGTAGGCCATGCCAATACCAATGGAAATGTAGAGAGCTTCCTGCGACTTAAGGACAAGATGATTCACACTCATGTGCATGACAATCACGGAGAGAGAGACGAGCACCTGCCGGTGGGAAACGGCACCGTACCCTGGAAAAAAGTTGCTGCAGCCTTTAAGGATTATAAAGGCCGCATTGTCACAGAGTCCCGCTCTTTAGAGGAGGGGCAAAGATCCGTAAATCGCTTGAAGAAGATGATGAACCTCAGCTAGAGATACACATGTCAATCTTCGATAATTTATCTAAAAGCATGCTGGATGGTTTTGACTGCAAAGACCGTGCCCGGGAAGAGGCCTACCGTCTCTCCCGCAAAGTTATTCGCCTCTGCTCTTCCTCCATTCGGTCCGTGCACCGAGATGACCTGGCCCTGGCAGAAAAGCTTATCGGCGAGGCGGCTATCGATCTGGAGAGAATTCGGGAGGTACTGTTGGATCACCAGGATGTACGCTACGCCGGATTTGTGGACGGAGCAGAGCAGGAGTATGCGGAAGCCCGGTGTGTCTATTCCATAACCACATGCCACCAGATCCTGACCCCCGACGAAGTGGGAGTAGAGAGTGTCAATTATCTTGCAGGTCTAGGAGACGTCACCGGGGAGCTACGCCGTCATATTCTGGACCTAATTCGCGCCGGCCGGGCCACGGAAGGCGAGTATTTCCTGAGCGTCATCGAGGAGATTTATTACCTGCTAATGCTCTTCGACTATCCGGATGCCATAACTCGCGGCCTGCGCCGCAAGAGCGACCTGGCCAGGAGTATGCTGGAGAGGACGCGCGGAGACCTTACAAATGCTCTGGAGCTGGCCAAGATGCAGGAATCGCTCTGCAGTTTTCGTGAGCAGCCTAAAAAGTTCTAATCTCACATTTCTACCCAAAAACCAAGCCACAAAGGACGCACAAAGAAAAAAACAATTTCCTGGAGCTAGAAAGCATGAAGTTCGATCCCAGCATTATTAAAGAGGCTGCCAAAGAAGATTTCGATAAGGCCTGGCAGCAGGGGAGGGAGTATCTCGGCAAGCCTTCCCTAAACGAGAGATATCCCAGAAATAGCTATTCTTTCGGGACAGTGCACCCCATATTCGACACTGTTCAGAAACTTCGAGAGGCCTACATTCGCCTGGGCTTCACCGAGGCCATGAATCCGGTGATGGTCGAGGCATCGGATGTTTACCGCCAGTTCGGCTCGGAGGCTCTGGCTGTGCTGGATCGCTGCTTTTACCTGGCAGGCCTGCCGCGGCCGGATATCGGCATGTCCGATGAGAGGATCGCTCAGGTAAATGCTTTTTTGGGCAGGGAGATGTCCGGGGAAGAGGCGGAGGCCCTGCGCCAGATTTTGCATGGCTACAAGAAGGGCAAGGTGGAAGGCGACGACCTGGTGGCGGAGATCGCCGCTGCTCTCGGAGCGCACGATGCCCTTATCTCCGTCATACTGGAGAAGGTCTTTCCCGAGTTTCGGGAGCTGAAGGCCGAGGCCACCACGCGCACTCTGCGCAGCCATATGACCTCGGGGTGGTTTTTGTCGCTCTCCAATCTTCATCACAGGAGCAAGCTGCCGCTCAAGCTCTTCTCTGTCGACCGCTGCTTCCGACGCGAGCAGGCAGAGGATGCGGCGCGGCTGATGAGCTACTATTCGGCAAGCTGCGTGATCATGGATGAAGAGGTAAGCGTAGAGGATGGAAAAGCCGTTGCTGACGGTCTGCTCAGCCAGTTTGGCTTTGAGAAGTTTCAGTTCCGTCCGGATGACAAGAGAAGCAAATATTACACGCCGGGAACGCAGATCGAGGTCTATGCCTACCATCCTGGCCTGGTCGGCTCGGCCACGAAGTACACCAGCGGATGGGTGGAGGTGGCCACCTTCGGCATCTACTCGCCCACAGCTCTGTCGCAGTACGACATTCCCTATCCGGTCATGAACCTGGGGCTGGGAGTAGAGAGGCTGGCCATGATTTTGCATAACTCTCAGGATATGCGGGCCCTCTCCTATCCGCAGTTTCAGACCAATTGGGCTTTGACGGCGCGGGAGATGGCGCAGATGATATCCGTCGAGAAGCTGCCCACGACTCCCGCCGGTCAGGCCATCGCTGATGCCGTGGTGGCCGTCTCAACCGAGCACGGGGAGACACCCTCGCCCTGCCAGTTTACGGCCTGGCAGGGAGATTTATTCGGACGAAAAATTAAGGTCTCCGTGGTCGAGCCGGAGGAGAACACCAAGCTGTGCGGCCCGGCTGCCCAAAACGAGATCGTGGTGCACAAGCAGAACATCATGGGCATACCACGCACCTCCCGCTGGGAGGAGGCTTTTAATGAGGGCGTGACTACGGGCATCAAGTATATCGATGCCTTTGCCGCGCTGGCCGCTTACGAGATCGAGGTGGCCACCATGGCAGGCAAAGAATCGGAGACGCGGGCCCGCATCGTGAGAAGCCCCGGTGATATAAATATCAAGATCCATCCGGCTCTGGAGAGGTACATCACCAGCTACAAGCACAAGATGGACCTGCGTGGGCCCGTGTTCACAACGGTAAAGAGCGAAATCGTGAGCTGAAGAAAATCCAATGCAGGGATAAATAGAGGCTTTCATGAAGGATGTTTCTGCTAATGCGGATGCAAAGAAGCTTGCTGGTGAAGCGGCTGCAGAGTTAGTGAAGAGCGGCATGGTGGTGGGGCTGGGCACGGGCTCCACCGTTGCCTGGACCATCAAGAGGCTCGGTGAAAGGGTCGAGGCGGAGGGGCTGGACTTTTGGGGAGTTCCCACCTCCTTTCAGGCCGAGAATCTGGCCATCGCTTCCGGAATAAAGCTCACCACGCTCAATTCGCATCCAATCCTCGATCTGGCCATCGACGGGGCCGATCAGGTGGACCACAACCTGTACGTTATCAAGGGTGGAGGAGCGGCGCACACGCGAGAGAAGGTGGTCGCCTGCTCGGCGCGCCGGTTCGTAATAGTAGCCGATGAGAGCAAGTATGTATGGCGGCTGGTGCACCCGGTGCCGGTGGAGGTCCTGCCTTTCGCCCTGCGGCTGGTCGAGAGTCGGCTGCGGGAGCTATGCGGAGCCCCGTTGCTGCGACAGGGCCTGCGGAAGGACGGGCCGGTGATCACGGACAACGGCAACTTCGTGATGGATGTGGACTTCGGGGCGATCGAGGACCCACGGAGCCTGGCCGCGAAAATCAGCCCCATTCCCGGAGTGGTGGAGCACGGCATATTCGACAACCTGGACGAGCTGTACCTGGCCAGGAAGGGCGGGGTGGAGATCATCAGGAGAAAGTAAAGGGAAATACATTATTCCAGGAGATGAGAATGGCCAAACCAACGAGGCTCGGCACTATTCTTATGGGCTTGACTTTTGACAAGTCCTTTTTTGGGCTCATTCATCTTTGCCTCTCCTCTCCCGGATCTCCTCTTCGATCTCTTCCGGACTTTGGAGCGGTATGCCGGCAGCAATTATCCTGTGCCGCAATTCCAGGAGGCGACGCCCGCGCGCTGTCTGGGGGATGAACGATTCGGTTTCGTTTTCAGAGGACCTATTTATGTCCTTTATAAAGGTGTAGCCTCGGCAAGTACCCTGTCCGGATGTACCAGTGCAAAGCCCTTTCGCGGAAACATCCACCATTCGCTGTATCAGGTCTTCGAGGTCCTGCATGAGGGCCATATGATCCATTCAGCTCTTTCCCTGGTTCCATTTCTACCAGAATGTCCAGATCGCTCTCCGGCCCGGCCTCTCCTCGTGCTACGGAGCCGAAGACCCGAAGGTTATGGGCACCGTGCCTGGCGGCTATGGCCAGGATCTCCTGGCGCTTGGCTTTCAGCAATTCATCAATTTTCGTAGGCATGTCTGGTCGGACTCTGGAGTATAATAAGACGGCCTGAAATTTAAACGTATGCGTTTTCGGAAAGGGATAGTAATATTCATCCATATTTTCATTGTCCAGCTATTATTAATATGATATTATTTATATCTTAGTTCAATCTCTCTGAAAAACTCCAATAATCTGATCCATCTTACATTAAGGCTCTTGCATACATTCGGTATCTTTGGCTTGATGGGGCTATTGTTTGGCCTTTCGGATGTAACAACCGTCCAGGCTCTGCACTTTGCTAACGCGATTAAGAACGGATCAGCCTTCTGGAATCGTTTTATTCTGATCCACAAGGCCAGGAAATCTTTCCAGGATACGTGAGACTTCCTGGCTTTGATCAACATCAAGGGGAATGAACATCTTCTTATTGGACTTTCCCCATTTTGCTAATCCATCATCCTTCACACAGATTTCGTGAAAGACTTCATCGGGTGCTATGAGCAATCCCTGATCGACAAGGGATTCAAGGTCCTTCCACAAGCCTGGAAAGATATCAGGCGGATAATGATTGGGTTCATGTCAATCAATGCCGATGTATCAATGCAGTAGCCTTCTTGCAAGCGGAGCTGGATCAAATCTAGGCCTCAAGAAGCTTTTCTATTCGAGGAATATGCTTGACGCGAATTCCCAGATAATCGGCTACATCGCTGGTGGTGATCCTATCATTTCTGTATGAATCAAGGACAAGTGAGGTTAATGGCGTGCCGTTTCGCTGCAGGCATTCTTTAGGAATATCTCTTTTGATGCCTTTTCCTTTGTTGAAATCCAATTTCTTTTCTTTTTTCATCCACTCATTGTGCTTAATGGAATAGAATTCTCGGGAAGTCAATCCAGCTATGAGCAGCCTTCTTAAAATAACCTCTTTGCTCACCTTATAATCATTGGAGATTGTGCCAAGAGTTCTCTCCGGCCATTTGTAGGAAGGTGTCCTTCCTGCAACCAAGCGATGGGAAAGCAAACCTTCTTTAGGAATTAGAATTGCATCGGCAAAGAAGTTGCAGAAAGCCTCAATGGACCTGTCTTTCTTAGTGAATTCCTCTCTGCCCAATTTGCTCGGGTCGCATATTCCGCCTTCATTTAACAGGATGTGTCCCAGCTCATGGAACAGTGAAAAGATCCTGGCTTTCAAAGCGTCCTTTGTATTGATTACTATTACCGGCAGGCCTCCATCGGTAAATGAAAATGCTCTCGCCTCATCCAGGGGCATTGACATCTGAAATACGAGAATGCCCTGGCTTTCAACGGAATTTTTCCACCTATCCATGGCGCCAGTATCTTTTTCCCAGGACAATTGATCTGAGAGAGAAACGCCTAATGATTCCCTCACCTTGCTGGCCAACGCTTCCGGATCATCGGATAGCAACGCTCGTCCAATACGAGCATGAAAATCGCCTTCGTTGTCTTCTTTTAGCTCTGAGGCTATGGACTGAAGCCTCCTTGCCTGGCGCATGGCAAGCCTGGTCTTGGGAGACAGAGGAATCTCCTTCTCATCGGGAAGGGTACGAAAATCGTGAGGGAGAGACGGCTCCTGCGGGGGACTTGGCAAAAAGAATGCGGCAAGAGAGCGTTTATAAAACCTGGCCAGGGCTTTTACCTGATGCAGCGTAGGCTGCTTTTGGCCTGCTTCCCACTGCAAGACCTGCTCTTCGCTCTCGCCAAGGATGGCAGCAGCTTCTTTGACTGTCCTGCCCATGCTCTCTCTGGCCCAGATTAGTACGGCAGGTTTGACGGGGATGCTGATGCTGCGACTTTTCCCCTCTCGGTCGGTTGTTCCTGGCTTTTCCGGCATATTTGATCGATTGAACTTCCTCTTTCATGCAACTATACGATACTTGCGTTATTTATTGGTATTGGAGAGATTTGGCTTTGGAGACGCAACCGTCCAAATAATAAAGATGAAATGTGCAATGCAACGCGATTACTTATGAACATTCCACAGGTCGAGTGCCCAGTATCATCTCCTCAATTTTGTGTTTGGCATTATGATGAATGTCATTTGACTCTTTTTCCAGATTTTCCATTTTGCTATGAAGCTCGGCAACTGTCATACCAATCTTCTCTTGAATGTCTTTTGGAGGTAATGGTATGGGAAAGGTCTCCAGCTCTTCTTTGTTTATGCTCTGCACAGTGGTACTCCATTTGACCAATCGAAGGAGATCATCTTGCTTCACTTCAAAATATGCCAGCAAAAATTCTGGCAGAATATTATCCGTTCTTGGAGTGAACGAGCGTATATCTTGATTGATCGAGACATCAACTTGAGTCATGGCAACAGGTACTTTTCGCTGCAAAATACCACTGCGAACCACAAATAGTATTGATCCCTTTTTCACAACGGGAGATGCATTGTGTTCTACCGCATTCCTGCTAATGTGGTCTTGCGAATCCGAGATATACCGTGTCTTCATATCCTTTGGAGAAACCCAAGGGATTTCGCCATCCTTCCAAAAACTCTGATTATTTTTAGAAGGGGTGGAACCACTTTGTCCCCGACATAGCTCACTTAAAGGATAGGATCTATACCTCCCAGTACGAATTTGCGCCAATCCTGATAGAACTCGCCTATTGTATTCAAAACTCCATCTTTCACCATTCGAAAAGTGTAGGAGGAACATGTTGCCTATCTTTTTTTGGGAAGGATTCTTTTGGCTTATGCCTAAGTATGTCTGGACCTGTTCATGGCACTGATTTTCAATCTTTCGAATTTCTTCCAATTTTGCGTAATGCTCGTGATTCGCTTGAAACCAGCATTTTTCAATCGCCTGGCAGCGTAACGAATTTTCTGTAAATTGATATCAATAAGGAAGGCCCTGTATCC
>CAZWHG010000043.1:0-23176 GCA_964633785.1 uncultured Methanotrichaceae archaeon
CTTAGGACGGGAAAGCTCGAATTCAATCTACCCACATGAAACAGCGAGGAGCCTGATTAATACTGGAAGAGCCTCTCGTCAACCATGTCCAAGAAAGATCCTCTGTGGTGGCTACCTGCCGCGACAGGGCACGAAAGAAAGGCTCGTGTGGGTGGAGGGCAGGCAAAAGCCAGAGCCCTCTTGACCAGGCAAAGATGAGCGGTAGATCATAAAATCCTCAATAAAAGGTGCTTGTCTATCGCGAGCGTGCCGGGTATGATTCAAAACGTTTATGAGGATAGAACTGTCTCTTGGCCTTGATGTCTAAGAGATCTGTAGATAAGGGTGAGAGTGGCAAAATAACCACGGCGAAGCCCAACGAGGCCAAGCCGCGGGAGGCCTCGTCCGTCCCCCTGGAAAAGAAACCCAATGCGGCGGCCAAGGCCGGCATTTGGCAGAATAGCGATTTATATTTATATGCAGGATTGATAGTGGCGGCACTCTTTTCATTTTATCTGCGCGCCATTATTCCCTGGGACCGTGTATTCTCTGGAAGCAGCGTCATCTTCAGCAGTGAGACCGATGCCTGGTATCATATGATGCTGGCCAAAGGCACTGTGATCAATCTACAGAGATTATGGTTTGATCCCATGACTTATTTCCCGCATGGGACGCCGC
The DNA here is from genome assembly GCA_964633785.1 of uncultured Methanotrichaceae archaeon. GTDB lineage: Archaea > Halobacteriota > Methanosarcinia > Methanotrichales > Methanotrichaceae > Methanothrix. The sequence continues at coordinate 658 of CAZWHG010000043.1, forward strand.
TGCACTTTGGTCCCTTCGTGAGCTGGGCCATAACCATATTCTCCTACATATTCGGACTGGGACACCCCAGCAATCATCTCGTTGAGGTAGTGGGCGCATTCCTGCCAGCTGTTCTTGGCGCACTCCTGGTCTTCCCCGTCTACTTCATCGGAAGGGAGCTATGCGGCAAGAGCTGCGGCCTTGTCTCAGCTTTGTCCATCGCTGTGCTTCCCGGTCAGGTATTGAGCCGCACCACTCTGGGTTTTACAGATCACCATGCAGGCGAGATCCTTTTTAGCAGCCTCACTATGATGTTCCTGCTCCTTGCTCTTCGCTCCGGCAAGAGCATGAGCTTTGCGGCTGTGCAGAGGAACTGGTCCGCTTTTAAAAAGCCACTTCTCTATTCAGCTCTCGCCGGCGTTTCCCTTGGCCTTTACATCGATGACTGGTCATCCGGATTTCTTTTCGAGGGAATAATTCTGCTCTTCATTATGCTGCAGAGCATCTTTGATCATATCCGCAGAAAGAACGTCGAATACTTGGGCATATGCGGAGCTATAACATTCCTTGTGGCCACGCTGCTCGTGCTCCCATTTGTCGATTCCTATTATGGTTTCAACCATTACCTCTACAGTCTCTTCCAGCCCACTATACTTCTCTTGGGCGTGGTTGCCGTCATCTTCTTCTCTGTCCTGTCCAGGTTCATCAGAGAAAAGGGATTTGAGAGCTACTACTATCCGGGCGCATTGGTGGGATTGGCGGCATTAGGCACTGCCATACTTTACTTTGCCCTTCCCCAGTTCACCAAGCCGCTCTTAGCCGGGTTGAGCATATTTCAACAAAAGACGGGCGGCGCGGCAACGGTAGGTGAGGCGTCGGCACTGTTATCCAGCGGTGGGCAGTTTTCCTTTGATAGTGTAATCTCATCGTTTCCAGGCATAGGCTACATTCCCGGTCTTACAGCTATGCCAGCGACCCTTGCTATCTTGTTTACCACTTTCATGTTGGCTCTGATAGCGCTGATCTTGCTCATCGCCAGAAATGCTAAGTTCCCAAAGCCAGCTGAAATATTGATCTTAACCTGGTCTTTGGTAATTCTCATCATGGCTCTTGCCCAGAATAGATTCACCTATTATTATGCGATAAACGTAGCCGTTCTCACCGGCTTCTTGGTGGCTTGGTTACTGCAGAGGTTTAGTATCGCGGATCTGGATATGGATGTGGTCAAGGATCCAGTCAGGCTGATCACCTCAAATCTCAAGATCCTTCTGGCGGCAATTTTGATATTTTCGTTTATCATCTTGCCAAGTCTAAGCTGGAGCATAGTATACGCACAAGGTGCCGGCGGCCCGGATTCTGATTGGCTGACCTCAACGGCATGGCTACAGAATAATACGCCGCAGCCTGGCATGGACCTCTACGAGAAATATGTGCGTCCCGCCGACGGCAAGTATGCCTATCCAAATACGGCTTACGGTATCATGTCCTGGTGGGATTACGGACACCTCATTGAATGTGTGGGCCACAGAATTCCCAATGCCAATCCTTTCCAGCAGGGAATTGGCAGCGTCACCCTGAATGTTCCTGGCTCTTCTCCCTTCTTCTTGGCCGAGAATGAGAGCCAGGCGGAAGCAGTGCTGGCAGGCCTGGATCTTAACCGTTCGCAATATCTGAACACCAAATATGTCATGATCGATCAGCCCATGGCGGTAGGTAAGTTCCATGCCATGGCAGCCTGGAGCTCCATTCCTACTTCCAAGTACATGGCAGGAGTCTACCAGCAGCAGGGTGACAGCTGGGTGCCGGTGCAGATCTGGCGCGAGTCTTATTTCAAGTCCATGGCGGCTCGCATGTACTTCTTCGATGGAACCGAGACGGCTGGTAATATGGGCGTGGGACTGGCTTATCGCGCCAGGGATGCAGGGAATGGAGTTATGGTTCCCGTGCTTACCGAGTCGCCCATGATCACTCGCAATCGCACTGAGCTGGAGGCGTTCATCAACGAGAGCCGAGATAAAGGTGACAATGCCGAAATTGCAGCCATGAGCCCTGCTAACCCTGCCTTCCCGCTCGATGCCCTGCAACATTACCGCCTGGTACACGAGTCCGAGAATACCATAACCGCAGGTCAGAAGTTCGTCAAGACCTTCGAGCATGTGCCGGGCGCAGTGATTAGCGGAAATGCTCCGCCGGGGACTAAAGTAATAGCTGCAATTCCCATAATGACCAATCAGAACCGCGCTTTCCTCTACCAGCAGTCCAACACCAGTGATGCCAGCGGCCGGTTCATCTTGGTTCTGCCTTATTCCACAGAAGGCCCGATTCCCAGCGGCACTAATTTTGATACCAAGTCCATGAGTGCCTATCAATTGTCTGTTGGTGACAAGACCTATGAGTTGAAGGTGCCCGAGGAGTACGTCCTCTCTGGAGATGTAATCGCCGTATGAAGCTCCTGGAGGAGATGAGCTGGCCACAGATCGAGGCGGAACTAAAGGAGACACAAACTGTGATCCTGCCTGTGGGAGCAACCGAGGAGCATGGGCCACATCTGCCCACGATGACGGATACCATCCAGGCCATGGAGGTGGCGCGCGCGGTCGCAAAGGAGCGAGAGGTCTTCCTGGCCCCGTTCCTCCCTTATGGAGTCTGTCGCAGCACGCGAGGCTTTCCCGGCACCATCACCGTGGGGCACGATGCCCTGCGTGCCTTCGCCAGGGATCTGCTGCTCTCTTTTTGCGATAGCGGTTTTACCAGGGTGATGATTCTGACCGGCCATGCGGGCGGGCAGCACATGGCAGCACTCGAGGAGGCCTGCCAAATGGCCGTGGAAGAGCGCGATTTCCGCGTGAGCCTGGTATCTTTATTCGATCTGATCGATGCCAGGGCGGTTGAAACCCCCCACGACGGGCATGCCGGGGAGATGGAAACCTCGCTCATGATGGTCATTCGTCCCGATCTGGTCAAAGGAAAGCCTGAGAAGCATTTCCCCAAAAGGCCGCAGTTCCTGATTATGAAGAGGGTGCGCCACCTCATGGGAAACGGTATCATGGGCAATCCAGAGCCGGCAACCCCGGAGAAAGGAAAGCAGTTCTTCCAGATGGCCGTGACCGGTGTCATGGGGGCCCTGGATGAGCTGGAGAGCGATGCCTGGAAGAAGTGATCCGCTCTAAATCGTCTCTTTTTCCTTTTTTATGTTTTCTTCTTTTCTTCCACTGCTCTCTTTCGGCTATTCGACAGGTTTATAACTTATCAATCTAACCGGAAAAACCGTGCCTGAGACGACTGCTAAATGTTCATTTGTCAATCATAAAATCGGGCTTTTAAAGCCGGAGAGGCTAGCTTCTGGCATCTTCGGGCATCTGGTCTTTTCTTTCTTTTGATGGGGGCGAAGGGCAAGAGAGCCTTGCTCTGATCCGCCCGATTGTGGGATGGTGTTATGTTATCGGAAAATGATGTCAAAGTTCTGAAAGCGATATCTGAAGGAGATTCTGATCCTCAGAGCATTGCCGATAAGCTGGGAATGAAAGTAGAGGCGGTGCGAGCCTCGGCTGATGCTTTGGGAGAGCTAGGCATGATCTGCGTGACCAAGTCGATAGAGGAGTCAGTCTCTTTAACGGAAGAGGGCAGAAACTATGCGCAGGAAGGTCTTCCGGAAAGGGCATTGCTTTCCGTCATCGGCGCAGGCAAAGCCATGTCTGAGCTAAAGGATCCATCCCACAAGATCGGGTTGGGATGGCTGAGGAGGAAGGGCTGGGCGACTATCCAGGCAGGAGAACTCAAGCCGACCGGATCTGCCGCGAAAGGTAAGGATGAGGTGATACTGGAAATCCTGCTGGCCGGATCAAAGGACATTGTAGAATGTCGAGAAGAATCCAGTCTAGACTGCTGGCACGTCGAAGCGAGGAGCATTAGAGAGCTGGACAAAGAGGGCTTGGCCGATCTTAGGAAACGGGGCTTGGTTAGCACCAGCAAGAGCAAAGAGTGGCGATACGAGATCACAGATGAGGGGAAAAAATGCGCGTCTTACGAAATGGATATGAAATTGGCCCAAGAGATGCCGCCACTCACGCCGGATATGATCAAGAGCGGCCATTGGATAGGCGAGTATATGTCTTATCATGGTTCAACCTATCGGCCCCGTCCCTACGACGTCACCCTTGCCGCCGACCGGCTCATCCCCGGCAAGAAGCACCCCTACCAGAGGCTCATCGATTTCATGCGGGAGATTATGCTGGAGATGGGCTTTGTGGAGATCAAAGGCCAGATAGTGCAGTCCAGCTTCTGGAACTTCGATGCGCTCTTTCAACCGCAGGATCATCCCGCCCGGGAGATGCAGGACACCTTCTATCTGGACAGTCTGGCCGATATTCCCGACTATTCTCGCGTCAAAGAGATGCATGAATGCGGAGGAGCCGTTGGCTCCACGGGCTGGGGCGGATGCTGGAAGCCGGAGGTGGCCCGCCAGGAGGTGCTGCGCACGCACACCACGGGAGTGACCATAAAGTATCTGGCCGAGCACCCCGAACCGCCGGTCAAGGCTTTTGGCATAGATCGCGTCTACCGGCGCGAGGCCATAGACGCTACCCACACTCCGGAGTTCGAGCAGCTGGAAGGCATTGTGATGGACAAGGATGTGACATTCTCCCATCTTCTGGGTATCTTGAAGGAATTTTATGCCAAGATGGGTTTTGAGGAGGTTCGCTTCCGGCCGGGCTACTTCCCCTACACTGAACCCTCCGTGGAACCGGAAGTGTTCATAGACGGATTGGGATGGGTGGAGCTGGGGGGAGCCGGGGTCTTCCGAAAGGAGGTCACTGCGCCCTTCGGCATAGAGCATCGCGTGCTGGCCTGGGGGCTGGGAGTCTCGCGGGTGGCCATGCTCAAGCTGGGGCTCAAAGATCTGAGATTGCTATATCAGTCGGATATCGAGTGGCTGCGCGAAACGCCAGTTTCCGTCAAGCTTTGAAGGGGGATTAATCATGCCGGTTGTCAGACTTTATTACGAGGACATGGAGAGGCTGATTGGAGCCTCTCGGGAAACAATCATGGGCCGCCTGGCCATGATGGGTGCAGACATTGGAAAGAGGGCGGAAGAAGAGCACGTGGATGTGGAGTTCTTTCCGGATCGCCCTGATCTCTACAGCGCCGAAGGAGTAGCCCGGGCCATGCAGGGCTTTTTGGATCTCAAGACTGGGCTGGTGGACTACTCAGTCGAGGAAGGACCCATTGTCCTGCAGGTCGAGGAATCGATAAAATCGGTGCGCCCCATCATCGGCTGCGCCGTGGTGCGAGGCCTATCGTTTACCAGCGAGGCCATAGAGTCGCTCATGGGCCTGCAAGAGGATCTGCATTGGGGACTGGGCAGAAACAGGCGCAAGGTGGCCATAGGCGTGCACGATCTATCCCGTGTCACTCCACCGTTCCGCTATTTCGGTGAGGACCCGGATAGAAAGTTCGTTCCCCTGGACTTCTCTGAAGAGATGAGCATGCAGGAGATCCTGCAAAAGCACCCCAAGGGCAAGGGTTACGGCCATATCCTGCAAGGCTGCAGACGCTATCCGCTCATAGTGGATGCCAAGAATCAGGTTCTTTCATTCCCGCCTATCATCAACGGGGAGCTGACCTCTGTTACCGAGGAGACCAGGGATCTGTTCATCGACGTTACGGGAACGGACGGCATGGTGCACAAAGCCCTGAACATAGTAGTAACCTCTCTGGCTGAGAGGGGCGGCAGAATCGAGAGCGTTCGGGTTATGAGAAGCGAGGGCGATTTTGTCTCCCCCAATCTGCAGCCTTCTGCATGGACTGTAAAGACCGCAGAGGCCAATAAACTGATTGGCTTTAATCTGACGGGAGAGGAGCTGGCCGAATGCCTGCGGCGGATGCGCTTGGGGGCAGTCGCGAATGGCAGCGATGTTTTGGTGCTGGTTCCTGCCTATCGGGCGGATATTATGCATTCCTGGGACATCTTTGAGGACGCGGCCAAGGCCTACGGCTTTGAAAAACTTGAGGCCTGTCTCCCTCGGACGGTGACTGTGGGCCGTGCCCACCCATCAGAGCTTCGTAAGGCCGAGATTCGCGAGGTCATGGCCGGGCTGGGATATTTGGAAACAATGCCCTTCACCCTGACCAATGAGAAGGTGCATTTCCATTGGATGCGTCGCTCGCCGGAGGGTGCGGGGGCGGTTGCCGTGCTACATCCCATCAGCGAGCTGCATACCATCCTTCGTACCTCGCTTCTCTCCAGCCTCTTGGAGATCTTCGCCATGAACCAGCATCATCCTCTGCCCCAGAGGATATTTGCCGCCGGGGACGTGGTGGTGGATAAGAAGACCCGCATGCATTTAGCCGCAGCCAGCATTCACAGCGGTGCCAATTTTTCAGAGATCCGCTCGGCCGTGGACGCCGTGCTGCGGGAGCTGGCATTCGCCGCTGAGATTGTGCCCTCTCAGGATGGGGCGCTTCTGCCTGGAAGGGGCGGAGATCTCATGGCCGGGGGCCGGAAGATCGGCTGCTTCGGAGAGCTGCATCCACTGGTCTTGAAGAGCTTCGGGCTGGAGCAGCCGACTGTGGGGCTGGAATTGCAGTGGGGAGAGCTCTGAGAAAAGCTAACTGCTTTTCTTTTCTTCTGCTTTGCGCTGGACGGCATAAGAGTCTGTCACCTGGGTGATTAATGCCATCGGCGCGACAAGGTGATGAGCGGGCTGCATCCAGCTGTGACTGTGCCATGCACTAGGATCTTTCCGACGAAGGCAAGGTGATGCTGCTCAGCTGCCATGAGGCAGAAGGGCTGGCCGATCGATAGATTAATAACTACCTGCTGCAAGGGTAAAGGCGAAGCCCGGTAGTGTAGCGGTCAATCACAGGAGGCTCTGGACCTCCCCACCCAGGTTCGAATCCCGGCCGGGCTACTTTCCTAATAGATATGCTTCGGGCCACACGTCCTGTCATCGGGAATTTCTGAAATCATTGGCCCTTTGTTTGCCCGCATACCACGATCAGAAAGTGTTGACTACAGTATTGGAGGGGAGGGTGGTCTTTGGAGCCTTCACAGAGAATGAGACTATCTCATTGCAGGCAGGTGAGCTGGCCGAATTGTCAAAGGCTTACGAAGGCCTATTCAAGGATGTAGCCGAGGAGGACATCTTGCAAGCGAATGGATTGTTGGCTGAATTAGCTGGGAGATGTATAATTTATAAAGACATAACATAAAAATACCTTACAGGCAGTGGTATGCCGCCCACCTTTTATTTCATCAGGCTTTTCCTCATTTTTCCGGCAAGCATTCTTTCGGCAAGGAACATTTTTATATGGTTTGCCAGCCTCCTTGTGACTGAAGCATTATGGTCCTGGAAAACTTAGGCGGATCGCTGCGTAACGCTCTAAAAAAGATTGCGTCGGCGAATAAGATCGACAAGGCTTTAGTAGACGATGCCGTGCGGGAGATTCAGCGGGCGCTCCTGCAGGCAGATGTGAATGTAAAGCTGGTGATGCAGCTCTCCACCACAATCAAGGAGAGAGCCCTCAATGAAAAGCCGGCTGCGGGCATGAACCCGCGCGAGCACGTCATCAATATCGTCTATCAGGAGCTTATCAACCTGGTGGGCCGCGGCTCTGACATTCCCCTGAAAAAGCAGAACATCATGCTCGTGGGCCTGCAAGGATCCGGAAAGACCACCACTGCGGCAAAGCTTGCCACCTTCTTTCAACGAAAGGGGTTGCGTACAGCAGTCATCTGCGCGGATACTTTTCGCGCCGGTGCCTATGACCAGCTAAAGGCGCTCTGTGAAAAGCAGGGAGTCTTCTTTTACGGGGACAAAGGCAATCCCGATGCACCCGCCGTCGCCAGGGCTGGCCTGGAGGCTGCTAAGAAGTACGACGTTCGCATCGTCGATACAGCCGGCAGACATGCCCTGGAGGGCGATCTGATCCAGGAGATGAAGGACATTCACTCCGTGGTCAATGCCGAGCAAAAATTGCTGGTGATGGATGCCGCTTTGGGCCAGCAGGCATCCGAGCAGGCGCGTGCCTTCAACGAAGCAGTACAGATCACGGGCGTTATCATCACCAAGCTAGACGGTACAGCCAAGGGTGGTGGAGCGCTCTCTGCCGTAGCGGAGACCAAGACCTCCGTGGCATTCATCGGCATGGGAGAGACGCCGGCCGACCTGGAGAAGTTCGAGGCGGACCGATTTATATCCCGCATGCTGGGCATGGGCGATATCAAGACGCTCATCGAGAGAGCCCAGGAGGTGCAGACCGATTCTCAGGTGGACGTTGAGTCGCTTATGCGGGGCAAGTTCACCCTGAAAGATATGTACCAGCAGATGGAAGCCATGAACAAGCTGGGTCCACTAAAGCAGATCATGCAGATGCTGCCCATGGGTGGCCTGGGGCTGGAACTTTCCGATAAAGAGTACCAAATGACCAAAGATCGCCTGGACAAGTACCGGGTGGTCATGGACTCCATGACGGCCACCGAGCTGGAGGATCCCAAGATAATAACCGCCTCGCGTATCAAGCGCATATCCCGAGGCAGCGGCGCTACTCCAGATGTGGTTCGTGAGCTTCTTAAATCCCATCAGGCCATGCAAAAGGCAATCAAAGGCATGAGGGGCGGGGCCGGAAAGATGAATATGAAACGCCTCATGAAGAGATTTTCCCCGGGATCGAAGGCCGGAGAAATGTAAAATGAAGTGATTAAGAAGTTGTGACTCACAAGAATGCAAGCGCTCGGATCTGCTCGCTCGCCAGGCGTTTCAGATCTCCCAGCTGCCTTCTGCAGTTGCGTTCAGTCGTTCTCCATCAGGCATCGCCAAGCTGTAGTCACCCAGAATGGTGCAGCCTTCCGCTGCCAGTCTAAATTTGTAGACCTCCCCGCCCAAAGCAGTTACATTAAGGTATAGTTTGTTTTCTTGAAGCATTCCCACAGCCTCCGCCGGCCCGGTAACATTGCCCGAAGTTACATTTCCCTTGCCAAGAACGCTTCGCCTGGCCATAGTGAAAAGGAGGTAGATGGTGCTATTATTCGACAGATTCAGGCGGATCTGGCTTGTTGCCGCGTCTTTCACATCTGCAGCTGTCGCAACGCTGACGGCAGGCTCCTCACTGAGGAATTGATCATAGCTATTCATACCGATGTCCATGGCCGGGTCCCCCAGAAAGTCGTAGGATGCTCCGCCGCCCAATGAACAACACTTTGCCGCTGCCGGAGAGCCGACAGCAAGCACTATTATCAATAATGCAATCAAGTCTCTCGTCTTGAATCCCTCATGTGTTGATGCTCTGCGTTGCCTTTCCCACCCACGCCCCTGATGAAGCACTGGGATTGATGCTCTTGCCAAGCACGGTTGCGGTACTCTTTTTGGCAGCTAGAGTTATGCGACCCGTCACCGTTCCTGACTCGCGAGATTGCGTCCGGGAAAGGGAATCATATTCTCCAGCAAGAGATTCTCCAGAGACTGAGAGCCTGAGCCGGAATACCTGCCCGTCATCAACCATAGATATGAATACGGTTGGTCTGTCTCCGGCCACAAATCCGGCTGCGGTCACAGCCAGGCCGCGTTGGTCCTGACTGCGGCCAGCTCCCAAAATGAGGTCTACTTCCTGATACATCTGCAATTCAAAATGCCTGATTTCGGCTCCCTTCAAGTCAAGAGACCAGCTTCCGGTGAGGTTTGCTTGCGATGAGACAGAACCCACATTGGATGCGGAAATCGATCCTTTGCCCACAGTCAGGGCGGGTATTATTCCTGTGCCAGTGCTCACAGTGCCCATGTAACCCTGACCGGACACATTGACGGTCAAGCTTATGAATAACAATACTATCAGAATCGCTTTTGAGTTCTTTGCCATAATTGCTTTTGCTCTGCAACTCATTCGATATAAATATCATGCCTTCATAATTCATAAAGCACAAATACCGTGATTACCATCCGTGTGTTGGAGCGAAAAAATGAAGCCCTTTACATTACTTGTACCGGCCATACTGCTCTTGGCCTGCCTGGCCTTGCCCTGCACCGCTTTGGAATCAAAGTTCTTCACCGTCACAGAAAAGACCATTTCTCTGGATCTGGGTCCAAACTTCGAGATGTCAAGAGGCGAATTCAACACCAGTGAAAACGGAATGGTCAGCCAGAATTTCATTATCAATAACACAATTGCACCCGGCGCGACATTCGTATCCGTTTTGAGCGTTTATGATGAGACTCTGAGCAAATTGAGCCCAGGCGCACTCGCCGAGCTTTTCCTGATCGGAGGCATCTCAGCGATGCAAGCCAAAGGCGATGTGGAAATAGGGAACTGGACGGCTGTAGACCATCAGGGAAACAACGTGACCGTTCATACCCTGAGTACCAATGATGAACGCATTGATATGCTGGGCGGCAGCTACGATATGGCAGTCTGGAATCTGGGTGGATCCAACTTTGCCGTAATGGTATCGCTATTCGATCAGAACAATACCACACAAACCATAAGGACTTTGACCATTCGCTAGGCCAGAGCCATTCTCCAATTTTTGTTTCCTTCCTCTTTAGGAGCCTTCAAATGTTTTCGCCCTGGTATTTTCCAGAATAAACCGTATCCGCCTCTTTTTCCAGTCGCAGAAATACCAGTTGCATGAGCCGGGCATTCTTCTTCAGCCTCAGTCCATGGGGATTATAGACCACCAGCAGGCTCTGGCTGCGTCCCCGGTAGCCCGGGTCCCAGAGGGCCGTCTCCAGGCCGGCCCCGCAGCGCAGAAGAGTGGATCTGGCACGGGCCAGGGCGGCTGCGTCCCGAGGAATATTGACGATTTCATTGAAGGTCACCAAGTAGGCGCCTGCGGGCAGATCAATCCAGCCCGATGAATCGAAATCGATCGGATCGGTCTGGGGCAGCTCTCTCTCATTATTGTCAAAAGCTACCGCTCCGGCGGAGGTGAAGCGCTCGATCTTTTGCAGCGTCAGCTCCATGCCGCACATCTGCGTCTGCGTCTTTGGGTCGATCATAGATTCCACAAGGCCTTGCGCCTGGCTACCGGTAAGAATGGTCATCTTAAAAACACCTTGCAAAGCTCTATTAACTATCACAGATAACTTATTTGCGGGTGCTTACTCTTGTTCGAACTGCTCTTCCTGCCACTAACCGTCGTCATCTTGCTGCTCATCTTAGTCGCGCCCATCATCATAGTCTATCTCTTTCTCCGCCTCTCCGAGACGGCCTTTGAGATGGTGGGTTTTTCCCACTGGCACGCCACCCTGGCCGTCTTCGGCTCCATCCTGGGAAGCCTGGTGGACTTTCCGCTCATCGATGCCCCCATATCATCTTATCCGGGTTGGTATGTTTCTTTGATGAGCCTGACCGCACAAGACGCGGCCGCCTCATTTCATCCCCTCTACATAGCGGTCAATCTGGGAGGGTGCATCATCCCTCTGCTCATCTCCGCCCACCTTCTCTTGCGCGGCCAAGTCAGCCCCAAAAAAGCCCTTCTGGGCATGGCCGTGGTGGCTGCTATCACCTACTGGGCGGCACAGGCCGTTGCAGGCGAGGGTATTGTCCTGCCTGTCTGGCTCTCGCCCCTTCTGGCCGCAGCCATAGGTCTGATCCTGGCGAGCGGCTTTCGGCGCGCTCCGCCCCTGGCCTACATCAGCGGCACTCTGGGAACATTGATTGGGGCCGACCTGCTCAGCCTACTCACCCCGGGAATACTGCCCGCCCTCTCGCCGCTGGAGCTGCACCAGGCCAAACCTTTGATCCTATCCATCGGCGGAGCCGGTGTATTCGACGGCATCTTCCTGACGGGCATCATTGCTGTTCTTCTTGCCGCAGGGATCGTCTGCCTCTTGCGGGGAAACTGCAAGGAAGGAGGAAGATGATCAAAAGCAGATGAGAAAAAAGGCGCAGGAAAAAATTGGCGCCTGGCTCTTCAACAATTTTTACGGATCGGAAAGATACTGGAGCAGAAATGGCGTGCCCGGATAGTTGTTATCGATCGTCCCTAATGAGAAATCCTTGCCGAAATGATATTGGGACGCGGACTTGGGAATGATAATTCCATTCTGGTAATTCATAATATGAGCACCTACTGGATTATACCCAAGCACCACCGGATAATTCGGGATCCCACGGGAGAGGGAAATCGGTGCAATGCGAGGCACAATGTAGGTGAATGGTGCGCGAATATCCATCCGGGGCATGACATAGGTTTGAGGCCCAAGCGAAGGTGTTGGGGCAGAAGAAGTGCCTTTCACATCGATTGCAACCGAATTGCTCACCAGGCCATTTATTACATAGGACAATACGTGCCGTCCGGGTGTATTTGCGTAGAATGGCAGACGATCATAACCCAGGAAGTAATGGAAGTACTCATGGGTGCTTCCATCGGGGTATTGATCGTAAAGTGTGCCATTGCCTTCGTTTGTAGTCAGGACTACAAGAGAAGCAGTCGATCCCTGGGCAACCTCGAGATGCTTTGTCCAGCCATTCGGTCCCTCTATCCGCAGGTCGTTTCCGGCTGCTGCCGAAGCGGCAGAGCAACATAGCAGTAAAACGAATGTTAATATTATTGGATGCCGTAGATTTCTATTCATAAATTTTCCCTCTGATTTTGTTACTCGATCTCACCAACTGATGATAAATGCACCTCATACTATTTTAAAAATTAGGGTGCCAACATTTCTTCACTTCCGGCAAGAATTTCGCCAAACTTGAGACATTTGCCATTCAAGCATATTTGCAGGCTGTTTTTAGATTGAGGAAAAGCATATGACTCCGTCAGTTTCAACATCCAAACACGAAAAAGGATTTCCGACCAGTAAAACGATGCTCCCGTCGGGAATAGATCTATTTTCTACTCAGTAAAAGCTTTATAGGATAGCGTTTATCTCAATATCAATGGCTAATCCTATTCCTGATAAAACCCGTTATACCTATGTCTATCATCCATCGAGGCCACATAAGGAGAGATGGGAAAAGCTAGCAGCAAAGGCCCATACATCCCTTTCAAAGTATATCATATCGATAGTGGACGGTGTGATCGATGAGAAAGAGGAGTTGGCACCGCGACATGTGCGCGAGCTGTCGGGCCTGAAAAATGAAATAAACACAATGCGCGAAGATCTCCAGAGAAAAAATATCCTCCTGGAGCGATATGAGGTAGAACTAAAACGCTATCGTGCGGCTCCATGGCTAAAGTCGGATTTTGCAGGCTCCCGGAGGTTAAGCGAGGACCTCGTTAGAGTTCTCAAGACGCGCCTGCATGTGGACAAATCACAGCTAATCGAGGCGCTAGGGGTGGATTTGAGAGAGACCGATTTGATCAAAGCCATTGATGGCCAGCTGGAAACCCTCGAGGGATTCGGCGTGGTTAAGGCAGTAAACGATAATTTGCAGTGGGTTGCTTGATGGCTGAAGATCTGATAGCCCGCTACCTGGAAGACTGCGAAGTGCGCGGCATGGCTCCTGGCTCCATTACTCGCTATAAATCAGTCTTACGGATCTTCCAGGCTTATCTAGTCGAGCGCGGAGCTGAGATCCAACTGGCAGAACAAGCGGAGAGGGAGGAATTACGGGGCTTCATAGAGCATATGCGAAAGGATCGAGGAGCTTCGCAGAAGACAATAGAGAGATACTTCAGCACGCTCTCCAGCTTCTATGATTTCCTGATCTTTGAGGGCGTGATATCATCTAATCCGGCTCTGATTATCCGTAAACGCTACCTGAGGCGCTACAAAGAAAATGGAGATAGACATGAAAGGCAACTTATCAGTGTGGAAGATGCCGGCGCGATGATTAGGGGTGCACCCACTATCAGGGATAAGGCTATGCTTGGGTTGCTCTTTAAGACAGGGATGAGACGCGGCGAGCTGCTCTCCCTGGACTTGGGCGATGTCAATTTGGTAGAAAATATCATTCGCTTGAAGCCAACAGCGAAAAGAAGCAACCGGACGCTATTCATGGACGATGAGGCGGCCTATCTCCTCCGGCGATGGCTTCGAGTTCGGGAGGGCGTGAACAAGAGGAATGAGGTAGCTTTATTTCTCAGCTCGTGGGGCTACAGGATCAGCCGCAATGATGTCTATCGAGCTGTGACGGAAGCAGCCAAACACGTTGGATTGCACAACCCAAAATCGGAGCGGCTGGAAGACCATTTTTCACCTCATGCTTGCAGGCATTGGTTCTGTACTCACCTCTTCAGGGCAGGCATGAGAAGGGAGTACATAAAGGAGCTCCGAGGAGATAGCCGGAAAGAGGCATTTGATCTGTATAACCACATAGATCTTAAGGAGCTGAAAGAGGCTTATCTGGCCTGTATTCCGCAGTTGGGGATATGAAGTATCTCATAAACCAATTCATGGATACGAATTAATCCCAGCAAAATGAATAACCGTATCGATAATAAAATATTTTAACCGAGACTATTAAATCCTAAGAAGAATCGCTATTATGAGGTAGTACATGGATTCAGAAGGAATACGCAGACTCGTTTCTAAAGGCGAAGATCTGAACATAGAGTTCAAAGGGGAAGAGAAGCAAGCACTAAACGATCCCGACCTAATTGAAGCAGTCATTTGTCTAGCAAATCGTCCTTGTACCGAATCCGGCTGGCTCCTTATCGGAGTTGAAGATGATGGAAGAATAACCGGAGCAAAACCTCGTCATCATGGCGGAAGAATTGATACTTATCAAATTCAAGCACTTATCGCCAATCGTACTCGTCCATCTATTTCCTGTAGAGTTGAAGTCGTTGATATGGACGATATACGAGTTATGGTAATAGAAGTGCCTCCATCGAGAATACCAGTAAGCACTACGGATGGAAGATACCAGCGTAGAAAGATAGGTGGCAAAGGGAAGCCCGAATGCGTGCCTTTCGAGTTCTCGGATATGTTAGGACTTCAATCTCAGCGATGCTTGCAGGATTATTCTTCACTTTCGGTAGAAGGTGCCACCTGGGATGATCTGGACCCGCTTGAATTTGAGCGTTTTAGGAGAATCATAAGAGAGAGCAGAGGCAAAGGAGATGTTGCCCTTTCATCACTCACGGATGTTGAATTGGCCAAGGCCATTGGCGCAATAGATGCTGATCGTGAAATAAAATCAATCAAGGTTCTGGGTTTATTGCTTTTTGGGAAGGAAGACTCAATAGCCCGACATATACCCACCCATGAGGTTGCATTTCAGGTTATTTCTGACACGCGCGTCCAAGTTAATGATTTTTTTCGCTGGCCTTTAATACGACTCGTAGATGAAATATCTTCTAGATTCAGGGCGCGTAACCAAGAAGAAGAGCTGATGGTTAACATCTATCGAATTGGAATTCTTCATTACTCTGAGCAAGCATTTCGAGAAGGATTAGCAAACGCGTTGATCCACAGAGACTATTCTAAGATGGGTGCGGTCCACGTCCAATGGTACGAAGATAGAATAGAGATCTCTAATCCGGGTGGGTTCCCAGAAGGCGTGCGGTTAGATAATCTATTATCACGCCACCAAGACCACGCAATCCCGGTTTAGCGGACGCATTTAAGCGTGCTGGAATAGTGGAACGTACAGGCAGGGGCATAGATACTATATTTTATGAACAATTGCGGAATGGACGACCTGCACCATCGTATGATCGATCTTCAGCAACTGATGTTGTCCTAGTTCTCCCTGGCGGAAAGTCGAATTTAAATTTCGTCCGTTTAATTGTTGAGCAGAATCAAATGGGCAATCCTTTAAAACTCGACGACCTGTTATTGCTGAATCACCTCTATCTTGAACGGCGTACGACTGCAGGAGAGGCCGCAGAAGTCCTTCAGCAATCAGAGTGGAAAGCCCGTTCTGCACTGGAGCATTTAGTTGAGAGCGGATTTATTGAGACCAGAGGTGGAAAAGAAAGACAATACCATTTGTCCGCGTCCACATACGCGAAATTAGGCAAAATATCGGCATATGTTCGTGCGCATGGCTTTGAGCCGATTCAACAAGAACAAATGGTACTTCAATATGTCGAAAAAAATGGGAGCATATCCCGTTTGGAGGTAGCAGAGCTATGTCATTTGGATGGAGACCGAGCATATAGATTATTGAAAAAAATGAAAGATAAAAAAGAGTTAATCCCAAACAAGGCTAGAGGTAAGGGAGTCCGCTACGAGACATATAAACATTAGTGATCCGTGGACATCATAGCGTGGAAATGCGCAGAAATACCGAGCAAATGCGCGGGAAATACCCGGTAGGCGAGCGGAAAATACCTGGTAAATGCGCGGAAAATACCTGGTAAATGCGCAGAAATACTTCATTCGGCAGTCTGTGCTCTATGGTTGTTGTCCCATCGCGTTCAACTCATTTATCTCAATGCGACCTCCTCTGCCCCGCGGCTCCCCCGGCCAGGAAGCGGTGCCATCTATTGGTATCGATTATTTCCTGCCACATATTGCTACCTCATTCAGTAGTGTCACATTATGTGCAATGATATTATATAATGTGACACTACTATATCTAGGGGTGAGGTATAAGATGGTTCACGATACGGCTGCCAGGCAGGAAGCAAGAGGTCTGAAGAAGAAGGCGCGAGATCTGGCCAGCGAGGCAGGAGCGCTGAAGGGCATCGAGGACGCAGAGTTCCTTGTGGTGGGTAAGATGGCCCTGGTGGTAAGGTTAAGGGAAGATGCTGAAAAGCTTAAGGCCAAGGCAAGGCTGGAAGACCTCACGGTGCGAGAGGAGCCACTGGTCAAAAAGACCAAGAAGGGCGAGAGGACTTATTACAGGTGGGTGGCAAGCTGGCGGGAAGGTGGCCGGTGCCGGCATGTGTACCTGGGTAGCTGCAAAAAGATGAGCCATGATGAGGCGCTGCAGAAGGCAAATAGGATGAAAGCTGAATGGCTGGAGATCCAATCGAGGGGGTAGCCATTGTCTAGCTAATGGACTGATGGAAGATAATTTACACTTTTCCAGAGGTATGCCTGAAATTAACTCGTTAAATGATAGCGATTTCTGTCTACGCTGGTCAAAATTTGGTTACTTTATCTCCCGTCGGCCCCTAAGCCCCTTCTCTCAATATTTTCTAATGCCTCTCTGGCAGCCTTGCAGACTTTCTCCTTGGGATCGTTGCATGCTTTTTTCAACTGCTCAATGACACCCATTTCACATAGGCGGCCAAGAGCACGCGCTGCCTTCAGTCTGTAGCAGTAGTCGGGATCAATCGACAACATTCGGATCAAGTCATCGCTGGCCGCTCGATCTCCATTCTTAGCAAGATCTTCAAGAGCTTGAACCCGCAGGCCACTTGGCGACGAATCAACGATGTTAGCGCGTATCGCGACTGACTCTGTGTTTTCATCAGACACCCATTCTGCGAGGCCTGGTTTGAGGATTTGGGACCAAGTAGGTCTCGGGCCGGGCCTATCATAGTGTCTGAAGTTGTAAAACGGTTCGGAGAAGGGAGCGCCCGTTTTTGCGATATCCTTCAATATGCACGCAGAGTTTTTTCCTCCAATTTTCTGTTTGCGTTGCCATCATATCTTCAGGCGAGATATACCTTCTGTAATATCTCTTACATTAGGCCCAAAGGATGCTGAAAGCCCAAATGAATTCTTTGGCACTGCGTTTGGTGTATCATTTTATCATAAGAACGAACCTACCGATTTCTTTTTGATGTGTACTCATGTATTTGATGATCTAAAGCCAGAGCTGGATAATTCAAGAGAGAAGACAAAATTTATCTCGAGATATACAACCCACATCCCGCACGTCTCTCTTCAGCCATAGTATTTTTCACATCTATGTTCTTATCGATTCATCGACGATAGGTGCATAAGAAAGAATTGCAGTATGACCTATCCACCAACTCTTTCTGCAGACCAACTGCTTTTGCCTCCGCTAGAGTAAATAATGCCACTCATGCTGTTTCCTTGGAGGGTTCCTTCGTGAGTAACCTCTGAAATAGTCCATCTAACACTATCTCCATTCTGTGTCCAACTTCCCCTCGACGCATCTATCCACATACTTCCCTGCTGCTGTTTAGGTCTATTTACGGATCCATCCGGGCTAAAAGTTGCGACAAATTGAATCTGTATCGCGCCTCCAAAAAGTGCGTGTGGTGTCGTAATCTGCACGACATTCCACTCTCCCACGATGGAATTACTATTTGAGTTTGCTATATCAATTGATGAAGATCGTTGAGCTTGGATGGGTTGTAGATTATACTGAGAATCTGTAGGAGTTGCAGGCTGTTGATAAGTGGGCCTGCCTTTATCTCCCGATCCTGTTACTGCCCACTCTAGATTACTCGATTTTTTATCGTTTCGCAAAAAAGAGTAATCTGATATGTCAGTGCCGGATACTTGCACTGCATTGCTATTGGTATTCGATTCATCCTGCGGTGGATTTGTTACAGGATACAGCGTCGTAACTCTTGGGTTTTCCTGAGCATTCGATTCGTCTGGCGTTGCCCTTGTGCCTGGATGTAATGTCCTAACGCCTAAGTTTTCTTTGGTATTCGATTCGTCTGGCGTTGCCCCTGTGCCAGGATGTAATGTCCTAACGCCTAAGCTTTCAATGGTACTTGATTCATCTGGTGGCGGACTTGTCACTGGATACAACATCGTGACTTTTGAATTTTCTTTGGTATTCAATTCATCCGTGGATTTGGCTGTTTCCATTGCCTGAGTAATAGGCTTCAAGCCTTTTGTGATATCTGCGGATGTTTCTGCAGATTGGTAGGTCTGCTTAAACGCCTCAGCAGCAAGCTTTCTACCTTCTGAATATGGGTCGAACTCGGCATTTGAAGTTTCTTGAGTCTCTGCCTGTTTTTCCTTTTGAGTTGTTTTCTTAATTTCCGTCGGCTGCAATTCAAGTCTCTTGTCCTGAGACCAGCCTATGATACCATCATCGTACTGAATTTTCCACCATGCAAAACCATCTGCATATATTGGCATCTCGCTTACGATAATTCCCGTGCTTCCTTTGATCTTAGGTTCTGAAATTCTTGTATCATGAGAGCCATCTATTGGCAGCCCTGGTTCTGATCTGACATTTAATAGATCTGTTATTACAACTTTGTCTCCTTTTTGAAAATCCTTAGCTATCGATTGGTCTTTTGATGAAGTAATTGCCTGAGAAAATTGCTCTAAATCTTGTGAAATGCCAAATGATACTTCTTCATCCGGTGGTGGACTTGTTACTGGATACAACGTTGGTAAGACCGTGCCTTCTTTGGTATCCGATTCATCATGGGCATCAGAGATCCACTGTTGATTGGATGACGATGTGGCTTGGTCTAATCTAGAAAATGATTCGCCGTTTGACTCGAATTGTATACCAAGCTCTTTGGCCTTAGCAAAGGCTGCATCGGCTTCAGCGCCGCGTTTTAGATAATAAAGAGCAAGGCCTTTCGTGTACCAGGCGTCCCCATTTTGGGAATCATGCGCGATTCGATCATCTGCAGACTGAAGAGCATCCTGCAAATAATCCTCATACTTGCCCTGTTCCTTTAAGGCTTCAGCAGCAGAGCCTGTTGGTATTAGCATAGTCGACTTATTGGAAATTGAGTTTGTATCTGTGGATTGGCCAGAAGACATTGATATTTCCTGAATATTTGGCTGCAAATGCGAAGTATCTGTGGGATTTCCAGTGGTTATGCTTGAAGCACCTCCTGGATCTACATATTTACCATTTTTTATGCGGTTCATAGAAATGTCAAAAAACATATCTTTGTGAGCTTTCATTCCATCTTCCTTATCTTGAAGTAGAGGGACTTCATATACAGTAATCCTTTTAGACTCATCCCAATCAGCACTGATTTGTGCCTCATAAAAGGCCATTCCCCCAGTTGGTTTATCTTGTGGCGACCAGACAACCACGATTTTATTTACAGCTTTAGACTTTAAAATATCCGTGATATTCTTTTTATATTGTTCGTCCAACAATGATCCCTTCATAGGAGAGATCATTATAAGCGTATCACATGTTACACCTTGGTTTCTAAGAGCAGAAACTGCTGTCGCAGTTCCTCCAGAATAGCTTATAATTGTATCATATTGAATGCCATTTAATGCAGGCGATTTTAGTCCGTTCAGATCTCTCTTTGTTCCATATGCTGCATGATTTACCTCTACGCTATCAAGCCCCCCTGCAACCACCTCTTCTGTCCCTTTTTTTGTCTTTTCCGCTGCCAGCTGCACCTGCTGTAATATTCCCTGGTGTGCTTCCTGCTGTATCTGTTGTTCCTGTTGTTCCTGTTGTACTGGTTCTTGTGAATCCTTACGTATATTTTCTAGTGAATAATATGTGGGTACATATATGGCATTGTTATTATCGGCAAAAGTCCTGTAGGCTTCATTATTATCTTCTGGATTGGCATGGTCTTGGAGAATTCCGCCAATAAATAGATTGCGTGGACCGTCATTTACACCAAATGTCGTTCCGTAGTATATGTTGTCTACAGTTGAGCCAGGTGTCACATCATTGCCGTCTACTCCGTTAACAGTTTCGCTATGCACAACTCCAGAAAACAGCATCATCAGGAGAACTACAATCAATGCCAAAGGCCATCTTTTCAAACCACAATCCCTCTGTATTATTTTTCAATAGCTTAATGATCTGAGGTAAAAGCATTTCGGTGATGATGATGATGACAGAATATCATCTCCTATACCTGCTTACGCTTATCCTTACTATTGCAGGGCAAGGTTCGTCTTTCAAACTCCGGCGGAAACGGGATTGTAGGATAGGCTGTTATTAAGATGAATGATATCAATTTTCTGAATAGATTCCTATGCATCCTGGCAGAAAATGCAAAAAGGTGCGTCGGGCCTAGAATCATAGTCTTCGCGCTATTAGGCCTACAGAAGATTGTGCATCCTGACAGCAAGAGGGAAATATAGCATCAATCTGCTCCTACTCAGCCATAGTTCCGCAATGCGAAGTCTCTACAATGGCCTTTATACGGGTGATCTCCAAGATCAACTTGCGAATGCATCCTTAGCAAAGATGGACATCTATATGAAAGCAAGCCCTAACAAAAGGAAAGAAGCCTATGCCATGACCTCGAAAATCATTATTGAAAACAAGATTTTTATTCGTCTTATCATATTTTTGCGGGTTGAAAATTTTAGCAAAATCGAGTGGCGCTAAATATAAGCAAGGTTTATCATTTAGCTATGATGATTTGGCCTTGGAGGAATGTTCATCAAGGTAGGATTCATTCTTATCTCAGCAATATTGGCAGTGCTATGTCCACAATCGCTTGCACAGATAACGGTACAGGAATGTATCGATCAGGGATTTGCTTTATACGGCCAAGGCAAATACAATGATTCTTTCCGAGCTTTTGAAAAGGCTATTGATCTCGATCCCGGAAATGCAGATGCCTGGTATAACATAGGGGTGGTTCTATATGCTCAAGGGAAATTTAACGATTCTTTGCAGGCTTTCAACAAGTCCATCGAAACAAACCCGTTAGATGCAGATGCTTGGTATAACAAGGGATCGGCCCTGGCGGAACTCGGTAGAACCACTGCAGCAGAAGATGCCTTTGCAAAAGCTAGCGAACTGGATGCCTTCACAAATGCCGGCGAATTTAGATCAGAGGCTCGAGATTCAACGAAGCCAATCAATTCAACAGCTTATGAAATAGAGATACGCACATCCGAGGATTGGCAAAATTGGGGGATTGCATTATATAACCAGGGCAAATATGAGGAGGCGATCCAGGCTTACGATAGAGCTATCGACCTTGATTCACTGAATCCAGAGACTTGGCAAAACAAAGGTTATGCGCTCAATAAGCTGGGCAAGAACAAAGAAGCAAACGAATGTTTTTGGAAGGCCACAGGACTGAATGCAGGATATGCCAGCGATCGGAAGCAATGGGTGACTGATGGCCAATCCAATGAAATGAGACTTAAAGGAACCACTATGAATTATGCATTAACACGCGCTCGATCCAAAATATCAAACGATATTGTGGCAATAAATCCCTATGCATAAGCAAATAAGTTAAGCAATTTGATGAATAATCCTTCATCCTTTGCATCTCCTTCGCCACCCCGAGCGTGCATGTCTATTCAGAAATTGCACATCGTAGGCATAGTAAAAGGGAACTTCACGCCCTAGCGGGCGGCATTTTCTGAGTTGCGACTATGGAGCGATCAGCTTATTGGATCCGTTACATAAGAAGCGGGAATGTGACTGTTCCACCTAAGTCGCAATTCAAGGATCTACTCGAAAAGAAGCGCCGGGAGCTGGATCGTGCGAGAACGCAGGTGCGAATCCTGCGAGAGCTTTTGCAGGTGCTTGCAGTGCTCCGAGAGAAGGGGGCAGCCCGGACGGGTGAGATTGCCAGGACCACGGGCTTGACCTCATCATGCGCGCGGGCCCGATTGAAGCAGTTGGGCGGCAAGGTTGCTCGTGATGCGATCACCGGGCGCTGGAGGATGGCAACATGATAGAAAGCACATAGTTGACGGGCCGGCGAGTTCCCTTTTACGCCGAAATGTTCCACTACATATTTTCAATTATAGTTTTTAACGCAACTTTTTTAAACTAAAAGCGCATATCCGTAATCATGGGA
>CAZWHG010000044.1:0-23019 GCA_964633785.1 uncultured Methanotrichaceae archaeon
TCTTTTTCATATGACAAGCCATAAAATTTAAAACTTTCGTTACAGAGCACTAGGAGCACTGAATAAACCCGCAGAGAAAATCAAGTATGCAAAAATGTGGGAGGAGGCAGAAGGCGAACTTGGGGAAGACGCTTTCAACCGCTTTCTTAACCATGTGCGGACCATTCTTGTTAAAGACAAGCCGAGGCTAAGTTTGCTCCAAGAATTTGAAGATAAAATCTACAATCCCAAAGAACGCGAAAAATCAACAGGACAAGCTAAACCAGTACTATTACATAAAGGGAGAGAGACATTTGAATTCATAGATCGATATTTAAGAAATTATCGTAGGCTTGTAGATGACCAGAGTTTCGATGAAATAGGCAATTTTGAATTCGATAATCTTATGGAATTAATGTCGAAGGGTTTACCGGCAACTGACTGGATGGCGCCTCTGCTTCGTTATTTTGATAGATTCCAATTTAAGCGCATTATGGAATTCTTGAAACGGCTGGATAACAAATTTTCAGCAGATTGGATAGTTCAATATTCTCCAACAGATCGAATTGAAGCAATGAATAAGGTTATCAGAGTAATAGACTATGCAAAAGACGTAGAAGACGTATTTAATTCGGGATGCTTCGATATCGATGGGAAATCATTTTCTCGCATGATCGAAGGTCCGATATATGGGAGACGCTTTGCTCGTTACTTATTGATGAAACTCGATTACCTGTATAAAAACCAGAACCAACGAATGAATTTAGAGTCTCCATCTGTGGAACATATCCTCCCTCAAAATCCCGCGGCGACCAGCAACTGGGTAACCGATTTCACAGAAGATGAACGTGCGGAATGGACCGACAAACTTGGGAACTTAGTGCTAATTACTCGTCACAAGAACTCGGATTTGGGACGACTTGATTATCAACAAAAAAAGGAGCGGTACTTTGAAAAAAGCATTGACACCTGTCCGAACTCCTTGCGGGTTCTCAATCAGAATAAATTTTGGACTTTAAATGAGTTGACGGAGAATCAAAGAACGGTCCGCATTAAGATTTACGAGCATTATGGCATTAATCAAGCATAATCATAGATCAAGAAGAATAACAAAACTAGTGCTCTGTAACAAAAGTTTTAAATTTTAGAATCTGCCATATAATGAAGGTCATGGCAAGGAAGAAATTGCATATAGTCAGCTTGAAAGAACAAGAACGGTTAGAGCTGAAACAGTACCTTCGCAAAGGTCAGTCTTCCGCAAGAAGCCAGACTCGGGCTAGGATACTTCTCTTAGCAGATGAAGGACACGATGATGAAATGATTGCTGAAACATTAAAAGTGTCCAAATCAACAGCAAGTCGAATAAGAACGAGATATTGCGAGAGTGGTTTGGATTTTGCACTGCATGAAAAAGCCCGCAGTGGTGCTCCACCCAAAATAGATGGCAGGATTGAGGCGCAATTGACCCTTCTTGCCTGCTCTGAGCCACCTGATGGCAGATCAAAGTGGACGGTCAGGCTCCTGACAGATCGGCTTGTTGAGATGGAGGTTGTAGATTCCCTCTCCCATATGAGCGTCCAAAGGCTATTGAAAAAAATGAAATTAAGCCCTGGCTAAAGACTCGCTGGTGCATAGGAAAAATGACGAGTGAGTTCATCTGGCGTATGGAGGATGTCTTGGATCTTTATGAACAGCCCTATGATCCGAAACGCCCGGTTATCTGTTTTGATGAACGTCCTTGCCAGTTGATCAGCGATGCAATTATTCCGATTCCAATAAGACCTGGAAGTCCAAAGAAAGAGCATTACGAATATGTCCGAAACGGCACATGCTGCATATTTTTGGCTTTTGAGCCTCGTGCGGGCAAAAGGTTGGTTTGTGTTAAGGAACACCGGACTAAGGTTGACTATGCGGATTTTATGAAAATGCTTGCTAATCAGTATCCTGAAGCTGAAAAAATCCTATTGGTCCAGGATAATCTCAACACTCACACTGCGGGCTCATTTTATGACGCATTACCTCCGGATGATGCTTTCATGCTCGCAAAGAGGTTTGAATACCATTATACTCCCAAGAAAGGAAGCTGGCTTAATATGGCAGAGATCGAACTCTCTGCACTTTCAAAGCAATGCTTGGACCGCAGGATTCCAGATATGAAAAGGTTGGCTGATGATATGGGTGCTTGGGAGCGAAAAAGGAATTCAATCGGTGCAACAGTGAGATGGAGATTTAATAAAGACAATGCCCGAGTAAAACTTCAAAGGCATTATTCTAAATTGCAAAATTAATGTTACAGAGCACTAGGAACTTAAGGATAACACCGAATTCCCTTCGCACAGATGCGATTTTCGAGAGGAATGGAAAAATATCAAAAGGAGATGGGGGCGGATGACGAAGAAAACGATAAATTCCTCACCTATCTCCCAGAGGCTCTTGATGCTTTGCATCAATCCAGTATCCTAATCGCCTCTTCCGCCGTCTTGCCCTTGTTGACGATGGCGGCTATGGCCATGGTCATCTTCACAGGGTCCTGATGCTGGAAGACGTTCCTGCCGATGGCCACACCACGCGCGCCCGCCTGCAGGGCTCCGTCAATCATTTGCAGGAACTCCATATCCGTCTCTGTCTTGGGCCCGCCGGCGATGACCACAGGCACCGGGCAGCCCTCCACCACCCGCCGGAAGGAATCGATATCTCCGGTATAGTTGGTCTTGATGATATCAGCGCCCAGCTCCGCGCCGGCCCGGGCGGCGTGTGCCACGACCTCCACATCATTGGGGTTCAAAATGGCTTTACCGCGCGGGTACATCATGGCTATGAGCGGCATGCCCCAGAAATCACAGCGCTCGCTGACACATCCCAGTATGCTTAGCTGATCGGACTCGGTCTCAGAGCCGATGTTGATGTGAACTGACACGGCATCTGCTCCCATCTTCAGGCACTCCTCCACCAGGCAGACCTGAACCTTGTTGTTGGGATCAGGGCCAAGGGCAGTCGAGGCGCTCATGTGCACAATCAGGCCGACATCTCGACCGTAGCCGCGATGCCCATGCCGGACCATTCCTTTTTGCTGGAGAACGGCATTGGCCCCGCCCTTAGCCACCTTGTTGACCATTTCCGGCAGGTCGACCAATCCCTTGATGGGGCCGACGGATATGCCATGGTCCAGTGGAATTATGACTGTATTCCCGCTGTCTCTGTCCATTATCCTTTCAATTCGAACTCTCTTGCCAATCTCACCCAAATCGTATCATCCCGTAAATGCTAACATGTTTCATGCTAACACGTATCATATTTAAGGATTGCGACTAGCAGGCATGGCAAAAATGGTGAGGTAAAAAGATTAAAAATCAGCTAGCTGCAACCGCAGTCGCGTTCATCGTGTCCGCACCCGACATGGTCGTGATCGCAACTGCCGTGATCGTGATCACAGCTATCTACATTAGCACAGGAGCCACAACTTGAGACTTCATCCTGAGGTCCTCTGATGATGAAACCGGTTCCTCTATCGTCATCCACGTAATCAATTATGGTCTCGCTGAGCAGTTCCGTATCCTTCGGGCTCATGTAGACCTTCACACCCCGGCTCTCAAATACCTTGTCACCTGCTTCCTCACTTCCCAAAGCCAGACCATAATTCGCGCCGGTAGCATCAATAGCTGCCAGGAACATCCTGATCACTTTGCCCTCTACCTGACTGCGCTTGATCATATTAGCTGCCGCCTCTGTAATCTCTATCATGAACAGCACATCCAAATTATATCCTCACAAACTCGTATTTAAAGATATTAGAATGGAGGATTTATCATAGAGAACGAACAAGAGATAAAACATGGGCGTTGATTTGGGAGACCTGCTGCACAGAAAGAAAATCGAGATAAAGGATCTATCCGGAAGATGGGTGGCGATCGATGCCTTCAACACCCTCTACCAGTTCCTGAGCATAATCCGGCAAAAGGACGGTACGCCCCTCATGGACAGCCAGGGAAGGGTAACCTCGCATCTATCCGGTTTATTGTACCGTACCACCCATCTGATTGAAGCCGGGGTTAAGGTGGCCTTTATCTTCGACGGAGAGCCGCCTTCCTTCAAGGCAGAAACGCTTGCCCAAAGGTCAGAAACAAGGGAAAAGGCAGCAACTGCCTGGGAAGAGGCAAAGGCCGTAGGCCAGGATGGATTCAAGTATGCTCAGGCGGCCTCCCGCATTAACTCCGAGATCCTGGAGGATGGAAGAAGGCTTATCTTAGCCATGGGGCTTCC
Organism: uncultured Methanotrichaceae archaeon; assembly: GCA_964633785.1. Classification (GTDB taxonomy): domain Archaea; phylum Halobacteriota; class Methanosarcinia; order Methanotrichales; family Methanotrichaceae; genus Methanothrix. Next base: position 4,240 of record CAZWHG010000044.1, read on the forward strand.
CGTCATTCAGGCCCCATCGGAAGGCGAAGCGCAGGCGGCCAGCATGTGCGTCAGAGGCGATGTGGAACTGGTGGGCAGCCAGGATTATGATTCCCTCCTCTTTGGGGCACCCCAGGTGGTGAGGAATCTGGCCATCACCGGCAAACGAAAACTTCCCAAGAAGAACATTTACGTGGATGTGGAGCCGGAAATCATCAATTTAGAAGAAGGGCTGGTACGCCTGGGTATCAGCCGAAAGCAGCTAGTGGAGATAGGTATTATGTGCGGCACCGACTACAACAGCGGCTTAACTCGGGTCGGGCCAAAGACTGCCTTAAAACTGATCCGGGAAAAGGGAGACCTGGAATCCATACTGGCCGAGCAAAAGGAGAAGATCGAAAACTATGCACAAATCAGGGAATTCTTCCTTCATCCCGATGTTACAGATAATTACGAGATCAAGATGAAAAAGCCCCGGGTGGATGAGATCGTCTCCTTCCTGGTTGAAGAGCGGGACTTTGATCAGGAGAGGGTGGAAAAGACTGCATTAAGGCTGGAGGAGGTTTACACGCGTGGCCAGAGCACACTCGACCGCTGGTTCTGATTCAGGCTTCTCTGGCTATGATCTTGACCTGGATACGGCTATTGATCTTATCGAGAAGAGCGGGGCGCGCCTTGTGGGCGTTCAGGCTCCGGAAGGGCTGAAGAGAGCCATGCCCGCCCTGGCACGATGCATTGAGGAGAAGACGGGGGCGAAGGTCATCATCTCCGGAGATCCCTGCTTTGGGGCCTGCGACGTTGATATGCAGCTGGCCCAGGAGGTGGATCTGATGCTCCATCTGGGACATGCACCGCTTGAAGAAGGGCCGGAAAATGTCATCTTTTTGGAGGCCAGGATGAAAGAGGACCTGAAAGACGTGGTGGGAAAGGCTGCCCCTGTCCTCAAGGCAAAAAGAGTGGGCGTTACTACTACCATTCAGCATGTGCATAAGCTGGACCAGGTACTTCTGGCACTTAAAAAGCATGGTATCCAGGGCGTTATCGGGCCGGCAGGGGGCCGGGTAAGGCAAGCGGGCCAGGTCCTGGGCTGCAGCTACAGCACCGCCCGGGCTCTGGATGTGGAGGAGTATCTCTTCATTGGCACTGGGCAGTTTCATCCTTTGGGCATAGCTCTGGCCACGGGCAAGAGAGTAGTGATCGCAGATCCAGTTAGCGGCGAGGTATCGGAGATTGATACCGATCCTATGCTCAGAAGGCGCTTTGGGGCCATCACTCGGGCCGGGAAGGCCAAGCGCTTCGCTATCCTGGTATCCAAGAAGCCCGGACAGAAAAGGATTGATCTGGCGAAGCGGCTCAAAGCTCTGGGAGAGTCCAGAGGAAGGGAGATGTTTATGGTTTATCTGGACAACATCGAGCCGGACCGGCTGCTCAATCTGGGTGCTGAGGCGGCAGTCTCTACCGCCTGCCCCAGAGTGGCGCTGGACGATGCTGCCAAGTATAGAATACCCATACTCACCCCGCCAGAGTTCGAGGTGCTGCTGGGGGAAAGAGAGTGGAAGGAATATGAGTTTGACGAGATCAAATGATTGAATGAAGCAGTTGGCAAAGAAAAAGAAAAAATGCGAAGACCTCAGTCTCGCCTCTTTCGCAGCGCCACTGCCGCCAGACCGATCATGGCCAGAGCCGTCAGGGCCAGGAAATCCGGCTGCTCTTTTGCGGCCTGCGCCGCCATTGTAGCGTTCTCGAATCTGCCGACATTCATCTCTGCCGGCTCAGATGTCGCGTCCTCATTGATGAATGCACCCGTCCTCGTTCCTCTGGCGGCAAGACGCTCCTTATCACCGAGCATTGTCGTGGCATTGAGCTGCACATAGTCCTGCCCCTGGCCGACTATTGTGGATTTGCTCCAGATAAGAACGTCCACCACGTAGTTGTATCTGTCCGGAACTGTGAGGTTAATGCTCCTTATGACCGTCTCGTCGGGAGCAATTATCCCGGTATTGCTCCACTGTTTATCCGCCACCAATTTTGAATCGATGTCGGTAGCTTTAAGCATCAGTTTGTAATCCTGGCTTGCCTTGCCACCATAGTTGGTCACGTAGATGTCACTTTGGATGACCACCTTCTCCTCTGCCGCTTTGCGTACCATGAAGTCGATGCCGTCGATCCTTAGGTTGATGGCTTTACTGTCGGCCTGAAGGCTGTCCAGATTGGAAACCGTCCTGTATCCCCGGTCTATTTCCTTGCCGTCTTCAAAGAGTGTGGCCTCAAGGCTGTAGCCGCCTTTTTTGGGAAGTGTCAGGATGGTTGTGACATTAACGGTCTCGCCAGGCGCGATCTTGCCGACAAATGTCGTGCTCTGGTTGACCAGGAAGTCTCTATCAGAACTGGTGGCCTTCAGAATCAGGGAAGTATTCTTGCTGCTCAGGGCAGCAGTGTCATCATCCGAATTCTTGATATAGGTTGTGACAAACAGTTCGACTGTCGAGGTCTTATTTGACCGGGAACAATTTCCAGGTTCGTAACCCGCAGAGGATTCTTTTCTTCATCAGATGTGTTGATGCAGCCGCTCAGGGCAACTACAAAAACCATATTCAGCAATATCAACAATGAAGCAACCCTATTTTGGTGCATATTATCTTTCCCTCTATTTAGTATATTTCCTTTTCTTCTAATTTTTCCTCAATTTTTCTCGGGCGCTCCGGTAGGAGATCGGCGAAAGATGCTACCGCTCCTGGAAGGCAGCAAGCTTGCCGCCAAGGCCAGAATGGGGCCCATGATCAGCCCCGAGCCTGCCAGCAGGGCAAGGGTTCCAAGGACGGCCAGAAGGACTCTTTGCAGCAGCCCCGCCTCGCCTCTGGCCAGACGAATCGTTGCCACCCCCAGGAAAGCATGCAGAATGGCTATGGCCAGGGTGATGTAGACCTCCGGCACAAAGGGGGCGCGAGTGAGATTGAAGACCAATTGGGTGAGGACGGAGGCGCTGCTGGCCAGGAAGAGAAACCCGGCCAGAGATCCGGCCAGGCAAAATGAGGTGCGCCGGGAGCCTCGCCAGAAGAGCAGTAGAGCAAGGATCTCCGCCACTAAATAGGGAATGAGAATGACCCCCAGGCTCTGGCCCTCCCAAAGATAAACAGATATGATCTGCAAAGGCGCGGTAACCCTCTCCCGGAAGCCGAACTCCTCCCTATAGCCGATGGCCAATCCGTAATGCCCGAGGGTTGCGCTCGTGTTATCAGTGCTTTTAATATTATTACTATTGGGGGTGCGATAAACCGCTGCATAGTAGCGGGCCGATTTGGGCGCGGTTAGGTTAATCTCCGCGATTTCTTTAAAACTGCTGGGCCCGAAGGGCTCGTAGACGGCACCGGCTGCACTCTTACTCTCTGCTGCCAGAATTTTCAGGCCGGATGCTTGCGCCGGCAGTGCCAGTTGCCCGGGCGGCAGATCGCTCGTATTCAGCCCCGGTCCCAGAAGCAACAGGGCGGGAAGAAAATCATTTTCTTTTGCATCCGCCGACTTGAAAAGAGAGAGATAAATTCGTTCGCCCTCCTCCATATCGAAGCTGTAGTAATGCACCTGATCTTTCAGGAGAGTGCCATAAACCGCCCAAGACTTTCCCGGATCGGAGATGTGCATGGCTGAAGAGATGTTCTCATTTCCACCGGCCATGAGAGGCACGTGGGCCGAAGCTGGAAAAGCAAAAGAGAGCATGACCAGCAGAACTACGAATAGGATGGGGCTTGATTTCACAGATTCACCTGGGCATCCGATCGGTATTCAATTTTTCGGCCTTTGCCAATGAACTGACTTTAGTTTGTCAATGGGCCAATCATTCTCAGAAATTTGGCAGAAGGTATTAAGACTGAAGTTTTTGTTCCCGGATCGATTGTTTCATTGGGCCACGAATTTCAGCCATGAATAGGTAGGCCATTTTCGGTATGCTCAGATCTTTCGCGCATCTCACGAGAAAACTGACACCACCTCGGTGCGCAAAAAAAAGGGACTGCCCTTTGTCCCATCAAGTCCATCCGTCTGGCCCGGACGGCCCTGCTCGGCAATGGCTTGCTAGCCAAGCGCATTTGCCTGTGGGGCCATGGGCGAGCCTGCGTCCTGCGCGAGTGCGAGCGGGCGCGCCTTCACGTGAAAACGCTACTCTTGGGAAGCTCCCCCCATGCAGCCAAGCCGCAAAGAAGCACTCAGGTAACGACCGCTGTGCCCTTCTCCAGTCGCACCCCGTCGGCCCCGCCCAGCTTGATCACTGCAATTCCGGAAGAACTGCTCTTCGCCACTGTTTCTGCCTCGAATGCCTGCGGGTCCATATCCTGTGAACTCCAGGCTTCATTTCTTCTCTCCAGCGCCACTCCATCTCGGCTCAGGACCAGATCCACCAGATGCACTGCTGAGACCATTCCCTGCTTCATGAACCATGCGGGATTAAACTGGAGCCGTATTGTGGCATTTCCGGCAGACAGATCGCCCTCTACGCTCTCTTCTCCCACTTCATCACCGGCGTCATCCACAATGATGCCCTGCAGCTTATACCGGCCGGGCTTAATGACGGTTACATTTACCCCGATGGCTATGGTGGAGCGGGTCGTCTTGTTGACATACTCGTCGGTGAGATAGGCGGCTGGCGGCTGGAACTCTTTTGGCTCCCGGTTTATGGTGATCTCTTTATCGAATCGATCGATGTAGCTCCCAACCTTATCGTAGAGTATGAGATTTTGAATTCGCATCGGCCCGCACTTGCCATATCTCCAAATATCGGTGCCGCTGGCATTGACCATTACGCTTCCACTCTCCTTGAGTGCAAAGCTGCGATCAATTGTGCCAATCCAGCTACCGTTGCAGTCGACCAGCACCCCGTTTAGCCGAAACTCCCCCGGCGCGCTGATGTTCAGGCCGAAGACCAATGTAAGCACGTCAAAGAGGCCGTCGCCGTCGAGGTCTACCGCCTCTCCTTTGGTGAGGCCCGCAAGCCTCGTGCCGGCAATGGTCAAGCTCACCGGAATCTCAAAGGTGTGGCTGTCCGAAGAGATCTTTATGTATCCGTCCACTCTGGGGAGCGATGTTCCTTCCGGTATGGTGAGATTGGCCAGAACCATTCCCTTGGAGTCGCTCTCCAATCTTCCCGGACCACTGGTTGTGATCCAGCTCCAATTTTCCTCGGCATATTCTTTGATGCTCACTTTAAAGGACTTTCCTCCTACCGGAACATTGTATCCGTAAACCTTGAGCGTCCAGTTGCCCAATTCCGGATTGCTGATCTCCAACGGACCGAGATCGCCTGTCCCTAAAGCCGCGTTCTCCTCACTGGCAGTGCCCCTGGGATTCTCGAAGACCAGGGCAACCTCGCTTTGGTTATTGCCATCCACTGAACTCAACTCTGCCGAGATCTTCCTTGTACTCTCGGTGACGTTTATTGTTTCATTCCATGTCTCTTTATATCCCACATGTCCCTCAAATTCCCGAATAGTAGAATCCTCAATTACTCCTGTGTAGCTGAGGTTTTGCAATGACGGACCGAGATTTCTCAATGCAAACTGCGTTTTGGTGCTCGTACCGGATGTTGCCGACTCCAGACTCCAGCGGAGGGGAGATGTCTCTAATTGAGAGCGTTCTACCTGTAGCGTGTAGTTTGCAGAGCGAGCGGCATTCTCACTGTGCACGGCAATAAGCCATCTTCCCGAAGAAGGTCCCTGTATCTTCTTATTGGCCTGCCGGATGGTCATCCCGCCAGTAATCATCTCACCTGTATAATACTCGCTGGTGGGGGAGAGCAGAAAGAGATCAAGGTTAGTGTCCTGCTGCCACTTTAGAGATGCTTCAAACTCAGTGGTTCCGGGCATCATCTCCAGGTAGTAGTAATGCCATTCACTTGCGTTAAGCGATCCGGTGCTGTTTGCCACGCCTCGAGAGATATTCAAGGGCCTGGCCACATTCACACTGATGGGAATGCTGAGAAGAAACTCATTATCGTTTGCGATCTCAATGCTGCCGTTATAAGGCCCCGGAAGGGTATCCTGCGGAACAGCAATCGATGCCGCAAAAACCTTCTGGTCGTTGGCCATAACCGTCTTCGGCAAGAACTGCAGGCTTACCCAATCAGCTACCTCACCGTGCACGGACATTTTAAGGTCTTTTATTTCCTTATCAGAAAAAAACACAAAACGCAAATTCCAGTCTTCATCGCCCGGAGCCAGAGCGTATATCTTCTTTTGCGGCCTGTCCGCGCCCGTATCAAGCCCTACATATACTCCTTTTCCCGCCGGCAGATATGCCCAGCGACCGGCCGCCCAACGATCCGGAATCACTCCGCATAGATTACTATTATTTGCCAGGAGCTCATAGGAAGCGAGTGCATCCAGCATTCCTGCGCCCTGATAATATTCTTCGTAACTGTCGCCCAGGGTGCTACTCAATTTTGCCGCCCCCCTGGTCATAGCCGCCTTGACGCCGGCTGCGCTGAGGTTTCCCTCTGCCTGCAAGAGCAGCGCGGACATCCCTGCCGCCACAGGTGCGGAAAGACTGGTCCCCGACTCACGAGAGTAAAAAATATCCACGGGGCTGGGCCTTTTCACACCGACAGGCACAATCGAGATGATATCAACGCCCGGTGCCACAACATCCGGCTTGATCCGATCATCCCTTGTGGGCCCTGAGCCGGAAAAGCTGGCAATGTGGCCATTGGCATCCGTAGCACCTACCGTGATGACTTTTACACCATCACCCGGGGAGTCAATCAATCCGGGAGGCAACGCCAGGACGATTGGAACGAGGAGATAATACACATCCTTTTTGGCCCCATCTGCCTGGGATAATTTGACTGGGGCCTGGCTCCGGCCAACCTGGCTGCTGGAGGTTTCTGACACCTGGCCCTCTGTTTTGCTTCTGTTGCGATTGCCTGCCGCCACGCAGACCACAACTCCGGCACTTGCGGCATTGTCCGCAGCCATGGTTATGGGCGGATTAGTCTCGCCCAGATTTATGCCACCCAGGCTGAGGCTGAGGACATCAGCCCCATTGTAAACGGCCCACTCAATTCCAGCGATGATATCCGATACTTTGCCGTCCCCTTTGCCATCGATGACTTTGACACTGATCAGCTTTGCTCCGGGTGCAATTCCCTTATAACTTCCATTGGAGGCCGCACCTGATCCGGCAATGATTCCGGCCACCATTGTTCCATGCCCCAGCAAATCGTCTGCCGTGATCTCATCCGCCAGGAAATTCTTCTCGGCTACTACCTTGCCAATCAGGTCCGGATGATTTTTGTCTATCCCGGAATCAATTACCGCTACGGTTATTCCCTGACCGTCGATCCCCTTTTCCCAGAGCTTATCTGCCTTTATGATTTTAGCGGGAGATCTATATCCATCCATTGATGAATTTATTGACGAATCTATTGACGAGTTCTCATCGGGTGACGATATTTGCGTTCTGCCATCAAAATAAATTCCCGATACCCACTCGCTTTCCGCGATCTTTTTTATGGCTTTGGAGGTAGCTTCCCCTGCGAGGCCAGGTATTAGTTGAAATCTGTACTTGACAGAAAGGCCGCTAGAAATGAGATCATCGGAAATAGAACTGTCTGAGTCATATGAGGCATTTGCCTTGAGCATCACAATCACAGGAATCCTTTCCGCAACAGTCTGTTCATTTTCTTCCAAAGCCAGCAACTCTTCAAGCCCTGAATCAATCTTCTGGTCGCCAACTGAAGAAAGCCCGGCAGTCTGTACGGATGATGCCTGTACAGATGATAAGACTGTCAGAATTATGCATGCTGCAGAAATAAGAATTAAAATATTTCTATTCATATTTAATCAAACCTTGTCTAACTATGTATCCCCGGCCTCTACCCCAAAATCACAGCAGATGGGTGTAAGTAGATAATGCTAAATAAACCTGTGGTACTTCTAGGATTGATGATTGTTGAATGGCTGGTTTCCTATCTGCTCTGGATTAGCCTGGCTTTACTCCTAGCATCGGCTCTGACCAGGACCAGCCGTATTGCAGTTCCCGGGTGGGCTCTCTTTGCATTCTTCTGGCTCGGCCAGATCGCACATTACCTGGCTATAGAGGACTACTTCAATGTGGCTCTCTTTTTTGGGGCGGGTCTCTTGAGCTTCTACATGGCCTGGATTGTAATGAGCCGGGGCTTTTCATCAAATGCATGCTATTGGGCGAGCTATGCGGCTGCAGTCTGCGGGATTATCTATTTCCCATTTGCCGAAATTTCGTCTCTCCAGGTTGGGCTAATAGGGTTTACCACTCAGGTAACCGTAAAGATGCTACAATTCCTCTCTGTCCCGGTGATCATGGAGAACTGGAATATAATGAGCCTTAACGGCCGATCGGTGCAGATCATCTTGGCCTGCACGGCCATTGAGAGCATTGCTCTTTTTGCCGGGGTTATCTTATCAGTTGAAGCGCCACGAGGTCGCAAGGTGGCGGCTCTGGCAGCATCTACATTCTCCATATATCTCTTGAACATTATGAGAAATGGATTTGTTCTCATGGCCTATGGTTGGAGCTGGTTTGGGGAGAGCAGCTTTGATATAGCACATAATATAATTGCAAAGATAGGGTCGACGATCGCGCTCCTGGCCATATCTTACCTGGTATTTCTGCTCTTGCCGGAGCTTTTATCAATCATTGATGAGCTTGCAGCAGAGATCAAAACCGGGAGAGGAGATACCGCATGAAGCTGGCAAAAAATTCGACTGTGTGGGTAACGGTGCCTATTTTTCTTACTGCAGGGCTGGCCGCAGCCGGAATTTGGTTATTGTCAGCTGTGGCTTTGGCGGGCTTTGTTTTCATGATCTTTTTTCACAGGGACCCGGATCGTCTTCCGGGGGGGGATGGCATGCTTTCGCCGGCAGACGGAAAAGTCATCCAGGCCGTGTCTGACAAAATCACCATCTTTATGAGTCCTTCCAATGTGCATGTTAACCGGGCTCCACTGGATGGATTTGTACGCGATATCGAATACAGGAAAGGCACCCATCTGCCTGCTTTTATGGGACGGGCATGCAAGAACCAGCAGAACAGGATGTATTTGGAAACAGATGACGGAGACATGGAGCTGCGCCAGATAACGGGAACTCTGGTCAGGGAGATCGTCTGCTACGTTCATCCCGGAGACCTGGTGTCGCGAGGAGAAAGAATCGGTATGATCCGCTTCGGCTCGAGGGTAGAAGTCAGCATTCCCATTGGCTACAGTCTGATTGTAAATAAGGGGGATAAGGTCCGGGCCGGAGAAACGGTGGTTGCAGTGAGGAATTCATGAATGTCCTCCGGGTTATCCGGCTACCGGATTTATTCACGCTTTTAAATGTCGTTTTCGGATTCATGGCGCTTCTTGCCGCGGGCGGAGCATGGGGCGCCATTTATCCTCAATATGCCGTGGTGTTCATTCTCCTGGCAGCAATGGCCGATGGACTGGATGGATTCTTAGCGAGAAAAGTGGGCGGCAGCCCTCTCGGAGCCAACCTTGACTCTTTAGCGGACCTGATCTCATTTGGCACGGCACCGGTCTTTCTTGCCATCTCCGCCTTTCATCTTCCGCCCCACATCTGGCTGGTGGGCATATTCTTCCTGCTTTGCGGAACGCTCCGTCTGGCCAGATTCAATGTAATCTCCGGAAAAAGCGATGCTTTTTTTGAGGGTCTCCCCATTCCGGCCGCCGGCATCGCTCTTTCTGCCAGCGTTCTTTTAGGCAGGCCGGCACTCACCATCGCGCTAATGCTGTTCTTAGCTCTGCTCATGGTAAGCAGCATCTCCTATCCCAAGATCAGAGACCTTCGCGTCATGATAATACTGGGCAGCATATTTCTGGTTGTGGGATTGTTCCTTTTCCGCCAGCATGACATTCTTCAGGCCACCCTGGTGGTCATAGTACTTATCACTCTTTATCTTACTAGTCCGGTGGTGATCTCACGCCTACGAAAAAAGAGATAGCCGCTTTTGAGGCGGGAATCAAGCTGGGAGCGCTCTACCATCAGTTCGTGGGAGCGCCGGTGAGCCTGGGGACTGCCGCGGGCCTGGAAGAGGCCATGGAGAAGAGCATCTCCTTGCAGCCCTATGTGAAAAAGGTGAGCGTTCGCATCAACCGTATGATGCTGAAAGAGAACTTCTTTGGCTATGGCGAGCTGGAGGGGCGCATGATAATCGCACAGGTGCAGATCGATTATGAGGGTGAAGTGGTCGTTGCCAGACTGGAGTACGACGCAGAAAAGAAATATCCGCTCATGAGTTTAGTCTAGTTTGTGATAGCTGGGCCTGGGCTTGCGCTGGCGAATAAAAGGGACAACTGTCATCAGGCCCGTGGCCAAAGGGTATGATATCTGATACAAGGCAAGATCAAATATGTCTGGAAGGGAATTGACAAAGAAGATTTAATTACACATGTATGCTCCGCAACGTTTATCGAGATAAACTGATACGTCCTTTAAAGACCTTACCTCTTTTGTGCTAAATGAAGGGACAGAAAATATCCAGAGCATTTGCAGGAGATCATCATTTCGAGATGGCAAATCTCGGATTTGATATCTGGCCCATAGCTGATATCTAAGTGCGCAAAGGGGGATAAAAATAAGTTTTGTGGTTGATATCTCACAGAGCACGATGCGACATTTACTCAAACTCGATAGTTCCTGGCGGCTTGGGCGTCAGATCATAAACCACTCTGGCAACTGTCGGAATCTCGCCTGTTATGCGGCTGGTGATGCGTTTGAGCGTCTCCCAGGGAAGCTCCATCGCTTCCGCAGTCATGGCATCTCTTGAGGATACGGAACGTACAGCCACCACCCAGCCGTAGACCCGGACATCGCCTTTCACGCCCGTCGCTTTGCCGAGCAAGGCGGCAAAGGCCTGCCAGGGACTGAATTTCTCGACCTCTTCTTCCACAATGGCATTGGCTTTGCGTACAACATCCAGCTTTTCGGCTGTAACCTCGCCCACGATGCGCACCGCCAAACCAGGTCCTGGATAAGGCATCCTCTCGCTGATCTCCTGGGGAAGGGCAAGTGCCCGGGCCACTTCGCGAACCTCATCTTTATAAAGGTCACGCAGGGGCTCGATTATGGTCTTGAATTCCATACAACTGGGCAAGCCCCCCACATTATGGTGAGCCTTTATTCCACCATCTGACTCGATTCTGTCCGGGTAGATGGTGCCCTGCATGAGGCAATCGCCTCCGATCTTGCGTGACTCCTCCTCAAAGACACGGATGAAGGTCTCGCCTACGATCATCCTCTTCTCTTCCGGGTCCGTGACCCCTTTCAAAGCATTTAGGAAACGGTCATGGGCATTCACGCGCACCAGACCTATGCCCTGGAAGAGCTGCTCGATTCGGTCCGACTCAAACTGCCTCATGAGCCCTGAGTCCACATAAACGGGAACCAGGCGGTCCCCAATAGCGCGATGGGCCAGCATGGCGCATACCGAGCTGTCCACGCCACCCGATAAACCTATGATGGCGCGTCCCGAGACATTGCGCCTGATCTCCTCGATGGCGTCCTCTATGAAACGTTGCACATTCATGGCCATAATTAGCATGCCCGGCTTTGAGAATAATAGGCTTGCGGTTATGATTCATGTTTATCTAGATGAATCCAATATGACCTGTACCTGAGAAATAAAGCTATAAATTATGAATGAAGTGAATATACAGATGAATTACCTAAAAGTTATAATATGCATGGCAGCTCTCGCTGCGTGTCTGATGATTGGCATTTCGTGGGGAGAAGACTATCTAGAGGGCGGGTACGTGAGTGGTTACGATCGATCTGCGAAGATGGATAAGGGAATTTCCGGCATGGTGCAGTGGCTGGACCTGCCCGTTCCCGGCAGCGCCTTTGCGCCCTACAGAGAATACTACAAAACTACAGTCGCTCCCGCAAAGTTCGTAAAGAGCGAGGCGGTTAGCAGACCAGTCCCGTATGATATTACCGGACGAGCGCCCGTTGGAGTGTACTACAGAAACGGCCAGTGGCTTTCATACGCTACCTATGCCACATCGCAGCTCACCCAAAGCAATGATCTCTGGATATCCGGCCAGAACAATTGGACACAGTACGCGGCGATTCCGGTCGGTTCATCGCTTCAGCTGCTGGCCAATGCACCCTTGGGCGGGATGGGGAGCTTTTTCAAGTTGATTCAGACCAATGTAGTCAGCACCGATTACAGTACCGCTCAGTTCAATCCGGGATATAGCAGCATGAGCTTTATCGCCGGGCAAACAGGAAGGCACATGCTCTACTTTGTGCTAAATAATCAGCCGAGCAATATGATCATTGTGGATGTGTTCTCCCAGGCCCCCCAGATAAAATGATTTGAGAGATAGTCGGATATTTTCCGACTTCTCCCTCGAATGCTATCGATCATGACGGAGGCTGACCATCCTCCATCGGGCAGCTGCACTCCAGCCACTCTTTCTCCGGACCTACGGTCTTATTGGCCCATTTCCATCTGATATCGCCCGCCAGCGTGAAGTTGCCTGCCAGGTGCGTATCGGTGAAGCCGTTAGGCCAGTAAGCGGTGCGATCGGCCAAGCCCAGGACCTGGGCGTCTGTCTCCAGATAAGAGAGCGTTTTGCCAAGCTGTGCTCGACAGCTGAGATTGAGGTCCTCGCTTTCATAGTACCTGTCGCTCCAGCGAATATTTCGGTAATCATTCTCAGCCCGCAGATTTGCCGACCAGTCTCCTCGCAGGGCAAGAGGGACGCTTTTTAGGGAGAGATTTATTGAGACGGGAGAGAATCCGGCAAGTATATGGCGTTCTGCGTTGATGCTGACGGAATTATATGTCAGTTTCTCCTCCGCCTTATAGTCGCCCGCTCCATGCTCGCTAAAGCCAAGAGTAGATCCGATTATAGGCCGGATTCTGGTCGTGGCTGATGCCGTGTAGTTGAACTCGCCGGCCAGGATATGCACATTGTTTGTGATCAGATAGCTTTCAAACTCGGTCGAGAGCATGCCTTCGTTGGACATAAATCCCTTGCCGGAAACGCGGCCATCGATGACTCCTTTAGCGGCGGGCTTGCGGCTCCTCATCTTGATCACTATCTGGCCATGCGCGCCCGGAGGAAGATCTGAGAAGGTCCAGGTATCGGTGGTGCCGGAATCAGGCGAGGGATAGGACGCGATAAATACCGTTCGCGGGTCGTATTCCTCTCTGACGATCAAATCGACAGGTTCCAATCCATTATTTCCGTAGGTTATGGTATATGTTATCAGGCCGCCTGGAGTCGCAGAAGATGGGCCGTCTTTTACATCCTCCTTTTCAAGAGACTCGAAACTGATTATTTCGTCGCCAATCCTAATGTAATCGATAAAAGCGGATGTCTCGGATACCTTGATGTCCTTAAAAATCGTGATGTAAATCTTCACAATTCTCTTACCTTCCAGCCTGCCCTTGCAGTCATCAAGGCTACCGGGCGGGAATTCATCGTCTTTGTACTTCTCATATTCCAGATCAAATCCATCCAGCTCATTCCAGGTGTTATTTGACATTCCCACCTCAGAGCATGATTTTTTCTGCGAGAGAATCCTAGCATCCTGCAGATTCTTGCTGTCGTAACTGTCGTCCCCATCCCCATCAAAATAGAGCTCAACTTGGACCGTTCCATCGCCTGATTGGGGATATAGCCACATGCTGAGCTGATCAAGATCCTCAATTGGTAGAGGCGGGTCCAGATAGATATAGATCCTGGCATAATTTCCTTCGCTATTTACGGATAGTTCAGCACTGTTTCCGCCTTGAAAGCTCTGGTTGGCGGAGACGGATGCATCAGCATTTTTTAGCTTGCTGAGACTATAATCCAGATCAGTAAGACAATTGGAACTAAATACTCCAATCTGTAGAAATATAATAACAATTAATATAAGATTTAGTGATCGATTGTAATGCAATAGCTTGTCCATACACCAACATATTTACGTAACTGTAGAAATAGGATTCGCTTGGCAAAACGCTGAAGTTAGTCTCCATCTAATTTGCGTCAATTTATCTCAATCGCAAACGCCTAGATCAGGTCTACATAACCTCTACATGAAAAAAAGAGTTATTAACTTCGGCGATAATCGACTGTTCGGCGGAGTAGGAGAGTGGGGACTTGTCCTTACCGCCTGGGCAGGAGTAAGGGGATTGGGGGTAGCTCCTGCTCAGAATTCATTCAATTTTGAGGTTCTTTAAAATCTAATTACCCTTCTCTAAAACTCGTCTCAGCTCCTCGATGACAATGGGTTTGCTGATGTAATCGTCCATGCCTGCAGCCAAACACCGTTCCCGGTCGCCTTTCAGGGCGTAGGCGGTAATGGCGATGATTCTGGGGCCCTTGGGCCACAGCTTTCGGATCTCTTGTGCGGCCACCAGGCCATCCATCTCCGGCATCTGCACATCCATGAGAACCACATCGTAGGGCTGGCGCTCTATCGCCTGCAAGACCTCCAGACCATTGCCCGCCACATCCGCGCGGTAGCCTAGCTTCTTTAGCATCTGAATGGCAACCATCTGGTTGATGGCGTTGTCTTCTGCCAGTAAAATGCGCAGTGGTCTGACGCTCTTCGAGCCTGAGGCCACTCTTGGCTCCATGACGCCAGGATCGATCGGAATCGATACCTCTTCCGCCTCCTCGGCCAGGATTGTAAAATGGAAGGTAGTGCCCAATCCCGGTTTACTGACCACCCAGATCTCACCTGTCATCAGCTCCACCAGTCTTTTACTGATGGCCAGGCCCAGGCCGGTTCCGCCGTACTTGCGTGTGGTAGTGGAATCCACCTGAGAGAAGGATTGAAATAGTCGGTCCAGTTTTTCCTCAGGAATTCCAATGCCGGTGTCGCTAATGGAAAAATGCAGCTCATACTGCTTGCGTTCTGTGGTCTCTATCGGCTTTCCGATCACTGAGATGGCTATCGTTCCGTCATGCGTGAATTTGACTGCATTTCCCAGTAAGTTGACCAATACCTGGCGGAGCCTGGTAACATCGCCTTTGAAGCATGCTGGAATCGATTCATCCAGTTCATATTTTATAGCCAGCCCTTTTTGATCCGCAGCCACCTTTACCAGATCTACAGCCACAGCGATGCATTCTCGCAGATGGAAGGGCTGTTTCTCCAGCTCCATCTTGCCGCCCTCAATCTTGGAAAAGTCCAGTATCTCATTTATAACCGAGAGCAAGGTGTTGCCGGAGCTTCTCACAGTCTCAACATAATCCCTCTCTTGAGCAGTCAGGTCCGAGTTCAATAACAATCCCGTCAGACCCAATACTGCATTGAGGGGCGTTCTGATCTCATGACTCATATTGGCCAGGAAGTCGGATTTTGACCTGACTGCAGCCTCTGCGGCCTCTTTAGCATCAATGAGACGATCTTCTGCCAGCTTTTTCTCTGTAATGTCGCGAATAGACTCAATCGCCCCAAAAACGTTGCCGTCTGAGTCATAAAGAACAGCGGCGCTGCCCAAGAGATAGACGATTCCGCCTCTCATGTTGGGCATGTAGGATTCTCCCATGAGAACTCTTCCTTTCTTCTCAATCTGATTATAACTGCTCTCGATATCTCTGTCGGCCTTTAAAATCAGATCGATGAGTATGGGCCGGCGAGATCCATAAAAAGGCAACGCATACTCATAATTTCCCTTCCCGATCATATCTTTGGCTAAGATGCCGGTCATGGCCTCGATGGCCTTGTTCCAGGCTACCACTTTCCCATCTCTATTGATGACCAAGGTAGCATCTGGCAGAAAATCAATGATGTCCATCAGGCGCTGCTCCGACTCCACAAGAGCCTCCTCCGCTCGCCTACGCTCAGTGATGTCGGTGAGGAAATTCAATGTGGCCGGTCTGCCTTGCCATTCAATCAATCTGACATTGATTTCCACCCATTTGACAATTCCTTCAGCAGTTACCACTCGGAAGGCGTAGCGTGGCGGAGCATCTTCGTTTCCGATCCTTCGTTGGTAATTTTCGACAACTTTGCTCCGATCATCCGGGTGGATAAATTCTGGAAATGGTCTATTAATGAGTTCACGCTCCGAATGCTTCCCCAAAAGATCAAGCGTCATGGGATTGACAAATTTGAGCAGGCCGTCTTGCGCGACGATGATTGATTCGTTCGCATTGTTTATCAGCAGGCTATACTTTTTTTCGCTCTCGCGCAGCGCTTCCTCGGCCCGCTTGCGATCACTGATATCTCTGGTCACTCCCACGAGAAACTCATTTCCTGATTTGTCAATATAGAGCGTCTTTTTAACCAGAACAGTGCATGTCACGCCGGGAGCATAGGTATTTGTTTCCTCGTTTACGTTCTCCTCTCCCGTGGTAAAAACCTCCTCATCTTTATGCCAGGAGATTTCCGCCATCTCTCTGGAGGGGAACAGTTCGTAAGCGGTCCTGCCCAAAATTTCCTCTCTTGAGCAGCCAAAGAGCTTGCATGCGGCATCATTGACCAGAACTACCCTATGCTGCCGATCCTTGACATGAATCGGGTCGCCAATAGAATTAATTATTTTATCGAGGTAGTCTCTGGTATCAGTTAAGGCCTGGTTGGCTTTTTCTAAGTCTGTCGTTCTCTCAAGGACTCTCTTCTCCAGTTCATCATGAGCTTTTTTTAGCTGCTCATCGATCTTTTTGCTCTTTGTGATGTCTCTGGCAATGCCTACAAGAAACTGATTGCCGGCTTTGTCTACGTATAAGGTCTTCTTGGTGAGCATGGTTCGAACAGAGCCCCTGCCATCAGTCACAAATTCCTCATTTACATTCTCTCTTCCTGTGGCAAAGACCTCTTCATCCATTTCCCATAAAATGTCAGCCTGATCTTTCGGGAAAAAATCGTTACTTGTCTTGCCGATCATTTCTTCAATTCTTCGGCCGGTAAATTTGCTTTCGGCGGCGTTGATCAATACGTATCTGTGCTGTCTATCTTTGACGAATAAAGGATCGGTGAATGAATTTACGATCATTTCCAGAAAATAGTGCTGCGATATATCTGTGCTGCTTTTTTCTTCGAGCAATTTTTCTATAGCTTGCAGCTCCAAGGATGCATCGAATAGCGTCTCGCCGAGGCATGTTGGTACGGATTGGCTTTCGATCCTGAGATCATCTAATCGAGCGCGAAGCCGGCATAGTCTCTGCAGTGCGTCATTGAATTGCATTTCTTGTCCCGGAAGAGTTAAATGAACCCTGTTCGTCTATATTCGCTATTAATCTGAATATCCGAGGGAGCGTTCTAGCGAAAAAGGTTTTGGTGGTCGTATATTTTGAGGCAGCTGAAACGATAGGCAATGATTACGTGAGCGGTAGCCAGTCGTCGCTGATGACTCAGCAGGTGCTGTTGCCCCAAAACGGGATGAATTTCTCAATGGTACGACCTAAAGGATCGTAGGCATCGTTGAGAAAATTTGATAAGCCTTTCGCATTATCCTTTGACTGTGTCAAACAAATAGATAAATGGGAGGCTGGACTTATGGTACAGCCGTCCTTTCTTTCGGTCGAGCAGTTTTATTCTTCTCTACTCAGTTTGGTTACTGCCAACATCTAAGATAATCGACACGGCATCATTTCCGGTTGTCGCATTCATACTAGCTTCTTTCTTCGCATCACAGGCAGCGCATCCTGACGAGACCTCTTCCACGATGGTCTCATTAGAAGAGATACTCGTCCCATTTTCAGCCTTGCTTACCGGCATGGCCGGCATATCGGAAATCTCCAGGCGCGACATATTGACTAGACCCATAGTAGTCACAAACCTGGCATCTCTGGAAACAGCATAATCCAAGAACTGCTTTAGAGCCCCCAGATAATCTCCATTTCCTGAGATCAATGTGCTCAGACTTATCACAACAGGTTCTTCTTTGCTCTGGGCATCATCCAATTTAGCCTTCAACAGATCGTACCACCGGGACGAACTGAGACCCTTGTCTTTGGCGTAGCTGTCCACAAGCGGCATCTCTTTGCCAGATATCTCATAAGTGCTCACGGGCACAGCATAGAAGTTGTGATTCTCGACCTTATAAGGCCATACATCTTTATCATGACCGGGGGCATATAATATTCCTGCCTGGAAACCGGCGTCATATGCAATTCCTAGCTCATCGAGAGACCTATACGTGTTCTCGTTCTGGTCAAACGACTGCGGCATAAATCCAGTCGCGATTATTTCGTTCTCTCCGCAGACGCGACAGCCACCGACGTATTTCTTGGATGTCTCCAATATGGCCTTCTGGCTCTCAAAAGATTGACTGCTCAATTTCTCGCCAGAGAGATTTCCAGACATAGCCAGCTCAAAGTTGCTGGAACGCCCTATGTCAGTGAGACGGAGTCTGGCATGCGAGTTGATAAAATCCTGAGTTGAGAAGATAGTTGCCGTCAGATTTTTCCCCTCAATTGCATTATACATGTCAAAAAGATTTGATTCAGCCATCTTCTTTTGGTCTTCAGTGGCAGATAAAGGCATATTGGCATTTATCATCAAATTTACTACTGACGTTTGGCTTCTGAGGGACAAGTCGCTGCCAATGACACAATCAAAAAGCATATGAATGCACCCCAATACATTTGACCTCTCATCGCATTTCCTCCCATTTATTTCGCGCAATTTTGCTATAGGGTTAAAAAGCATATATGGTCTTTAAGCATAAACTGTTCAATATTGTAGTTGATATCATTGCTTCTATTTATGCCCAGTGCTTCGAGTGTCATGCAAAGTTATATCTAATAGATCCTACAAACAAATTGTAGTTCGCGTACGTGTTTAGCTTCTACTTGGGTTTCCAAATTTTTCCTTCAATCTATCAATA
>CAZWHG010000045.1:0-22403 GCA_964633785.1 uncultured Methanotrichaceae archaeon
TTAACTCGTGGGATAACAGGGCCGACCAATTTACAGAAAATTCGGCACACTACCGTTTCATCGATAACTCAGCTACGAAATATTGCAGTATCTTCTATCAATAATGATTTAAAGTTGAATGCTATACAGTCAATAAAATCAATTGAATCAATTATCGAGTTTATGGAAGTAAAGTCGGAAGAATTAGCATCCGCATCATTATTGCATATAAAATTTATTGCAAATAAATCAATGAAAAAGAAAATGAATTCTGCAGCAATTCATTCGGCAATTTCCGCAAGAAATATTACATGCAAATTAGCAATGATGAACATGAATGATCAGAAGACAATAGGATTCTTAATTTTAAAAGAGATAGGTATAGCGTCTGCTAGACTTGAGTTAGCTGATGCTCTAAAATCAGTATTAGATTCTTTTGAATTTATGATAAAGAATCATAACAAATTCTCTTATAATGACTTTGACTTGATAAAATGCTTGGGTGAGATTCTTGAAGAATCGCGTTTCCACAACAATCTATTATTATATTCCAATAAAATTGAATGCCTAATTATCATTCTACATGGTAAGATAGTCTCTAAATATGATTATACGTATATATAAATATTAAATTGAGGATTCCTATTAACCCATAGGATTTCACCTTCCTTAAATACTGTTTGAATATGGTAACCCACATTCCGCAGGTTCATGCGCCGGGAGCCAGTTTTCTCTTATTTCCTAGCGGAAAGCTCATTGTAAACTGGCATTAGGGAGCAAAGGGCCGGAGAAGAAGCCGCCGATAAATTTAGGCCGCCGATAAATTTAGGCAAATCATCGAAGAGGTTCAATAGATGTCATCTGAAGAATCCACTATAGTCCAGCGTCTATGGAACTACTGCAACGTGCTTCGAGATGACGGCGTGAGCTATGGGGACTATGTGGAGCAACTGACCTACCTCCTATTCCTCAAGATGGCTCATGAACAGACACAACCGCCATTCTTCAAACCATCCATCGTACCCCATGGCATGGACTGGCCCAGCCTCATGGAAAAGGATGGGGATCCCCTTGAAGTCCATTACCGCAAGACCCTGGAGGCTCTGGGCAAAGAGCCGGGCATGCTGGGCGTGATATTCCGCAAGTCACAGAACAAGATCCAATCTCCGGCCAAACTACGACGCCTGGTGGAATTGATCAATGGAGAGACATGGATCGGCTTGGATGTCGATATCAAGGCAGCCATTTATGAGGGCTTGCTTGAGAAGAACGCCGAGGATGTGAAAGGTGGAGCTGGCCAATATTTCACGCCCAGACCGCTCATAAAGGCCGTTGTAGAGGTAATGTGCCCCAGGCCCGGCGAGACTATGGATGATCCGGCCTGTGGCACTGGTGGATTCTTCCTGGCGACTCATAACTATCTGGAACATAATTATCAACTGGACAAAGAGCAAAAGCAATTCCTGAAGAACAAGACCTTCCGGGGATCGGATATTGTGGATAGCGTGGCTCGGCTATGCGCGATGAATCTCTATCTGCATGGCATCGGCGGGGAACAAAGCCCCATAGATGTGGCCGACTCGCTCATGTCCGACCGGGGCGAGCGCGTAGATATTGTGCTCACCAATCCGCCTTTTGGTAAGAAGAGCAGCGTTACCATTACCAATGGCGGAACCAAGGGAGGCCGCCAGACTGAAACCTACAACCGCCAGGATTTCTGGGCCACCACCTCCAACAAGCAGTTGAACTTCTTGCAGCATGTCAGAACTCTGCTGAAGATCAATGGTCGGGCCGCTATTGTAGTGCCTGATAATGTCCTGTTCGAAGGCGGCGCGGGAGAAACCATAAGACGCAAGCTGCTGAAGGACTGTGACGTACATACCCTGCTGCGGTTGCCCACGGGCGTGTTCTATGCCCAGGGTGTGAAGGCCAATGTGCTCTTCTTTGACCGCAAAGCAGCCAGTGAGACCCCCTGGACGGACAAGCTATGGATCTACGATCTGCGGACTAACAAGCATTTTACCCTCAAGACCAATCCCCTGAAGTATGAGGATCTGAAGGACTTCATCCAATGCTATAACCCAGAGAACCGCCGGGAAAGGAACGAGACAGATCGCTTTCATGCCTTTAGCTATGATGAGCTGGTGAAGCGCGACAAGGCCAGCCTGGACATCTTTTGGCTCAAGGACGAAAGCTTGGAGGACTCGGACAACCTGCCTGATCCAGAAGTGCTCGCTGCGGAGATTGTGGAGAGCTTGGAGACTGCGTTGGAGCAATTCAAGGCGATCTATGAGGAACTGGGAGAAAAGCCACCAGTTAGCTCCCCTTAATCCATTTTACAGGGCACTATTACTCCTGCAGAGAAGATCCTCACGGCTGCTACCATATGTTTGCCGGAGCCTGTCATCATCACCTTGAATCGCGCTCCAATGGTCCATTTCAATCGGCAGTAGACCCGCCGCATAGCGCGCCCAGCATATTTCGCCGCACATTACGGGAGGGGTGAGAGGCCGGAGCTTCGGTCCTTCACGTGAGTGATGGGACCGAAGCGTAGGCCGACCTTCGACTATGCCTGAACTTAAAAGAACCGGGTATCCATATCCATCACAATTGGAATGGAGGTACCCCTTTAATACCCGCATTACCCGCAAAACGAGATGTAGCGGCAGGATAGTCTACCCGCCGACTACCTGCTCACGACTGCTTTTCCACAGCCCAGGTCTTCTGATCCTTATGGGCATCCAATCCCTTAATGAGCCTCATACCATTGGAGTATGTGACTTCCGTCTTCCTGGCTAGAGCCTTGCCGACTTTAATTCCGGCGCCCCTATTCTTAGCCCCTTTCAGGGCTTCAGCAACTTCTTCGGGCATTACATCGGCCAAGTCTTCGTCCTTCCAAAGCTCATTCAGCATATCTCTCATGAAGATGGGCTTTGGCCCGAAAATCTCATGCCATTTCGCGAGGAAGGAATTCCACTCGTCGCTGCCCGCGTCCCGCTCGGCCAGCTTGGCAGAATTCTCCAGGAGGCCAGTAACCCCTGCATACTCCAGCATGCCGCTAAGTATCTTTGTCCAGCTTTCGAAGCTGCCCAGGGGTTTTGCCGATCCGTCCGGCTTTCCGGCAACATACCACGCCCTGGCCATTGTCAGGACGTTGGCTAGTATCTCCCCCCGGTTGCCTCTAACCCATTTTATTATATCAGGGTGTCTGAATTGGCTCGTGTCTCGTTCCCAGGGCTTTGAAACCTTGGCATCGATGCGTATCAAGCAGGACCGCCTAGGAATGTCACCATTGAGTTGGATATTATTGCCGGTAGCGTACCAAGAAGCCAAGTTCGGAAGCGAGACATTCTTGGAATGGCCGAGTATCCTGTCGTCCCACACCGGGCCGGTCAAGGCACTGGATAGATTTGCAGAGCGGATCGACGTATCGATGTTATCGATGATGATGAGCTGTGGGCCAGGCAGTAGCCAGGCTGTGATCTGCTTTCTCATCTCTTCTTCGTTATTCGATTGCTTCTTAAAGTTTGCAGATAGACCGGTCACGATATTAGCGATAATCTCCGTTTGTAGTGAAGCTCCCGATCCGGGCGTCGGCTTATCGAACAGGAAGAGAGGTGTGCAGCTTTCGATCACAGGTCGAACCAATGGAGTCATCAAGGCCGCCAAGGCATTAGCTCGCGATGCCTGATCTACGTAAGGGAAGTCACCGAGTACCTCGGTTAGTAAGAATTGAGCGGCCTGGACGGCATCTTCCGTTGTCGGCTGCTCTTTGATATCCGGCACATACAGGCCAGAGGATGGATTGTAGAACAATCCGGATGCCTCATCATACCCTGGGCGCACGAGCACAGTCCCGTCTTTGCGCAGGACGGGTGTGGACACTATGCCGGAAAGAATCGGGAATTCCCATCCATGGAGGCTAAGTATATCGCTGGCTACCCGCGTTGGTGGAAAGACCGGAATGTTTTTATCGTTAACGAAAAGCGCCGATCTTGCCATCAAGCCGCCGATCATATCTTTGTCGAAGACCTCTATCGCGGTCTTATGATCGTCTACCTTCTTGAGTCTTACAAGAGAGCCATTGCGCTGGAAGACCGAAGGAGGGTCATTTTGGAGCATGATGGCATCCAAGCTATCTGCGGTTACCTCATGCAAAAAGCGGTTAGCGCTGCATATTTTTGGCTGCATGGTACACTTGCCAGGAGATAGGGTATCATTGTCCCATACACGGGCAGTCTCAGGCAGCTGCCGTGTGCCTGATTCGGAGGACTCCGAATATCCATTAGCCACTGTGAGCCACCACCATTGCTATGCGCCCAGAACCCAGCCGGATTACTTTTGTAGTCATTGTTCTATACATATTTCTGAAGTGGCCCTTTCGGACCTCTTCAGCCCTTACTGAGAGTTTGTCGCTCATCAAACCAGCAACAAGAGCCGTCCTGACATATCCCAGCCTCAAAGTCATGAAAATGAGCGAAAACCGGCGAAAACGGTGGTGAATATGAGTTGAATAAAGTTGTTGATATCGATAATG
Organism: uncultured Methanotrichaceae archaeon; assembly: GCA_964633785.1. GTDB lineage: Archaea > Halobacteriota > Methanosarcinia > Methanotrichales > Methanotrichaceae > Methanothrix. The sequence continues at coordinate 4,517 of CAZWHG010000045.1, forward strand.
TAATAGATAAGGCAATCATAAAGTCATTTGAGTACTTGAAGAGTAGACCAATCGGTTCAAAAGGACTACTTTCTGGTGCAATAAAAGATATAGTTAAAGAAAAATTCTCTACGTATGATGATGAGGAGGTGCAGTCCAGAATTAGGGTACTTCATAAACGGAAAATTCTGGTCGAAGTCAAACCGAGCCAACCCAGGAAAGATCAGAAAAGGGTTTATGCACTTAACGAACATATGGAATTTAATTATATATGTGGACCCCTTCCAACTGAATTTGAATCGAAGGGAATACCATTAGAGATACGAAGGCATCATACTGTAGAACTTCTAGGAGCGATCAAGCAATGGATCACGTATTTTCCTGAGCCTAGCGCAGAATATCCTTTCGATCAAGCGAGCAGGTATCAAGATGAGATCCATAAATGTGAGAGTCACACATTGTTTAGAGATCTTGAGAACCATTTGCCAGAGATGGGCTATGATGTATGGAAAAAGTGGCGCACATACAAAGAGGATCTGTTGAAATTGAAGGGGATGAAAGACGAGCTATTGTCCGTCATCGAGAATGAGATCTCTAAATGCTTCATTGGATTCAGACTAAAGTTTAATCAAGACATGGAATATGGCATCAATAACTATGAATGCAATCTTCTTCATAAGATACTTTATGATATGGTGCTTGACCTGAGGGGTCGAGCGCCTGGACAAGAAGCTTATGATAATTATGAGCGACATATCGCAGATTTTCGAGAGAACACTGCGATAGAGGACAAAGGATCTATGGTCTGGAGAATCAAAGGTTCAGATGAGTTGATAATGGTTCCAAAAGAAAAGCGAGAGGCTCTAGAAAAAGGAATCAACAATTTCTTGATTTTTTTAGAAGAAATTATTAAGATGAATCATTTAACTAAGCCAGGTGAAGCGATAGTCAAAAGAGTAAGAGAATTGAAAAAGGATAGAGAAATGATGATAGAAGAATTGCAGAATATTTTGAAGTATCACAGCTTCCCAGGAGAATGCAAATATCTCTCAGGATTCTAGCCCTGGATCAATTGAGATAACATAAATATTTTGGATTTTTTGATACCCTATTCCGGGAAGCGCCTAACAATATCAAGAGAGCTTAAATTTTTAAATAAGATGCGCGACAAGATCCATGTGAAAAGACGCGAAAAACTATATATCATCGCGACATTAACTGTGATAAAGGCCGTCTAAAGCAAAATCGACATCTATAGATTAAATTATGCGGGATACGGGATTCGAACCCGCGAACTCCTGCGAGACAGGATCTTAAGTCCTGCGCCTTTGGCCAGCTTGGCTAACCCCGCTCTCATCTCATCCACTTGTGCTGTCTGTATCGTTTTCTTAATTAATCTCTGGACGACTGGGCAAATAGCATGTATACTTCTGGAATAAGTACTTTCCCGATGCAACAAACCTTATTGCGCCTATATATTTGCAGATCATAGATCATAGTCTAAAGAAAAAGACGTATGGCGGCCTAAATATAGACCGCCGTTCCCGGCTCCACGTAGATTATCTTCTGGACACCTCTTGAGAAGAGCATTGTCTTGGGGTAGTTGAACTGGCCATCATAGACCCGAATATCATGGTTTCGGCCACCAACTACACTGAAGCTGAACCTTCCATCAAGCGCGTCTCCTCCAGTTCCCTCTGTTCCTATGTAATTGCCATCCAGGAATACCTGATATCCTCTCATCGCCTGGGAGACAATAGTCACTGGGGTGTCTCCGGTCGCTGGCGGAGTTGTTGTCGCAGGAGGAACCATCTGAGCGGGCGGATAACTGGGTGTCGTCTGCGGATAAGTTGGCAGATAGGTGCTGATAACATCGACGACTATGGCATTGCTTACCTGGCCGCCGATAACGAAAAGCAATACATGTTGGCCGATTGTATCTGCATAGAAGTCCATCTGGCTGCTGCCTGGGAAGAAGTAGAAGCTTTCCTTGGTTAGCTTTCCATCAGGCTTTATCTCATACAGATAGCCGTTGCCGCCTTGGGTGGAAGTTGCCAGCAGAGACAGACCGGACCACTGGGGAACCTTGGCGTACTGGGACCAGCTGGATGAGCCCAGTATCCACAGTGAGTTTCCTCCGGTGTAGGCTGCATTGCTCTGATATTGAGTGTACGGCACGGCTTGCATCTGATAGCTGAAATAGACCGTGCTGGGCAAACTATCCACGATTAAATGCTTCTTTGGGCTATCAATATGCTTCTTGGGAGAAGATCCTTTGTAGGTCCAATAGTATTGAGAATATATGGAATCGTACGTGCCGGAAGATGGTGGATTGCCGCCTACCCATGGCTGGCCGATGCCTTTCTCAAATAGCTTCTCGGCCATTGCTTCTCCTGGCCGCATCCCCACACCGCTTCCATCTACGGCAACTGCGCACCCCATCAAAGATATGATGAAGAGTATCGATATCAATATTTTATTCATTTTTCCACCTTTGATCAGAATGAAGGATTTTATGCATTCTTTATTGGTACGGTTATAAGTGAATGAATGCACCCCAAAGATATAAAGCTTTATATTTCAATACGATCCTAAATTGAAGGGAAAATCTAATCAAAAGCAATTGAGCAAAAGATTCTTAGGCCTCTCTTGAGGATCGCGAGAAGGCCTATCTAGATTGAGGTTTTGCTCCTCTTAGAACCCTTCCATCATTCTCATGGCTGACCAGGTTCCACCTGGAGCCCGTTCAACGGTATAGGTTCCGGAAGATATAGAATCTTTCGCCACAGACCGCGATACCCAGTAGGTCTGCCCCCCATTCGGCGATACCCAATTCAGGGTAAGAACTGTCCCGTCGAACTGCCAGGTTCCCTGTCGGTTGGCTCCCACATTGGCCCCATCGGTTTCAGTCCATTCCAGGGAGCCGTCCTTCTTTAAATTAAGGTCCGCTTTCCAATCGTTGAAGCCTTCCTGGTGTCCGGACATCTTCCAGGCACCGGCCAGCTGCAAGCCTCCATCCAACGGTCCCTCAAAGCAGACCACATAAGCATCCTCCGGGCTGAGCTTCAGCCATACCAAAGACTCGCCGGGGGCGGGATTGGTGAGCATAGGGTTGATCATCTGGGGTGTGGCCTCAGCAAGGCTGGCCGCCGTCACTTCAAAGACATAGAACTTGCCGCCCAGAAGCTCCTGCGACCCCAGTTGGCTCCATTTATCGGGCGTTCCTATCTGAGTGCCGTCTCTTTTGCCATACCAGATATTGTATATGCCCGGGACCAGTCCCGGTCCGGCCGTATAAAGGTCGGTTGGACTGCGAGGCGAATAGTCCACACCATCTCCGGCACAGGGGGCAGACTTTCCTTTATCGCTGCCCACCTTGGGACCGATAACCGAGGCAAGTCCACAATCATTGCTTTCGTAGGAGTAGGACCAGGTCGATGGGCTTGAGTCGATAATCGTATAGGTCCCTGCAGGTAAATCCAGTTCCGGAGACAGATGGACGATCCAGTAAGCATTGGGAACGCCACCCTGGCCCGATTCTCCGTCGGCCTGCCAGGGGCCGTAGGTCTTACCCTGCTCGTCTTTCAGTCCAATTGTTCCCGGCGATTCGCCGGAGGCATCGTTCCAGTGATACGTGCCCATTTTGGTGATGGTTCTTGGCTCGGCAATGGTAAAGACGGTGGGGTTGGGCGGGTCATTGCTCACTTCGGCACATGCACTTTGAGCAAAGATGCGCTCTTCCCCCTCATCAGGAGAGGGAAGACCGTAGCACTGGCCGAAACCCGACGGGGTCACAATAAAAGCGGCCAGGATTAAAAAGATAGAAATCATAAACAGATTCATGGGTCTGATCATTCAAATCCACCTCGACACCTTTTCGCATACAACTGAAAAGATGCAAACATGCAAAGTCGCTCAATAGATATAAATTAAATCTCTTATTCCGGATCAACAAACGGCCATGTCCCCATGATCCTATGTATCTACTCGAAAGGTATCGATCCGCTTTCCGGTAAAGATAAAAAAAAGTCAAGAAAAGCCTCTTCAGGCCTTTTCGAATTACGGCAATTATCTAAGCAGGGGGCAGAATTTGGCCGCCCTGGGCAGAGGGTGCCGCCATAGTCGCCGTCTCGCCCTTCACAATTTGCAGGCTGGAAAGCAGGCCCTGCGTGACATCCAGGGGATATGTGGAAGTGATTACGACGCTGGTCTTGCCTACAGATACCGGTCCGCATTCGCAGCCCTGGCTGTCCAGCCAGAACATAGCTCGATAGACTTGGCTTGGAGCTCCTGCCATTGCCTCGAAAGGCTCACTTGTGACTAAGAAGCCTTCTTTTCCATCAATTATCATATCTTCTACATTAGTGGCATTGAGGCCCTCGCGCAACATGCTCAATCCCAAGAGGTTCTTGTGAGCTTTCAGTGTGGCATCTTCCAGCTCGGCATACTCTGCTATGTCAATTATCGCAAGTGTCGAATTGTCGACGATCAAACCCATCCGATAGGCAATGACCTTTTCATTTTCAATGGGTTGGGCAATTTGGGGTTGATAATTGGCATTCAGATCAAACGATACTGTGTAAGGGCCAAGCTGTTGGCTATCCGGCACAGCACTAGCCATGGCCGACAGCATAAGCACTAATGTTGCTGCTAATAATAACTTCATTTAATTTTCACCAAGAGCTATTTGCTACTTCATCCTAGAAAAGACTTGCTTTAATATGCCCCTCGTATATTTCCTCCACGATTCCTCTACAAAGCATCAAGCTCAAATATCCTCCGCTCTGAGCAATGGCATGCAGCGGCAGGGAAATGAGCCGGGAATTTATACACTAATACTCTCTTTGCCGCAGGCAGGGCAGATTAAAGTCGGATCCTTAGGCGTAATTGACTTTGCCGCAGGCTTCTATTCTTACACCGGTTCGGCGAGGGGTCCCGGCGGCCTCAAGCGCGTGGATCGCCACATCAAGGTACTGCAGGGCATTAAAACAACTCGACGCTGGCACATTGACTATCTCTTGCCCCACACCAGCTTCGCGGACGTTTTCTTTACTATTACCACCCAGGATCTGGAGTGTACCATCGCGAAAGCTATGGGGAAACGGCTTATGTCCGTGCCCCGTTTCGGCTGCACGGATTGCCGCTGCCAGACCCATCTGCACTATGCCCTAGAACTGCAGGAGATGCGAGCTGCAGTAGTAGCAGCTCACTGTGCGGCCATGATCTAATGGCGCTCTTCACGGGCAGGGTAAGGTCAAGACAGAGGTATTTCCCACAATCGTCTCCGATCTAATCTGGGCGTAGCCCATGTACGTCCCGCCCATTATAAAGGACGGCACAGTTTTGGCATTTTTCTGCACCCTCTGGCCGATCCTAGCAGTCCCCTGGATCTCAGAGCTGATCTCATAAACGGAGAAGCTGTCATTCTGGTAAATCTTCGTATCCTTTATGAGATCTTTGTCGATGTTGTATGACTCAGAAAATACTGACCCCACCTCGTAATTCTTGGCGCACAGAGCATTTCTAAGGTCACTTTGTGTGAGGGGAGGAATGTAAGGCGCATAATCATAATTGGCAGAGATGGTAAGCGATGCCTCATCCCTATTCGAGTCCCGGAAGACCTCTGAGTCTATGGTCCTGGTGGCCATTCCGCTTCCACTTGTAGTGAGGGCAATCTTTTGGCCTTTAAATCCGGTCTGGGTCTGCAGTATTCTCGACTCTTCCATATAGCCGTTGACGAATATCCAGGAATGCTCCGTAAAGTTCTGGGCCAATCTATCCTTTGTCGATTTGACTTTAGCCGCAGCATCATCTGCGTTTATAGTAGCCATATTGGCAGCGATGCAAGCAAGAACCAACAGCATCAGCATCCATCTCATCTTTGCGCCTCACTTACTTGATAGTAAGCAACGGCGCATTGAAATATAAATGTGATCCTGCAGGCATCCTCTGAAGGTGACAATGAGTATACCTGTTAGCGATGCTGAAAAGACGCAGATGTTCGAGTGGAAAGGTAACAAGCAATTTTATTTTTAAAATATATAGAAATATTCTCGAAAATTCAAAATGTTTTTCTAGATTGAGATCCAATATCAACTGAGGTTTTATAGTGCTGAAAGCTACGCTCTGTGTCTTGATGATTTCATTGCTTTCTCCTGCAATTCTTATGGGTATGGCGACTGCACATGATCCGTCTGAAGCGGGAGGTGGTGCTCATACTCATCAATTGCCTCCACCCTGGCCTTATCATATGATAACGGTATTTGCAGGCGCTATATCTTTGGCTGGAGGAGCCTTCGCTGCACGGTACCTCAAGCAAAGGACGGGATGGGTCAGGTTGCATAAGAAACTGGCACTGATCGGGGTTGTGCTTGTTCTAGCGGGCCTTTTTATCGCGGTATATATGGTATCCGTATACATGGAAACATCTTTTGTACGGGAAACTCATGCCTATCTGGGCGCCAGCGTCTTTGTTCTTCTCATAGTGACTCCACTGCTCGGAATATACCAATTCAGATCAAAAGATAAGAGAATACACACCATCCATCGATGGAGCGGACGTATTGCGATAATGCTCATTCTACTCACAATCATTGCTGGAATTCAGATGGCACTGGCTGTTTTAGCTCAAAATGCTGCAACCATAACTATTAATCATATTAATACTATGTGAAGAAATTAAATCCTGTGGCGAGAATTGATGGTGAGATGCCATTAGTTTCACCTGTTTTGGTGATAGAACCACTGATAGAAAGATCGTCCCATGGGACAATTGGGGGAGATCTGCCAATAGCTAGTGATTTTGATGCCACCGGAACACGGATAACGAAATATCTATATTTAGGAAAGAGTCTTGCCAGAAATGACAGGAGGTATGTCTCCAGGGTATGCAAATTCGTGATTATTTCCGCCTTTGAAAAGCAGGGATTAGCTCTGCGTCATTCCTAAAGACACTATTTGATAAGACAAGAATATGGAGGCTATAGATCAGGCAAATCTTCCAACAGATGTATCAATCAGAACCATTCATTAGTGATAATCATGGAGAATGACATCCCCTACCGCACGTCTGCTGAGGACGAGTTGTACAAAGCCCTGCAAGCCTGCATGGCGCAGTACGAGCAGGCAGTCTCGATGATATCCGAGATCGTCTGGCGCTATGATGTCAATGCAAAAGGAGAGCACATTGGCTCCTATATCTCACCAGTTGCGGATAGGATGTTGGGCATGCCCTCCGGCACTATCGGAGAGAACTTCGAAAAATACCTATCCTATATCTATCCCGATAGCTTGCCAGACGTACAGAAGGCGCTTTTTGAAGTGACGCAAGCGCGTGGAACGGATAAGACCTTTGAATATCGTATGCTAAAGGCCGACGGCACCGCGCTTTGGGTTCGTTCCAAGGTTTCGGTCTATTCCCAGCCGGACGGTCGAGTCACTGTCTTTGGTACAACAACCGATATCAACGAGTGCAAGCAGGCCAAGCACGACTATCGGACACTATTTCAGGAGATGCTGGATGGCTTCGCCCTGCATGAGATCATTTGTGATGAACAGGGCGAGCCGATTGACTATCGCTTCCTGGATGTCAACCCGACCTTCGAGCGCTTAACCGGTCTGAAAAAGGAAGACCTCGTAGGCCATAGCGTTCTGGAGGTCCTGCCAGGCACTGAAAAACAGTGGATTGAGACCTATGGCAAGGTGGCGCTCACCGGCGAGCCAGTTCTCTTCGAGGATTATTCAGTCGAATTGAAGAAGTATTTTGAGGTAAGGGCTTTTCGGACCGCTATCAACCAGTTCGCCTGCACCTTCGCCGACATAACTGACCGCAAGCAGGCAGAAAAAGAGCTGCAAGCCGTCAAGACACAGATGGAATTTATCCTCGGCGCAACTAAAACGGGGCTCGATATCATCGATGCAAATTTTAATATCCACTACATCGACCCGGAGTGGCAGAAGGTCTACGGTGATCCGACGGAGCACAAGTGCCACGATTATTTTATGGGGCGCGACAAACCTTGCCCTTGTTGTGGAGTGGCAAAGGCGCTCCAAACCAAGTCGCTCACAGTCACCGAGGAAGTTCTGGTAAAAGAGAACTATCGTCCGATCCAGGTTACTACTATTCCGTTCCAGAATGATGCAGGAGAGTGGCTGGTTGCCGAGGTCAATGTGGATATCTCAGAACGCAAGCGTGCTGAAATGATGCTGCAGGAGAGCGATACATTGCATAGGACGATCCTGCAGACGACCGTGGACGGATTCTGGCTGGTGGACATTCAAGGAAAGATATTGGAAGTCAATGAGGCCTACTGCCGGATGAGCGGCTATAACAAACAGGAATTGCTTGCCATGAAAATTTCTGATTTGGAGGCAATTGAGACACCTGATCAAACATATGCTAATATACAAAAAATAATGGCGCAGGGCGAGAAGCGTTTTGAGTCCCGGCACCGTCGCAAGGATGGAAGCATTTTTGGGGTCGAAATCAGCGTCCAATATCAGCCAATAAAAGGAGGCCTTGTGGTCGCGTTCTTGCGGGACATCACAGAGCGCAAGAAGGCCGAGGAAGATCTGCGGCAGAGTGAACTGAGTCTGAGGACTATTTTCGAGACCTCCAGTGCGGGAATAGTCATAGTTGATACCAATGGGCTGATCTCTCAAGCCAACCAATGCATGGCCGAGATGTTTGCCTGCCCGCTGGAATCGATGATCGGCACTCCCTATCCTGCCTTTATTCATCCTAATGAACGGCAGGATGGAACAGATATTATGCAAGCGATGTTAGAAAACAGGACAGATGCTGTCTTTACAGAGCGACATTACCTTCGGGCTGATGGAAGTGATTTCTGGGGATACATAAGTGGCCGACGGATGGTTGGGTCGAAAGGGGAGTTCACAGGTTTGCTGGGTATCATATCAGATATCACCGACCGAAAGCGTGCCGAAGATGATCTGCGACGCAAGACCGCAATACTGGAAGCTCAGATGGAAACCTCATTGGATGGGATTCTGGTTGTAGACAGCCAGGGGCAACGAATACTTACCAATCAGCGGCTTCTAAACATGTGGAATGTGCCTAAAGAGATTAGGGATGAAAAAAGTGACGAGCCGCTTCTTCAATATGTGGTAGGCAAGACCAAGAATCCCGAACAATTTCTTGCGAAAGTGGCATATCTGTATGCTCACTGGGATGAAACCAGTCGGGATGAAATAGAGTTTAAAGACGGTATGATACTGGATCGCTATTCTTCGCCGGTAATTGACAAGGATGGCAAATATTATGGCCGGATATGGATTTTTCATGACGTCACCAATTACAGGCGTGCTGAACAAGCCCTACGCGAGTCGGAGCAGCGCCTGGCCGATATCATAGATTTTCTGCCGGATGCCACATTTGCAGTGGACCGGGACGAAAAAGTTATCGCCTGGAATCGGGCCATTGAAGAGATGACTGGTGTGCTCAAGTCTGAGATGATGGGCAAGGGCAATTATGATTACTCTGTCCCATTCTACGGCAAAAATCGACCTATCCTGATTGACTTAATATTTATGGACAGGAAAGAGATTGAAGATAAATATTATTTTGTTCTGAGAAAGGGAGATCAACTGATTGCAGAGACATTCATTCCATTGCTAAACGGCAAGGAGGGCGTATTCCTCTGGGGCATCGCTTCTCCTCTATATGATCACAGCGGCTGTATTGTGGGTGCAATCGAGTCTATCCGCGATATCACCAGGTACAAGCAATTCGAAGAAGATCTGAAGAACACCAATCTGCAGCTGGAAACTACCAGCAAGCGTGCTCAACAGATGGCCGAAATGGCAGAACAAGCTAATGCTGCCAAGAGCGAATTTCTGGCCAACATGAGCCATGAGATACGCACCCCTTTGAACGGCGTCATCGGTATGATCTGACTGCTTTTGGATCTGGATCTAAATGCAGAGCAGCGTGAATATGTGGAAATTGCCCGAATCAGTGGCGAGATGCTGCGATCTCTCATTAACGACATCCTGGACTTCTCTAAGATTGAAGCCCGCAAATTGGAGCTGGAAATGCTGGACTTCGATTTGTGCTCCCTGCTAAAGGATACTGCAGATCTCCTGGCCCTAAATGTCCATGAGAAAGGCCTCGAGCAGGTCTGTCTGGTAGAGCCAAAAGTTCCGTCGCTTCTGCGGGGCGATTCGGGAAGGCTGCGCCAGATCTTGGTCAACCTGGGCGGCAATGCGGTGAAGTTTACCGACAAGGGCAAGATAGTGATTCGTGTCAGCCTGGAGAGCGAGGACGATAGAAATGCCACGCTTCGCTTCGCAGTTAGCGATACGGACATAGGCATCCCGGCAGACCGCCAAAATATTCTCTTTTCACCTTTTACCCAGATGGACAGTTCGACTAATCGCCAATACGGTGGTACTGGCCTGGGGCTGGCTATCTCCCGGCAGCTCGCCGAGCTGATGGGTGGCAAGATCGGCCTGCAAAGCGAAGAAGGCAAAGGGTCCACCTTTTGGTTCACAGCGGCCTTTGAGAAGCAGCCTGCCGGGCCAGTATCAACTGATAAGATGTTTTCCAAGATTGATGGAGAAGGAGATGCAGATCGCTTTGCTCCGAAGCCTTTCATTTCTGAAAATGAAAAGCGGAAAATACGCATCCTGGTGGCGGAGGATAATCCAGTAAACCAGAAAGTTGCCCAGGCTATGCTAAAAAAGATGGGGCTGTTGGCGGATGTGGTGGCCGACGGTCAAGAGGCCGTCAAGGCACTTCAGACCGTTCCTTACGACCTAGTATTGATGGATTGCCACATGCCTGAGATGGACGGCTTCGAGGCCACACGGGCCATTCGGCAAGAAGGCGCGAATGTGCTTAATCGGGGCATTCCCATCATTGCCATGACCGCCGCCGCCATGCAAGGAGACCGGGAGAAGTGCATTCAGGCGGGAATGAACGAATTCATTGCCAAGCCGGTTCAACAAAAAGAGCTGGCAAAAATGCTGGCCAGATGGTTGGCAACAAAAAAGGATGACAACCAGAAGCCTGAGTTAGGTCTGCAGGCATGATAGAAATATTCGTGCAAAACTGGGGCAATGACGCTTCTTGCAGGCCCGAAATCCGTTACCTGGGCGCATCTCCACTCAGAAAAATTAATGTCAGACTTCGCGCCTTCGCGTGAAACCGGACCTCTGTTGGATCTCACGCGAAGCCGTGAAGAACTGCTATTCCCGCTTCATCACACCCTCTAACATCAAAGGGGGTACAGGCTACATTCAGGACTGCATATTACCCCTTCATTACCGCAAACAGGAGTGACTATGCCGTGGATTCGCCCTTCCGAGTCTACCCCGGCGTTCTGCTTCGCCGCTTTTCTCACCTCTTCGGGCCAGGATCCCTTGCAGGTATAATCGAATGTGAAATATACATCACTGACCGAATCCGGCATGGTTCCTTCCTGCTCCTTTTCCATGGTCTTAACTTTGGTTTTGAGCATGAACTTCGAACCTGCAGGTATATCCTTGAAATAGACCATTCCATTCTCGTCGGTCGTTTCCCGAAGAGTACCAGGCGTTGCATCGGAATAAGCAGGTGGTATATACGTAAAGGTCAGTTCCACCGGAATGTCGGGCAGTCCAGCATCACAACCGGATGTGAGGACCTCAATGGGACTATCGCATTCCCCATCGATTACTATGTCTGCTCTAATTGTGCCTTTGGCTTTTGATGGCCCTTCCTTGTCGTCTTTTGTAGCAGGATCTGCTTGCACAGGATATCCTTCAACCTTAGTAAACCCGCAGGGTGATTCGGAGTTTTGAGACCACGTCTCCGGCTGTGAATCGATAATTAGGTAGTTTCCTTCTGGAATGACCACATTGGGGCGAGCTATCCACCAAGCGTTAGCTACACCTGAGCCAGACTCGGCTTCAACCTGCCAGGGTCCAAAGGTCTCGCCATCTCCATTTTGCAGACTGATGCTTCCCCCGGATGTGGTCCCCTGGCCATAGTTCCAGTGGTATGTATCGATATAGGTGATCATATGCGGTTTGGAGATAGTGAGAATTGGGCTGCAGGCGGGATTGTTATCCACGACGCCATTATTCCAGCTGTCCAGGATCACCGCACCGGAATCCTCCTGACCGGATGATTGGTCTTCTGATCCAGATGATTTTGAATCGCCCTGCAAAATACTATCAATCTTAGACTTGCCATCTTTGGCAGGGCCCAACTGTTTGGACGGGCTTTCAGATGGACCTATGAAGGGTTCTCCAATAGATATCAGCCTGGTTATTTTTGTGCCGTCTCCCAGAGTCACCTCTACTGCAAACGAGTTGCCTTTTTCAAACCAACCCGAATCCGCCCCATAGAGGTCAAATTGTTTATTCCCTGAGAAAGTACCTAAGGAGGGTACGTGGTTATGATTAAGCTGCGTTCCCTGATCAAATACACCCAGTATATAGTAATTGGTGGCGGCGCTATCCCAGAATTGCCCGCCCACGGGATGGGCGTTCTCGTCTGCCGTGTACAGCAAGATTGACTTTATCTCGGTTGGGTCGGAAAGGGACAGATCGATACGAAAATGCCCATCCATACTCCCATCGGGATTTCCATTATCCCATGTGCCGACCTTGTCAGTATTCTTGCCCATCCACTCAAATTGAGATATTTCGGTTCCCATTGCCGGCAACAGGTATATACCAAGCAATGCGAATATTATTATCAACGATTTAAGCAAAACCAATTTCAAGCACCCCGTATATTCTTAACTGGGGTAATAATTATCGATCATATGACCTTTTCGGTTAGAACGGAGGGGATGCGCCATGACCTATTTTCCAGTACCAAAGTCTCCGTAATTCATCTAATCCTGCTGTTTCATACGCCCTCCCCCGATTGATTCGGCCTTGCCGACTTATGAATTGCCGTGCGACCATGCAGTTATCCTCCTGCGGCCTGATGAGCGATCCATCTTTCGAACCTCGTAACCGTTAAGCTGGTACAAGTCAAGAGATCGGGATGGATAAGAGCAATAGTATTCAACTTAGGAATGATACGCTAGCATGAAAAAAGTAGAGGGTCTCTCCTGCAAAGCCCAAAGCAGGTCGACTTTATGTGCCGCTCTTCCAATCTACGCCAGAAGATGACTAATTCAGCTCGACGTCTCGTTGTTCAGTTCCTCCAGCTGATTTACCCTGAGCTTCACAATGTCCATGGCGTCCTCGAAGAGCTTTCTGTTGATCTCCAATCCGAAGTATTTCTTAAGCTTCTCTGGCGGAGTCATAGTTGTGCCTGCAGATAGGTATGCGACATAGTTCTTATTGAACTCCTCTGGATTCTCCTTGTACATCTTGAAGAGTGACAGTGTTATAGCCTCCGAGAGAGCATAGTTGAATGTGTAATAGTTATCGGTAAAATATATGTGGCTGATATAAGGCCATTCAGGCTCGATCCTAGAGTAGTAGGCAACTTTATCGCTCTTATATTCATTTGCAATGCGGTCCCAAAGAGCATTCAGATCTGAGCCACTGATGTTTGCATTCTGGCTGACAAGCTTATGGGTTCTATGTTCAAACTCAGTGATCATGGCTTGGCGAGGCATTGTTCTGGCATAATTGTAGATATGACTTGCCAAGACGGCAATGGCTGTATCTCTGTCGTAATTCTTGATCGCATAATCCATGAAGAGCTCCTCGTTGAATGTGGATGGTATCTCCATCTCATAAATGGTGCCGCTGCAGTAGATGTAATCCAGCGACTGACCCATGAGGTAGAAATCGATTGCATGGCCCATCTCGTGAGCTATAGTGGATTTGTCATCTATCAGCCCTTTATAGTTCAGGAATACGAGCGCCGGGCGCTTCAGAGCACATAGGTCTTGGGCATATTGTATGGATTGCTTTCCATGATCGGGATTCGGATAAACATCAATTGAATTGCTGGTAACGGTCTTTATAAACGCCTTGTCGAATGCAGGGTCCATCAACGCAAGTGATGCGTATATCTCCTCAATGGCATCTGTATAGTTGGTTTTCTTGTCAGGGTTCTTCATAAGCTGAAGGAAGAGGTCATATGGTGCGAGATCCCGGATGCCCATCTTGGCCTTGCGGAACTCATAATATCTATCGAAATCCCCTCTTCGCTCCTTGAGTACCTGGTTCATCTCATCAATCTGTGATGCATTGAGATATGAGCCGAACATCATGGCATCATAAGCGTCAGAGTAGTTCAACTCTCTAGCATACTTATCATCAAGCTTTGATTTGATAACATAGATGTCCCCCATTTCATTCGATTCATTGAAAAGATGGTAATAACGTTTATCGTAGCATTTCTTCCGATCATTCCTATCGATATTGGTCATGAGAAGGTCATAGTAAGATGAGAAGTTGACGGCGTACTGTTTTCCGTTTTCGAGAGTTATGTTCCCGGCTTGAGTTACATTATTGGTGATCCGTTTCTCGGCGTTGGTATCAAGTTTCATGAGCTGATTTGAGAGGTCGGCCAGATATGCGGCATGTGTCTCATTCTTGGGACGATGATCCACAAATCGGATGTAGTTGGCCTCAAGATAAGAGCGGTATTTTTCCAGCCGCTGCTCCTCCGCAAATAGCCGGTCCCACTTTGACCTTGGAAGCGATTTCAGCAATACATCGGCAAAGGAGTTGGCCTTTACATATTCTGTAGAGAGATTCTGGACGTCTGAGAGGAATTCCTGGAAGAATAAGTCATTAACATCCAGGCTGTTCTGCGCATTTGCATATGCATATAGAACATTGAATGATTTGGTGTAATTTTCATCATACTGGATATAATCAAGCAAGGTTGTCCCGTTGAGATTGCTGAACCTTGGCCGGAAGGTCTGATTGATCTCATTTACGGTCATATTCAGCCGTTCATACTCTGCCTTGGCAGTGTACCTGTCCTTATAGAGAAATGATAGATTCCAAGTTGTGGTGATCTTGCTCGGATCAAGGTTTAGGGATGTGTTATTTTCTGAACCGTTCAAAGGCTGTGCAGCTTCTATGGGAGCAACCAGAACGGTTGCTGTGGTCACAGATATGATAACTGCTATGCCCATTAGGATCAAATGATTCGTCTTCTTACCCCCTTTAGGTACAAAATTTTGATTGCATTAGCCCAATGATGGACAACCAGCTTTGTATGCAATTCTTCTTAAAACTTTTTGTTTAGAGATCTCGTCGTAGATGCGGAACACCCAAGTCGGCCAGCTTGGCCCTTTCCTGCTGGTGTGGGGTCTGGCGCCGGAGCATAGAGAAAGACCATTTGCCCCCTTGAAGTTGGCTTAAAGGCCCAATCCCCGTGCTCTTCGACTAGGGTGCGGTGGTATTCTCTTGCCGAATGGTGAAGGAGCTAGGTGAGGGCTAAAAGATTGCGATCCAGTTTACTGGTAATCTTTTTAGGAAATTAACTCTAAAAATCGCTTTGCTGTGAATAAATTATTTTGCGGGGGGACGGGAACCCCTACTAACCTTACTAGTATCAGTCATCATATTATTAATAATTGCTATTCTAATGTTACTAAGAATTGGAATCAATGTTACATCATTCCGTTTGAGTCAATTCTTCCCCCTTACAATTGGAATAAGACATTATTTATAATAATGAAATTTATTATTGATACATCGCGATGGCTAATCTTCTTGTTTCCCCCCTCTTTGGTCCTTTTTCATTTTTTTCGTCATTTATTTTCTTCTTGTTCAGATTCCTTTGGGTCTTTAAATAGGATACAATAGCAGCAACCTGGTGTATCATAAAATCAAGCCTCTCATTTCCATCATCTTTATGACCCTACTGCTTTTTAAACCATCCCTCAACAGATGATATCTGCAATTCAGATCCAAAGAGAATAGCCACATCCTCAGCTTGAAGCACAAAGTTCTCCTCGGGATAATTAAATATCTGGGCATCTCTTTGTATCGCCAGCAAAGCTGCACCACCTTCTTTTAGTCCGATCTCCTTGATGGATCTTCCTGTGACCTGGGAGCCTTCTGAAACCTTGAGGGTAATGAAATCATTACCTATTATGCTGAGATCAGAATTGCAGTAAGGCTCCTTAGAGATGCTGCGAAACATCTCATAACCATCTGACCTTATATGGTCTATAAAGGATTCAATTCTGTCTCTCGGCACCTGATACTTTTCAAGAACCCTGGAAAATATTTCTACAGAGGTCTCATATTCCTCTGGAATGACCACATTTGCGCCAAGATTGTGAAGAATCCCCATCTCCTGAATGTATCTGGTTCTTGCAATTATATAGATCTCTTGATTCAGTCTTCTAGCGAGATCCGTTATCCTACGGGTTGCTGATCGATCAGAGATTGCTATCACCATTACTTTTGCATTCTTGATCCCGGCATTTTGAAGAACATTCTCCTGAGTAGCATCCCAATAGCTAATTGGCTCACCATTTTTCAGGTCAGAGTTGACAATCTCGGGATCAATGTCAAAAATAACATAAGGTATTCCTTCACTCTTAGCGGATCTGGCTACATTCCTGCCATTAATCCCGTAGCCTATGATAATGACATGATCCTTCAAGACCTCGATATTTGGGCTAATAATAGGAGGGGAATGATTCCATCTATGTGGAAGTGGCAGTTTTGTTGCGACATCTGCCACTTTAGGAGATAATGATATGATGAAAGATGTTGCCGCCATGGTTAGCACCGCGACATCAAGAAATATCTGGTAAACATCTTCCGAGAGAAGACCATGTTCCAGACCAACTTGGGAAAGAACAAATGAGAACTCCCCTATCTGGCTTAATGCAAGCCCGACAAGGATTGTTATGCGAAGTGGAAGCCCTATAAATGCAATCACTGAACCGGCAATTAGAGCCTTCAGAAGCATTGTCCCAAAAGCAAGGAGCACAACATACATCGGATTTTGCAGCAGGAAATTAACATCCAGAAGCATTCCTATGGAGACAAAGAAGAAGCTCGTGAAGGCATCTCGCAAAGGTAATATGTTGCCAAATGCTTGGTGGCTGTATTGAGACTCGGATATCGTAAGGCCTGCTAGAAATGCACCCAATCCCAACGATAATCCAGCTAATGAGGTGACCCAGGCCACTGCGAAGCATATCGCAACTAGGCTTAGCAGGAATAACTCCCTATCACCGATTCTTGCAATATGATAGAGTGCGGTTGGGACAATCCATTTGGCACTTATAATCACCAGGACAATCAGTCCCAAACCTTTGGCCAGAATGACCAGCGGTGAATCAGTTAAACCACCTGTAGCTCCTGGAAGGAGTGGTGTTGCAAGCATCAGGGGGACTATTGCAATATCTTGAAAGATGAGTATACCCAGGATTGTGCGACCTTGTGGAGTGTATAACTCAGCTTTGCTCTGGATTATCCGCAGTACAATCGCGGTGCTGCTTAAAGCTATGAGAAAACCAAGGAAGAAAGATGTTCCTAGAGGATAGCCTAAATACCTCAATATGGCGAAAACTGCAAGGACAGTTAGCGCAACCTGAAGAGATCCACCCACCAGAACATACTTCTTAATCTGCATCAGGTCTTTCAGCGATACCTCCAGCCCGATGGTAAATAGCAGAAGGATAACACCAATCTCGGACAGGATCTCTACCTGATCTAAGGCTTGGATTAAACCAAATCCTTGTGGACCCGCCAATATTCCAGTAACCAGAAAGCCTACAATGGCAGGTGCCTTGATTTTATGAAAAATGAATAGGACAATTACTGATAGCACAAATATAACGGCTATATCTCCTAGCAATGGTATTTCCATTCCACAAGCCCCCCACATGCTTGATTTCAGGTCATTTATCCTGTGTGATAATCCTTCGATGGATTCGAATAGCTGCAGAGTCTTAAAAGCTTGTACGTGTTTAGCTTCTACTTGGGTTTCCAAATTTTTCCTTCAATCTATCAA
>CAZWHG010000046.1:0-22119 GCA_964633785.1 uncultured Methanotrichaceae archaeon
ACGAGGTGGAAGTTATGAGGGATATCGGACTGGACGTTAGCGCGCCGGAAAAGGAGTGCAATGATCCGAAGTGTCCCTTCCATGGTAGCCTGCCTGTACGTGGCCAGGTCTTTAGTTGCACCGTGGTCAGCGACAAGATGGACAGTACCGTGGTAGTAATGCGTAAGTTCGAGAAGAAAGCAACGAAGTATGAACGATTCGAGAAGAGGCAGTCCAAGATCCATGCGCACAATCCCCCTTGCATTGATGCCAAGGCAGGGGATCGTGTCAAGATAGCGGAGTGTAGGCCCCTTTCCAAGACCAAATCCTATGTCGTGGTGGAGGTCCTGAAATGAAAGGACAAAAGGCCAAGATCCCAAGGGCGATCAACACTGGCGCATACCTGGATTGTGTAGACAATACAGGTGCGCGGACGCTACACGTCATCGCCGTCAAGAACTATCGAGGCGTGAAAAATAGACAGCCCTGCGCAGGGATTGGGGATGTAGTAGTAGTATCTGTGAAAAAGGGAAGCCCGGAGATGAGAAAGCAGATCTTTAAAGCTGTCATCATCCGCCAGAGAAAGGAGTTCCGAAGGCCTGACGGCCTCAGGGTAAAATTCGAGGATAATGCCGCCGTTATTGTAGATGACGAAGGTGTTCCCAAGGGTTCTGAGGTTAAGGGACCTGTGGCCCGCGAGGTAGCAGAGAGATTTAGCAAGATCGCTTCTGCGGCATCCATGATTGTGTGATGATTATGATTACAAAACAGCCAAGGAAGCAGCGGAAGGCGAGGTATACCGCGCCGCTGCATAAGCGTCAAAAGTACATGCACGCACCCTTGAGCAAAGCTTTGCGCGAGGAGCTGAAGAGGCGCAATGCACAGCTTCGCAAGGGTGACACCGTCAAGGTTATGCGTGGCGATCACGCCGGCACCGAAGGAGAGGTCGAAGATGTGGACCTTAAGAGGTGCACCATCAAAGTGGCAGGAGTGAGCAACTACCGGGCTGACGGAACTGAAGTGCCGAGAACTATCCATCCCTCCAACGTCATGATAATCAAGCTCGTTCTTGAAGACTCAGAGAGGGAAAAGATTTTCGCGAGGCGATCAGAATGAGCAAACATCAAAAGAGAATAACGGTTCCCGTAAGCTGGCCCATTGCAAAAAAGACCCATGCATGGGTTGCCAAGACCAGTCCCGGCCCTCATTCCGCAGGGAATAGTATGCCTCTCGTGGTTGTAATCCGAGACATGCTTAAGCTGGTAGATAATGCCCGCGAGGCAAAGAGGGTTCTGTACGAGGGTAAGGTATTGGTGGACGGAAAAATCCAAAAGGATTACAAGCTGCCTATCGGCATCTTCGATGTCATATCCGTTCCCTCAAACAACCAGCAATACAGAATGCTCAAAGATGAAAAGGGAATGTTCTATCTTAGCTCTCTTGAGGAGGGCAAGGTAAAAAAGCTGGCCCGAATTGAGAATAAGACCTTCATTAAAGGCAAAAAACAACAGCTCAACCTATCCGACGGCTCAAATAAGCTGGCAGAAGGCGAATTTAAGGTTGGAGATTCTCTGGTCCTCTCACTGCCCGGCAAGGATATTGAAGATAAGATCGGCTTTGAGATAGGCAATTTGGCCATGGTCGTAGGCGGAAAGCATTCCGGCCAAACGGGGAAGATCAAAGAGATCATAACCGTGAAGAGCTCCCAGCATAATCGCATCATAATCTCGGGCGAAGAGGAGTTTGAGACCATCAAGGATTACGTTTACATGATCGGAATAGATCAGCCTGTTATCAAGCTGGGGGGCAGTTAGATGAATGCCAATCTAATTCCCCGCATCGACAAGATTGTCGTGCATGTAGGCGTAGGAGAGAGCGGTCAGAGGCTGGTAAATGCTGAAACCATAATGAAGGCCATTACCAAACAGCAGCCTGTTCGTTCTATTGCCAAAAAGACTCTGCCTACCTTCGGCATCAAAAAGAATGAGCCCATCGGTGCAAAGCTTACCTTGCGAGGAAAAGCGGCTGAGGATTTTCTTGTTATAGCCCTGAAGGCTGCAGGAAATACCTTAAAAAAGAGCCAGTTTGACATGCAAGGCAACTTCTCTTTCGGCATTGAGGAGCACACCGACTTCCCAGGAATGCGATACGATCCGGATATAGGCATATTCGGAATGGATGTGTCCGTTGCCTTGAAGAGGGCCGGCTATAGGATTGCAATGCGGCGCGTGGCGCAAAGGAAACTTCCCAGCCGGCAGAGGCTGAATAAAGACGACTCAGTAGAGTTCGTCTCAAAGAAGTTCGGCATTGAGATCTTGGAGGCAGCATGAAGAAAGGAAAAAAGGTCTTCGGAAGAGGAGCAAACCCGTGCAAGCGCTGTGGAAATAAAAACGGCCTGATAAGAAAGTACGGGATATACATTTGCCGGCAGTGCTTCCGAGAGATCGCCCCTGAGATGGGTTTCGAAAAATATTCATAGGTGGCTACTATGTTATTAGATCCACTGGCCGATGCCCTATCCGTAATAAAGAATGCGGAGAGCGTAGGCAAGCCTGAATGTATCATTCATCCCGCCTCCAAGCTCATAGGAAGAGCTTTGAAGGTTATGGCGGATAGAGGATACATAGGCGAGTTCGAATTTGTTGACGACGGAAAGTCGGGAATGTTCCGAGTGAAGCTCCTGGGAAGGATCAACCGATGCGGCGTGATTAAGCCCCGGTTTTCAACCAAGGTGACCGAGATGGAGAAATGGGAGAAGCGATTCCTGCCCGCCAGGAACTTCGGTGTTCTGATATTGAGCACCAGTAAGGGAGTTATGGCCCATTCTGATGCCAGGAACCAATTCCTGGGCGGTCAGCTCCTGGCTTACGTATATTAGGTGGTCGCAATGGTCAAAGAGATTGCACGACAGGTAGAGATTCCAGAAGGAGTTGCCGTAACCGTAGACGGGAATACCGTCACGGTTAAAGGACCGAAAGGTGAGGTCAGCAGGCAGCTTTGCTATCCTATGATAGAGATCATGAAAGAGGAATCTCAACTGATCGTGAATTCCAGGCTCGATAGAAAGCAGCACCGGGCAATGGTGGGGACACTGGCTGCGCACATCAGCAATATGATTGCGGGCGTAAGCCGAGGTTACGAGTACAAGATGAAGGTCGTGTACTCTCACTTCCCCATACAGCTCAAGGAAGCTTCCAACGAGCTCATTATAAACAATTTCCTGGGCGAAAGGAAGTCTCGATCCGCTAAGATCCTACCGGGCGCCAAGGTCGAGATCGGCAAAGATGAAGTAACGATCACAGGCATCAATAAGGAGCAGGTTGGCCAGACTATGGCCAATATTGAGCAGGCTACCAGGGTGCATGGTTTCGATATCAGGATATTCCAGGACGGAATATACCTGGTGGGCAAGAGGTGACGAGGATGGCAGAGAGGTTGCTGAGAGTAAGAACCCGGCAGAAGTCAAAGAAGCCTGAGTTCAACTTTCATGATTCACATAAAAAGAAGCGGCTTGGCACCAGCTGGCGAAAGCCTCGTGGCCTGCACAACAAGCTCCGGCAGCAGATTGCTGCCAAAGGCAAGCTGGTTAGAGTCGGCTATGGAAGCCCCAAGGCTGTTAAGGGATTTCATCCTTGCGGCCTTCCTGAGGTGCTGGTTAACAACGTGGCTGAGCTGCAAAAAGCGCAGGGCTCTGTGGTACGCATAGCATCGGGTGTTGGTATGAAGAAGCGTCTGGAGATGCAGGCGAAAGCAGCTGAGTCGGGCATTAGGGTGCTCAATCCCAAAGGTGGTGCCTAGATATGCCGGGCTTAACAACACAGCGACGCCTGGCAGCATCCGAGCTAAAAATCGGTGAGAGCCGGGTATGGATCAATCCCGATCCAGAGGTAGCAAGCGAGCTTTCCGATGCTATTACCCGTGAGGATATTCGCTCCCAGCTAGAGGCCGGAAATATCAAGGCCAAGCCCAAGAAGGGAAATAGCCGGGGCAGAATTCGGGCAAGGGCAATAAAGCGAGCCTATGGACACTGCAAAGGAGCGGGACATAGAAGAGGCGCCAAAGGCGCTCGATCTCCCAGAAAAGAGCAGTGGATGACCAAAATCCGGGCTCTTCGAAAGAAGCTTAGAGAGCTACGTGAAGGCGGCCAGATAGATCGCCATGCTTACCGCTTGCTTTATCGCAAATCCAAAGGCGGCGAGTACAGAAGCTTGGCGCATATGAACTCATTCATCAAGGCTAAGGGCCTTGCCAGGGGTGAATAAACTTGGCGACTGGACCGAGATATAGAGTCCCCTTCCGAAGAAGAAGAGAGGGCAAGACCAACTATCACGTTAGATACAAGTTAATACTATCGAAGAAACCCCGTGTTGTTGTCAGAAAGAGCAATGCCAACACGTTGCTGCAATTGGTGGTAGCTGAGCAGAAGGGCGATAAGACGCTCCTGACGG
The DNA here is from genome assembly GCA_964633785.1 of uncultured Methanotrichaceae archaeon. Taxonomy (GTDB): domain Archaea; phylum Halobacteriota; class Methanosarcinia; order Methanotrichales; family Methanotrichaceae; genus Methanothrix. Next base: position 4,428 of record CAZWHG010000046.1, read on the forward strand.
TTAATTCCCGAGAGCTGCAGAGCTACGGATATACCTTTAGCAAGAGCAATATACCTGCTGCTTATCTCACCGGCCTTCTCTTCGGAAAGAAGATGCTGGCCCTGGGACTTGAAGAGGGAATCGCAGATATTGGTCTGCATGCATCCACTAAAGGCAACAGGATTTATGCTGCCGTTAAAGGCATCGTAGATGCAGGTGTAAATGTTCCTCACGGCGCGGAGATCTTCCCTGATGAGAAGAGAATTCGCGGCGAGCACATAAAGAAACACACGGGAGCAGATATCGTGGCCCAATTCGAGCAGGTTAGAGAGAAGATACTGGGGTGAACTTATGGATCGGAAAAAGAAGCGTGATTTTTACCAGGAAGAGTGGGTCCCCCGGACAAGGCTGGGCAAGCTCGTCTTTGAGGGCCAAGTAACTTCCTTCGATGAAGCAATTGCCTCAGGTCTGCCTATTAAGGAGGCCGGCCTGATAGATGTACTGATACCGGGACTTGAGGATGAGGTTCTCGATATCAACATGGTTCAGAGGATGACGGACTCCGGAAGGAGAGTCAAATTCAGAACTACGGTAATTGTTGGAAACAGAGATGGCTATATTGGACTTGGCGAAGGAAAAGATGTTCAGGTTGGCAAAGCCATCAAGAAGGGCATCGATAGTGCCAAACGCAATATCATGAAGGTAAAGCGAGGCTGCGGCAGCTGGGAATGTGGCTGTGGCCAGGCGCACACGGTGCCTTATCAGGTAGTGGGCGAATCCGGAAGCGTCAGGGTCGTACTTATCCCAGCGCCTCGTGGGCTTGGCATAGCAGCCGGTGACACATCCAAGAAGGTCATGGACATGGCTGGCATCAAGGATGTGTGGACAAGAACGGCAGGTTCGACCAGGACGACTATTAACTTCGCCAAGGCCACCTACAATGCACTCATCAATACCGTAACTGTGAGGGCTTGAAGATGTTTGCCATAGTGAGATTGAGAGGCGAGCTGAATCTTCGGCCAGGGATCAAGTCCACTTTAGCCATGCTGCATATGCACAGGGTCAACCACTGCATTGTCGTCCCGGAGGACGAACATTACCGGGGCATGATCCAGAAAGTAAAGGACTATGTGGCCTGGGGCAAGATAGACGATGACACGCTGGCTCTGCTCCTCGAGAAGCGGGGACGGCTGAGTGCTAATCGGCGGCTGACAGAGCAATTCTTGAAAGAGAATACATCTTATAGCTCCTTCAAGGAATTGGCCAGTAGCATCACCTCCGGCAGTGTGAGCCTGAAGGATCTGGAAATCAAGCCCATATTCCGGCTCCATCCGGCCCGGAAGGGTTTAAAGACCATCAAGAAGACCGCACAACAGGGCGGAGATCTGGGCTTTCGCACAGATTTGGCGGATCTTATCAAGAGGATGAGGTAAGAAACCATGGTTAGACCAAATACGAAGCAAAAGAGGGGGCATCGAACCTATCACGGCAAGCACAAGAATGCGCGCGGAGGCGGGTCTCGCGGCGGCCGTGGAGATTCCGGAAAGTGCAAACACCACTTCATGCGCTCTATGCTTCTCGGAACCCAGATGGGTAAGCATGGATTCGTCAAGCTGCCTCTTTCTGTGGAGCTTGAGGTGGTCAACGTGGACGTGCTGGATCAGATGGCAGGCCCGGATGGCAAGATCGAGCTTTCCGAGATGAAGGTGCTGGGTCGCGGCAAGGTAACCAGAACGCTTAACGTTAGCGCGGCTGGATTCACTGCGACGGCAAAGAGCAAAATTGAGGCTGCTGGTGGTCAGGCAGTAGTAGTATGAACCAGCAGAGTTTCTTTTATGCGATAGAGCCCTTTGTGCGCCGGCTCCCCTCCGTGGAGCGGCCCACTGGGCACGTCCATTTTAAGAGAAAGCTAAGCTGGACTTTAGCCATACTGATTCTCTACTTTGTCCTGGGAAACATACCACTCTTCGGGCTTTCCACAGCATCCATTGATATATTCAGTGCCTATCGCGCCTTTTTTGCCGGATCCTTCGGCACGATGATGCTCCTTGGCATAGGTCCAATTGTTACTGCATCCATCGTATTGCAGCTTCTCGTGGGCGCCCAGATCATCAAGCTCAATCTGAGCGAACCTCGCGATCAGGCCATTTATCAGGGCACGCAAAAAGCCCTGGTGTTTGTGATGGTCGCCGTTGAAGCCCTACCGCAGGTGTTGGGGGGCTATCTGCTGCCTGATGCAGGCTTGGCTAGTACGCTGGGCATTTCCCTGGGCATAATTTCATTATTAATCTTTATTCAGGTCTTCGTGGGTGGTTCTCTCATCGTCTATATGGATGAGGTAGTCTCAAAATGGGGCGTTGGTTCAGGTGTGGGGCTCTTTATCGTAGCAGGAATAAGCCAGCAGCTGGTCACGGGCATCATCAATCCGGCCAGTGGCGACGCTGGGCTTCCGGTGGGCATCATACCAAAATGGATCGACATCATTCGGCTGCAGCTAATCGGCTTTGATACTCTCTTCACCTCGGAAGGGCTGAGATTCATTCTGGTTACCGGCGGGATTCTGGCGCTCGTATCTACCATAATGATCATTTTGCTGGTCGTTTTGGTGGAGTCCACCAGAATTGAGATACCACTGGCCCACAGCCGTGTGCGGGGCGCGCGGGGACGTTTTCCCGTCAAGCTGGTTTATGCCTCAGTTCTTCCTATGATTCTGGTGCGGGCCATTCAGGCCAACATCGAGATGATTGGTGCATTGCTGGCAGCCAAGATAGGCACGGTGACATCGGCCACGATAACCGGTCAGGGAGTAACCACCATTTATACCGGCTACTCCAGCATTCTGGGAACATTCATCTCAGAAGCTAAAATTAATTCGGCTACGGGCGCTGCCATGAGTGGCTCGTCGCCTCAACCTGTATCGGGCTTAATGTACTATTTATCTGCCTTGCGAGGCCCCAGTGACTGGATGCCGGGAATGGTACAAACCCATCCTGGCATGACGGAATTGGGATTCGCGGCTCTGGCCGGCTGGCAGATATTTCTGCATGTGATTGTGGACGCTTCCTTCCTGATCATTGGCGGCATTATCTTCGCTATCTTCTGGATTGAGACCACAGGCATGGGCCCCAAGAGCGTGGCTGCCAAGATCCACAACTCAGGCCTGCAGGTTCCGGGCTACAGAAGAAACCCGGCCTCCATTGAGAAGCTGATGGAGAGGTATATCCCCAAGGTGACTGTCATTGGCGGCGTGATCATAGGCGTTTTGACCTTAATCGCCAGCCTTTTGGGCACACTGGGAGGAGCGGGCGGCACGGGGCTGCTCTTGGCTGTAAGCATTGTCTATCGGCTCTATGAGCAGGTAGCCAGCGAACAGATTCAGGAGATGTACCCCATGATGCAGAAGTTCTTCGGAGCGTCTGCATGAATGAAAAGCTAACCAAGTCCCTGGACAAAGCCGCCATGGCGGTTGGCTTTGTCCTTTTTTTTGGGGTAATGATCAGCACGCAGTTGAGAACCGGCTTGGGCGAGGCCACCGGACTATTGCTGGGATGGCTGCCCGATATTCTGCCTTTCCACGTGGTGCTCTTCATTTTAGCTGCCATCACAGGCCTGTACGCCAGCCTGATTCAAAAGTACACCATGGATTGGGACTATTTGCGTAGTTCCCAAGAGAAGATGAAGACGCTGCAAAGAAATATGAAAGAAGCGCAGCTATCCGGAGATCAGTCTAGAATTCAAGCCATGCAAAATGAGCAGATGAAGGCGGTAGCCGATCAGGGTAAGATGATGCAGATGCAGTTTAAGCCCATGCTCTACATCGGCATCGTCTCCATACCGCTCTTCATGTGGGCTTACAGTTTCATATCCGCTAATCCTGACATGATGATGACTTTTCCTTTCTGGGGGACGCATCCCATCAATACTACTGTCCTGGGGCCGATCCTTTACTGGTTCTACTGGTACTTTATCTGCTCACTGCCCGTATCGCAGATCATCCGTAAGGCACTGGACATTGGGAGCATGAGCTAGAGATGATAATAACTATCAGCGGTGCGCCGGGAACGGGCACTTCAACTCTTGCTCGGTCTCTTTCCCAGCAGCTAAAACTGCGTTGGGTGAACTCGGGTGATCTTTTTCGCAAGATCGCAGCCGAGAAGAATATCACCGTCCGGGAGATGAACCGTCTGGCTGAGAAAGGGCCGGAGATCGATTATCTCATTGATGATGCTCAAAAGGCCCTCTCCAGGGAGGGGGGCGGAATCTTTGAGGGTCGGCTGTCCGGGCATCTGCTGTCAGCAGACTTGAAGGTTCTTTTGAAGGCGGAATTACGCACAAGAGCCGAGCGAATCGCCAAACGTGAAGCAAAGCTGACTGAAGATGCCATGCAAGAGACGCGTGCTCGAGAAGATAGCGAATCCCGACGGTATAAGATGTATTACAATGTTGATATCTCCGACTTTTCTGTTTATGATCTGGTAGTGGATAGCGGCAAGTTCGATGAAGAGGCCACGCTGGCAATTGTGCTGGCTGCTGTGAGGGTACCATCGTGTCCGTGATCCATCGAGCTGAAAGGAGCGAAAAAGCTGAGACGTTATCTAATCGCGGATCGTCGCGCCCTTTGGCTGGATCGTCCTCTGCTTCATCCAATGCTTCGTCATCATCTATGTCACCGCCTTCCAAATTTCCTCAAATTCTTCCTACCGACATGGTTCGGTCTATGCTGGTAAAGCGAAGCGGCAAGACTAATTCTGCCTATGGCATTCCGCCCGAGAAACGCAGCCTCAAGATGCACATGTCTTTGGGGGCCATCAATCTGGACAAGACTTCCGGGCCGACCAGCCATGAGATCGCCGCCTGGGTGAAACGCATCTTAGAAATAGAGAAGGCGGGACACAGCGGCACCCTGGACCCCAAGGTGACGGGTATCTTGCCCGTTCTCCTGGGAGACGCGACCAGGATTATGGACACTCTTCTCCTGGCAGGAAAAGAGTATATTTGTCTCATGCGTGTGCATAAGCCCCTGCCCAAGAAGCGCCTCTCCGATGTCTGCGAAGAATTCATGGGCCCCATCTTCCAAAAGCCGCCCCTGAAAAGTTCGGTGGTGAAGGAACTGCGCATTCGCACCATCTACTATCTGGATGTTCTGGAGATTGAGGAGCAGCGCGTGCTCATGCGAGTGGGCTGTCAGGCGGGCACCTACATCCGTAAGCTTTGCTTTGATATTGGTCTCGCTTTGGGAACAGGCGCAAACATGGAGGAGCTGCGTCGCACGCGTGCCGGTCCCTTCCGGGAAGATGAGACGCTGGTCACGTTGCATCAACTGGCAGATGCCTATGTGGCCTGGAAGGAGACAGGCGACGAGACCGGCCTTCGGCGCGTCATTCAGCCCGTAGAGGCAGCATTGCGTCACCTTCCTCGCCTGGTAGTTGCTGACAATTCTGTGGATGCCATCTGTCATGGCGCACCCCTGGCTCTGCCCGGGCTTCTTCGACTGGAGACTGGTATAAGTAAGGGCGATATTGTTGCCCTATTTACCTTAAAAGGGGAAGCTGTAGGCATTGGTCGGGCTGATATGAACAGCCGGGAGATGCTCGATGGTAAGGCGGGCATTGCCGTTCTGACCGAAAGGGTAATAATGGAGCCGGGCACGTATCCCAAGGCGTGGAAGCTGGCCGAAAGGGATGCTTCCGAGGCAGCGAAAAAACTGCCAAGCGCTAAAACCTGAAATCCAATATGTGCCGAGGTCGTCTAGCGGTAGGGCGCCAGCCTGGAGTGAGTTCTCCTGGATAGCTGGTGATCCGCAAGGGTCTCGTGAGTTCGAATCTCACCCTCGGCGCTTTCTTACCTGTAATACGTAAATCTAACTAGGATTTCCAGTTTCATATGAAAAGCATGCCCCCTTGGCCAGTTATGCCAGCTACACCATATCAAGCTGCTTAACCAGCAAGCTCAATAATCTTTTGGCTCTGTCTTTCTCAATTTATTTTCTTACTGGTTCCAGTGCAAAGATAAAAATAGCCATAACTGCCTACACAATTATATGAATCAGAACCTACTTAGAACCCTCACAATTTCTCCCTATCGCGTCCTTGCCATTTTTGCCCTTCGAATTGCATCCGAACCGAAATCCCTTGCGGACCTTTCAAGAGAGCTGGGAACTCACAGCACCACCATATCACATGCCATCGAGGAAGCGGTATCAGATGGTACGATAGAACACGTTGGCCGCAAGTATCGGCTGTCTAATGTGGGCCAAGTCAAGGCCATGCTACTAAGTGACATGGTTACTGCTTTGGACGTCTTGGAGCAGACCAAGGAGTTCTGGCAGTCTCATTATCTAGGTGGCATTCCAAGTAACTTGCTGGCCAAGATAGGCATGCTATCTGGTGCTACATGCATCCGAGATGCGCCGGATGCCCCTTTGGATAGCCAAAAGGCCTTCATCGAATCGGTGATGAGGGCGAAGGAAATGCGCGGGGTATCGGGCATTATAGCGCCGGGATATCAGGAGATGATATTGAGCATCTTGGAGAAAGGTGCTAAGGTGTCACTTATCCTTACGCGAGGTGTTATCGCGAAAATAGAGCCAGATGCTCTGAAGGCTGCGATGGCCTATGAGAATTTCACTCTCCACGAGATCCCCTCTGGTGTAAAGGTCGCATTCACCGTGACTAACGAGCTAGTGTCCCTGGCCCTCTACCATATGGATGGTTCCTACGATCCGCAACAGGATTTGATATGCGAAGGAGAGAAGGCGGTGGAATGGGGAATGGAATTGTTTGAATATTATTTGAAGCAAGCGACAAAAATAGTTTAGCTTTTCTCTTTTCGCGTTACCAATTCTAACTAATATATTTCTCATATATTTCTCATATAAATAATATATCTATATATCGTCATGCAAGATATTTTCTTATGATCAAAATCTTTAACTTGCTCAGCGTATCTGCTCTATGGATAGCCTTTTGTGGCATCTTCTGGATAGCGCTATGCAAACTGTCCGGACAACCGTTTGATTATTTCAAGGCACTCATCCTATTTCTTATCACATTCGCAATCTACCTGGGCGATCATGCCAGCGGCAGCAAAGAAGATCTGCTCAACAATCCTGATCGAGCCATCCTCGCGAAGTATCCTGCCAAACATATTGCGATTCTTGCTTATGTAATTGCCATCATCATCGTTGTTGTAACCGATTTATCGAAATTGCCCTATGCCATTGTTCCGGGAATTGCAGGAGCGGTCTATACTATGCGAATAGGTAGCATACGACCTAAAGACCTGCCTGGCATGAAGACTCTGATAGTCACGACCTCCACCGCCATATGTCGGGGCGGGTTGGTTGGTGGCGCGGAGTGGCTATATGTCTTGGTATTTTTGGTAATGATTATAGATACGGTGTTATGTGACCTAAGAGACATAGAAGGCGACAGAATCAGTGACGTAAGGACTATACCGGTTATGCTTGATAGATCGCGAACGCTGGCCATTTTGGCTGTAATAGATATAGGCCTCTTTGCCCTTTGTCCTATCGTTGCTGCAATCGGTTTAGGCTTGATATGGTACTTTAGAAAAGAGAGGAATAACCTGAGCTATGATTTATGGGTGGATGGGTGGATGCTATGGGCGTGGATATTTCTCATATTCTTTAGCTCATCGTTATCTGGAGCTTTTGCGGGCAGTACCTAATGCGGTCTTAGGTCATCAATATGAGATGAGTTCAACAAAAAGATATTATTAGCAATGATCACCAATGGCCAATAACAGTGTAAAAGGTAAGTGACGGTGCATTGAAATGTCTGGTGGACAGGGCCTATCTACCTTTGATCCTGGTAAGCAAAAAAACAGCATCTGGGCCATCAACATCCTCTGGTCCGATCTCCTCGTTGGAAAGGGCTCAGCCCTGTTTCCTGTCAGACCAATAAAAACCGCACCCTGATTCTCAATGTGAAAACCCGTATCCAGATTGAGTGGGCGGAGGTATGCAGCCAATCACCAGGCGGCCTCTGCCCCGCAAGAATAAGCAAAACTATTCTCATTTTCTTCAAGAAGTCAGGCTACTTTCTATGACCGGATCCTGGGTCTCCAAACTTTCAGCAGCTTCACTATGCCAGCTCACCGTCTCTCGCTATTGTCTATGACGAATATGTTGGAAAATACAAAATAAACCGCAAGTCAGCGCTCAGCGGAGTCGCAAGATTTGACGAGCCGCATCTCAGCATAAGTAAAGATGGCGGCATGGATTCCGCCGGAGGTAGCTTCATCAACTATGTCATAACTACGGTAAATGATGGCAACCGCGTTCTAGGGCCGGTATATATCCTGGATCTCTTTCCACCTGGCACAGAGTATGTCTATTCCTCTTTGAGACCTTCACAGATCGCTTCCCACTCCGCCCAATGGACGCTAGTCAACCTGGGCATCGGATCAAGTTCTATCATCGAGCTGAAGCTCAATGCCACAAAGGATCTGGATAATCTAGTCAATCGCGTGCAAGCCCGCGGCGGCTATAACGATAAATGGGTGAGCGCTCAGAATTATTCCGCCTTGCAGCTTGATTGGCTCTCCTGCTGTCCCCCTCAGTTGCCAGCGAGTAAGACTGGCTATGTTGATGCCGATGATAGAATGTTGGTGCATTACAGAATCGCTCTCAAGAATCGCGAGAGTTACATTATGGCAGCCAGCATCAATGATGACTTGCCAGATGGAATGATGTTCATCAACTCCACATTGCAGCTATCAGACTACGGCTCTGGAAATGTGAGGTGGAACATCATAGACCTGAAACCTGGCTAGGTCAGAGTCATAGATTATTTGGTCCGGGCATTCCAAGAGGGTGTGTTCGTGAACCAGGCCCACATAGAAGCCACGTCTATCAATGGATCTGACCGTGCATTGGCGGATGTCTCCTGTCAAGTGCAGATCGGAAGCGCCTTAAACTCCAGCTCGGATGTCTCCTGCGCATCTAATTCGGAGGAGGGATATGAGATTCCGTGATATATATTATGATTTGCATCAATCTCACCAGGCTAAAAGAACGCTAACTGAGAGAGATATCCGCATTGGATTATACCTTCTTCTTGAACATGGAGCACTACTCTGTCAACGTGCTTAGAGGATGTAGCCGTAATTCTAACCGCAGAGAATTTTGAGGCATAGCGCAAAATGGTGATCGGATGAAATAATTATTTTCACTACGGGCTGCTTGCCTCACATTATTCTCACGAAGTTCTGGTTTTCCGCCTTCCAGGCCGGCAACTTCTAAGACCCGTAGCTTCGTCCTCGGAAAAGGAAAGCTTCAGGGCTTCATAAGCTCTCTTCCCAGAGAGAAAGCTTTGCCAATGAATCTTCCCACGCCATTATATTTGCGTCCCTCTGGAGAAAACAAAACTGGTCGAATCTTTTCAATATCCGGCAGACCATCTACCCCCAGACACGATTCGTCAGCCTTGACATCCAGGATCTCGCCGATAAACTCGGTGTGGAGACCTATTTCAATGAAGCGATGCAGCTCGCACTCAATAGCTACTGGAAATTCCTTTACGCGCGGAGCATCTACTAGTTCGCTTTTTAGCGGTGTCAAACCACTTGCTGCAAATTTATCCACATCTCTGCCTGAGACCAAGCCGAAATAGTCTGCATGCTTGGCGTAATCCTCTGAGGGCAGGCATACGGTGAATGCCCTGCGATTCATTATGTTGTTGTAGGTATAGGTAGCCTTGCGAAGTGAAACGGCAATACACGGTGGGCTGGAGCAGCAGATACCAACCCATGCAGCTGTCATTACATTAGGCTTCCCGGAAGGATCATATGTCCCTATCACGCAGACCGGAGTGGGATAAAGGAGGGTCTTCGCCCCCATAGACTTCTTCACCATTATCATCTCCATAAACTCATATCTAGCCTTTGTTTTCATTCTCTAAAATTGTTTGCACCATAGACTTGGTTTCAGGTTTCAAGAAATCGCGCCGTCGGTCATTTTCCCCTTAAAAATTGACAGAAACTATAAATCTTCTGGCGTACTCTATTGGTCATGCCACCCAGGAAAGTATTCCTGGGTTTCAGATTCTCGGTGGTACAAAACCCAAGCAGCGGATTGGAACAGGAGGACATACGGGGGATGCTGACAGAACTGGAAGATCAAAAAGGCAAACTCAGGGAGGAGTCCCTTGCCTTCACGGATCGAAAAGGCCAACTGAACGCCGAAGCGGGCAAATGGGCTGCCAAGCGAAATGAGCTTAATAGGGCCACCGAACAGCTGATTGACAAGGCCCAGGAGTTCAAAAAGCTGAGGGACGAGAGCAATAAGAATGTGGCACAGGCCAAAAAGAAAAGGGATGAGTCCAACGAGAAGACCAACCAGCTTTCAGCAAAGATATACGATATACGTAAAAAGGACAACCTCACCTCTGAGCGCTCCATTAGAGATCTGCAGGGCGAGATCGATCTCCTGGAGTTTAGGCAACAGACGGAGGTTTTAAGCCCGGATAAAGAGAAGCAGTTGGTCGATAAAATTGCTGCTCTACGCTTAGAGTTCAAAGGAAGAAAAGAGCCTCTTGAGAAGAACGAAGAGTTGAGTAAGCTTCAAGATGAAGCGCAAGCCTTGAGGGATCAGGCATCTATTTACCACAACCAAGTAACCAAGTTCGCGGAACTAGCTCAAGTATACCACGATCAGATGATAGGTGCCTTCAAAGAAGCCGATCAGACTCGTGCCGAAGCCGATGCCGCTCAAAAGGAGTTCTTGAAGGTTCGGTGACTTTTCCTCTGTATTTTTGTACAACCATATCTACAATTGAATATAGGTAGCATCCCCTCTGGCTGATTTGATCAACCATCGATGGCACCCCGGGACCAATCCTTATTTAACATTACAGGCAAGTTTTTCGATTCATGAAAGTCCTCCTATTTGATCCCTGCACCGGGGCTTCCGGAGATATGATCATAGCAGCTCTTCTTGACCTAGGGGCAGATCTCGACTCTGTTCGCGAAGCTGTCGAGTCCACGGGGTGCACCCTGGAGGTCTCTCGCCAGGAGAAGAGCCATATCATGGCCTGTAGGGCTCGTGTCATCTCTGACAAGAGATTCCAGTCCTTGGAAGAGGCCGAATCCATTCTGCAGGGCTCCATCTTGAGCGGGAAAGCCCTGGAAAATGCCATGACTGCCCTGAACATCCTGGCCGAAGCTGAGAGCCGGGTGCATGGCGTGGTCGCGCAGCAGGCCCGATTTCATGAGATTGGCGCCCTGGATGCGCTGGCCGACATCGCCGGAGCCTGCGCTGCGCGTCAAAGCCTCTCCGTTGAGCGTGTTCTCTCCCGGCCGGTATCTGTGGGCGGGGGCAATGTTGCATCGGCGCACGGGATGCTAGCCATACCTGGGCCTGCGGCACTGGAGATATTGCGATCTCAAGAAATACCCTGGAAGGGAGGCCCTGTGGACGAGGAGCTGCTCACTCCCACGGGCGCAGCCCTGCTGGCAACTTTGGTCAATGAATTTTTGCCCGACTTCCCGCTTATCCAGACGATGCGTGTGGGCTACGGCGCAGGCAAGAGAGATCTGGTTCTGCCCAATGTTCTGCGGTCCATGATCGCGGAAACATTCCCGAACCAGCAGGCCTCGCCAAAGCATATGTCGCATGACAATCGAATTGTGCAGCTTGAGACCAATGTGGACGATGTGACCGGCGAGGTGCTGGGTCACTTGATCGAGTTGCTCATGCAGGCCGGTGCCCTGGATGTCTCCGTTCTGTCTGCTCTGATGAAGAAAGGGCGTGCCGGATTTGTGATCCGGGCGATTGCCAGGCACGAAGAGATGGAATTGCTGGCCAAAGTAATGATCCGAGAGACGGGGTCGTTGGGGGTGCGCATCTTTCCCAGCATTCACCGCGTTGTGGCGGAGCGGGAGCAAAGAGATGTGCAGGTGGATATATGCGGGAAAATCTTCACTGCTCAGGTGAAAGTGAGCCGCATGGACGGCGAGCTTCTGAGTGTCAAGCCCGAATATGAAGATTGTAGGAGAATTGCCGACGAGACAAATCAGCCATTGCGCATGGTTATCAAAAAAGTGGAAGAGGCGGGGTGGCGGGGCGCAGCCTCATAATTCGTGCCATCCCCTCTAACATATATCTTATATTATTACTCTGCAGCCAGACCTACTCGCCTCTTTTTTCGCATTAATTCTTATTACTCACTTATAATACTAATATAGTTAGGATTGTAGTTGATATTATATATACTTTTCGCAAATAATAATAGTAGCAGCATGCTGTAGATTGGATGGCATCTGTATATGACGAGTTAAAAAGAATACCTAGGCCCCGACGGCTCGCAAGTTTGATTAATCTGCCCCGCAGGGTAGCTCTTCTCATGCAAATTGATTCTTCCATCCGGCTCTTTGATTGCGCCAAAAAGCTGATGCCAGGCGGGGTATCCAGCCCCGTGCGCGCCATCTCGCCCTGTCCCTTCTACACGGCCCGAGCAGAAGGCCCCTATCTATGGGATGCGGACGCAAATAAGTACATCGATTACTGCCTGGCATATGGGCCCATGATTCTGGGCCACTGTCATCCTGCCATTGTTCAGGCAGCGACCGATCAGATGACTCGCGGCTGGCTTTATGGAACGCCCTCCTTGCTAGAGGTAGAGGCTGCAGAGAGAATAACCCGGCTTTACCCCAGCATGGAAATGCTCCGCTTCGTTAGCTCCGGTACGGAGGCCACCATGGCGGCCATTCGCGTGGCGCGAGGAGCTACCGGCCGCGATAAAATCATCAAGATAGAGGGCGGCTTTCACGGAGCTCATGACAGTGTACTGGTGAAGGCCGGTTCAGGGGCTACGACTCTGAGCATTCCAGATTCAAAGGGCGTGCCTGCCGACACGGCCAAGAACACATTACAGGTGCCCTATAACGACCTAGAGGCCCTGGAGGGCGTACTGCTCAGCTATCCCGGCCAGATAGCCTGTCTGATCATAGAGCCCGTCTTGGGCAATATCGGTCCGGTGCTGCCGCTGCCGGGCTACCTTGAGGGTGTGTGCCGCCTTACAAAGGAGCATGATGTGCTTCTCATCTTCGACGAGGTCATAACCGGTTTTAGGCTATCCCTGGGCGGGGCGCAGGAGCTCTTTGGAATCAAGCCCGATCTTACCACTTTAGGTAAGATCATAGGCGGTGGCTTTCCCGTGGGCATCTTCGGCGGCCGGCGCGATCTAATGGAGCAGGTAGCGCCTGGCGGAGGCATCTATCAGGCAGGAACCTTCAACGGCAGTCCCGTTTCACTTGCTTGCGGCATGGCTACCCTGGACGTCATGGAAAAGGAAAAAGTTCTCGAAAAGCTCGATACCACCGGAAAGCAGATGAGAGTGGGGCTGCGGGAAATTGTAGACGACCTGTGCCTCCCCTACAGCGTGGTGGGCATAGCCTCCATGTTCAAGATATTCTTTGGAGAGGAGCCCCACAATTATACCCAGGCCCTCAAATGTGACAAGAATGGTTATTTGGCTTTCTTCCGTCGCATGCTGAGTGCCGGCATCTTCCTTACTCCCAGCCAGTATGAGACCGATTTTATCTCGGCTTCTCACAGCCCGCAAGTCATACAAAACACACTGGAGGCGGTTAGGTCCTGTCTGAAAAGCTGATCGTAGGCAGCCGGGGCAGCCCTCTGGCAATGCGCCAGACCCAAATTGTGCAGGATGAGCTTCTATCTCAGGGCATAGAGACGCAGCTGACCCTGGTCAAGACCAGCGGAGATGTATTCCTGGATAAGCCCTTGCACCAGCTCACCGGTTTTGGCGTCTTCGTGGCGGAGATAGACGAGCGCATGCTAAGTGGCGAGATCGATCTGGCCGTGCACAGCATGAAGGATCTGCCCACAAAAAGGCCGGAAGATCTGATAATCTCCGCGGTCCTGAAACGCGACTCGCCTTATGATATAATGCTTTGTCGGGATGGATCAGTGAAAAGCTTAGAAGAGCTAAAAGAAGGAGCAACCGTGGGCACTTCCAGCATGCGGCGCACGGCGCAGCTTCGCCGAGCCCGGCCCGATCTGTTGATAACAAATTTGCGAGGAAATCTGCAGACAAGAATGCGCAAACTGGATGAGGGCAGCTATGATGCCATAGTCCTTGCCAAAGCCGGTCTGGAGAGGATGGGACTGAAAAATGATTACCTGCGACTGGATGGTGAATGGTTTGTTCCCTCTGCCAACCAGGGAACCATAGTAGTCGTCGCCAAGAAGGGATCTAAGGCAGAATCCTATTCCAAACTGCTGGATGACGCACCCACCAGGACCGAGACCATGATTGAACGCCGGATCCTGGAAACAGTCGGCGGCGGTTGCGTGGTGCCCATGGCAGTGCACGCCGTTGTTTCCTGCGGTCAGGCGCGTGTCCTGGCTGAGGTCTTATCCTTGGACGGTAAGAGGTTCGTGCGATTGGATGAAAATATCTCTTTGCATGAAGATGATCCTTTGAGCAGGGCAGAGGATATGGGGCATAGGCTCATGAATATGGGGGGGAAAGAGTTGGTAGACGAGGCGGTGAAGGAATTTGGTATGCGGTAAGGTTTATCTGGTAGGAGCCGGCCCTGGCGACCCCGAGCTTATGACACTGAAGGCGAAAAGGCTGCTAGGCGATGCGGATGTGGTCTTATTCGACCGGTTGCTTGACCCCAGGATGCTGGAAGGGGCTAAAGCGGAATTGATCGATGTAGGCAAGAATGCGGGCAGGCATAAACTGAATCAGGAAGGCATCAACCAGCTTCTCATCGAGAAAGCGCAGGCTGGAAATATCGTAGTGCGGTTAAAAGGGGGAGACCCCTACCTCTTTGGCCGGGGCGGAGAAGAGGCACTGGCTTTGCAGGAAAAGGGCATACCCTTTGAGGTTGTGCCCGGTGTGACATCTTCCATTGCCGCTCCTGGGCTGGCCGGAATTCCCGTGACCCATCGAGGTGTGGCCTCTTCGCTGATCATTGTAACCGGCCACGAGGAGCCGGGAAAAGAGACTCCATTGGACTGGAAGGCCATTGCTGCTCTAGGCGGAACTCTGGTTGTCCTCATGGGCGTCTCCCGCCTGGAGCAAAATGTAGCGGCCCTGATTGAGGCGGGAAAATCGCCCCAGACTCCGGCGGCAATGGTGGAAAAGGGGGGCTGGCCGGAGCAGAGGATGATATCTGCTACTCTGGCCGATATCGCCGAAAAGGCCAAAGAGGCAAGGATCGAGTCGCCGGCAATATTGGTAGTAGGCGAGGTGGTCTTGTTGGCTGAGAAATTGGGGAAAAAGAAGATCGCCATTCTCCGGCCGGCTGTTCAGCAAAAGGAGTCGACAGCCCTCGCTGAAAGCTACGGCTTCTCGCCTATCTCAGCTCCCGCAATTGCTCTCGCCAAAAAACCGCTGCCTGAGGATCTGCTGGCCAGGCTAGGCAAAGCAGAATGTGTGGCTTTTACCAGTGCCAACGGTGTGAATATGGCGCTACGTAGCCCGGACATTCGAGGGGCATTGGCGGAGAAGATGATCGTGGCCATCGGGCCCAAGACTGCCCAGGCTCTGGCTGTGCAGGGTTTGAGGGCGATGGTGCCTGAGGAGTACAGCTCAGAAGGAATGGAAAAGATGCTGCTGGGAAGATGCAGGAGCATTCTCTTCTTGCGCAGCGCTCAGGGAAGCCAATACCTCTCGGAGGGTTTGAAAGCGGCGGGGCTCTATGTGGATGACATAGCCCTTTACGAGGTTGTACCCTCTGGCGATCCCCAGTTGGACGAGCTTATAAAGAGGGCGAATAGCGTGGACATCTTTGCCTTCACCAGCTCTTCAACCGCTCGCTTTTTGATAGAAAGGGCAGGAGCGTTGGGCCTGGAAAAGCAGCTTCGTCTGGCGCTCGCTGCCGGCACGGTGGCTGCTATCGGCAAGCCCACTGCAGATGAGCTGGCCCGGCTGGGAGTGGTTGTGGACATAATGCCGGAAAGATTCACATTTGAAGCTATGCTTGCCGTTTTGAGGGAGTTGGCCCGATAAATGATAATATTCTCCAAAGCCCTGGCGGATCAGGCCACTGTTTGGGAGGCGCTGCGTGCTTCCCAGTCATGCCAGAATTTGCCGCCTGATTTGCTGCGATTCTCGGCCCAGTCAAAACCTGTGGTTATGTGGAATTTGACGGCGCGCTGCAACTTGGCCTGCCAGCATTGCTACATGGATGCCAGCTGCGAGGCCCGAGAGGAGATGTCTCTGGAAGAGGGCATGCATCTGGTGGATGAACTGGCGGATATGGAGGTGCCCATCCTCATCTTCACCGGCGGAGAGCCCCTTCTCAGCCGCAATTTCTATGCCCTGGCCTTCCATGCCCGCGAGGTGGGCCTGCGCACAGTCATCTCCACTAATGGAACTCTGATCACTCCGGAGGTGGCCAGGCTCCTGGCTGAGGCCAAGATCAGATACGTGGGAGTGAGCCTGGACGCGGCGAAGCCGGAGCAGCACGATGCCTTCCGGGGTGTGGCCGGAGCGCATGCCCGGGCCTTGCAGGGCATCAAGAACGCCCGTGATGCCGGCCTGAAGACCGGCCTGCGGATCACGCTTACTCGCGACAACTGGCAGGATGTTCCCGCTCTGCTCAGTCTGGCATTGCAGGAGGGTATCCCCAGATTCTGTCTATATCACCTTGTCCCAACGGGCCGGGGAGCGGGCATGGCCGGCAGGGACGTCACGCCCGAACAAAGGCGCAGTGTTATCCGTTTGCTGGCCGAAGCGGCAGAGGAGCTGAAAGGCGAGAACATCGAGATCCTGACCACGGACTCGCCCATGGATGGTGCATATTTGCTGGAGCTCTTGAAGGACGATCCCAGGGCCGAGAGCGTGCGAAAGTTGCTCACAAATGCCGGCGGCTGTTCCACGGGGGTAAAGGTGGCCAATATCAATCAGCAAGGGGATGTGCATCCTTGCCACTTCATGCCTCAGGTGGTAGTGGGCAATGTGCGAGAGCGCACCTTCCGGGATATTTGGATCGATCATCCCTCAGCAGAGTTGCAGGCGCTGCGAGATATCAAGTCCAAACTCAAAGGCGCCTGTGGAAGTTGCGAATATCTGGATTTATGCGGAGGATGCCGCCAGAAAGCCTACCACTATAATGCAGATATATTGGCAGAGGACCCCACCTGCATTTTGGAGCCGAAGAGCCGCTGACCATTACCTTCTATTTTTGGGGACGGGTTTTTTTGAGCCATAATTGAATTCGAATGTTCTTTTCTATGTGAAATCAATGCTTTTCTTAAATTCTAAAAATGTTTATATTGTTAACCGTAAGCTATAATTAAGATCAGCTGCTAGAATAAATAGAGGCTGTAAAATGACACACCACGAAGAAAAGAAAGAGAAGAAGGAAGAGGCAGAAGCAAAGGTAGATGCAATCAAACTCGGTGACAAGAGGGGCGGTAAGAAGAAGAGTCTGCTCGATACATGCGAGTAAATGCATTTTTTGCTAATTAACAAATTTTTCAAACCTTCTCTTTTGTGTTAATTAAATAATTGAATCCCTGCGATTCGCATTTGCTCTTGTGGTCGTAAGTGCGGCGAAGGTGTGGTCATAAGAATAATGCAAAAAATCTAAGTGATGACCCTAGAAAAATACATCTTTCACGGCCCTTTTGGGATATGCCGAAGTATGCAAAGCTATAAGTATAGTCTTTAACACAACAAATTTAACTTATCATACAAGAATCTAGGAATCCACA
>CAZWHG010000047.1:0-22081 GCA_964633785.1 uncultured Methanotrichaceae archaeon
AGTAAGAGTTACTATATAGGTTTACCCCGCTACCCACAGAGAATAGCGAGGAGCCTAAATATCTCATCTTTCTGCCATTTCTCAATAAGGTGTAGCATGAACCGTTCATCACTCATCTTACTTTGCGGCTTCGCGCCGATAGCGTATTTTCTTTGTGGTGAAAGTCCGTAAACTCCTAGTTAAAATTCGCGCTTCAAAATATAAACCTGAAAGGCAAACGTGATGTTAGACGCTACTATTACGAAGAAAGCAGACAATTCTTTTGAGAAGAAAGCATAAGTACAACATGATGCCTGTAAAGTGAGATACGAAAACAATGATATCTGGATGAGAAAGGTGGTATCTGATGACAGTGCAGGCCATCCGGATCACTCCCGTCAAATTGACAGCTCCATTAATCTGCAAATCAATCACTGATATTTTTATTCTCGAAAAAGCCGAAGGCAAGGTCATCGCCTGCCTCTCTCGGTCCGAAAAGATACTGCTTTAAACCATCATAGTCGAAAATCATGATAACATGACATTATCCCCTGGAGATCACAAAGAGACATATAACCTCCCCAGGAAAGTACTCCTGGTCACGGGCAGACTGGCAGAAGCCCAGGTCAGAGCCTCTGCAGAAGGCGCGGACGTGCTGGTGGCCGATGTTGATGTGGCCGCCTTCATCACACCCGAGCTGTTGCTCTGCGCCTCGCCTCGCGGCTACGACCTCATCTTGATTCCCGGCGCCATAACCGCTGATTTTCGGGAAGCTGAGCGTGCTCTCTGCACAAAAATCCGCCTGGGGCCCAAGCACGCCGCCGACCTGAAGGCGGTGCTGCATCACCTTGCTAAAGAGAAAATGGAGTTGTCCCGCACCATTCCTGCCTGTCAGTTATTGGAAGGAAATATGAGAGATGTCGCACTCGATCAGGTGCAGCAACTGGAGGAGAAGGCCTCTTCGCCACTGATAATCAGGGGCATCAAGATAGGGGGGAGCTCTCGCATGAAGGTCCTGGCTGAAATCGTCGATGCCACGCGCTGCAGCCCTGTGGTCCTGACCCGAAGAATCCGCTACTACGAAGAGCAGGGCGCGGATATGATCGATCTGGGAATACCTCTTGATGCCCAGCCGCCGCAGGTGAAAGCCACATTTCTAACCGCCCGAAAGGCCACAAACCTTCCCATAAGCCTTGATACCATCAAGAGCGACCTGATCCTGGCGGGCTTAGAGGCCGGTGCCGACCTGATTCTCAGCCTAAACGCGGCCAATCTGCCCCAGGTGGGCAAGGCTATAGCTGCATCCGGCACGCCTGCTGTGATCATTCCCGGCCCCTTCTGCATAAGTCTGGAGGAGAACCTGAAAGCGGCCTTGAAGATGGGAATATCCACAATCGCAGATCCTATTCTCGAACCGCCTCTGCAAGGACTGGCTGCTTCGCTGCATAAGTACCAGGCTTTCCGGGAGGATCATCCCGAAATCCCTCTCTTTTTCGGAGCGGGTAACGTTACAGAGCTCTTGGACGCCGATACCGCAGGCGTCAATGCCCTTTTGGCCGCCCTGGCTGCAGAGAGCGGCGCATCTATCCTTTTCACGCCCGAGTTCAGCGCCAAAGCAGTAGGAAGTGTGCAGGAACTTGCCCTGGCATCAAGAATGATGAGGCTAGCCCTGCAGCGCCAGGCGCCTCCCAAAGACCTGGGCCTTGACCTTCTCATCTTGAAGGAGAAACGGCATTTGCCGGGAGAAGCCATGCCCGAAACGTTCATTGAAGCCGAGGGAGGGCACAAATACCAGCCGGACAGCAGTGGAAGCTTCAGGATATTTCTCTCATCGCAATCGATAATGGCTCAAAACGCCGGCACAACTGTCGCGGGAAGAAATGCTCGCGACATCCTCAATACTCTCATCGAGATGGGTTTGGTAAGCCGCCTGGATCATGCCGGTTATCTTGGTCGCGAACTGGAGAAGGCAGAGATCGCTCTTCGCCTGAAAAGAAGCTATGTTCAGGACGAAACACTCTGGTCCTCTGAGAAACGTTAAATATTTGGTCTCGCGACATAAGTGCGGATGAAATCTACAGCTAAGGCTTTTGCTATCTTTGTAGGCATTGTCATGGTACTGTCCGCCTTTGCAAGTTTCGTGATGATGGGTGGAGACCAGACCGAGAACGTTGTTGTGCCGTCGGGCCAGGGCTCCTTGCAGACCTTTGGAGTACAGGGCCGCTATGTGGAATGGGACTTTGAAGGACTGCAGGATGCCCTGCAGATGTCTCCGGAGAGCACTGTCATGGCATACTGGATCAACCTCAGTGCATCGCAAAACCTGACGCAGGCAGCAACTGCAGCACTGCCTCAGTCCCTTGGCCTCAGTTATGGAAGCCAGATTTATAGCACCAAGATTGAAAAGCTGGCCCATGCCAATTTCAATAGTACCTGGACGGAGTTTCACGAGATCCAGCCATACCAGGTAGGCTACAATGGCCTGGTAATACCATATCAGGATTATATGATGGTTCCGGCAGGAACCGATTATGCCATCGTGTACGGAAAGCCGGCCCTCTTTGGAACGCAGGACTCAGTACGGCAGGTTTTAGATGTGATCATGGGAGGGCTGTCTGCACAAAGCTTCACACTAATCGGCGATGAGCATGCGGATCTGCAGGTGGCGGCTCTGGGCAGCGGAGGCAAGAGTATGCCCCTCTCCGGCGGATACAAGGAATTCTACATGGCTGTAAATGTAGCAAAAAGCGGGACCGTGGGCTTTGATCTGAGCGCCCGGTATCTGCAGCCCCAGGCAAGTGTGAGCAGCAAGGTTGGAGAAATCGCTCTGAAAAACAATCTCAGCTATTCAACTGTTGGTTCCGAGATGGAAATATCCGGACCTGTGGCTCGGGAAAATCTGCAAAGCGTGCTCAAGGCTCTTCTCGGGCCGTAGCGCAACCTTTTTACATGTGGAGCTAATGGCTGATCTAATCTGAATCGCCTAATTCGCTTAGGCGCTTTTGCGATGAATGATGATGGGCAAGCTGCCCGGAAGGAGATTAATTATGGCAAGACCAATATTCGTAAGATTTGATGTTCCAGCAGAGCTGGCCACCATGTCTCTTGAAGCCCTTGAACTGGCTCGTGATACAGGCAGAATAAAGAAGGGGACCAACGAGGCCACCAAGGCCATCGAGCGCGGTGTAGCTCGCCTGGTTATTGTCGGTGAAGATGTTACCCCTCCTGAGATTGTGGCACATATTCCAGCTCTTTGCGAGGAGAAGAAGACTCCTTATATCTATGTCAAGAAGCAGAGCGAGCTTGGCGCCGCTGCCGGCCTTAGCGTAAAGAGCGCTGCTGCGGCAATCGTGGAGCCTGGAAAGGGAAAAGAGTTGCTTGATGAAATCGTCCAGAAAGTGGCAGCTTTGAAGTAGGTGATATCCGATGGAGGATGAGAACGGAGTAGCGGCAGAGGTCATAGAGGTCATCGGCGTTACCGGCATGCATGGAGAGGCAACGCAGATCAAGTGCCGTATCCTGGAAGGCAACAACAAGGGCCGTATTATCACCAGGAACTGCATGGGACCTATCCGCATGGGCGATGTCCTGATGCTGCTCGAGACTGCCAGAGAAGCCAAGAAGCTTACCAGCAGGTGATGGAATATGGAAGCAAGAAAGTGTTCCTTCTGCAACAAGACCATCGAGCCGGGAACTGGCAAGCTTTATGCCAAAAAAGACGGCACGGTCTTTTACTTCTGCTCAGCCAAGTGCGAGAATAACGTAGCTCTTGGCCGTGTGACCAGAAGAATCAAATGGGCCAGAAAGGGGGCATAAGCCCTGGCGGAGTTAGAGCGAACCTTTGTCATGGTAAAGCCCGATGGTGTGCAGCGTGCGCTCATTGGCAAGATACTGCAGCGCATTGAGGAGAAAGGCTTCAAGATAGTGGCTATGAAGCTCGCCCTGATGCCGGTGGAGAAGGCCAAAGAGCACTACGTAGAGCATGTGGGTAAGAAATTTTACCAGGACCTGGTAGATTTCATCACATCCGGACCCTCAGTATCAATAGTGGTTGAGGGGCGGGGCGCCATTGCTGCCATGAGGAAGATGAACGGTGCTACCAATCCTGTCGATGCCGTATCTGGAACCATTCGAGGAGACCTGGCCATTGAAACCGGACGAAATGTAGTACACGGCTCAGATTCAGCCGTCTCCGCGGCTCGCGAGATCGCGCTGCATTTCAGCTCAGGCGAACTGGTGGCCTACAAGCGAATAGATGAAGCATGGCTCTATGAGTGAGAGACTGGCAGAAAGCATTTCTGCCTCCTCTCATCGGAGCCTTTAAATTCTTAAAATGAAATGTAACTTTTAGACTTACTTCTTTCAGGGCGCGACCAGTATGCAACATAAGTCCAAAAAAGCCGGCAAAGCAAAAGACGATGATTCCAACCTCAGAACACCCATAGTGGTGGTGATGGGGCACGTGGACCACGGCAAGACATCTCTCTTAGACAAGATCAGAGGAACTGCCGTTGCCAAGGGCGAAGCCGGGCTCATTACCCAGCATATTGGAGCTACAGAGGTTCCGCTAAGCGTTGTGCAGGATTTTTGTGGATCGCATTTCGGCAAAGAGATGCAGATTCCAGGACTGCTGTTCATCGACACGCCAGGACATCATGCATTTACCTCTATGCGGAGCAGAGGCGGCTCGCTGGCTGACTTAGCCGTGCTGATTGTAGATGTAAACGAAGGCTTCCAGCCTCAGACCATCGAGTCGCTGGCCGTTCTCAAGCGTTTTAAGACACCATTTGTGGTCGCTGCCAACAAGATGGATCGCATCGGCGGCTGGCATTCAGTTGCCAACGCTCCCTTTGGCAAGAGCATCAAGGCTCAAAATGAAAGAGTGACTGAGGAGCTGGATACAAGGATCTACGAGCTGGTAGGTGAACTCTACAAGCGTGGATTTGACGGAGAAAGGTACGATCGGATCTCCGACTTCACCAAGACGATTGGAATTGTGCCCATCAGCGCCATCACTGGTGAAGGGGTGCCCGATATTCTCATGATTTTGGTGGGGCTGGCGCAGAGGTTTTTAAAGGATAATCTGAAGCTAACGGCCACCGGTCCTGGCGTGGGCACAATATTAGAGGTGAAAGAGGAGAAGGGCCTCGGCACGACTCTGGACGTCATACTCTACAACGGCGAATTCAACTCAGGCGATACGGTGATTGTGGGAACGGCCCATGAACCTATCGTCACAAAGATAAGAGCCTTGCTAAAGCCCAAGCCTCTAACGGAGATTCGAAGCGAGGAGAGATTTCTGCCGGTAAAGCACGTGGCAGCCGCATCCGGAGTGAAGATCGCGGCACCCAAATTGGAAAATGCGCTGGCGGGATCAACCATTCGTGTGGTGGCCTGTGCAGAAGAGATAGAGGCTCTTTCCATGCAGCTGAAATCGGAGCTCGAGGCCGTGCGTATCGATGCTGAGAGCGAGGGCGTGATCCTCAAAGCGGATGCTATCGGCTCGCTGGAAGCGCTGGTGGGCGAGCTAAAGGCCAAGAATATAGCCATCCATCATGCCGACGTAGGGCCCGTTTCCAGAAGAGATGTGATCCGTGCTTCGGCCATCAAAGAACCCCTGCTCTCTGCAATTTTGGCATTTAATGTGGAAATCTTGCCGGATGCCATCAGCGAGATTCAGAAGACCAATGTGCCTGTTTTTTGCAGCGATATAATCTACACCATTTTGGAGAACTATGAGCAGTGGACTGAGGAGCAGAAGATGCGCATAGAGCAGGAGCGGCTTGAGGCGGTTATCAGGCCTGGGGCGGTGCGGCTCCTCCCCGACTGCGTCTTCCGTCAGTCCAGGCCGGCTATTGTAGGCGTGCAGATCATAGGTGGCGTGATCCGGACCCATGTTAATTTGATGAGAGAAGACGGTGCTAATGTGGGCGAGATTAGGGGGATCCAGGCACGCAATGAAAACGTCGGCTCAGCAACCGCCGGACAGGAAGTGGCCATATCCATCGACGGACCCACGGTAGGCCGCCAGATCCATGAAGGCGATATCCTTTATGTCAACATTCCAGAGAAGCATGCTCGCATTGTGGAACTGGAGCTGAAGCCTAAGCTGGCTGAGGACGAGCGCGAGGTGCTGGAGAATTTCCTGGAGATCAAGCGCAAAAAGGAACCATTCTGGGGAAGATAATCGAGTTTCCTTTTTAAAAAGTTTTCTTTTCAGTCAATGCATATTTTCACGTCTCCTTCTTGGATTGCATCACAATATCGTAGAGACTGTTATCGAAGAGGTCACTCTGGATCGTCGTCCTCAGTGTATAATTCAACCTGTTGTCAGGAATATACTGAATATATCTGGCCGTTCTAATATATTTTCGATACATCATAATCTCAATAAGGCCATGAATAGCTTTGACTAGATATTTTGCAAAAAAGTTGGAATTACGACTTACTTATTTCTTGATCTAACAATCAGCACGGGTCGCTGTCCCATCCTGGCCACATCAGATACTACGCTGCCAATACTGACCTCATCCAGCCAGCCCATACCATGAGAACCCAACGCAATCAATGAAGCTTCCTCATTTTCTGCTACAGTAAGGATTTTATCTACAACTCCGCCTACAGCCGCCATGTGAGAGGATTCTACTTTGACCATGCCGCCTGAGCCATAAGTTCTTGGCTCTTCAGCCGCTGCGGAGACAGCTATTGTACTGGTTTTAATTCCGACTGCTGCCAGATCTGCCTTCATCTCTTCAAGCCTTTCGTTTGCAATCTTTAAAGATGCATCTAACTGAGATTGTTTTTCGCCTTTTGCCACAACGTTGAGCAGCAGTACATCGTCCGTGAGTTTTGCCGCTTTTATTTTTTCGATTGCTGCATTTCCGGCAGTTGAGAAATCGGTAGGTGCCAAGACTCTCTCGAATATGCGCAAGCAGAATTTGCCCAGTTCTTTACCCTCATCATCCAAGGTTTTATAGCGCATGATGAGAAGATCCTTATCGCCATAGCGAAGGACGCCGCTGGAGACGCTGCCTAAGAGCAGGCCCTGCCACATGCTCCTTCCTCTCGCCCCCATCACCACGAGCGAGACATTCTCCTCCCTGGCGACACGCTCTATTACCACGTGTTCCGGTGTCTCTTCTGCGATCTCAGCTCTCACCTTGACACTCAAATTAGCGTCTTGCAGGGCCTCTTTGTAGGCCTCCATTTTATTTGCAGCTTGCTTGATCTCATCCCCGGGAGACCAGACCCTGGCCAGTGGATCTTTGGCTAATACATGCAAAAGAACTATTTCTTTTACGCCGGGTATTTCGCCAACACATTCAATTAATTTTTCAGCATATTTGGAGAAATCCGTAGCTATCAAGATCTTTTCATACATAAAATTACACCTACTTCCTAGTATATTGCTAATGATAGTATTTAAAGATTGCATTCGAAAAATTGCGAAATACCCGCTTATAGAAAAATTTATTGATTTATAATAGTTATATATAGATTTATTTCAAAACATTATAGCTGTAACTTGCAGAAAAATCCAGAGGCAACTTGTGGTGGGGACGGCACTGACAAAAGTCCGAGTGCCTCATCAAGACCAAAAAAGCTCACTTTGAATTGGAGAATTCTCAATACATGAGTCCATATATTATTTCAGTGTGGCTCAGAACCTGGGCGATCTCTTAATAACAATGACTTCAATATGCTTTTAGGTCTATGATTAAACGATATGCACTCTCATCAATCCGTGACGCCTATCTCAAGACTCTAGACGATGGTACAGGCTGCTTTCCAACTTCTAGGATTCAGAAGGGTTTAGTCCTTGAACTTGAAGATCTGGACTTATCTGAAGAAGGCGTTGGGTTCGGTCTGCCAGTGCTTAAGCTTGGCCTGCAACCCGTATTCCCTGGTTCGTGGAGGATGTCCACTAGGGAATATAATGGGTTTTGTTTGATCGAAGCGGATTTTGAGATGAATCTCAGAGCCAGAATGCTCCGGAGAGGCAAAATAATTAACAATGGCCTATTCTGCCTGGCTTGGGAGAACTTTTCCAGGATCCATAGAGAATATCCTCAATTTAGGAAATGGATCTCGATCTCATCCCAAACATTGAAAAAGAAATTTGATCTTAGTGAGGCTTTTTTTGAAGAGCATGCTCTTGGCCATGTAAGAGCATCCTACTTGATAAGCGACTCTAGAATTGATGTGGAATTCGAGTTTCCAAAAGTTGATGGCTGCACAGAGCTGATTGTTCTGAACGAGCAAGGTGCAAACTGGTTTAATGCCTATCAAGATTCCGATGGCCTTATCCTAAAAGGAGATCGAATTGGCAGCTGGAACCGGATCGATGCAACCTACGCATCTTTCGTAGCTCCCGCAAATGGTATGGTATTCACATTAAAAAGAGTTGAAGGAGCCAGGATGTTTCGAGGAAGAGAACTGGTAAACGGCAGCTTGGCATGGTCCGGGCTAGCGTACATACTGCCGCCGTTGACTGAAAAATTTGCATACTCGATAGAGTTGAGCAGAAAATGACGCGAATTCTTCTTATCTATCCCTATTTCAAACCCAGATATGACAGGTCGTCATTCCGGTTCCCACCGCTGGGATTAGGATATTTGGCCTCAAGTCTTAGGGTCTGTGGATTCCACCCAAAATTGCTGGATTGTACATTTCTCGATCGAGAAGAAGCCTGGCAAATAGCAAGGGAGTCAGCGGCCGATATTGTCGGGATTTACAGTATGGTATCTATGCTGGAAGATAGTCTTACCTTCGCCAGGCTCATGCGTAACCGTTGTGATCTCTTGGTAGCTGGCGGACCCCTTCCCTCCTGCTCTCCGGCTACATTTTTGGATGACTTTGACCTGGTGGTTTTGGGCGAAGGCGAACAGACGATTCAAGAGATAGTCAAAGCCTATGAGACCGACATGAACTTTCGTTCCATAAAAGGTCTGGAATATAGACATCAGACAGCTATTACCCGGACACAAAAGAGAGAACTGCAGGACGAGCTGGACAAGATACCTTTTCCTGCCAGGGATCTGTTCCAGAACAAGAAATACATCGATCATTGGAAGAGAAGGTTCGACCACTCTGCAACTACAGTTATAACTACACGGGGCTGTCCCTTTAGCTGTGAGTTCTGCAGTAATGCCGTCTTTGGGGTCACTTATCGAGAACGATCATCCGGCAACGTAATAAATGAGATTGAGGAGGCTCTGGCCCTAGGTTACGACCGGATTCATTTCGCGGATGACGTATTTACCTTAAATAGAGGACGGATGATGCAGATCTGTGAGGAGATCCAAGCCCGTAAGATGTTGTTTAAATGGGAATGCCTGGGCAGGGTAGACTCGATAGATAAGGCCACAGCAGATGCTATGAAGAAAGCTGGATGTGATAGAATCTTCTTTGGTATCGAATCGGGCGACGAGTCCGTTCTGAAGCTCATGAATAAGAGGATCAAGTTGGATCAGGCTCGTCGAGCAGTTGAGGCTGCCAGGGCAGCCGGGCTAAAGACAGGGGCCTTTTTCATCCTCTGCTATCCAGGAGAGACTGACGAGACCGTGCTCAAAACCATAAGATTTGCCACATCCCTTCCCCTCGATTACCTTTCGTTCACCATGCCATATCCTTTGCCAGGAACCAGGCTGTCGGAGCGAATCAAGAGCAAAGTGATAGGTGAGTGGAATGGCCGGAACAGCCTGCTATCTGATCATTCCTTAACATTCGAAAGCGAATTTTCCGAGGTTAAGATGAGGTTTGCTATCCTCAAAGGGCAAATTCAATTCTTCCTTCAGAAAAAACCTGATTCTCCTATAATTTTGGGGAAAAAACCTTTTGAAAAAGTTACTGACTTCTTTTTTAAGATCATGAAATAAGTCAATACTTTCAGGAGAGTTGCCATTTTATGAATGACGTCCATTTTGGCGAGGCTATGCAGCCGTCGTTTCCATTATCATTTACAGACCAATTGGTTTGGTGGACACAAGATTATTAATACCAATAACGAAAACCGCAAAGTCCAAATTACGTGAGCAAAAGGTGTTTGAAATCGCGCTGGATGAAATCATAATTCCACTGCTGGCCGTCGGGCTGGCCGAGATGGGCGACAAGACACAGCTTTCCATTCTGCTGCTATCGTCCCGGACCCGCGAATACTTCCGGCTTCTCCTGGGAGTTATGCTGGCTTTTCTGTTGGCGGACGGATTTGCCATACTGGTGGGCTCCTGGGTGACGAATGTCATTCCCATACATCTGGTTAAACTCGTCTCCGGATTAGTTTTCATTCTATTTGGAATATTAATATTGAAGGGAAACAAGGATGACGATACGGCAGAGAGCAGCCTCTCTGCTAAAAGGGCCTTTGCATCAGGATTCACCATGATCTTTCTCTCGGAGTGGGGGGATAAGACCCAGATTGCTTCCGCCCTCTTTGCCACAGAATACAATCCCAAAATGGTTTTCATAGGCGTAATGATTGCGCTCTTAATTCTATCCATCATGGCCATATTCCTGGGCAAGTACCTATCCAGCCGAATCGATCGCAGAGTGATTACCAGAATAGGTGGCGCCGTATTCTTGTTGATCGGCCTGTCTTTCCTGATCTCGACAGTCACATCATTTGCGTTTGCTGATATGCTTTGAAAAGAAAATTGTTAATTTTGAATAAGCCGCAGATTCGCTGCGGGTTATTCAAAATATTTCTTACAGGATTATCTCAATGTCCAGCTCTTCTGCCAGCTCTTTGTAGCGGTTCCTGATAGTAACTTCAGTCACGCCCGCCACATCGGCTACCTCGCGTTGCGTCCTTCGGTCTCCACAGAGGATGGAGGCGATGTAGATGGCGGCAGCGGCCACGCCCGTGGGCCCGCGCCCGCTGGTGAGCTCCTTTTCTGCGGCTTGACGCAGGATCTCGATTCCCTTGGCCTGCACCTCGCCCTTCAGATTCAGACCGGAACAGAAGCGGGGAATGTAGTCAATGGGGCTTGTCGGCATGAGCTTAAGTGCCAGCTCGCGGGAGACAAATCTGTAAGTCCTGCCGATCTCTTTTCGAGAAACCCTGGAAACCTCAGCAATCTCATCCAGGGTGCGGGGCACATTGCACTGCCGGCAAGCGGCATAGAGCGCTGCTGCGGCCACGCCCTCAATGCTCCGCCCGCGAATGAGGTTCTTGTCCACGGCTTTTCGGTAGACAACGGCTGCCGTCTCTCGCACGTTTCTGGAAAGACCCAGGGCAGACGCCATCCTATCCAATTCCGAAAGCGCGAAGGCCAGGTTTCTCTCTGTGGCATTGCTAACCCTGATGCGGCGTTGCCACTTTCTCAGCCGGTACAGTTGGGCGCGGTTCTTGGAGGATATGGTCTTGCCGTAGGAGTCCCGATTCCTCCAGTCGATCATAGTTGAGAGTCCCTTGTCGTGGATGGTGTAGGTCATGGGTGCTCCTACCCGGGACCTCTTCATGCGCTGGTCGTGGTCGAAGGCTCTCCACTCCGGCCCCTGGTCGATGAAATTCTCGTCGATGACCAAACCGCAATCAGAGCAGACCAGCTCAGCGCGCTCGTAGTCGCGCACAAGGGTGTGGCTCTTGCACTCCGGACACTCCACTGTAAACTTCTCGAACTCGTCTACCTTCTCTTTCTCGCGCTTGAGCCGGGTCCTTTCTTTGAGCTTTTCCGGCTCGGCCCTCTCTATCTCTCTCAGCTTCTCAATCTCTTCCACTTGCTATCTCTCCCCGGCGCCTCGTCGATATAGAGTTTCTTTCCGACGTGGGCAGCGGCATCTACACCTCTATTTGGTCGAACGATGATGTACGGATGATTAATGGGGCCGAATATATCGAAAACCTTTCCGACTCTGGTCCTCTTCTGATCCACAACCCAGGAATTGGTTCTGGGGATATTGGTCTCGCTTCCAACAATCTGCTCGCTTTGGAGAATCAATTTATTCTGTACAACATGAAGAGCGGTGCCTAATCTCTTCAAGAGGCCACCTCATCTATATAGATGCAGAACTAGTATTTAACCCTTCCGAAAACCATTTATAAATGTCCCACTCAGGAGGAAGCAGCCTAAAGGTTTATCACCCCTTGTCTCGTAACCAGTTATTTAATGTTCGAACAGCTTCCAACCGTACCCACATCAGAAGAGCTTTTAAATAAGTCCTTTAGGCGTGCCTCTCGTGCCACGGATGACGAGTCCATGGTGCAAAACGCCGGCAATATTCTCTCCGACAATCTCAGCAATCTGATCAAGAAATTCCCCTCCTTTGAAAATCTGCCGCCCTTCTACAGAGAGATGGCAGACATAATTGCAGGCGTGGATAAGATCCGCATCAGCCTGTCTCGCCTGGGCTGGGCTTCCCGACAGATAAGACTGATCTCAAAAGAGTATGTAGGCACTATTAGAAGGTCTCATGGTCTGGACACCGCTCCTGCCCGAAAGTCGGCCTTCGGGCGCTACTCCTCGGTTATGCGATCTATTGAGAAAGATCTGCTATACTTGAATGAAGCCCGGAACCTGCTGCGCAAGATGCCGACCATAGACCCGGCGGTGCCGACCATTCTCATCGCCGGCTACCCCAATGTGGGCAAGTCAAGCTTCATTGTGCGGGTCACGGGAGCGCGGCCTGAGATCGCCATGTATCCCTTCACCACGCGGGGAATCTTTGTAGGCCACTTCATGCGGGGCGATCAAAAGTATCAGGTCGTGGATACGCCGGGACTGCTTGACCGGCCCATGGAAGAGAGAAATGAGATTGAGCGGCAGACTGTTGCCGCCCTGAGCCATCTGCAAGGGGTCGTCCTCTATATTCTCGACCCCAGTGAGCACTGCGGCTATCTTATCGATTCGCAGCTCTCTTTAGCCTCGGATCTCCAGAAATGGCTAACGCTGCCGGTTCTGGTTGTGGCCAATAAGGCTGACATATTGAGATTTGGAGAAGACAAAAATATGCTGAACATGTCCACCGAGACCGGCCAGGGCGTCAATGAGGTGCTGGATAAGCTTATCTGCCTTCTTGATTCCATGCCGCGCTATGTTGCTCCGGTCCCTGATCCAGAAGAAGAATATTTGGTTCCGAGCCGCAGAACGTAAAGCCGCTCGAAGAAGCATCCCTCGTCGGCCACCACCTCAGCAGTCAGCCCGGCGGCCGCCGCCGTTCCCCGCACCTCTACCAGCCCCGTAAGGCTTGATATGAGCAGCAGTGCTCTGCCGCCAGGCCGCAGATGCCCGGCCAGATCTAAAATGAACTGATCAACCGTTTCCCTGCCGCTCTCCCCACCGTCCAGAGCGTAGTCTATCCATTGACCGGTTCGCTCTTCCGGCTGGGTGGGCAGATATGGTGCATTGAAGAGTATCAGGTCGAACTTTCCTTTGATGCCCCGGAAAAGGTCCGCTCTTATGACCTCAACTCCCCTGGCCCTGGCCGACCGGACGGCATGAGGATTTATGTCCGTGGCCAGGAGGCGGGCGACTTTTGGCCCCAGCTCCTGGGAGATGAAGCCGCTGCCGCAGCCAATCTCCAGCACGCTGTCCGCGGGCCTGGACTCGGCCAGCGCTGCGTCAAGGAGTAGATAGGTGTCCTCGGCAGGCTGGTAGACTTCGTCGTTATTAATGGGGGCTGTGGGGGTCATTGGTCTGAGGATGCTTGAAGCGAGCTTTAATTTTTTATACGCAGTACCAAGCAACTGTTAGTGGTGGAATTAGTTTTCAAGCCCTGGCTCATTGGCATTGTCGAAAGCGGCATTGGCTTCGGTGGTCTTTCCGATAGCTTTAAGAGCATTGCCTTTGTTGTTCCAGACCAATGCATTTCTTGGATCTAACCTGATGGCCTCATCGAATGCACTGATCGCTTCATCGTACCTGCCTTGGTTAACGAAAACTTGAGCTTTGTTGTTCCAAGGCCATGCAAACTTGGGATTAATCTCAAATAGATTTGTTATATGCCGAGATTGCGTCTTCATTTTTTGCATGTTCGTATAAGTCGTTTCCTTTCTTGAGCCACGCACCCGCTTCTCTGGATTTTGCACTTCGTGTTCCAATATTAGATTTATCCTTATCTTTGAATAAATCCCTCGCATTAATTCTGTTAAATTCTTGGAATTTTTTTGAAGGAGCAATAGAAAAACCTAGATCGT
This sequence comes from uncultured Methanotrichaceae archaeon, assembly GCA_964633785.1. Lineage (GTDB taxonomy): Archaea > Halobacteriota > Methanosarcinia > Methanotrichales > Methanotrichaceae > Methanothrix. The sequence goes on from CAZWHG010000047.1 coordinate 14,114, forward strand.
CGACGTTTATTTGACTGATCCTATCAGTTATTTTTAATGCCGACTCAAATCTTGTATCATAACCTCTACTAATCACAAGTCCGCTAACAGGAATGCCTTTGGCTATTCTAACCTGTACCCATCCCATGTAGTTGGATATCTGTCCGAATGTGTTTTGACTAGCTCGGACGTTTTTCAGTTCAATAACCACGTATTTGTTTTGATTTTTATCGTAGCAAAGCAAGTCAATTCGACCACCGTTGCCCTTACAAATAAGTTGTCTGCCTGATTGTTTTGAAGTAAGATCAAAATATAAATTTAGATCATATCCAAATTTTTTTAATATTTTAAGATTATTAACTAATTCTTCTTCAAGCTCTTCCTCTAATCTTATGCCTTCTGCTAGGGGTATTTTCTGAATACCTTCTATGAAATCTAAGTATCCTGGATTATTTGCAGCTGCTAACTGATTTAGCATATTCCAATATTCTAAGGAGATTCTAAAACTGCTACGCTGAAAACTACATCTAAGCGGTCCCCACTCATCAAAATAGGGATTGCTTCGCAGGTCCTTCACTTGGATAGGATGGTTAAATTTGTAAAGCACTTGGTAGTCGCAGGCATAATCCCATCCTTTATCGTTTTCATCAACAATGGAATATGCATCACTTTCTGCCTGTATAAGGTAACCAATATCTTTCTTTGGAGTAGTACGCCATAGAAAAACAAAATCTCCTTCTTTTGTCTTTTTATTACAGGTCCACCACCCATCGGAATCGACGTTATTTTCTGGATCTAGCGATTCTCTGTCACTACCATCATCATCTAAGTAATATTCAGGTCGGGTTACCCAAAGCCAGTATTGGCGTTCGTTAGGTTCTAACATGTGTTTCTCCATAAGTCTTAGGCTTTATTGATATTGCCTCTACCTTCCGATTGATTCTACAAAAGCTGCAAGCTCTTCAGGGGTTACGCCTACCTTTGCTAATGTAGTGAGTAACCCATTGTCATCGACAAGAGCTTTCGCTATTTCATAGGCGGATGCATACGCTTTATCATGATGGTCTACGTGTACAAAAACGATGAAATCACCGAAGACACCGTAGATGATCACAAAAGGGTCTACATGTTCTCCCCTGAGACCCTTTAGGCTATGACTTTTTGGCGCACCTATTTCGGGGTTTTCGCATATCGCTTTGATCTTCTTGCCAAGTCTTTGCTCTAAAGCAGAATCCTTTTTCGTTAGCTTCTTAAATTGCTTATGAAAATGACTTGGAAGTAGGGGCTTAAATAACATTGAGGATCAAAATAGGAGATATCAGGTGCTTAATAGGTAGGCTAGCAGATCATCGGCATCTTTGAAGACCTTATAGCGGCCTTCAGCATAGTCCTCCAGGCCTTCTATGATGCCCTCAATGAACTCCTTACCTGCGTCGGGGTCGATCTTTGCAGGCTTAATGACAGATGATATCATATCCTTGACCTCCAGAGAATCTGAGCAAACCAACTGACTATGCCTCCATTGAATGTGTGATAGTTTGCTAACTATTTAATCTTCCCGGCCCACCGTATTGTATACCAAGATATTTAGCATTCATTTCCGGGCCTTTATTTAGGCCTCCGCCTCGAGTGAAACTTCTGCGGCGCACCCCGCAGCAGAGCTGTCGGGGCATGCGAGGCGCCGCCGCATGAAGACGAAATCCGGTCGACTGTGGCGAATTCCTACAAAATTATATAACAGCTGCCAATGAGCCAGTGCCCGGTCTATCTTCCTCAATAATCAAAGTCAGAGCACTGGCCTTCACGGAATTTGTATATGAAATAGTTCCCGAATGCAATCTCCTGGCCATCCATAGCCAAAAAATCTGCACGGTCAACCTCATATGCGGCTGCGTTGATGAGGCTCTCTACGTCTCCGCACTTTTTAACTATGCCCAGGAGGGCCTCGTTGAGAATCTCTGTGGATATATCCTCATCCAGAATCTCGCACAGCCTATCTACCAGTTGTGCATCACCTGCCTTAAGGCGGGCTGTCTGGCCGATAAAAGCAGAATCCAGATTGCTTAAATTATGCTCGAAGTAGCCGCGTATGCCGGCTGCAACCTCCTTTTCATCCCCTACCAGATAGAGCATCTTCTTTGCCTGAAAGGTTGTGATATTGTTGATCAAAGCAGAGCAGGCTATTATCTCATTGGGATTTATTTTGAGATAATCTGCAAGGGCCTGTTTGCGTCGATCAATTTCCATTAGTCTCATCTTTTCCAATTCGTCTGCATCTACCATCATATCACCTGCCTGGCGAGCCCAGGCATCACTTGATAATTGTATAAACTGTATTGGACGGTATTGGATTTGTATTTTTCGATTGGAGACGGTGTATCCGCTCAGAAATAAAGATGCATGAAATTTTGTAGAACATTTCATATGTCCAGACAGATAACCTCTTGGCCGTAAGCCTGGTCGATAAAAATAGAAATATAGAAATGCGAATTTCTGCCCTGCCTTCAGGCGGAACTTGCCAGTCTCTTTCCTTCCAGCTCATGCAACTGGAGTACCCTCATCTGCACCACATCCATAGCATCCTCGAATAGCTTGCGATCTATCTCAATGCCGAAGAATTTCCGAAGCTTCTGCGGCGGGGTCATGCTGCTGCCGGCTGATAGATAGGCCATGTAGTTCTCATTGAACTTTTGCGGATCTTCTTTGTACATCTTAAATAAAGATAGAGTCACGGCCTTGGATAGGGCATAGCTGAAGGTGTAGTAGTTATTGGTGAGATAGATGTGACTGATGTAGGTCCACTGGGCACTGTCCTCCGGGTAATAGTCCACCAAACCGCTTCGGTATTCCTTGGATAGATTGGTCCAGAGAAGGTTAAGATCGCTGCCGCTAACATTTGTTTTTTGGCGGCAAAGCTCGTGCGCCTTGTTCTCAAACTCGGTGATCATGGGCTGGAAGGTGAAGTAGTTCTCATAATCACTGACGCTCTGCGCTAAGATTGCCAGGGCCGTATCCTGGTCGTAGTTCTTCAGGGCATAATCCACAAAGAGCTCCTCATTGAAGGTTGAGGGAATCTCCATCTCGTACTCTGTACCGGCACAATAAAGGTAATCCACATTCTTGCCCATCAGGTAGAAGTTGATGGCATGGCCCATCTCATGAGTAAGGGTCTTCTGGTCTTGCATCAAACCCTTGTAGTTCATGAATATCAACGCCGGACGCTGAAGAGCACACATATCCTGGCAGTAGCCTCCCGGCTGCTTTCCGCCCTCCGGATTGGGGTAAACATCCATTGAGCCGCTGGTTGTCGTCTTCACAAATATGTCCCTGAAGGCCGGATCCATTGCCGCATAAGAGGCGGAAATATTGGTGAGCGTCTCCTCGTAGCCGTATTTCTTATCGGGATTTTTCATCATTTGAAGCGCCAGGTCATAAGGCTTAAGGGGGGACAGATTCATCCTCGTCTTTCGAAACTCGTAATAGCCATCAAAGTCGCCCTTGCGCTCCTTGAAGACCTGGTTCATTGTTTCTACCTGCTCTTTGGTGAGATAGGTATCGAACATCTTGGCGTTGTAAGAGTCGGAGTAGTTCAGCTCCCGGGCAAGAAGGTCGTCTAATCTTGATTTATTGCCGTATATCTCGCTCATTTTATCCGATTGGTTGATGAGATGGTAGAATCGTTTGTCGTAGCCCATCTTTCGGTTGTTTCGGTTGCTGTCCGTAGAGAGTAGCTCCGAGTAGGTTTGAGAATTTATGGCCAGCACTCTTCCGTCCTCCAGAGTGATGTTTCCAGCAACTGTAACATTATTGGTTACCATCTTTTCCGCTTCGGTATTGATCTTCATGAGCTGGTTGGAGATATCTGCCAGATAGGCGGCATGTGTCTCATTTCTGGGCCGGTGATCGCTATAGCGCTGGTAGCTGTTCTCCAGGTATGCTCTGTACGCTTCCAGGGCAGGCTGCTCTGAAAATAGCCGGTCCCATTCGGCAGAGGGAAGCGACTTGAGCAATATTTCAGCAAAAGATGTGGCCTTGGCGTGCTCTGTGTATAAATTCTGTACATCGGAGATGAATTTCTCGAAGAATTTGTCGTTGACATTCAGGCTATTTTGGGCATAAGCATAAGCCATAACGACGCTCAAATTCCGGCCGAAGTTCTTATTCGCCTCAATATATTCCAGCAAAGCCTTTCCAGTGAGGTTTTTGAACAGAGGGCGAAATGTCACATTTATCTCTTGCGACTTATTTTGCAGCGCTTCGAATTCTGCAGTTGCCGCCTCCCTATCTCTAAATAAGGTTGATAAATCCCAGGACGTGGTAATTTCGCTTCCATTCAACACTGCCGTCTCTTTCTCAGGAGATGCGGCGAGGCTTGAACCACTAATTAAGAGCATAATTGCAATAAGCATGGCCAATATGAAAAATCCTTCTGCCGATTTAATCACTCTTCCACCTCGAATGGCAAACGAATTGATCCTCGGCTATAAATAATTGAGTCTGCTTGGTTTTGGATGGCCGCATCGCGAAATATAAATAGAAAAAGCGGAGTCTATCCGCCTCGTAGGGAAAGGGTTGAGACAGAATTAGAGGAACAAATGATGAATAAATACCCAATAGTTGCACTGGTCCTGCTCCTGGCAGGAATAGCTCTCGTCTTGAACAGCGCCGGCATTTCCTGCCCTTTTGCCGGAGAAAACCGCGCTTGTCAAGTAAACGGAAGCTATGGTGAGGATCGCGGCATAAATTGCGGCGAGAACTGCACTGGTCCCAATGGAAGCGCAGGCACTCAAAATAACTCCACACAAGAGAATTGCAGCGCACTGGGGTCTTGTCCCGTGAAGAATCGATAAACTTTTAAGGACGAATTGCATTCTAATCCGGAAAGGTGATCCGGCTTGATGGGTATCAATGAAATGGGATTCGAGGTCTTCGAGGAGATGCTCGATTATGCAGACGAGCTGCAAATTCTAGTCCAAGAACTTGATAATGGTACTGTAGTGGCTGATGCGGGCGTAGAGGCCCATGGAGGCTACGGTGCGGGCGTCTACCTATCTCGCCTCTGCATGGCTGATCTGGCAGAGATCCAGCTTACTCCCTTCGATATCAACAGCATTTTGCTGCCGGGCATTCAGGTGGCGACGGACCATCCGGCCGTCTCCTGCATGGCCTCCCAGTGCGCCATGTGGCAGATCAAGGCCGACAAGTACTTCGCTATGGGCAGCGGTCCGGCGCGCGTTCTGGCCAGAAAGACCCGCGACCTCTACGAAAAGATATCCTTTGAGGAGTCATCAGATGTGGCAGTCATTGTCCTGGAGTCAAACAAGCTGCCGGGCGAGACAGTCTCCTCCCTCATTGCAGAAAAGTGCGGCATCGATCCAGCTGACCTGAGAATTGCCGTGGCGCCCACAGACAGCATAGCCGGGCTGGTGCAGGTCTCAGCGCGCGTGGTCGAGACGGGTCTGCATAAGCTTTTCACCATGGGCTTTGATATAAACACCATCAAGTGCGGCTGGGGCCGGGCCCCTATCTCGCCCATCACAGGCGACGCTACCATGTGTATGGGCTCCTCCAACGATGCCATAATTTATGGTGGGGAGACTTACTACACGCTGGAGTACGAGAATCAGGAAGAGCTGCAGCAATATCTTAAAGGCATGCCTTCTTCGGCCTCTCCTGATTGGGGGGCACCCTTCTACAAGACATTCAAGGCGGCGGGATTTGATTTCTTCAAGGTGGACCACAACGTCTTTGCCCCGGCCAAGGTTGTCATGAACGAAACCAAGTCGAGGCGCACTTTTGTAAGCGGCCGGGTGAATCTGGATGTATTAGCTGAGTCCTTCAATCTGCAATAGCTAGATAAGCTCGCCAAACATCCAAGGAGATGAAATGAAACCCCCAGAGTGCGACCTCAAGGGCCATGGACCGTGCCGCGGCTCTATCTGCCAGCGTGGCATAAGCCTCAATCACATGTGCGATCTGCACATCAGGCTGCAATCATACTGGACCGGACATAATCCTGGCAAGAAACTTAACGATTGGCTGGATGGACTGGCAAATGCGGAGATTGAGGAGGCATTAAGGAAGGCTCCAATCCGCGGAAAGCACTGGATTGTGGTCGATGTGCCATCAGGCGAGGAGTAAAAAGGAACATAATTATGATTGGATAAAGATCAGTCACAGCCAGGAAAATGCCCCCTAAGAGCTGTTTTTCTGGATTATCATCTCCAAGAGTGTGAGAAGCATGGTATCTACCATCGTTTGTCAGTCGCGAGGCTCTTACCTGTGCCTATTTTTTTGGAGGCTGAGAGGCTTTGCGATTTTATATCAAAATATCAAAAAAAGTTAGAGCTCAGAGCCCTGAGGCGCCGGCCAGCTCCAGGCTCTTGCTTCTATTGTTGTTGCCCTCAACAAGAGCCACTATACTTCCCGCATTCCAGAGATAGAGATATCTAATGCTGTTATCTCCTCTAACGTCCCTTATCTCTAAAGTCTCATGGTCGTTGACTGTGGCATTGCCGAATATGGGCACATTGCGGGCCAAGAGATCTCGGTATGTCTTTTGGGATTTGAAGTTGGAAACAGCAGCTTTGGCGTGCTCCTCATCAGAAAGCTGGATCAGGGTGATCTTGGCGTCATAATTCTCGCCGGGATTGCCCCACTGGTATATGCCTACCGAGGTATTGGCCGAACCAATTTCTTCAGATCCATAAAATTCCCGGATGTAATCGGTCATATTCACACTGCCGTCCATCTCGGGCAGAACTGCCAGCAGCTTGAAGCCATCCGGCAGATTATCTTTTGGAACGGCAGGATTCGCATTCGATGTACCCACCTGGTCCTTGGCCAGGCAGCCAGCGCTTGACGCCAGAACCAGTGATATGAATAGTAGGCAAATTATGCTCTTCGATCTCATGGACGGGTTTATCGCGTTTCAAGTCCATAAGCTTTGTGAGCCGGAAAAAGCAATTCACATATCGCCTTTCTCATTCCAGGAGGCATGAGTCTGGCTGAAAAAGCAGGAACAATAAATACAAGAATGATGCTAATGTCATCTGTACATTTCGGCGGGCTGGTACAATTTTAATTTTCTTTCCAGATTCTCCTTCTTTACAGGTTTACTGATGTAATCATCCATCCCCGCCTCAAGACATTTTTCCTGGTCACTCTCCAGGGCGTAAGCCGTAACAGATATAATTTTGGGCTGCTATGAAACCGGCCATAGCTCGCGGATTTGTCTGGTCGCCTCCAGGCCATTCAGCTCCGGCATGCGGACATCCATAAGAATAACATAATATTGCTGACGGTGCAGAGCTTGCAGGACCTCAATGCCGTTGGCCACCACATCAGCCCTGTAACCGAGACGACCCAGCATCTGTAGTGCAACTTTTTGGCTGGTAACATTGTCCTCAGCCAGAAGTATTCTCATGGGATTGTCTTGTATCTTCTTGTTAATTTTGGGTGCTCGATCTGCTCTGGCTTGCTGTCTGGAAAAGATGTCTGTCAATGTCCGGTAAAGCTGCATGGGTTTGATAGGCTTTGTCATGCAGAAATCAAAGTGATGGGAATCGTTCCTCTCTTCTGTAAAGGTCAACATCACCAGCTGCATCGTTGTGCTATATTCTCGAATGGTCCTGGCCAGGGTTGCACCATCCATATGTGACATGTCCATGTCAAGGATAGCCACGTCGAATTTATTTCCTCTCTGAATCCAGTTAAGTGCATCCTTATATGAGGCCGCGATTAGAGGGACCATGCCCCACGAGTAGGTATAAGTTCCAAGGAGGTGGCGTTCAGCCTTGCTGTCATCGACTATGAGCACCTGTCTGCCTACAAGCAAAGGTGCAGTTTCGACCTGATAAGGCCCAGATCCTTCCCCCCATCATCTCAACCAGGCTGTTGCTGATGGCCAGTCCCAGACCGGTGCCTCCATATTTTCGGCAGCGTAACGAATTTTCTGTAAATTGATATCAATAAGGAAGGCCCTGTATC
>CAZWHG010000048.1:0-21923 GCA_964633785.1 uncultured Methanotrichaceae archaeon
AGAAATAATATTTGTCTGCTATTATAATAGAAACGAAACCGAAACGGTATTAGCAAGTAAACTAAAGATAGCAGTAAACGGTTATTATCCATCTCGGATTTATAGAATTTATCTGTATATTTTTCGACTATATTGATTAGAAAGCCCTATAAGCACAGAGACACATCCTTCCCGGATCGTTGCCAAAGGTCACGATAGCCGGTTTTTGGAGAATCCTTTAGCTCTTCCACCTTTGCGGTTAGACGTGTAGTCTGGCGGCCATCATTGGGCCTGTGGCCACAGTTCAGAGCTGGCCAAAGCGTCTCGGCTCTTTTCATGGCTCTAATGGTCTCCTTGCGGCTCACAGGCTCACCACCGGCACCTGAGAATAGTATCCTGGCCTGTTGGGAGTCCAAGGCGATCTCCTTTCTAGGCGAGTCTTGGACTGTGGTCTTGATGTATTCAACAATCTGGATAGCCCTGGCCTGAATCTTGCTGATGACCTGGATGATCTTTGAGCCTTCTGCGGGTCTGGTCTTCAGAGCATCGCGAATCTTGGTTAGAAATTGCCGGATATAGGCATTGAGCATAATCAGCTTTGTTATAGGGGATCTCTCTGCTTTCAGAGCTCCGGCATGATCTTCTGTGAGCCTGGCAAGCTCACGACCTCGGAGAATACCAGCATCTCGGACCATTTCGGCCATTTGGTTATGGGTGAGGACCATCTCATTCAAAAGGCCCTGCAGCTCAGAGGCATGAATTTCAAAAATAGGGTCATCTGGCGGTACAATATCGGCTCGCGTCGCTGTGGACGCAAAGCTATTTATCTTAGCTAAGGCTATTTCTGACATACGCATACGCTCCTTCTCGGAGTCTCCAGTCCAGGGTTCGCGGCCCTGGGCCGGAAACAAATTTTATTACAACTATTATTCAGATGGATTATCTCAAATTATTATAAACTTGCCTATGATAAAGCATTAATAGGATCGGCTATTTTAATTAAAGCAGCACACATCTGTTGAAGCTGTGGGCTATGTTCTTGCACCAACGGGAACATTTGGCGGGTAGTGAAGGGGCTCTTTGCTACCTGTTCATTCTTATTTATCATTTCTTTTGGCTTGCCTGGTAGGCTTCGGCAAAGTCCAACGCCTTTGACAATGCATCGGCTAACGTATCCCCGGCCCTACCATAGTTCTTAATGCGATCCAAGTCTTTCGCGTAAAGTCTCATTTGCGTTGTCTTTTCGGTCATGTTTGTTTTATGCTGTTTTCAAGACATTTATAGTTTGTTATTGTTCGCACCGTTTACTATATATACATTGATTGCATAGTACATTATTGGTGCAAGAACATGAATGGAAAGAACATGCTAGAAGGCCGGACCGGGCCAATAACGCAATCGGTAGAAGCGGTAAAGAATCTGTTAGCCTTTGTTGGCCGTGCGAGCGATCCACTGCCCCCAGATGTGACCTTAGATAACGGTCGATTGGTGCTGGTATTGAGCAACAAGAAAGACGCATATTATACCGTGGCTGCGAGGGCCTGCAGTTGCCCGAGTTCAACTTACCGCGGCGGGCCTTGCAAGCATCAGAGAAAGTTCTTTCCTGTCGCGAAACCCGCCGCCGCCACTGAGGCGGAGGGCAGCATTCGGCCGGTCGGGAAATGGCCAGGTGGCCGCAACGGGCCGGTAGAGGAGATCGTGTGCGTGGCCTGAGATGGGCCATCTTGCCCACCATTCACCAAAGACGTTAAGCGCTGGTCGATAGGATCATTGATGTCACGATGGTAGCAAATTGAGAAAAGGACGCATGCGCGGGCAAGTCCAACTCGCGCAGGGTAACAGATGTCCACAGCCGAGCGAACGAGAGAGGTCCGCGGTCTTGCCGCGGATCATCTTTCTCTTCTTCCTTTACAGATCTTTTTGAAGAAATCGATGACATGCGATATAGTTCTATGTCATTTTTGCAGATATTCTTAAAAATGACATAGAACTTTTTTGAGAAACGCTAGCATGCGACGATGGCCAAAAAGAAAAGGTAAGAAAAGAAGAAAGATGCGACCCCGATCATAGCGAGCCGATTGAACCCTTCATTTTGCACCGTTTGTTACATTACAAAATTTCATAAATGTACTAGAACTATTTTCTAGAATAGATATCAATCGGCATGATTGGTATTTGGCTGGTATTGGGAGGCGATAAAAAGATTTTGGGGTGATGAGAGAGCGGGCCAGAGCTATGCGGGCGGCTCTTCCATCGGCTTAGTTGGCAGTATTTTGTAAATACCAGGAGCAACTTCACTCCCGCCTACTGGTACTATGGATATGATTTTGTAATTGCCGTCTTTCGCTTTCTTCCGTATTCGGGAAGAAATCACCTGCTCGAATTTATCCATAGTATACAGTTGCGGATAATTAAGTACAAAGTACCCTCAAAAACCCTATTGATATTGCAGTTTAACCAGTTTAAAATTTCTCCGTCGAATCATATCCTCTCTTGCGAGAGATTTCATATTAGCACCGATTTGTTTTAATTTATCTAACCCGATCATCTCATCTTCTTTTATGCGATCTGCCATCCCCATTGACCTCAATTTCTCTAAATTCAAAGCTTGACTAATGGGACTCTCTCGGCCGTCACCAATAAAGCGATTCAGACTATCAAGACGTTCTCCGAACTGCAAGGCCCGCCATACATCGGCCTCTTTTGCCTGTTTCTTGGTCTTATCGTCGATAATTACCTTCCACTCGGCAGGATTTCCTATCGGTCCCACTACAGGATAGAAGTTCTTGATTTCCAGCATCCTCTCAACCAAATACAGAAGTGAATAGATATTCACATCACTGATTGCACTTCGCGTTTTGTCGTCTGGAAGATGCTCTAAGATGAGTGCTACATCGGTGAGATTGTCCAACCAACTTGATAGTTTTCTCTTAACCCTAAGATCGTTAGTGGCGCGGGCTTTTTTATCTGTCATATTTGATCTGCCCAAAACTTTCTCTCGTTCCAGTTTTGTTAGTAATTCTCCTCTTTTTTGACTTGGCATGATATTTTACTCCTACTGTAAGTATCTACATACAATAAACTATTTATATCTTTTGGAGTAAGTAATTTCATATACATATAAATTAATGGAATATGGTGATAGGAATGACGAACGAATATAAGGACAAAAAAAGGATGAGAGATGCGATTTCCTATCGTGTCACAGACGAGCAAAGAGCATCACTGGAGCGCTACGCAGAAAACAGGAGGTTAGGTCTGTGCGAAGCTGCTCGGCGGTTAATGGATTTAGGTATCCAAGCAGCGGAAGGTGCAAATTAATGTTAAAAATAGTAAATCCGGGCGTGTCCAGCGCCCGGCTGCAGACGAAATTTGGTATAATCTCGTGCGCTTTGTGCCTATTTAAATCCTTGCCGCTAGCGGTGTTGAGGCGTGGACATGCCTGACCAGAGCGATACACCCAGCACTCCCTGGAGTGCAAAGCCTGGCGGAAGCTATGCAATCGCGAGCGGATGGCTGGCGCTATTTGGGCCAAGACCGGCATTCATTTTCAGCGCGCGACGCTTGGAAACCGATTGGCAGCAATGGAATGAAGGCGACCGACATCATGGACTTGCGCGGTTTGAGGTAGGCTGTGGCGGATGGTTAGACCGCGAGCCAATACAAACGATTCCACGTAAGAAGCCATGTTGGGCAAGCTCCCGGCAGTGGAGGCGCGAATGAAGCCGAGTTTCAGGCGCTGGCTGCTTTCACGACATGGCCGGAATAACCGGATTGGCGATCTAGCGGGTGACGTTTTTCAAGACATAGAAGACGGCTGTATGCCAGAGGCAGCACGATCATTTGAGGAAATTGCGGATCACATTCTTGCAGAGCATGGATGTTGTGATCGCTGCTTGGAAGCCCTCAAGGCGGCAAATCGTGCATATAAACGAAGGCGGTAAGCATGGCCGAAATACCTAAGGTCTTCGACCAACCCGGCGCTGCCTTTGTGCTCCTCCGATCGGGCCGGAAATACCCACCGATACAGAATGACTGGCAATTGCCAGAAAACGCACATACATTTGAAGAGGCTCAAGCCCATAAGGGCAACGTGGGCATCTTGGCCGGCAATGGCCACATTGGCCTTGATAAGGATGATCCGGCCGCCTTTGTAGCCCTGGAGCTGCCTATCACAACAACTTGGGAGACCCGGCCTGGCCGGTTAGGGACGTGGTTCAAGTGCACAGATGTCACTCCATATATCCTAGCCGAATACGGCAAGAAGCCTGATTTTGCGCAGTTCAAGCTCTATAAGAACGGACAGCCGATCGGTGAGCTGAAGCTGCAAAATAGTTATCAAACTATCCCCAATTCCCATAAATTCTTGACCCCGTAACCGGCGACGATGTACGACCAGGAAAGGGCGATAGGGTAGATTACAAACTGTTGGACTCCAGCCCGCCTGCAGAGATCTCCCTGGCAAAGCTACTGACGGATCTTCAAGCAATCGGCATAACATTTAGTTCCAAGCTGGAGAGCAACGTCGCCAAGTTGGAGGACATCGGCAAGAAGGCCCGTCAGAAGCACGGAGAGAGCGATGAGGCCCGGACCCGACGCTATGCTTTGGCGGCATTAAGAGGCGAGGTCTTAGTCATGGCAGGCACCCCTGCGGGCAGCCGAAACGAGCAACTGAATAAATCCGCATTTTCCATGGGGCAATTCATAGCGGCTGGCGTGCTGACGGAGGACGAAGTAATCTCGGAGCTGGTCAAGGCAGCAGAAAATACCGGCCTGAAGCTGGAGGAGATCCGCAAAACTGCCATGTCGGGCCTGGAGGCGGGCGGCAAGTATCCCCGACAAATGCCCGAACCCGTGGCACCGGAAGTTCAGGAATACCCTTTTCCGGAGCACACGATAGGAATCGGTTTTGATGAAATTACAGTTTTGACAGATAAGGGCAAACCAAAAATCAGTGCCACAAAGGCGGCAGGCGTCGTTCTTGGAAAAATGCCACTGGCAATGGCGGAGGACTCCGAGGACATCTATCGATTCACCGGGCAAATCTACAAACCCGATGGAGCACGCATAATCGATAGCACCTTATGTGCCGTGGCTGGAGACCTCTTCAACAACTATCAAAAACGGGAAACATTGAGGAGGATAACGAACAAGCTTCTCGATAACCCCGTAGTTTTTGAGCCAAACCCTTACCTTCTCGGAGTCAAGAATGGTGTGGCCGATCTCCTCACAGGGGAAGTGCGAGAATACCGCCCTGAAGATCTCATTTTAGATCAGATTCAGGTATCTTATGATGCGTCAGCCAAGTGCCCGGCCTTCCTGGCCTTTCTGGAATCTATTACTCCCAACGTGAGTGACAGGATCACATTGATTGATTGGTTCGCGGCTACTGCGATTAAGGAACCCCTGGCGTATGTGCTCTTTCTTCTTGGCCTCGGGAGGAACGGAAAAGGAATCTATGAAAAACTGATTAAAAAATTCTTTGGGAATACTGGCTTTAGAGATATGCCTCTGGCCGAAGTTGGGAAAAACAATTTTGCGGCGGGCGGATTCTACAGAAAAAGAGGGTGGATTGCCTCGGAGACAGGCAAGAAGAAGGCAAGCATTGGAACCGACTTTATCAAGCTGACATCCGGCAACGGTTCTATTGATGGTGATAGGAAAAATCAGAGCAGGATCCAATTTGAGCCCTACTTTCAGACCATTGTAGATACAAACACCATGCCGAAGATTGAGGACAGCTCTATCGGATGGCAAGAGCGTTTCGTGAAGGTCGATCTACATTACTGTTTTGTGGCGAATCCCGATGATGCGAATCCTCTGGAGAAGCAAAGAGATCCGGCATTGTTCGACAAGTTGTCAACCCCGAGCGAGCTCTCTGGCATACTTAATTTGCTCCTCTTCAGATCGAAGGCCATCGGGAGGAGCAAAGCCATCCACAAAAGAGCAGGTTCCGAGATGTTCGCCGAATATGCGGATCAAAGCTCCTCAGTGACATCGTTCTTGGAGATGTTTTGTGAGTTTGAAGATAAAGGGCTCGAGTTTTGGACTCTATTAGAGCCGATCTATGATTATTATAAAAAGTGGTGTAGCTACAAAGTGGGCGAAGTGGTGGACATCCGATATTTCGGCAAGCAACTAAAAAACTTCTGTGGTGGATTGGAGCCTAAGCGGGGTAAAGACAAAGACCGAAAGAGCACCCGACTATACAAGTATCTAAATTTCGATTGCAACAAGTGCAGGGAAGCAATTGAGGCCTTACAACGATCGATGTCTCCGAATGTCTCCGAATGTCTCCGAGTGTATCCATGTGTCTCCATCTTGTATCCATGAAGAGGAAGAAGAAAAGAGTCAGAAGATAGCGTTGTCTCCATCGTCTCCGTGTAATCTATGGAGTGAGATACTAAGAAGATTTGGCGAACTTTCTAAAGAGAATATTTCCAAATCTTCTACTAGGGAAGAAAAAGCAAAAATTGATGGAGACATGGATATGATGGAGACATCAGCATCAAGCGATGTCGTGGTGGGAGGGCCCAATGGATACAAGATGGAGACATCAACGGAGACAACCCCAGTCGAGGCCGATCAACAGGATGCTGATAGAGTGGAGCACTTCAAAGAGCTGGCAGCGAAGCGTACTGGGAAGTCTCCCTTGATGTGCGCTAAATGTGGCGAAGATCTCGCCGGCCATGGTGTGGTCGAGATGGGTGGCAAATCCTATTGTGCCCGGCCCGGTTGTGGCTATCCGGTCCGAGAAGAGGCAAAAGCAAACTGAAATTTGGGGGTTTTATGACGACTGCAATCGACAATAGCGAACGCTCCGTACCCCCGGGGGGGGTCAAGGCGCAATTCCATATCAAGAGGTTAATAGATGTCAGAGAATAAAACCTCTAAACGACGGGGAATCACACTCAAAACCCCGGAAGATGCGAGGCGATTGATACGGCGCATTCTGGACCGGGCCTTTGAGGAAGGCTCAGAGCTGGAGCACGCTGGGAAGATCAGTCAGCTTTTAGGCAATTGGTTGAAGGCGTGGGAATTAGATAAAATTTCTGATATAGAAAAGCGGTTGGCCGAATTGGAGACCGAAGTTCACAAGAAATGAATGAAGGAGTTGAATATTAATGCAATCATTAACAGAGATCGTAAACGAAGCGATTGGCGAATACATGGAGGGCCGGATCACGTATCTGCTATCCGATCCGGTGATTAATGTTTTCCGGATTATTTTTGACCAGAAGAACGAGCTGCAGAGGCTGAAAGCGGAGACGCTGAATCATGTATGGGCAAGCGAGGAGGCTGGAAAGCCCGTGCTAGTCCCCCTTGACGATGCGTTTGCGAGGATACAACAGCAGATCAGCGCCGTGGAGCGCAAGATCACAGTCAACGAGAAAGTTGCTGATGAGCTTGACAAAGCTTTCCATGAACTGCAGGTCGAGCCTCCGCTGGCGGTGCTTAATGAACATATTCGCGGTATTCGTGAGGAAATCGAACGCAAGAATAGAGAGCTGAACATCAAGCTTGTCCCGTATCGTGCTGCCGCCGAAATGGCGCACGCCGATTTTGATAAGATCCCTGAAGTCATCCAGGCCCGAGAGGAGACGGCGGTTCAGACGGTTGCGATGGAGAGCGAGGCCGCTGAGATCGAAGAGAAGTTGGCACGGATCCACGAGATTCTACTGGGGGTGGTGCGATGAAAAGCATGGATGGCATCACGACGAGGCTGAACGAAGTCGAGCGAGAAAGCAAACGGGAAACAGAGACATCATATCGGCTTGAATACTTGAGCCTGGCCGCCTCGCTAGCTCAAACATTGACCGGCACGGCGATCCAAACGACCGAATGTTGGGAAATGACATGGGGCCGAGGCGGCAAACTTCTGGCCGCTAGTGACGGCCAGAAGCTCAAATGTCTAATGCATTGCACGCCGGCACAGATCGATGAAATCCGGGGGGCTTGGGCTGCATCGCCATTCGAAAGGGATCGAGTTGCCCTTGTGGAGCTTGATCGTCTGTATGAGGTGTGATTATGGACAGCCGTTCATTTTCTACCATATTCGATTGCATCGACAATCTCACCGCGCCTATGACAAAGATTCTAGGTCTGCGAGATAAGATTACCGAAAAACCCAAGCTTGCTATCGAATTTGCGTTAAAAACTTCCGGGATGGATGCACTGCAAAATTCCGGATTCAAGGGAACTGCTCTCGGCAACGCTATGAATCAGTCGTTTGGCAAAGCCGGGGAAGCTGTAGATAACGTAGGCAAAAAGGGATCGACTGCGCTCGACACTATGACAGGCAAGTTCAAAGGCTTGCAGGACGCGGCTGGCGACTTCCAGGGAGCACTCGGCGCTATCGTCGGCCTGGGGATGAGCGGAGCTATCGGAGGGCTGACTTGGAGTGCAGCCGACAAATCGGAAAATATAATGAACTCGGCCAGGGACGTTCTTGAGAAAAAAAAGTTCGATATGGCAAAGGTAAATGCGTCGGTCGAAGCTATGACCAACACGGGCATGGTATCGTCATCGACTCAGGTTAGCCTTATAACGGAACTTTCTCAACGTGGCATTAAAAATAAGGACAAGGCTCTCAAGGCATCAGAGCAATTGACTCGCGGCTATACGAGCAATCAAGATTTCTTGGAATCCAAAGGATATGGGAGCGCAGAATCGACACTTGAACTTCTCGGATCGGCTCGCAAATATAAGAAGGGTTCTGCTATGGCCCAGGAGCAGGACGCAATAGCGGCTCTTATGGGGTACACTGGCCGCCGATCATTTTCTTCCATGAGTCAGAAACAGAGACTCAAGGCGATGGAGAAATTCGATACTGGCGAGACAGACGACGACATCCGGCAAAAGAACCTGGACACCGTTGTTAAAAACCGAATGTCCAATCTGTCAAAAGAAATCGGCAAAACGATGCTCGGCCCGATGGATACGCTGTTGCGGGTGTTTGAAAAAATCATTCTTGTGATTCAATCAATCCCCGGCGCGCCTGGGCTGCTGGCTGTTCTCGCTACCGTCATCGGTTTGACGACCGCCACGGGTGCATTCCTGGCAGTTATTCCGAGCGCAACGGCGGGTCTGGCGTTGTTGGGGCTCACCAGCTCCGGGGCGGCAGCTTCCACCGTGGCACTGAACGTCGCGGAAAAGGTGTCGCTCGCTACGAGGGCAAAACTGGCAGCGGTCACGTTGTATCATAGTGCGGTCGCTAAAGGAGCTGCGGCTGCTCAGTGGCTACTCAATATTGCGCTCAATGCCAACCCGATCGGTCTTGCTATAATCGCTCTTGTCGCTCTCGCTGGTCTGCTGTACGTCGTGGAGAAAAAGACTCAGATATTCAGCAAAACATGGGCGGCTCTGAAGAATAGCGGCGCAACAAAGCTCGTAATGGACGCTATCGGCGGCACAATCAGCTTCATCGGGGAGAGCGGTAACGAACTGTTGGAGTTCGTCGTCAATCTGCTTAAAAGGGCAGTCTCGTTCTTGGATTGGCTCTGGCAGTCGATTAAAGCGGGCTTCCAGTGGCTCCGAGATGGTCTAGGCATAACAAAAGAGCAGAACGAAACCAGAATGAACGACATTGCCGCTAAAGAGGGAAAGAAAATCGGTAATAAAAAGCCTCTGACATGGGAATCTCAAGGCGAAAGTGGTACTGGTTGGTACACTGGCGGTTCACGCGGAACAATGGTAACTCCGTCCGGGCGACTATCAAAAGCCAAGAAAGAATATGATGACTCTCCGGGCGGGATTCTCGATGGTCTATGGACTCTTATAGCTGATGCGGTTGCTAAAGCAATGAAAGATCTGGTCATGACCATACCGGGAATGCAAGCTCTCGCCGATGCCATGGGGAAACTGTACGATTGGTTTGTTAGTCTCGATCTTGGAAATAAGGGCAACAACATAGGCAAGAGTCTTACCGGAACCGACCATTCCGGGAAAACTCCATACGGGTCTAGTCCCTCTGGAAAGGTCGCTTACGAAAGCAATGCTGACAAAGGATTCTACGATATTTTCGACAAGAACGGAGGTATAATAGGAACTTCAATGTCGAAAGAGAGAACCGACAAAGAACTGTCGTTCTCTGATGGCGCAACATTTTCTCGTAGCGGCAGATTAAACGCGAATGTCCATGAGAGCGAAGAGATTATTCCCCAGGCCATAGCTCAGCGAGGTCCTGGTCCGATCTCAAGAGCATTAGACGAACTCGGCAAGATGCGTTCTTCCGGCGTCGGTGGACAGATGGTTAACCACTACCACACCTACGTCATCGATGCCTCTCAGCACATCGGAACCGTATCGAGAGAAGTCGATTCCGATAAAATGAACCGCCAACTGAACGCAAACCTGGACGCAATTTTCAACCGCAAAGCAAGACAGGCAGGGAACTAAACCGGTCCGTAAGAGCTGTTCGGAATTGATGAAGATCATACTTTAGACTGTTTAGGCCCTAAGCAACTCGATTTTTAATTTTTCGATATGCTTCACACTTAAACAGTCTAAAATATGAATCAGCGGGCAAACATAGCATTAGGCTCTCTGATGAACACGCCGCTAAGATAGCAGAGACTGAAAGAGTCCAACGATGATTATCAAGAATGCTCTTGATCTATATCTTAGATTCCACCAGTGGACCTGGAAACGCTCAAGCGACGTGTTGATGACGTCCTGCTGCATCATATTGAGATTGATCGGGGCATTCTCTGGTAGAAAAGCAGGCAGAAGATCAGTACGAAGCCTGCTTAGACCGCCGCAAAGGGCCCACTATTAACGAGCGGATGGAGAGAGATATGTATCACCGACATTATCCACCTGTAGAGGGCTTATAGAGATTCCTAGCGAATAAAGATGCGGAGGCCAACAAGCATATTATCTTTAAGCACTTCCTCGGCCCGATGAGATTGATCTATGCTGTAATCATTATTTTTCTGGCGTTGATGACATCGGTTCAATGTCAGCAGACCGATGAAGATTGGCTTCATAAAGGAGTAGCTCTCTATAACCTGGGTAAATACGACAAAGCCATTGAGGCTTATGACGAGGCGATCGGGTTAGATCCTAAATATGTCAACGCATGGCTCAACAAAGGCGTTGCTTTCAATGATATGGGCAAGTACTTTGAGGCTATCAAGGCTTATAATGAGGCCATCCGGCTCAATCCAAATTATGCCTTGGCCTGGTACAACAAAGGAAATGCTCTGTTATATGGCCAGGGTAAATCCATTGAAGCAATAACGGCTTATGACGAGGCTATCAGGCTAAAACCTGATTATATAAAATCCTGGAGCAACAAAGGCGATGCTCTCCTTGCTCTAGAGAAGTACGAAGAAGCCATCAAAGCCTATGATGAAGCGATCAGACTAGATCCCAAAACCGTCAATGCCTGGAGCAATAAAGGCATTGCTCTCATGAACCAAGGTAAATCCATTGAAGCCATCAAAAGCTACGATGAAGCCATCAGGCTCAATCCGAGATTTCCCAACGCATGGCTCAACAAAGGCGTTGCTTTCAATGATATGGGCAAGTTCGATGAAGCCATCAAAGCCTTTGACGAGGCCATCAGGCTAAAACCCGATTATGCCAACGCCTGGAGCAACAAGGGCACTGCGCTTGCCTCTCAAGGTAAGTATGATGATGCCTTCGAGGTTTTCGACGAGGCCATCAGACTTGATCCAACGCATGCCGATGCCTGGTACAACAAAGGCGTTGCCCTCCGGGACCAGGGCAAGACAACAGAAGCCAATGCTGCCTTCACCAAAGCAAAGGAGCTGGAGATATCATGAGATTGATCTATGCCGTTTTCATTCTTCTATCATTGATGACATCTGCACAATGTCAGCTGACCGATGAAGAGTTGGTTGATCGAGGTATTGCTCTCTATGACGAAAACGAGTATGATAGAGCCATTGAGGCTTATGACGAAGCGATCAAGGTAAATCCCGAATACGCCAAAGCCTGGTTCAACAAAGGCAATGCCCTCTTTGATCTGGACGAGTGTGACAAAGCCATTGACGCTTATGACGAGGCGATCGGGTTAGATCCTGCATATGCCGAAGCTTGGTACGCGAAAGGCGAGGTTTTCTATTCTCAGGAGGAGTACGATGAAGCGGTCAAGGCTTTTGACAAAGCCATTCGACTCGACCCTAATAATAGCGATGCATGGTCTAGCAAAAGCGAGGCACTATATTATGCGGGTAGATACGATGAAGCAGTCGAGGCTGCTGACAAATTGATTGAACTAGAGCCTGACACAACCTCCGGCTGGGTCTTCAAAGGCACAGCGTTCCATTATCTAGAGAAGTACGAAGAAGCTATCCAGGCTTATGACGAAGTGATCAAGATAGATCCCAACGACAGCGAAGCCTGGTACCTTAAAGGCGCTGCTCTCTATAAACAGGGTAAGTATGATGAAGCCACCATAGCCTATGACATAGCATTCAAGCTTGCTCCATACATGACAGTGCAAGGCTACCCACGGGACGGAACTATTGATTAAAACTGATTTGAGTTCCGAGCAGTATGTATAACCTGTAATATATTCCTTCTTTTTTCCTGGAGCTTTTCAGGCATACGGGTACAAGACATTTTTATAAATACACATCTACATCGATAACCCTTGCTTTCACGCGCTAGATTTTATGATTTACAATTGAATATAGTATTTGTGAATTATGATACAGTGAAACTGTGGCGGCGCACCCGCGCAGCAGAGCTGCGGGGCATCCGAGGCGCCGCCGCATGAAAACGGAACCCGGTTGAGCTGAAACAAACCTCAGTTGAATACGTATGCCCTTTATCCCCGCAGCAAAGCTGCTGGGTATTCAAAATAATAAATTTACCAAAGATGTATTTGTTTAAATCAAGAAATATAAAATAATTTTCTAATCATTCAAATCTCATGAGTACGAAAATGTTTAAAGCCTAGCCGTATAATCAATAATTGTGTAGGAGGGAAAATGTTCTTGCGTAGGATTTTATTAGTGGTGCTTAGTTTTACTTTACTTATTGGGCTAGCGATGTCTGCAGACCCTATTCAAATAAAATCAGAAGGCACAAAATTTAATTACGAGGATAGCACTAGTGGTAGTGGAATTTTTGCTAGCAACAATAAATTAGTTGTGCAAGGCCCACACTCTGATGCTCGCGTGCTCAGCAGATTGGCAAACGTGTATCTCCAAAAAGCTAGCCATGGCAGCGGGTCGATTGAAAGAGAATCGATTATAACATCAACCGAATCAAGACAAACCCAAATTGATCCAGACGTGATTTATTCATATGGATTGATTGCGGCTTTGGATAATAATAGTATGGTCTATAGTCCCCAAACCATAGCTATTGGTAAAGGTTACTACGCCGCACATCCCGTAAACTTCAGTTCTCTCTTAGGGGATATGGCCCAGATCAAGAATTATGCTTCAAAGACGTCTATGGGCCAGGAAATTGATTACGCGCATGGCATCAACATGGATCGGGTTGCCAGCGTAGAGGATGATTACTACGATACAGGTGATGCTAAAAGCTTGACCAAGACTTTTATGAACCTAAATGGAGATGTCACAAGCGGTACGGCTCGTATAGAAATGCTGCAAGGTGGTACTCGTAAAAGTAAAAGTGCTTGGAGCAAACCCGATATCTATGTAGATCAGGTCTATACTGGAACCTTCAACTATGCAACCAAGATGAACTTAACCGTGCCGGTGAACAAGATTGTAAGTGAAGATTTCTGGTTGCCTTGCTGTTCAGGTGGCTGGATGGATATGACGTATTCTGACAAGAAGAGTTTTGGAACAGATGCAAAAGGAATCTTTGATTGTACTTGCCATAAATTGCTTACAGAGACTTAGGAGGGATAACGAAATATGGTCTTGAAATCATGGTCTTTCGCATTCATGTTATTCATGATAATGCTATTTTCAGGTGTTGTGGATAGTATTGATGTCATCTCACCCCAGGATCCGATGGAGAACGCAATGAGTACGACCCCTATTGTTTATGATAATGTCGAGGGCAGCTCAGATGTTTCCCTGGGTTTGGTGACGGGGCCGACGGGGAGTAATGGTCCAAAAATTGAAGACTTATTGCCAGACCATAATAGTGGGATAAAAGTAAGCGAATCAGGGACCCTTCAAGTAAGCCCAACAATAGGAGAACAAATGAAAGATCTTCTAAGCGAAATACCTGAAGGAAATAGGCCGATTATGGGTGTTAATGAGGATGGTAATCTGTTTTATTCAAACGACCACTTCATAATACCACCGGGTGCACAAACGGACAATGCATTTAAGATTTACGTGATTGGAGATTCGATTGCATGGGGCAACGGATTGTATACACAGGACAAATACTACTATCAGGTCGCAGAAGATCTTCAAAAATCACTAAATGGCAGACCTGTTGAGGTAATAGTCTATGCACATTCTGGTGCAGTTATATCAGGGGAAAGTGATACTTTAGAGCTTCAAAAAAATGCAGATTTAAATAGTGGTTTCCCTTCGCTAATGGAACAGGCAAAATCTATTTCTAATGATGCAGATCTCATTTTAGTGTCAGGAGGAATTAATGATGTAGAAATTGGAAATATAGTCGATACTACTGTATCTGCTGATAAAATACGCAGTCGTTCTGAATCCATCCAAAAGCCTATGGAGAATTTACTTACGTACCTTTTGGATAATACAAAGCCTAGCACTAAAGTAGTAGTTACAGGCTATTACCCGCTAGTTTCTACAGATACAGAAATGGATTTGAATGTTAAAGTAGCTAGCATTGCTCTTCAACCGAAAAATGGGATTAATTCTTTAAGTCCTGAATACAATGAGAAATTGATTGAAAACTCTAAAGCGTTCTATGATGGAAGCACGACGGGTCTCAGAAATGCAGTAGAGAATGTAAATAAGGATCGAATAGTTTTTGCCGTACCAGATTTTCAACCCGAAAATAGTTATGGTGCAAGTGAGACGTGGTTATGGGAATTAATCTGGTTACTGCCACCAATTGCGAACGACGATCAATTTAAAACCCGTCAATCGGAAATAACAAATCTATTTGATGTTAATAGTGTTAATTCTATTAGCCATCCTAATAAAGATGGTGCATCAGAGTATGCTCGTGTAATAGAATCCAGTATAGGATCTAAAGGTCCTGGATGGCTAACAAGTACTGCACCAGCGAATACGGGTATACCTAAATCTCTCCTCAAAAAAGAATTCTTGGCGTCGTTGAAAACTCCTATGTTATCACCAACTTCGGGTATATCATGGGTTTCTGACCAGAACAAAGCGGGAACCGATGGTCTAGAAACATCCGGTGCTACGTATTCAGACAAAGCAAATGATGTGTGGTACGTCGATGCCTTTTACTGGTCAGGCGACAGAAATCTTCTTGAGAAACCAGCCGCACCGTATCGTTTTGCCTCAGGAGAAATAAATACGTATGGATACAATTGGATATTCCTCCCCTATTCACAAACAGGGATTAGATTTAGTCCGGGATATGCCGATTGGGCTGCAGACACCTTAGCCTCTATGGGAATCAGTGTTGGTGCTGGTGTTGGGCCTCTTGATGACGGCCAAGTTGGCGGTGGATTAGGAGGCGGTGGCGGTGAGAGCTGGTAAGTCAAATTGCCAGGCGAGACGATGATAGTGTCTCGCCTTTTTTTATATCAGATGCCAAAATTAAAGTGCTGTTTTATGACTTATGTGGATCTCTTTATATACTCATGTTCGATCCCCGATGTGCCTAATGTGGAATAGAGTTATCGCTATCGAGAATAATTTCTAATTTCTAACATAATCAGAAATTTGAAGTAAGATTAAGTCTATCCTAGCTAGCATGGAACCGGAGAAATTTCTCACCTATCCAGAGTTCAACGCGTTGCTCAAGGCTGCTAAGGATGATCGAGAGCGATGCATCTTACTCCTGCTGGCCGGAGCAGGTCTTCGCGTAGGTGAAATGACAGAGATCATAGCAGAAGATGTGGATTTCAGCAAAAGCTATCTGCACGTCCCGGCCATCAATGCCAAGTTCAAGAAGCCTCGCACTGTGGTCCTTCTTCCCATGGTTGCCAAGGCCATGTCAAAACTGCTTGCTGGCCGTTCAAAGGGCTGGCTGTTCCCAAGCTACCGTGAAGTACACATCTCTTCGCGCCAGGTGCAGAATATCCTTGATGGCATAGCTACCCGAGCCGGCCTGCAGGAGGTCAAGCACCAGGATAAGGCAGGCAAGAATAGACACCGAATACATCCTCATCTACTCCGCCACAGCTTTGCGGTCTGGAGCCTCGATAGTGGCGTGCCTGTAGGTGATCTCCAGGATCAGCTAGGGCATGCATCTCTAGCGACCACGGGCATTTACCTCAAGGTCAGCCCAAACCACAGGCGAGAGGCGTATATGCGGTCAAAGTTGCCAAGTTTCCTTGCAGGAGAGAAACTAGGCAAGTATTAATTTCAAAATACTATTTTTATCAATATCGATTTTGGTGCGTCAAGCCTTATGGTGCGCTACAGGAAATAGGCTTACAAATATCACTATGCACCGACATGATAGACCGCTAGCAGAGAGCCGGGCCGATCCATGCTTAGAGTAAGTGGAATGAGCACTTTGCCAGAAGAGCTTTTAGGCCAATTTGAACACGCCGGAAGAGATTGTGTAAGGCGGTGCGTGTAACTTGCATCTCCAATTTAGTTCTATTACATTATCGAAAGATTTAAGTAAAATGTAATAGAACTAAATGCTATGCACAAAACAGAGGCGGGAGAGAAAGCAAAGGCTCTGATGAAAGGGGCTCAAGAGCTGGCTAGGGAAGCAAAGGCGATGATGAAGGCAGCAAAGGCCCTGCCGGATGTTAGCCACAAGGCTATGGATCTGGAATGCCAAGCGGATGAGCTGAAGGTCGAAGCCGAGACCCTGAAGGGAGCGGCCAGGCTGGAAGACCTCACCGTGTGGCAAATGGAGAAGGTCAAGACCACAAAGAAGGGCAGCCGAGCCTATCAATACTGGATGGCTAACTGGAGAGAGGGCGGGAAGATTCGGAATGTCCACCTTGGAAGCTGCAAGAAGATGAGTCAAAACGAAGCCCTGCAAAAGGCCAGGGTGATCAAGGCCAACGCCCTGGCGATCAAGATTTAAATAGCAAGAATCACAAGGTAATATCTATGTGTGAGCTTTTGGTGCGTAAAGAGCGAAGGCAGGACGCTCCCTACGATAAGGAGGAGCCGGAAGACATCACCAAATCGCTCATGATCCTCTCCGAGAGATCGCTACATGACTTCTTAGCGAGCGAACCTGATATCTATACGGTCGACGATCTGAAAGTCCGATATAGATGAGGGGAGATATTGTACTCGTTCCATTTCCTAATTCTGATTTAACACCAGGAAAGCTGCGGCCAGCGTTGATTCTCTATGAAGATGCTATTGAGAACGAGACGGCGATCGCCTACATATCCTCAAAGGTTCCAATAATTCCATCTCCCTGCGATGTATTAGTAACGAGAGGGAGCCCGTCTTTTGGCGAATCTGGTTTAAAACTAAATTCAGTTATAAAGTTAAATAAAATAACTACCATTAAAAACTATTTTATCACGGGCCTATTGGGATCTGCAGATGAAGATATCCAGGTAGAGGTAAATAAAGCCATTGACGCGTGTTTAAAATTCCCAACGAGCCCTTAAGATCGATTTTAAGGCCCGATCTCCAAGCGGTGAACAATCTTCACCGTGGCGGTGAAAGACCACCACTTTATTGAGCAATCCGACACCAAAACGGTGAAGAAGTTAACCGCTCATTCACCGCAACAATAGAAGAGAGGTGCGTAATGCAGCGAGTCTATGGCCTTGTGGACGATGAACTTGTTCACCGCATTGATGAGAAAGCCGGTGAAGAAAAGGTAAGTCGTGCTCAGTGGGTGCGTATAGCGATTGAGGCATATCTTCACCGCGGCGGTGAGCAAGAGAGCCTTGAGACGGTGAACCTCCGGAACGAAGCGGTGAAACTGCGTGAAGAAGCGGTGAACTTTAGCACCGTCCTCAATGAAAAAGGCCAGGAGATAGCGCACCTCCGCGGTGAACTGGCGGTGAAAGACGGTGAACAGGATCGTCTTAAGCTGCAGCTCGATAAAGTCACATCCGAGGCCACCCAACGATGGGAAGAGTTCAAGGGCTTCAGGAACGAGATTACGAAGCTCAAAAAGGACTTGGACGAGGCCCGGTCAGAAAGCAAACGACTTAAAGACGAATTAATCAAGAAGCAATCCGAGGCCGAGCAGGGTAGGACAGAGGCCGAAATTTCGCGAATTAAGCTTGAGAACTACCAGAGCACCCTGAAGCTAAAAGATGATGAGGTTTCATTCCTCAGAGCGCATATTCACCAGATCTCCGAGAAGCTGCCCAAGTCCCTACCACCGAGCCAGGAAGAGGCAAAGAAAAAAGGATGGTGGCGGTTCTGGAAGTGAAGATATCGAGATCTTGGTTACTTCTCGATCTTCACATTGTGCTTCTCGAAGAATTCTATCAGGGCATCCTCGACCACCTGGCTTTGGGCACGCAGGCTGCTTTTGGTTTGTGCGGTGTAAACCTTTAAGGTTTTGGCAACAGGCTCTGATAGGGTCAATGTAGTTTTAGGCATAATGCCCTATTTGAGGTCATATGCATATATACCTTATGAAATCATAAGATTTTAAATTTGAAACATTTTAAAATCCAAACGTTGGACAAACAAGAATAATTGCTTTGTGGCCCAAGAAGCTACCGGATCATTTTTTAACTAAAATTGCTACGACCCTGCATTCTTTACGGAATATTTATAAACTTAAGAAGCTATGGATTTGGGCTCAATAGCTTTTATTCCTGATCTTTTGAATGGACGGGCATTTTATGAGACCAAATATCGATCTAGGGCATGAAACCATAATAACCATTATAGGCTTGCTAGGAGCCTGTGCTCTTATAGCCTGGTTATTTTTTTCATCTATGATTTAAGGAAAGGTACATTACCCAGGATGCAAGGCCATATTGTGACACTCCCCTTACTTGATGGGTACTTGATGGAGCTGGAGACCAGGCTAAGAGCTGGTGGCGGTTCTGGAAGTGATAGTTAAATGGCTAATCTCGATACAAATACAGCAATCCTGATAGCGGTAATTACAGCCTTTTCTGTCGTAGTAGGCGGTTTGATAACATCGGGATTTAATTATCTAATTGAGTGGCAGAAAAGTAAAAGAGAGGCATTAAAAGCTCGGCTAGATAGAGAGACTCGAGAGATTGAACTTCGTAATCAAGCTTATATCAAATTTCTAAGTATTAACGAGAATCAAGTATACGAAGAACGAGAAAATGGAAGTCTCGAATTCAATAGGGGATTAGTAGAGGAAAATGTCGCATTCATTATAACACATGCCAGTCCCAAAGTTACGAAATTATTAGTTGATGCCTATCCATTTAGGAATTGGAGAAGGTTTGAAGAGGCAAAGAAAGCTGTTATGCTGGAATTGGTAGAAGAAAAAGGCGGGAATGGACAAAGCGCAGATAGCGTCACGGAAACTGATAAACAGACTAAGGCAGATGTCTAGAAAAGGGATGGTGGCAGTTCTGGAAGTGAAGGTGTTCTAAATGACATTGACGTGGTGGCTGCAAATCATTGGGCTTATTATCGGATTCATTGGAACAGTATTGATGATATATGGCGGATTGGGCGAATTCATAAAAATCAATCATGGAAGAGGACTCAGTAATCACAGTGGGCCGTCAGTCTCAATGGGGATTCAATATGGCAGTGGAAACGATTTGACTGCTGAGTTCATGCTTCCCAGTCATCCAGACTGGCGTATCAAGAGCAACTATGTCGGCATAGTTTTATTAGGAATCGGTTTTTTGTTCAATTAATAGCTCTGTTATTGGATCCTTGAATTTTAGTAGTGTCGCATTACCCAGGTTGTGAAGCCGCAATGTTACACTACAATTTTACTTGATGGGTACTTGATGGTGGAGATAGAAGAGGCCAAGGCGAAACACTGGTGGTGATTCTGGAAATGGGGAGCAAATCTATTGACAGAGTGCCGCACTTCAGAGAGTTGTTACCCAAAGGTTTTTGGTCAAGATATTCAAAGCTCAATCCGAAAGGAGGGCTATTATGGCATGGTATGACGATAAAAATAAACTAACCTATGTGGGGACATATAAAAACGAAAAAGATGCCACGAAAGAAGCAGAAGAGGCTGCAAAGAATGGTTGGATGCCACAAGGCGCATCAGCTACAGACGGACATATCAACGTAGGCCGGACGGTTACAGGTGCGGTACTGACTGGCGGACTTAATCTGCTGATAGGCGGAAGTCGTTCAAAGGGAAAACTTACGATTAGCTACGTTCGTACCCCTGAATGGCTTTCGGAACAAGAACGCGGATATATAAGTGATATTCCGGAAGAAATAAAAACAATGTCTTCTGGCGAAGAAATTTTTTATGCAGATAAGCCAACGTCAAGTCGTGTTTCACTGGTTCTCACAAACCAGAGAATAATTCTCTATACTATGCATTATAGCACGTGGAGTGGTATATCGAAGAAAGTCGAAACTGTGGAGGAACATAGCTGGCATGATTTGGAAAGTGCATCAATTAACAAAGGCAAAGTCTATTCCGATATCAAGTTCGAAATGGTGACTGGCAAAAGTATCATCATAAATGATCACATGAAAGATGATGCGGACAAAATATATGCAATAGCTAGAGAGATGAAACAGACTATCTTAGATAAACTTGGTACACAAATTCACACACAAACTCCCACGAAAACCCCTACACAGAATCTTAAATATCTCAAAGAGATGCTTGATGAAGGCCTCATAACACAACAAGAGTACGACGCAAAGAAGGCGGATCTGTTATCAAAGATGTAGAAGATGACAACGAGAGAAGGCCCTTCTCAGTCTCCTCGTGGTCGTATCCTCTGGATACTAGCCAATAGCGGCGGAAAATTGGAGCGAAGCAGATTGAGGAGACGCGCCTGGATGAGACTTGCAGACCTAGACCCTATCCTTGGAGAGCTGGCCAGAGAAGGCAGGATTCGGATATCTGGCGAGATGATAATTCTTATGTAACCAAGCCACATAAGATAATATCGAACCGTTACATAAGAAAGGAGCGGCTATTGCTTTATTCAATCGATAATATAATTTCTGTAATGCCCCAGGATCAACGATCTCCTAGCAGGATGGATTACCCGGACACTGCCATAGATGGCTTGATGGCTGCAGGATGTAGGAGGAGGGAAGGGTGGTTTTGGATAGTGGAAGATGGCTCTCCCTTCGCCCAATGATCTATAAGCAACATACATGAATAATTACTTTATGGCCCGGAAGAACCAAGCTATCATGGGGGTAGCAATGGGACCTCGGGCCGATTAGATATAGGGCAAAAATGTTAATGAAGATTACGTAGAAGGGCTTTTTTTATGATGTTATAGTAGCTGATACTCATAAAGCAGAATTGTGTCGATCCCACTATGAGTATCAGCCACTAGCAGACCGACTCGATTAGATTTCAATCCTTCGGGTCAAAAATAGCTGGAAAACTGCTATGTTATGAAAGATGGTGAGGAGACCCGGTGGAGGTGCCCAGGATCTCCAGCTTTGTAGGATTAATCAAAATTAGAAATTTATACTGCATATTCATTATATTTAATCTTTTCTGATACAGATTACCACAATGGCGTAGCATGATGGCATGGCTGCTGGATCTGGTCTCCATAGGAAGAACAATAAAAGAATGGTCAATAAATTATGATGGTAACGAAAAAAATCATATTTTTTAGGCCCGATTTTAGGAAGTTTGTAAGTCTCCTTAAAAGGCGTTTCATTTGGCAACGATCTGGAGAGAACATCTATCCAGCCAAAGAAATAATATTTGTCTGCTATTATAATAGAAACGAAACCGAAACGGTATTA
>CAZWHG010000049.1:0-21231 GCA_964633785.1 uncultured Methanotrichaceae archaeon
AACTATGGATGCAGATTGACTTGTGGGATTACAGGGCCAGCAAAATTTACAGAATATTCGGCACACTATCCAGACGACTTAGAGAATCAAGAGCTAATCACGTTTCATAGCGTATGGTGCATGTGGTATTTCTTTAGCGTTAGCCCATATTTAACACATAGAAAACCCGAAAAAGAATATGTAAAAAATGTTGATAGAATAATAAATTGTGTTAAGAAAACTGTTCAAAAATGCTTATCCAATATTTCTTCTGAAGATATTCTTATATCTGTAGCTTCATACGATCAATTCTGGGGAGATACGCCTGCTCTTTGGATCTCGATAGATGGTAAAAATGGAATAGATGTATATAATTATGTGGAAAAAGTTTTTCCAGAAATTTTCAAATCCGTCAACCACTTCAGGGATAAAGAATTAGTCCGGCTTATCTTTGGAATAAAATGGCCTTTGATAGTTGTAGTGCCTAAGATACAAGGTAAGTGCTTGGCAGACAAATCATGGCGAGTAAATTCGGATACACTTTTATGGGGAACTAACGAAGGCAAATTGGGTTGGTGGAATTTTGTTGCCCAATACCCGATTCCTAAGGATGCTCTAACTGGATTAAATATTAATATATGGGATACACCACAGCTAGAAGTTGCAACTAGATTTGCTCAAAATACATATAAGCTGTCGCTGCAGCTTGCAAGCATCAAAGACTTAGAACGACTACCTGAATTAGACGATCTAGGAATCAGTCAACTCAAGGTTTATGTTCAAAAATTAATGGACGATATTAGCACAGTAGCTCAAATCGTATTAGATTCTGCTGCAGAAATGTTGAATATATTTAACGCATTGTCGTGCTCCGACTATCAAAACCGTCCCTATATGGTCAAATCCATGCAGGCTTTGAGAGAAATGAGCAAATACATAACACCAGTGCCTAATCCCCGTGGAGAAATAACGCTAGAACTAAAAACGATCTTCACGTGGGCATATCAGTTGGAAGAAGGGAGGAAATATGCAATACGGGCATACCTATTTTGGGCATCTGATGTGATATCAGATGGTAAGATAATAGATAGAGACGAAATAAAAACACTTAAAGGGTTTTGAAAAAAATCAATCGAAACCTTGCCTGCAAAAAGTCTTCGAAAGAACAATATATGTGGTCATTTTTGAACATGCCCCTATTGAGCCCCAATCCATCCTCTCCCAAACCTTTATCTCCTATCACCCCATCCCACCTCTAGTTCCGGAATGTGACCTGTTTAGGTCGAACCGGTAAAGGTGAAAAGAGATGAAGTCTTTTTACGGTTATATCAGTGATGCCTGGTCCTCTCCCCGAGAGGGATATGTTGGCGCACTGCGGCAGGACAGGCTCAAGGCCTGGCGCCAGGAAAGCACCGTGCAGAGGATCGATAGGCCCACTCGCCTGGACAGGGCGAGAGCATTAGGCTACAAGGCCAAGCAGGGCATTATCGTGGCACGTGTCAAGGTAAGACGCGGCGGCAGGAAGAAGTCCCGTTACGAGAGAAACAGAAAGACCAGCAAGATGGGCGTGAACGCCATCAGCATGGGCAAGTCCATTCAGAGGATCGCTGAGGAGCGGGCCGGCAGACGGTTCCGCAACATGGAAGTTCTTAACTCTTACTGGGTGGCCGAGGACGGCAAGCAGAAGTTCTACGAGGTCATCTTAGTGGACCCCTGCGCACCCTCCATCATGAATGATAAGAACCTTAAATGGGTCTGCAATGATGTTCATCGCGGCAGAGCCGTGCGCGGCAAAACATCCGCCGGTCGCAAGGGCAGAGGCCAGAGGCACAAGGGCTTCGGCACCGAGAAGACCAGGCCCGGCATCAGAGCCCACGACGGAAAAGGAAAGTAAGTGATTGACAAGGTCTCTTTCCGGGCCTTTGTGGCAGCAACGGAAGACGAGGGCCGCGTGCGCGAGGCGCTCGCCGTCTTCGTCCCTCTGGACAGGATCACGGGAGTTACTGCTGAGGGCCATTTCGGGAACGAGATAAAAATACTTGAGGCGGAGCTGCGCAAGCGTGAAGCTGCCGCCTTCTTTCAAATTCTCCGCGAGCAGCTTCCAGCCGAAGACCTGGCAAAGCTTCGCCGGGAGATCCCTGACCGGTTGGAGGGGGAAAGCCACTTTCACCTGCGCATGGACAAACAGGCTGCCTACAAAGGCCTGCTGCGCCTGACCGACTCCAAGGATGCCCTGGACACAACAATTCTCGTCAAGACTTATCCCGCCCGGCGCGAGTCTGCTTTGAAGATCATCAGCGAGCTCATATGAGCTTTTACGAATGCCTTAGCGTCTTTCCTGAAGGTGCAGCTTCAGCCAGCCGCATGGCTCTGACTGCCAAGGGATTGGGCTATCAGGGCATAATCATCTGCAACTCTGAGCCTGGCAAGATCTTCATGCCCCAGGCAGCCGAGAAGATCAAGGGAATTGAAGTGGTCATCGGCGCCGAGGTTACAGCTTCAGGCAGCAAAGCACTCAAGAGCCGCATCTCGGCTCTGCGAGCCAGATATCCATTTATCGTGGTTCGGGCAGGATCCGAGGAGATAATCAAGGTGGCATCTGAAGACCCCAATGTGGACGTTCTCATGCATCCCTGCGAATTAAGACGCCCTTTAACCATTGCTACAGCGCGCGCCGCCAAGCTAAATCAGATCTGCATCGGCTTTGATCTGAGCGGCCTGGTGCATCTGCGGGGCAGCTCGCGTTCTCGCTGGATGAGAGCTCTTCGTCGCAATCTGCAGCTGGTACGAAAGTTCGAGCTACACCCTGTCATTACCGCGAGCGCGAAGTCCCACATGGACCTGCATTCTCCCCGTGACCTGGTTGCTATGGCAGAGGTAGCGGGCTTTGGGCCGGATGAGGCACGAGAAGCCTTGCGTCGGTCGGGAATACTGCTGCAACTAAATCGCAGAAAGTGGGTGGCTCCGGGAGTAGAGCTTCTATGAGAAGCAGATTTCCCGTGCTGCGGGAAAGAAGGCGGTACATGGTCTTCGAGCTATTGTCTGAATGCGAAATTTCGCCCAAAGATCTGATGAATGAGATTAGCTCATCTCAGTTTTCCCTTTTCGGCGAAGAGGGCGCAGCGAAAAACCGGCTCAAAATGATAGCTTTCAATGGACGCTACGGCTTGATCCGTTTTTCCCATATGAGTGTCCTGGAGACACGAGCGACACTGGCTACGATTCATTCTATTCACGGAATTCGAGTCGTTCTCCATACAAAAGGCGTCTCGGGAACAATCAAATCCGCTACAGAAAAGTATTTACCAAGACTGAGTAAAATATGTGCTGAAAGCGACGGAAGAAGAATCGAACTGAAAGACGTTTCCGGGTGTATTATCCGCACCCATGGTGTAAAAGTCGATCTCTGTCCGGACGACCGCAATAAGAGCATAGGATCAGACACCCAATACTTGGGGCTGACCTCTTTTGATTTAAGTGGAGGACACGAGGATGCAGATGGCACCGCAGATGGGTTATGACAGGGCTATTACGGTATTCAGCCCTGATGGTAGATTATTTCAAGTTGAATATGCCCGCGAGGCCGTGCGAAGAGGAACGACGGCTGTGGGCATCAAGTCAAAAGACGGCGTAGCAGTACTGGTAGACAAGAGAATCACCAGCAGGCTCATGGAGCCTAAGTCCATTGAGAAGATTTTTCAGATAGATACACACATCGGCGCGGCCACTTCCGGCCTGGTAGCAGATGCAAGAGTCCTGATAGACCGAGCGAGAGTAGAGAGCCAGATAAACCGGTTGGTCTACGACGAGCCCATTGGAGTCGAGGCCCTGGCCAAGAAGATCTGCGACTTTAAGCAGCAATATACTCAGTACGGCGGAGTTCGGCCCTTTGGAACGGCATTGCTCATCATCGGCGCAGAGGAGGATAGAACTCGTCTCTTTGAGACCGACCCGTCCGGAGCCTTATTGGAATACAAGGCCACAGGCATTGGAGCCGGCAGATCTTCAGTAATGGAGCTCTTCGAAGAGAAATATAGAGAAGACCTCACAATGGATGAGGCGGTGCTCATGGGCCTGGAGGCACTCTACAAGGCGGCGGAAGGAAAGGTTGAAGCCGCCACAACAGAGATTGGCATCATCAAACTGGGCGACAAAAAGTTTTACAAATTGACCGAGAAGGAAGTAGCCGCTTATGTTGAAAGGATGAAGTCTGCCGTCGCCGCAGCCAAAGTTGAGAAGGGAGAGAAAGGAGAGGCATAGGAATGGTCAGACTGGATGACGCTGTTCCTGCCAGACTCAAGACCCATGGAACCACCTTTGAGGTTTTGGTAGACCCTGATGGAGCCCTGGCTCTGAAGAGGGGGGATCGCGTCAACCTGGAAGATATCCTGGCGGTAGAGGATATCTTCGAAAATGCCTCCCGCGGAGACAGAAGCCCGGAAGAGGATCTGCAAAAGGCCTTCGGCACGTTGGAAGTTCTGCCCATCGCCGAGATCATCATTAAAAAGGGCGATATCAGCCTGACGGCGGAGCAGAGAAAGCAGTTCATCGAGAATAAACGCCGCCAGGTCATCGAGGTCATAGCCAGGAATGCTATCAATCCTCAGACCAAAACTCCTCACCCGCCGACGAGGATTGATCAGGCCATGACCGAGGCCCGCGTTAATATCGATCCTACCAAATCCACTGATGAACTGGTCAAGATTGCCATGAAGGCCATTCGTCCCCTCATCCCCATAAGATTCGAGACGGTAGAGGTGGCGGTAAAAATCCCTTCCGCGTATGCTCCCAAGGCTTACGGCGAAGTTGCAGCCTTTGGCCAGCTCAATCGGGAGGCATGGCAAAATGATGGCTCTTGGATTGGTGTGGTCCAGATTCCGGCGGGCATGCAAACAGAATTTTATGCTCTTATCAACCGGCTGACCAAAGGTGAAGCTGAGACGAAGCTTCTTAAGCATTGAAGAATGGAGTAAAAAGCGCATGGATCGCAAGGTGGTAGTACCAGGTGATCTTCTCTCTGAAGAGGCCAAGAGGTCGGGCGAGGGTACGTATGTAAAGAATGGTGGCGTCTACTCCTTGCTGTATGGTCTTGCGAACTTTAGGGATAAGATAAATGTCATACCCCTGGCGGGAAAGTATATACCCGGACCGGGGGACAACGTCATAGGTGTAGTGAAGGATATAACCTTCTCAAATTGGATCGTGGATATAAATTCGCCATACGACGGGCTGCTGCACATCTCTGAGTTCCCGAATAGGATCGAATCGAGTGAGATGTCCAAGTATTTGCGCATCGGCAGCTCTATTATGACGCGGGTGGCTGATGTAGATCCCACTATGAAGGTGGAACTCACTTTGAATGACAAGAAGCTCGGGCAGATCAGGGCCGGCCAGGTCATCGAGATAAGCCATACAAGAGTTCCCAGGCTCATCGGCAAGGGCGGTTCCATGATCAGCATGTTGAAGAAAGAGGTAAACTGTAATATCTTCGTTGGCCAGAACGGCAGAATCTGGATCCACGGGGGTGCAGAGGATATGGATCTGGCTCTTAAGACCATAACTCTGATTGAGAGGGAAGCCCATACCAATGGTCTTACGGACAGAATTGTGGACTTCCTAAAGACGGAGAAAGGGGCCAGAAGTTGATCGCTATGGATGAGACTGATATATCATTTTTCAAAGATGGACTGCGCCTGGATGGCCGAAGGGCAGATCAGCTCCGACCTGTGAAAATCGAGGTGGGAGTCCTGGCCAGAGCTGACGGCTCATGTTACATAGAGATGGGTGGAAATAAGGTCATTGCGGCAGTATACGGGCCCAGGGAGGTACATCCCAGACATTTGCAGGAAGCAACCAGGGCCATTGTGCGCTACCGGTATAACATGGCCTCCTTCTCCGTGGAGGATAGAAAACGACCGGGTCCCGACAGGAGGTCGCAAGAGCTTTCCAAGGTTAGCCGGGAGGCACTCGAGCCTGTGATTCTGACCAGCTTCTTTCCTCGATCGGTCATAGACGTTTTTATAGAGGTGCTTCAGGCCGATGCGGGAACAAGGACGGCTGGCATAAATGCAGCGGCAGTAGCTCTTGCGGATGCTGGAATTCCTATGAAGAGCATGATTTCGTCTTGTGCTGCGGGCAAAGTGGCGGATACCATAATTCTTGATCCCATGAAGGAGGAAGACAACTTCGGTCAGGCAGACCTGCCCATTGCCATGACTCCGGGTGGAGACATCACCTTGTTGCAGATGGATGGCAATCTTACCCCGGACGAGTTTCAGAGGGCGGTGGGTATGGCCATGAAGGGAGCTAGAGACATCTATGAGCTGCAAAGGGGTGCTCTGGTGAAGAAATATAGCCAGATGGTAGAACAGCCCCAGCGAGAGGATGTGCATGTCTGTGACTAACGTCATCTCCGAGATAAAGAAGGACTTTATTTACAACCTGCTTCTCAAAGGAGAGAGGATCGATGGCCGTACTTTTGATCAGTACCGTGAGATATCCATCCAGAGAGATGTGATCCGCAAGGCGGAAGGAAGTGCGCTTGTTAAAATAGGCTCCAGCCAGGTGCTGGTGGGCGTGAAGATGCAGCCAGGAGAGCCTTTCCCGGATACGCCCAATAAGGGTGTCATCATCACCAATGCCGAGCTGGTGCCGCTTGCCTCACCATCCTTTGAGCCGGGTCCACCCAATGAGATGGGAATAGAGTTAGCGCGGGTAGTGGATCGCGGCGTGCGCGAATCCAAGGCAGTGGACCTGGAGGCGCTCTGCATTGTGCCCGGCAAGCAGGTCTGGATAATATTTATCGATGTGCATATCCTTGATGACTGCGGAAATATTCTAGATGCCGCGTCACTGGGCGCTATAGCTGCGCTGCTGTCTACCAAGGTCCCGGCAGCCCGGTATGGCCTGGGCGAGGACTACGTCTTGCCCATAAGAGATATTCCCATAGCAACGACGGCCATTGAATTCAATGACGTCTTGATGTTCGATCCCGGGGTCGACGAAGAGGCCATTGCCAATACCCGCCTTACCATCATATCTACTGTGGACGGCAATATCTGCGGCTCACAGAAGAGCGGCACGGGAATGCTCAAACCTGAGCAGATCTACCGCATAATTGATATAGCATGTGAGAAGGCGAAAGAAATCCGGGAAAAGTTTCTGGAAGCATAAACGGAAGTTAAGATCATGGCAAAGCAGACTACAAAAGGAAGGAAGAGCAGGTCCGCAGCCCGGTTTGGTCCCAGGTACGGCCGCAAATCACGAAAGCTCGTGGCAGATTTGGAAGAAAAGAGCAAGGCTTCTTATGACTGCCCCTCGTGCAATCGGAATCGAGTAAGAAGGACAAGCACAGCCATCTGGAGCTGCAGCAAGTGTGGCTATACCTTTGCGGGCGGCTCTTTCCTGCCTGAGACGTCTCTGGGCCGCTCCGTGGTAAGGTCTCTCAAGAAGACCCTTGAGGCGGCTTAGAAGATGGCGTATAAGTGCACCAGATGCAAGAAGACCGTTGAGGTTGATTATGAGTACAGCGGCATACGCTGTCCTTATTGTGGGCATAGGATTCTGATGAAGGAGCGGCCCACAACGGTCAAGAAGATGAAAGCCGTCTGATGCTCGTCACCACTTCGCGAGACCCTTCCAGCAAGGCGAGAAGGTTTGCCAGAGTTCTGGCTTCATTTCTCTCTCTGCCCTATGTGAATCGGGGAAAGCAAAGTCTGGGAGGGGACGAAACCTGGCTGGTGGTGATAGAGGACCACGGCAATCCGGCAGGTCTGTTCAAGCGCTCCTCGGAAAAAGAGGAGCTATTGAGCTTCCGGCTTTCAGGAGAATCGGAAGCAAGACGGCTCAAGATGAGCGTGCCGAAGGTTGCTGGCAAAGGCGCGATTGCTCTTCCAATTGCACGGTTCTTTAGGATGGAGTGGCTTGGCGAAGCCCTTCCGGATCAAGGACGCATAATCTGGGTTGCACCTAATACTATCGAATTCATAGATGAAGGCCAGGCTAAATTCAGGCTTAAGATATGAAAGGCTGTGCACAGTTCGTGTTTGAAAGCGAGCATGCCCCTGTGATCTATCAGGCGCTTGCTCCTGAAATTGAAGACGAACTGCATAGGTCCAATGTGGTTCTGGGCCTGGAAGATGGTTCTATTCGATTGAAGATCTGGGGTGAGGATACAGTCTCTCTCCGGGCAGCCTTAAATACCTGGATAAGGTTGGTTAAGATCGCATTTGAGATGGTGAATTTATGAGTGGCGAATTGCCTCCGCAGATACAGAATCAGTTGG
Source organism: uncultured Methanotrichaceae archaeon (assembly GCA_964633785.1). Classification (GTDB taxonomy): domain Archaea; phylum Halobacteriota; class Methanosarcinia; order Methanotrichales; family Methanotrichaceae; genus Methanothrix. The sequence goes on from CAZWHG010000049.1 coordinate 8,264, forward strand.
CTCAGCTCCAGCAGCTCCAGCAGCAAGCGCAGGCGGTCATGGCTCAGAAGGGCCAGATCGAAGGTCTGATCAGGGAGACTGAGGCGGCGTTGAAGGAACTGGAGAAAAGCGCAGACGACGCAGTTATATACAAGAGCGTCGGGGAACTCCTCTTTAAAGCTGATAAGCAGAAGCTGATCGAAGAGCTGAAAGAGAGAAAGGATATGAACGAAATCCGGAAAAAGAACATGGCCAATCAGGAAGAGCGCATTCAGGGCCGGTTCACTCAGCTTCAAGAGCAGCTCAAAATGTCATTAGGCCAGATGCCGCCCAAGGGCGGCTAAAATCCATTTGCGGGCCCGTGGCTTAGCCAGGATATAGCACCGGGCTTCTAACCCGGGGGTCGCGGGTTCGAATCCCGCCGGGCCCGCCTTATTATTATTGATATTATTATCATTTTTGGGAGGAACTATGTGCGAACTTACAGTTTACATTTTAAAAGGGCAATCACGAGAAAAGGCAATGGAAGGCGTGGTCAGGCTCATGGCCCACAACGGCAAGGTGCTCATGGAAGGCATCTTCGGCGATTCGATGGAGGTAGAAGGACGGCTGGCCGATGTAGATATCATGTCCCAGTCGGCAAATATAATCGCGAATTGATTTATCTATAGATGATCATCTATCATTAAGGAGTGGGCAATGGCGAGGGGCGAAAGCAGCAATAATCTGGAGAGCAATAGGGCTATCCTGGTTATCGAGTCCACGCTGAATGCCGCCACAGATAAGCTTCGCGACAATCCGGAAAGGAAAAAGCAGATTAAGATATTGGGCCTGAATTTGGGCATTGCCGCCGCCGACATAATCACCTTAAAGCTAGGTATATTAGGGGGCGGTGCATTGGGACTTGCCTTTGGCAGCACAATCTTCTTCTTAAGCGCCGTCGGAGTAATCTACGGCAATTACAGGCTTTTTTCTGAACCTGAAAGATCGATCCCAACGCCACCGACTCCGGAAGATTACATTATACTATTGGATAAGCATCGCGGGATTAAAACATTCGAAGAAGACATTAACCTGGCAAAAAATCAGATTGTGCGAATGCAGAAGAAGATTAAAACTATCCAAGATATCATTGCGCAGACCTTCGGCGGCTCAGAGATCACCTGCAATAAATTTATTGCGGTCATCAGTGAGTTGGAGAAAGCGTTCCATATGAATATCCAAATTATAATCAATAAATTAGATACATTTGATTTAGATACATTTGATGGAAAAGATTTTATTTCAGAAAACGGATCAGGGGACGTTTCGCAGCAAATCATTGAAGCAAAGGTTAAAGTCCGTGACAAATATGTCAATTCTATTAAGGCCGCCACGGAAGAGAATGAACAGATTCTTTTGATGCTGGATAATCTGTTATTTGGGATCTCAGAAATAGAAGACGGGGATCGCATCCCACCGGATCAAATCGTCGAAATGATCGATTGTCTGCTTGACGATATAAAAAAATATATTAAGTGAGTGGGGGAGGGAAATATCAAGATGACGAGCAAACGCGACAAAAAAGTATTTTTGAAGATAATAGGAGCGGCATTTGCAGTATTTATAATAGTTTTAATAGGCACTTCTTATATACAACAAATAATATCTATAATTTTTCCACCGGACGGACCCGAGGACCAGTTGAATCACATAATTGAAACAATCAATGTGAAGACGGTCACGCATCTGCCGTACACGAATATTCCTCAACCCCTAGGCACGAAAGACATATTGCCCGATATTAAATCCGAATACCCGCCGCAGGTGAACGAAAGCACATCCAGCTACATAGAAATATTCTCCTCAACGGAAAAAGCGGGCAGCGGTACTGACGGCTGGCTGACAGATGTGGCCAAAGACTTCAATAGCGCAGCAATAATGATTGACGGCAAACTTGTATCGATAAGGCTCAGAGGAATTCCTTCCGGGGATGGTTACGATTATATCACTTCCGGGAAGCATTTGCCGGATGCCTATACGCCGTCCAATGAACTCTGGGGCGAGATGACCACCTCTCGCGGGGTTAAAGCCCAGTTAGTACAGAAGAGACTTGCTGGCAATGTGGCTGGGATACTGATCAGCAAAGCCAAGAAAGATGAGCTGGCAGCCAAATACGGGGCAATCAATATCAAGACGGTTGTCGATGCTGTCGCGAACAATGAACTGGTGATGGGCTACACCAATCCTTTTGCCAGTTCAACTGGGTTGAACTTCTTGATTTCAGCTTTACAGACATTTAACAGCAGCAACTTATTGAGCGATGAAGCAATAGCAGGATTTGAAAGCTTTCAGGCCAATATTCCAGTGGTCGCCTTAACTACTCTGCAACTGAGGGAATCTGCCAAATCTGGTAAACTGGACGGTCTTATCCTGGAATACCAGACTTATATGAATACGCCGGATATCAGGTCCTACGAATTCATACCCTTTGGAGTCAGACATGACAATCCGATGTATGCTATCGGCGAACTATCCGCGGAGAAAATGAAAATCCTGAACAAGTTCGTCGAATTCGCTCAACAGGAAAAGTACCAGAACCTGGCCACAAAATATGGTTTCAATGGCCTCGATCAATATCAACCCGAAGGGGAGGCCGTCAGCGGCGATGTGATTATCCAGGCCCAGAAATTCTGGAAAGAAAAGAAAACCGCCGGTAAACCTATTTGCGCAGTCTTTGTGGCCGATGTCTCCGGCAGCATGGACGGCGAACCGCTGAATAAATTGAGACGTTCGTTGATCGATGGCCAATACTATATCGGCGAGGACAATCTGATCGGCCTGATTTCATATTCCAGCGATGTCAATATCGATCTGCCGATTACCAAATTTGACTTGAAACAGAGGTCCTTGTTTGCCGGAGCGGTTCGTGATTTGCAGGCAGGCGGCAGCACGTCAACCTTTGATGCTATTGCGATCGCCATGAAGATGCTCAAAGATCAGAAAGCTGTAGGTCCTGATGCAGATCCCAATCTGAAACCGAAGATTTTCGTACTCAGTGATGGCAAAAGCAATACAGGCCATTCGCTGGACGACATTAGAGGAATCGTGAAGGATCTTGGAATGCCTATATACACAATTGGCTATAATGCGAATCTTCCGGAGTTGAAAGAGATCTCCGACATAAATGAGGCTGTCTGTATTGACGCCGATACCGAGAATGTTGTGTTAAAGATTCGCAATCTGTTTAATGCCGAACTGTAATCACGAGAGGAAATAAGAATGGCCTTTACGATGGAGGTGCCCGATGAAGCGGCTATTAAGAAGGAGGTCTTGGAACATGTCAAGCCGGTACCGGAGGAAGTAGCCCAGCTTCAGGCTGTGGTGGAGAGCAATGCGGTCGAGATCATGACACTGGATATAGATGAATTTGCCAAGAAGAAGGATATCCTCCGGTCAATCGAGTCTTTTGGTGCGGACTCGATGAAACGCTCGGCAGCCAAAAATTCTTTGCTGCAGATGACCGTCGGACAGCTCTCCAAAGACGGCGACGAAGGTGGTATTGCTGCAAAAGGTTTAGTTGATTTGCAGCGGGAGTTAAAAGACCTGGACCCTAGCTTGATTGATTTCTCCAGGAAAGGCGTTTTGGGCAAGCTGTTTGACCCGGTCAGGGCCTATTTTGCCAAATACCAGAAAGCAGAGTCTGTGATTGCCGATATTATTGTCTCTTTAGACAACGGGGAAACAACCCTGAAAAATGATAATATTACACTGGAAATCGAACAGCAGGCAATGCGCCATTTGACCAAGAAGCTGATGAAAGAGATCCAGCTCGGTACCCTGATGGATGAATCGATTGAAAAGCAAATCGAAGCGGCCAAAGCCAGGAACGAAGACCCGGAAAAGGTTAGATTTGTCACTGATGAGATCCTCTTTCCGCTTCGGCAGCGGCTAATGGACATGCAGCAGGTGGTCGTCGTCAATCAGCAGGGCGTAATGGCGACAGAGATTGTGATTAGAAATAATAAGGAATTGATTCGCGGGGTAGAGAGGGCCCAAAATGTGACGATTAATGCTTTGCGGATCTCAGTGATGGTTGCCAGCGCTCTCTATAACCAGAAGATTGTCCTGACGAAGATTCAAATGCTCAACGAGATGACGGATTTTTTCATCAGGAAAAACGCGGAAACGCTGAAGGGACAAGGGGCGGAAATCCAGATAAAATCAATGGAACCCAGTATCTCTGTCGAGACGCTAAAGACTGCCTTTGCCGATGTCATGGAAGCGTTGGATTCCATCAGCACCTATAAGCAGGAAGCTCTGCCCAAAATGCGGGAGACTCTCAATCAGTTCAAGGAATTGGCCGCCAAAGGCGAAGTGCAGATTCAAAAGCAAGAGAAGGTTCATAAACTGGGGCGGTAGATAAATGCGATATTTAGAATTATGCTAAACGCCCCTAATGCTTCATTAAGGGCACATACTCCACGCCCGGCCGGCTTCTCCCCGCTTCCATGCGGTAGAGATCCATCAGGGCATAAACCTCTTCCGGGACGTCGGTCTGTACGCATTCTCCCAGGAGGGACTGGGCCTGCTCGGCCATAAAGGGGTTGTCGTGAGTATATTTTCCCGAGACGAACTCCTCGATGATGCTCTCCATCTTCTCGCCGCCGCACTTTTCTTCCAGGATCTTTTTCAAGAGATTCCTCATCTGGCTCATCGCTTTCCTGGCCTCCTCGGCGTAGATGAGGGTCTTGTCATCGATCTCATCGATCTTCTTCTTGCCAACGACTGCGATAAGCGAAGTTGCCGGGTAGCTGCCCTGCATATCTCCCAGTTGCGGGTCCACGGGACCTAAGGCGGCGTGCGGGTCCATGATAATTTTGTCGGCTGCAAAAGCGATGAGAGTTCCGCCGCTCATGGCGTAATGTGGCACAATTACGGTTTTTTTGGCGGGATGAGCCTTCAGCGCCATGGCGATTTGCGTGGCTGCCAGAGCCAGCCCTCCCGGAGTATGCAAGATAATGTCGATGGGCACATCCTTTTGCGCCGCACGAATGGCCCTTAGGACACGCTCGCTGTCATCTATATCTATATAGCGGGCCAACGGGATGCCCAGAAAGCTAATGGTCTCCTGGCGATGGATAAGCGTTATGACCTGCGTGCCTCGCGTCTTGCCCAGCTTTGCCAGGACGCTCTTTCTGGCCATTTGCAGATAGTACCTCTGCGCCATGGGGACCAGGAAGAGAAATATGAATAAGAGAAACCACATATTATTAAGTAATGCACTTGCCGTATCTCCGCCAATCTGGGCTTGAAGGGGGTCCATCATTCTACATTATGTTTGATTCATATATTTAGCTTGTGGGATCTCTAAGAGTCGAATCGATGCGGCTTATCGAACAGCAGGCAACCGGGAGAACTCTCGCTTTCGGCAATCTATATTAATGATACTGGTTTAGTAGGGCATGCTCAAATGAACAAGAAGGAGGTTTGGGCCTTGATGACTAGAAATTTTTGTTTAATGGCAATTCTTCTTTTGACCTTCTCAGCATCCGTATCGTTGGTTTCGGCTCAAGATGTCTCATCTGCGGAAAATAGTGCGGCGACTCAATATGACATGTCCGCTGCTTCTAATGGCGCGCAGGGCATCTGGAAAGTTTTCCTAGGAGAAAAGGAGATTATCATAGTCTTGAACCAATCAGCTCAATCTTTATTCGGCCTGGCCAAATTCGAAGGCGACAATCCCTGGAATGGAGCAGTAGCGGGATCTGTTTCTGCAAATGCGGTATCTCTCTCTCTGGCGGCTTTAGAGGCCGAGGCGCTGGCATCCATTTACATAAGCGCTACCTTGGAAGGCGAAACCATGAAAGGATTTTTCATCCGATCGGACAGCACTGGAAAAGCCAGCCGGGGCGATTTCACCGCAAACCTGATCAGCCCGGATACATCTGGTTACGTTCCTGTCGCGTTAACAACCGCACCTTTGTCGACAGCTCAGCCGGTGCAAGTGAGCACGGAGCAGACGACGAAATCACCTGCAGGCGAAGAGAGTCAGGTGCCCGCTTTCGCGGAGAGTGAGAGCCGATTCAAGGATGTTACAAAGCTGGCAAAGGGAATTAATCCCGACATATTGCCCAGGATGGCTCCATTGTAGGTGTTCTTGGTGGAATACAAATATTGCTCAAAGTCTTTCTTGATTGGCCTGGCATTCGGCCTGACGCTCCTGCTTGCCATGCAGGGGCTTGGGTCGATGATGGATGAATTGGCCGTCGCCTCCATCTCCGAGGACTGCGGCAAGTGGAAGGTTGCCTTCAACTGGTCGGAGATGGATGAATACAAGAGCAGCGTTTCGCATGGAGACAGCACTTACGGAAAAGTTGCCATCGCGACAGATGCATTGACTCTGGAGTGTGCATCCGATAGATCCAAGATCTTGAAAATCTCGGTCATAATGTACTCCCAGAACGATGCATCTCTGATCAACCAATCCAGCTTGACGACTCTTGCCAATAGTACCCTCATCAAATCCAAAGTATGCAAAGAGATCAGCGTAACGAAGAGAGTGATAGACGGGCGATCGGGGGTATTTGGCAGCGGCCTGAAGTGTCCGATGAATGAGCCGGTCTACGTGGCGGTCTATCCCGTAGAATATCATTTGGATCGACCGGGAGGCATTCTGGCCTCTACCGCGGTAGGATTAATTCTTTCTACCTATGGTAAAGAAGCCACAGAACGATTCATTAATTCGGTTAGAGTCTTGCAACTAAAATAACAAAAAATCAAGGACTGATGTGGCCAATAGGATGCATGTGCCCGATATGGAAATAGTCCGCTTCCTGGGGCTTCGCGAGAGTGGAGATAAAAAAATGCCGGCAGCCTAAGGCCAGAGGCCAAAGGCGATATTTAGTCCCATTACTACCACACCCGCACCGATGCAGGCTCCCAGTACCATCTTAGGATTAAGCTTGATTGCAGTATCATCTGCCTCGAAGTACCTCATGAGGCCTGCTGATGACTGAAGACCGCTGCCTTCATTCTTTTTCTTTGCCATATCCGACTCCTATCTTTCTTCATCATCTTAAGTATTGCGGCTTTAGGCGGCGGCTGCCTTCAGCCATTCGCTCTCATCCTGGAAGGGAAACCTGTCCAGCATCTTTCCGCCTTTGATCATCCTTGGCCAATCCTTGCTGGGATTGCCAATAGCCACATGATCCTTCCAGTAATTGCCCCCTGTGACATTGCCCTCATCCCAGCTATTGTTGCCGCCAATATCTTGAGAATGCTCCTGATCGCCCAGGAAGTTATTGTGGAATATTCTGTTTCCTGTAGAAAGCATTACCTGCAGGCCGAGAAGATTGTTGCTGATGTCATTCTGATAAATCTGGTTATCATTGGAGAGGTTTAGCCAGATACCTGTGGCTGCATTTGCATCTACCTCATTGTCACGAATGGTGTTCTCGTTGCAGGAGAGGAGCGAAATGCCGTTCTGATTGTTTCGCGAGGCATTATTTCCGGCAATTTGGTTTAAATCCGAGGCATACAGGAACATGCCGCTAAATTTATTTCCCAGCAGGCGATTGCCAGATATCTCATTCTCATCGGACTGCACGAGACGCATTCCAAAGCTTCCTGATATGTTATTCTCCAGGATTCTGTTATTTTTTGAATCGAAGAGGAATACGGCATCATTGGTGATGGCAGTATTTCTTACGGTGACATTTTCACAGTAGGCCAATGTAAGGTGAGCGAGATCTCTATCTTGAATCTGCCCTCCAAATTTGTCAAAGAGGTAGACTATGGGGACCGAATCCACAACATTAGATTCATCAATTGAATTATTAAAGCCCTCCTTGGTCTCAGCCTCTGCGTAAAAGCTCCACTCTACATTCTGGAAGCGATTAGCAGACAGCTGATTGGCCGATGAATCCAATAGGATGACCCCTTTAGAACTGTCTGCAATCAGATTGGCGGAGAGGATGTTTTCGTTAGAGGATGAAATCTGTATCGCGGTGTCCTTTATGCCGGAGATCCGGTTTTCGGAAATATTGTTCTGTCTGCTTCGGCCCATGTCAAGTCCAACGGTGCCGTTTTCTATCTTGTTTTGATTAAAGAAATTCTTGCTGGAATTTTCCATCCTTATGCCGTATTCTGTCGCAATAATGCTGTTGTTCTTGATCTCTTGCATCTCTGTGTCTTTAAAATAGACAGCATTTACGCTGCGGAAAATCGCATTATCCTTCAGTTTGTTGTTCTTGCTGCCGGAGATGATCAGACCAAAGGTAGCATCATTGATTTCATTGCCCTGCAATATGATTCCACTGGCGTTCGCGAGATTGAATCCTTGTGTAATGTCGGCGGAAGAACTTCTGATGCGGACCTTGTTTTGGGAGACATCGTTGTTGCTGCTGTTCAAGATCCACATGCCGTATCTTTTGCTTAGTATATCATTGCTCTCTATCTGGCAGCCCCCGGCATGATCAAGCCAGATACCCCAGTAAGCATCTGATATTTTGTTGCCTAGGATTTTATTATCCGCAGCCTCCCGTACAACGATGGATAAATTGCAGCCCACGATATCGTTTGCTGAAACCAGGGTCTTGGTAGAGTTCTCCCAAATGGCCACTGCTCCCTGGCTATCCACTATTGTATTTTCGGCAATCAAATTCTCATGCGAACCGCGGACCAGTATGGCGGGATTGGCGTTTTTAAACACATTCCCCTTGATGGTGTTTCGGTCGGATTGAACATATATCGCCGGCCCGGAAAAGTCCTGTATAGTTAGGCCCTGCAGAGAGCAGCCCTCTGCGGTTATTGTGATCCCTGTCACCAGGCCGTCTCCTTTGAGGACTATGGGCCCGTTCTCGCCGATGAGGGGCGTTAGTGTCAGGCTCCTGTTTAGGATTATCTCTTCATTATACTGACCAGGCTTGATGTAAATGGTATCTCCATTACTAGCAGCAACAACGGCCTCTTGGATTGTATTGAAATTGGCAAAACCGCCGTCGTCAACGATATACGTTCTTGCTCCATCAATGGGCATAAGCCCGATGAGCAAGGCCATGAAGATGATCATCGGAATTCTAAGCATGAGATGTCAATTTGCCTGGAACCTCTTATAGTTAATGCAAAATCTGGGGGGAGGAATACCTCATCATCAACCCCTTTATTTCCAGTGGAAAAATATACCTGGAATTTTTTCTTCCTTGGAATCCGAATGTCCTCTAAAAAAATCAAACTGTATGATTGTAATAATAATGTTATTTCTGAAGTAATATATCTCTATAATGGTGTTGGCAAGGCAAAACCTTATTTACTCTCTCCTCTAAAGCGGTTGATGGTGATACGATGACAGATATTATGCCGCATAAACATTGCATGGTCTGCGGCAATGCCGTGCGCCCGGATGAAAACTTCTGCGACGAGCTATGCGAGTCGAAGTTCAAATCGGCTCAGAGAAAGCAGCAGCTCTTATTTCTCGCATTTCTTGCCATAATGGGACTGGTCTTGTTCCTGCCGTCGATCCTTAAGTTGTATGGGTGAAGGATGCGACACCTAGCTGCATTTTTTGTCTTTCTTATACTGAGCACTTTATCTATCTGTTCAGCCGTCGGCAGCGAGTATCTCGATATAAAGGAAGTGACCATGCGCCTGGATGGCAATAATGCCACTTTTGAACTGTTCTACGATCTGGATACTTTTACTCGTTTCTATGTTTCAGCTCTGGGATGCAGGTACTTGGAGCCGGAACTGATCTCTTTTCTGGGTGGATACAGAGATATTATGCTCATAAAGGCGGATACCGAAGGCGCGACTCTGCGAGTAGTGGATGCAGGTAAATACAATAGCGGCTATTATCTCTTCGACTCCATGCCCTTCGGCAGTAAGGACAGGCCCCTGAAAGAAAGCATTGCCCGGTTCTCGGTTGTATATCCGGGAGGGCGGGTCAGGACGTTTTATAATGTAACCGCCACACAAAACGTCTTTTCGCAGGCGGCGCAGCCATCAGCAAATCCTGCCCGGGGTAAAAGCAAAAGATAATAGTAATAATTCATTGAAGCATAAGACTTCAACTCTCGGTCAGATCATTGGCTTGAAGAGAGCTGGCAGTACTGCCATGGCATAGATTACTACTCCGACGAGTCCGTTTCGATGGCGTAGAGCCCAATATTGAAGGGGTCCATCATGGTTTGTTGCTGACTTTTTTTGCAGGCTAGACCTTGGTTTCTTTCGAGAATGGAGTAAAATTTTAATGTGACTGAATGAATTTATATAGAATCGCGTGATACATAATGCCAAACATTCGGGACTCTGCGATGGAATGTGGTAAGGAAACCATTACCAGATAAGAGAAGCCAGAAGCTGGCAAATATTATATTTATGGCTGCTGCTGGGATTTTGACGGGCCGCAATGAAACGATCGAATATCTTTAATAGCCCACAGATCCATTAATTTATAGTAGGTGAGGTTAATATGAACCGGAAATTTATGGGACTATTGCTATTGCCAGCTTTGTTGCTGGTGGCACCAATTTGCTTAGCACAATTGGATCATAACAGCGAACAGGTCTGGCTTCCTCCCAGTTGGGTTTTTGGCAGTGGTTACAGCCCCTATGATTATCCTGGCAGCGTGGGGGGCTGGGGGGGGGATGTCTTCTCATATTACAACTATCAAGGGAAAACCTATAACCCCTATCGAAATTACTACTATCCCAGTGGTGTCTGGTATCCGTCCTATTATAGATATTACTATCCATACACTTACCGCAATTATTGGTACCCTTACACTTACCATGGGGGCAACTGGTGGTCTTGATTACCTATGCTGGAGGGTGATGAATTGATTTGCACCCTCCATACTTTTCTCCGACGAGACTCTCCTGCTATTCTTCTCCCGCTGACGTAGGGTAGAGGGTCCCAGCAGCTCTATCAAATCTAATTGGCCGGTGGTCAAATCGTCCTCGTTCTTATGTCATAAGCGTAGTCCAGCTCCCGTTGGACTGGGCAATAATAGATCACTTCGCGCCCTTCAGGAGGAGTCGTTTTGCCGGCTAGGCGCGGATTTGCAGTCGTTGTCAAATTGCCATGTATGAGTAACGAATGATGCAAACTGCTACTCTTAAGAGCGATTGGTCATTTAAGCAGGCTCCTGATACGCGACTTCTTTGATTTGATTGAGCGTTGGAAAGCTCCACTCGTACTATGCCGTCATTGGAATTCTGCAAAAATAGGAAATTTGGGGGCCGACTTTCTGGTCGATATGACACCCAGATGCCATCATCTTATTGCCAACTTATCGGGGGATCAGCGTGTATTTTTTCTCATTGCTCTTTTTGCCTGCAACCTCAATCGCTATTTTCAGTTCATCAAGTCCTTGGGCTTGTGGAAGCTTAAACGTGATCCTCTTATCGCTCCAGTTAACATCTCTCACATTGGGTTCAACACTTTTGCCGATCCAAATCCTCCCATTGGTGCCGAAGTTGGTGCCATTGATACCTATTATCTCATCGATATTTCCTTGGTCCTTATCGAGAGAACCGATTTCGGGGGGCTTGTCATCTATCTTTTTCTTGAGCAGATATGTAGTATCTCCTATACCCATAAGAGCCAGTAGGGAGGAATCTATGTCAGGTAGGCCGGGGAGATCAAAGCCTGAAAATATATTATGATATACAAGGATCAAATAGCCTCCGGCTGCAATTGCGGTCCACGCCATCATTTGGATCTTGCCGAGATCAAAGTTGCCGGTGTCATCCAGCAATATTCCTCCTTTGGAATCGACAGGCCCATCACCTTTATTCTTTGATATGCTCTGAGAGACAAGGGCTGTGCCCGCACTCAGTCCCATGGCCAAGACCAAGTTGAGAGGAAACTCCGTATTGAAATTGAAATAGCCGTGGATGATCGCCTTGTCTGCAGTGATTGCAATATATGAGTAGGCAGCGACAGCAGTCCATATGACGAACTGGGCCCTGGAAGCACTTGGAGTGTCACCTATTTTATAAATCTCCTGGATAACATTGCGAAATTCTTCCCTATTCTTAACTGGAAAACTGACCATATTATAGAGCCCTAATATTAGATTTTTTAACGATTCAATTGGGTCCCATCCATGACTTCGAGTACTTCCTTTGTCCTCTTTCAATTCCGTCTGAATCTCAACTGCTAATCCATAAATCTTTCCTGCCCAAGATTGAGCTTCTAAAGCCTCTCTTTGAGCAGCAGCTGCTTGATCTCTTGCTTCTCTTATTAACTCATCAATTCCTGGATTCTCAGAACCACCTGCAACAATCTCCTTTTTTCTATTGCAGGGACTGGCTAAATCTGATATTTTCTTAACTTCAATGCCTATATTAAATACTTGATTTGTTATTTCAATTATCTTCTCGCTCATACTGTTGATACTATCGACCTTGTTTCTATCTTGACCAGTCTTCTTTCTTTCCTTTTTCTTGATAAATTCGTAAAGTAGAATCAGATATGCGAGTAGGAGAAAGACGACACCTGGTAAGAATATCAAGCATAATGTGAACAAACTCCATGGAACCCTAAAGCTAACTACCGATTTTTCAGGGACTTTTAAATCTTGGACATACCCATTATCATATAAAGCCAATAATCGGTCAAGGCTCCAGACGCCATTTGAGCCTAATCCTGGATTTTTAATCCCATTAATGCCCATATCTTCTTTTGTAAATTCATGTGTTCCAACATATACGCCATTAACCTTATTTCCTCCATAGGCTTTAAGGATAACAGTTTTATTTCGATCACGCCAAGGGCCTGTAAAGCTTGCATAAAGCATGGATATATTTTGAAGATTGCCTGGACTTGAAGTTGGATCTCTGATGGCAACTGTAACTTTGAGCGTGTTATATTTCTCGCTCAGCTCTCCAGGGTCCAAATTAAAATTCACAACATCAAGACTGCTGGCATTGAATCCAGAAGCTCCTTGCATAAAGACTAGTGCTCTGTAACATTAATTGTGCAAATTAGAATAATGCCTTTGAAGT
>CAZWHG010000050.1:0-21163 GCA_964633785.1 uncultured Methanotrichaceae archaeon
GGATTCCTAGATTCTTGTATGATAAGTTAAATTTGTTGTGTTAAAGACTATAATTTCTCACGGAACTCATAAATCGAAGCCAATTGTGCAGGATCAATTTCACTAAGAGATACTGGCCCATTCCGAAAATAGAACATAATCTGAGGGACGCCAGTCCGTAGCCATCTTGCATATGCTCTCTCAAATTCGTCTACCGTACCGGATGGCGCACGCGGTGTGGGAGTGCCAAATTTTTTCCAGAATATTCCGATGAATACTTTGTAGTCATCGCCTAGTTGTTCACTAACTACTGCTTGTGAATCAGCGCCCACACTCGGATAGCAGTCATTTTCCCATCTAATCGGTTCTAGACATATCCCTAAATTCCCAAAAACATATTCATTAAGTTCTTTAATAGCCTGCTCGACCTCTGCACGTTCTGCATCCACGTCCCCGGGAGAGGAGATTAGCACTCGGCAAACTTCTGCAGTTTGTGGCATAGATGTACAATGTTGATAGTATTATAAGATCTCATTCCCTGCATGCAACTATTCTGCCCATCAACCTGGAGCTTATCATGCCAGCTAGAAAAGTCCCCCACAGACAGTAGGCTGGAGCCAACTCATTGATAACCGAGCACCTCCCTAGGTGGCCGGTCGCTCGATTACTTTCTTTGCCTCTCAGATTGCCTTCTCCCTGCCCTGCCCAAAGTAGATAGAGGCTTCATTTCAGTTACCTAGAAGGGGTAGCCGGCACCACAATCATTCCCGCCGCCTGCTCGCCCACAATCCAGGCCTTCTGGCTCTTGGGCGTCTCTAACTTCGTCCCCGAGGTGGCATACTCCGGCATCTTCAAGTCAAACGGCGGCGGCGCACCCCGATGCAAGCATCGGGGTATTCGAATAAATAAATCCGGATTCATTTCCAATCAAGGATTCCCGGTCCCGGCTCTATTATCATGAACACTGCATGGGATTCTTCCTGAAGATTTTCAAAGGTGCGACAATTGGCAAAAATGATCCTGGCGAAGTGCTCCGTGTATTCTCATAACCGAGCTGGAAATGGTAGAGCTAACGCTCTCGCTCGGTCCCGGTTCCCTAAAGCCAGGCGGGCGTCGCAGCTGCCCGGTCCGCATCTGCACCTGTTTCATCTTCCGCAACCGTGGCATCCTTGAAAATATTCGCGGAAATCGCAAATGTGACCTTGTCGGACCGGCTGCTGCCATCGGCCATGTAGGCCGTATAGCTTCCTGCCGCCAGTGAGGATAATGACAGATTGAGCTTGTACAGGTCAGAGACTCCCTCAGGCATTACGTTTAAGCTCATCTGCGCCCCTGATATTGAGCCGCTGGCTGTGGCCTTCTCGGTTTTATTTCCTCTATTTATGACACCCTGACCTGCAATCGCATCTTTGTTCTGGATCAGATAAAGTTTCATTTTCTCAGAGGGTTTGCCCAGAAGCTCGAAGGACCAGGCACCGGTTACATTAACCTTATTGAGTTCTTGGGTCAGGGGCATGGACATGGATTCGCCCAGTTGGCTGGGACTGAGCGGGTCAATTGGCTTTGCATCTGCTTGTGCCAGGAAAAAGGCAACAATTGTTATGCTGAGAAGCAACTTGTGGTATCTCATCTCGATTCCGTCCCGGGTCCGGCCTGCTAGCGCCCGGCGTTTCCCAGCAAATCTTGACTTGGAAAGCCTGGAACGATCTTTGCAGTCTATTGCATGCAGTCTCTGAGACCCCATTTCATATACTGATTATTACTATTTGACGATTTTGGTTTAGCAAATTGTCGAAGCCAGTCCAGGAATCAGCGAAAGCCAAATGTATGTCCCAAGCTAGCTTGCCTAGTGGAGATTGGTCTGATTTGCATAAAGACAGGAAAGCTCTATTAGCCGTCCTCGGCGCTTGCGTTGCCATCTTTTGGCCGGGCGCCCTCACCTTCGGCTTTCCCGGGGTCATGGCACCCATCTGGCAGGAGATGTTTCATGTGGGGCGCGCTGCCACGGGTCTTACCATCTTCTTCATGCTCGCCGCTGTGGGCGCTTTCATGTTCCTGGTGGGCCGCTGGCAGGAGCGCTGGGGCCTGCGGCGCATGATTGTTATCGGCGTCATCCTCACCGCCTTTGCCTCGCTGGTTGTCTCCCAGGCCGGATCGATTTACACTGTCTACTTCTGGGCTTTTCTTAACGGCATCGCCTCCAGCTTCGTCTACGTTCCAGCCCTGACACTAGTGCAGTGGTGCTATCCGCAAAAGAGGGGGCTGGTGGCAGGCCTGGTGAGCATGGTCTTTGGCATCTCGGCGGCCATCATGTCGCCGCTCTTTGCAGAGATGCTCTCCGCCTTCGGCTATCAATTGATGAACCTCTATCTGGCCGTTCTCACCCTTTCCATCGGTCTTCTGGGCGCCTATTTTGCACAGGCTCCAGAGGCCTGGGAGAATGCCGCCTCTGCCCGGCGTGCCGGGAGCGCAACCGTCACAAAAGCGAAGGCCCAGATCATAGCCCCGGCAAAATCGTTTTCCGTACAGGAGAGCCTGCACACCAGAAGCTTCTGGCTGCTCTGGGTCACCTGGACTTTTGCCGGAGCGGCAGGCGTCTCCATGACGCTTCTCTCCACCGAATACGGGCTCTTCCTGGGTTTTTCCTTGCCTTCGGCCATACTCATCCTGACCGCCTTCAATCTGACCAACGGAATGAGCCGCCTCATCAGCGGCATCCTCTCCGACCGGTTTGGCCGAAATCAGGTCATGAGCCTGGCCTTCCTGGCAGCCGCCTTCGCCTATTTCGTCCTTCTCTGGGCCCATGCTCTGGAGGCCTGCACTCTGCTGGCCGCTGTAGTGGGTTTTTCCTTCGGCACTCTCTTCTCCGTCTCCGCACCACTGGTGGCAGACTGCTTCGGCCTGGAGCACTTCGGAGCCATCTTCGGCCTGACCTTTGCCGCCTACGGCTTTGTGGCCGGGCCGCTGGGGCCCACGCTCTCCGGCTACCTGCTGGATGTGACCGGAGACAACTTCTTCCTGGTCTTCCTCTATCTGGGCGTCTTCTGCATGCTTGCGAGCCTGTGCATCCGCCGGGTCGCGCCGCCCCAACGGGGGTTGAATCGATAATATCTGATTATAATAATATGATCTAAAATTGCACATCTACCTCAACCAGCTTGGCCCCCTGGTCCAGGGCCTGCTGGGCCGCAGCCCTGTCCTTCATGAGAAAAACCCGCCACTCATCAGTTTCGATCATCTCCAGAGAATTCTTGAGCATGGCAGCATATCGGTTCTGGCGGCTGAGTTTGACGACATAACCCCGGGTGCTCTCAGCCAGTATTACCTCGAATCCTCTTCTTTCCAGCAGCTTTTGCACCAGGTTCCTTTCGCCAGGAGTTCTGAGGACGAAGCGATAGCCATCTTTGTCATAGTAATCGGCCAGTTCCTTGAAAATGTCTTTGTCTTCAAAGAAATGCTTGAATAGCCAGTGATGCCCGGCTTTGATGATGGTGATGCTTTTTTGGGGAGCGGCTGACAGGTCATCGTCTGGCATGGCAAAATCCTCACTGATCAGGTCCATTATCATAATAATCAGATATAAAATTTTGCTGCGAGGTTAGCTTCGGAGGGATGGGGCTTTGATCGGTTGCCCTGCGGCTTGCTGCGCTGGTGGCTAACCCAAATTTTCAGTTATCCCAATGCTCATGTCGAACCGGCAGGTGGTTTAGCGCTTCCCGGTAGAATTGCCACTTGGGCACGAAACTTTCCATAAGTGAGACGAAGCGAGCATTGTGTGTCGGTTCCAACAGGTGCACCATCTCGGTGGCGACGTGGAGCATGAGATATTCATAGGCATCTCCGAGGAGGTCGTCGTTGTCGGCGCGGTTCTTCGAAAAGTCAGTGCCGGATTTTCGAAGATGGCGATGAGGTCGCTGAGCCGCTCTACCATCTCCTTGCCGCTGCCTATCTTCACAGCATCGTTAAAATCCGGAAAATCGGAAAGCTTGTTGGCACTGGCCAGCGGGGCGATGATCTTCTTATTGATCTGGTCGCCGATGTCCAGCTTGCCCTTGAGAGTGACCATGTCCTTTAAGGACGCAGCCAGGAGAACGGCGATAGGCGCGTAGGGCACGCCGGCGTACTTGTCACTGATGTATTTGATAAACAGCAGTAAGAGAACATAGTCCTTGTTACTGGCTGGAGTCCATGCCGCCGCGCAGTGGCCTCATATTTTTTCTAAGCTAATATCTGATTATTTTTTCAGATGATGGTAGATACTATGGCACGTATCATCATCTAGCGTGTCGGACGCAAGCATATGGAAAATCTTATTTTCTACAAAAGTAAATATGCATAAATTATATTTCATAAGGAGGAGACAAAAATGGCAAGCCAGATAGATGGAAGGCTCGATCTGCTTACGGATAAGAATAGTGTATTGGTTCTGGTGGACTACCAGCCGTCGATGTTTAAGGGCGTAGCTTCGGGAGACAAGACGAGAATTAAGATGGCTGCCATTTGTGCGGCGAAAGCTGCAAAAATCCTGGAAATTCCGGTTGTTCTGTCGTCCATCAATCCCAAGCATAATGGAGATTTCATTCCTGAGGTAGCTATTTTATTCCCAAATCAAAATGTATTTGCGAGAAAGATACCCAGCTTCGACGCCTTTGATGATGAAGGGACCTGGAGCGCCTTCAAGAAGACGGGAAGAAAGAAGCTGGTAGTATCAGGATTGTGGACCAGCATGTGCTTTGCCTATACTGCGCTGCATGCTCGAAAGGAGGAATACGATGTTTATGGATTAATTGATGCCGCTGGCGATTCCACCATTGATGCACATACTTATGGAGTTAAGCGAATGCTGCAGGCCGGAGTCGTCCCGATTACTCTTGAGTCATTGGTTTCGGAATGGATGCACGACTGGAACAATCCCAAGGCCGGGGAGTTGGTCAAAGAAGTGTATTCGAAATATGGCGCTATGATTGGTTTTCAATAACAATGTGACGATAAGGTGATATGGAGGAATTTATTATGAAAAATTTGATTGAACATGGATTGGTGCTTTTTGCCGTGTTGATGGCATCCTACGTTGGATCGGTCTATGCAGAGGAACATATCTCATCCAACAACGGCAGCGCTATGCAGCAGAACAATACGACCGAGAATGTCAGCAACGCAAGCTTGTTGGCTCAGTGCGAGGCAGACAGGAAAACCGTTGCCGCCAACATAGCCACTTTCGACACACTGGACTATGTTGTCTTCAGCTTGCAGGAGTGGGCGCGGCTGCATGAGAGCCACTCCCAGGACGTGGTTGTTAACTGGCCAGACGGACGCCAAACTGTGGGCATTGAAAAACACATTGAAGATCTGAAGGCCATGTTTGTCTATGCCCCGGATACCCGGATAAAGGTGCACACTGTGAAGTTTGGTTCAGGTGAGTGGACGGCGGTTATTGGAATAATGGAGGGGAACTTCACGAAGCCAATGCCTACGCCGAACGGCAAGACTATTCCGCCCACGGGAAAGGCATTCAAGATCACGATGTGCACGGTGGGGCACTGGAAGGACGGAGTGATGAACGAAGAGTATCTGTTCTGGGATAATCTTGCCTTCATGAAGCAAATAGGGCTTGCTTAGTAATTGGCAAATGGCACGCCGCTGTCGCCATGGTTTCGACATTGCGCCTTTAAAGTTGGGTGGATGCTCATTGTCCTGGGCGGATCACCCTCTTTTCAGTAATCCCAATGTTCATGTCAAACCGGCAGGAGTTTAGCGCTCCCGGTAGAATTGCCACTTGGGCACGAAACTTCCTGTCTTCTCTTCTCATCGGTCCCCGGTCGAACCCGCAGAATCAGCTTTCCGTGATTTCAGCTCCACTTCCTGCCTGGCATTTTCCACAAACACATCCCGCAAGTAGCGTCGCCCCCACAGGTAATGACTTTCCCGGTTCAGATACTCACGAGGAGTTTTCCGCTCTTGAGCCAGGATCTTCTCTTGTTGCGGTGAGGCAAGGATACGAAAGGATCCATATAGATAAGGAGTTGGCAATGTTAAGTGACAAGATTTGTATCGAAATTCACATGCTACACCATAATCTGTGTTTTGAATCAACAATTCATATTTCGTGCTATAATTTGTATTTCGTGTCATAATGAATTTATATAAACTGCGCATCAATAGACTAATGGCAAAATTTGATGAGAGTTTCTCCATACGGAATCTGGTCAGATTTTTGCGCCTCAAATGAGATGATAAATAAATGACACACAAAGAAGAGGAATCTGGAGGAATGGAAGTCATGATGGAGTGGTGGGAGCACCTGAGCGAAGATAAGAAAAAGGCGTTCATAAAGGCGAAATTGGATTGGAAGATGAAGAAGGTGCAAGCCAAGCTGGATTTCTTGAAGGAACTGCAGAAAATCTTCCAATAGAGCAATATCGAGGCTGGGTGATCAAGTGGTTGATGCTTTAGCCTAGACGGAGAAAAAAATTCGGTAAATAATATTAAGCGTCGTTCCAGAAGAACCTGCAAACTCTGTAATTGTGGTAAGATTTGTGAAGCAAATATATCCTGTTTGTTTGCCTCGCCGTCATAATTTCCGATGGCAAAAATTTTTGCCCAATCGATATCGAAAACGTGGAAATAAATTATGGAGGAGATGAGATTAATGAAGATTTCCAAGCTATTTCTGGCCTTAATGGTCTTGATCACTTTGGCGTGTCTTTCGACCGTCCAGGGACAGTATGCATCAAGCAACACTTATCAACCAAGTACATCAATGCCGAGTTCAACTTCACCTGCCACACCTCTAAACGAACAATTTTATACTATGCCGGTAGGACAAAACCAGGCCGCTCACATAAGTGCGCCTGTATCTGTAGATGTTCTTGGAAAAACTCCCGAAAATCTATATTACGGCAATCAAAATCAAATGGTTCCCTATTCGCTATTCAATTCCAATCTGGCGAATATGAAAACCATATCCATGTGGATACAAGGTATAACGGACTGGACTCAAATCGCAACTGTCCCTCAAGGAGCAGTGGTGTCACTAATAACAGTGTCGTCAACTGGAGGAAGTGGTTACCTTAACGAGATTCATCCTGACGGAACCGCGTATAGGTCCAATTTCTACTTCTATCCTTACAGCACATTAAGTTTCTATGCGGACACTATCGGACGACATGTCCTGTCCTTCGGTTTAAACGGCCAGGTCAGCAATACTGTTATCATAGATGTGACTGGCAATTACGTACCGCCGACGAACTATTATATGCCGCCTGCCTATTATTCGGATTACAACTACGGTAATTTCCCCGGTTTCGTCGGATTTGATAATTCTGGCGTTGGAAGCGTATCATCCGGAAATAGGGAAACCGGTGGTAGCGGAGATACCGGTGGTAGAGTGGATACTGGTGGTAGCGGAGATAATACAGGCAGCAGGGAAACAGGTGGCAGCGGAGAAACCAGTAGTAGGGGAAATTAACCCAAATTTTTATCAAGTGGACGTGATGTTATGAAAAGCGCTATTGTAATCTCCCTAATCCTTTTGGCTGGACTGGCCTCTGCATATACTCCTGAACAGCAAACCACGTTAGACGGTATGAACCTCAGCTTCAAAATCGGCGTGGCTTACGAACAGGCAATCCAAGGGCAAAACATATCCGAGTTCAATGCACTTGTAGATGAATATAATGCTTGGATACGGCAGCACATTGGCGAAGATGCGCGTTTGCTCAAGTTAAAGATAAATGAAATCGCACCATCAGAACCAATTGTAGTTACGCCCTCCGATTCAGGAACCGCATATTTAGAAGAGAACCCGTTCAATGCCAGCAGCGATCTCTCAAAATTCGGCAAAAAAGAGGTATACGTTGCGACTGGCACATCAACACTAGAGATGCAGACAGAGGAGATTCAGCAAAAAGAGAACGCGTTATAATCGACTAAAAAATTAGTACAATTTTTTTAATTAGTAATTAATATCATATTCTTAAGTCCAAACTGGAGTATCTACCAAAAGGACTGCCAATTGTTCGCCGACGGAAAGTTAATTTATTGAAAGGTCTCACATGGTATGTTTGGTGGACTGCACCCTTATTAGCAGACAAATTGTTGAGCAACCGTATTGAAAGCAACCTTTTTGCCGAGCCTGCATCTCCTAATTAGAGCACGGAAATCACTTCGTTGATGCGCAACATTTCGGTTCCGTGCCGATTTTCCAGGAGTTAAACGATTATCATGGATTATATTAAAAATTATTTCAATTGATAGTTATTACTTCCTCAGCACCACTTCCCGTCCTTCATCAGCCACTCGTTCATATCCGCAGCCGCAGTCTTGCCCTCGCCCATGGCGCTGATCACTGTGGCTCCGCCGCTGGTGATGTCTCCACCCGCCCAGACCCCCTCCATAGTCGTTCGACCGCGCTCGTCCACCACTAGCGTGCCCCATTTGGTGGTCCTGAGCTCCGGCGTGCTGCTGGCGATAAGGGGATTTGGCACTGTGCCTACAGCAATGACCACCGTATCCACATCGACGAGATGCTCCGAGCCCTTCTTCACCCGCGGGCTGCGCCTTCCTGAGGCATCGGGCTCGCCCAGCTCCATTTGCACTACCTCCATGGCTTTGACCATGCCTCTTTCGTCGCCCAAAAACCGCACGGGATTTGTTAGGAAGTCAAAGATCACATCCTCCTCCATGGCGTTCTCCACCTCTTCTAAACGGGCGGGCATCTCCTCGCGAGAGCGGCGGTAGACAACGTGCACCTCATCCGCACCCAGACGCTTGGCAGAGCGGGCCGCATCCATGGCCACGTTTCCACCGCCAACGACTGCCACCTTCTTGCCCTTTTTGATGGGTGTATCGTATTCCGGGAACTTGTAGGCCTTCATCAAATTGACCCTTGTAAGGTATTCATTGGCAGAGTAGACGCCGCTCAGGTTCTCGCCGGGAACATTGAGGAAACGCGGCGCTCCAGCGCCTATTCCCAGGAATACGCCGTCGTAGTCCCCTTTGAGCAGCCCATTGACCTGCACCTGTCTGCCCACCACCGAGTCCAGCTCCAGGTCGACGCCTAAGGATTGAACGTACTCGATCTCCGCCCTCACAATGCCCTTGGGCAGTCGGAACTCGGGAATTCCGTAAACAAGAACCCCGCCGCCATCATGCAGCGCTTCAAAGATGGTGACTTTGTGGCCGAACTTGGCCATGTCTGCGGCCACGGTCAGTCCCGCCGGTCCACAGCCCACCACTGCTACTCGTTTTCCCGTAGCCGCCGCGATCTCGCACTTGGGCCTTTGCGACTGGCAAAGCTCCCAATCGGCAACATAGCGCTCCAGGCGGCCTATGGCGATGGGCGCTCCCTTCTTGGTCAGGATGCATTTGCTCTCGCACTGCACCTCCTGTGGACAGACCCGGCCGCATATTCCAGGCAGGCTGTTCTTCCGCTTGAGGGCCACAACCGCTTTCGGCATTTCGCCCTCCCGCAGGGCACAAATGAAGGCCGGAATTTCCACGCCGACCGGACAGCCTTCAGTGCACTTGGGCTTTTTGCATTGAAGACATCTTCTCGCCTCTTCTGCCGCCTGCTCTGGATTGTACCCCAGGGCAACCTCCTGAAAGTTGCTTTTCCTCTTTTCGGGAGATTGCTTGGGCATCTCCACCCGGTTCAAATTAATCTTGCTGGACATCTTTTCCACACCGCGCCTCTGAAGGCTTGATTCTCTTCTGGCTGATCATCCTTATGCTTGGGAAAAGACCCAGGATATAAATAAGATTTTGCCTTCCCGAATGCCAATTTTCAAAGATTGTATCGCGGCTGCAATGCAACCTTCTAATACCATTAATCCTCAGCATTGCCTATGCTTGGTAGGGGGCCTGCTGGAAATTTTGCCGACCGTTGATAATGAGGTTATATAAAAGTTCCAAGGATCTACTATAAGTCCGGCAATGCTTCTGCAATCGCTTGATCCTATTTGCACCATAAAACACTTAAACAAATAACATTAATGTTAATAAAAGTTTCGGGGTGGGTTTTCGAATATGAAAATAATACTAATGTTAGCCATTTTGGCTGCCATGTTTATCATGCCAACCGTATTCGGCGCGCCGCAAAATCCAATTGTTTCAGCACCAACTTCTATGATGGCACAGAATGTCTTGGAGACATCGCCAATCGTAGCATTGAAGGATCTCTACGACAATAACCCGGAATTTCGCACTACTATGGATAAGGCATTTGCCAACATGAAAGATCCGGACCCCAATACAGCAGACCTATGGCCGAACCCCACCGCAGTAAACCCATGGAAGGGCAAGAATTTCGACGATCTTCTCCAGTTCTTTGGCGAATGGTATCGCTTGTTGCCGACGCCCAGCGGTGCACAGGATGAATTCAATTACATTGAGAAGTTCACCTGGTTCTATTACAAGAATGAATTTGGCCAGAAGATCGTTGGTGAGGATCCTGGATTAAACTGGACCCGGCAATTTGTCGAGGCCCGGGGCAAATTCCTGGAGAGCCCGGAGTCAAATGCCACCATTTCGCAATGGATGGAAGATCCATCGATTCATATGGAACAATATATCGTCCCGCCTGATGGATTCAAGTCGTTCAATCAGTTCTTTATTCGCGATCTTTTTCCCGGCACGCGAACGGTCGCGAGCCCTCTTGATAACTCCGTTCTGGTTTCACCGACAGATTGCGTACTGAACATGATCGAGCCGCTGACGCTTGATGTTAAGATTCCAACAAAGCTGAACCAGAAGCTGAATGTTACGCAGCTATTGAACGGATCCGAATATGCCAAATACTTCAAGAATGGCACCGCGATTTCCTGCATACTGATGCCCACCACCTACCACCATTATCATTCCGTGGTATCGGGCAAGGTAGTGGAGTCGCAGGAGGATGTAACCGGGGCTTACTGGGGTATCAAGGACTTTGCCGCCTTCTATAATGCAAGGAATTTCGGTTATGGCGCCAACTATAGCGTCTTCGAACAGTTCCGCCGCGGATACCTGGTGATCAAAACAGATGAATACGGCTATGTGGCGATGATCCCAGTAGGCCTGGATACCATTGGCTCGGTCGTATTCGAAGACAAGTTCTCGCATGTGACAGCGAATAACCCTGTGCCCGTTTATAAAGGTGAGAAGCTCGGTCACTTTGAATATGGCGGATCCTTGGTGATTACATTGATTGAACAAGGCATTTCTTCCATCACTACTCCACAAGGCCAGCAGATAGGAATTTTTGCGCAATGCCAGGAATGCAAAGCCAAGCCATGATGCGACAATACTAAACCAGCGGGCAATGTCTAACGTAATATGGGACATTGCTCTTTTGAATTTATACGAACATATATTCAATTTATATCTTCTTTATCAATTAAATATTATTACTCATAACTGTCTAGCTAGCCCGATTAGGCGCTTGCCATGACAATCCTGGTGTTCATTTTAGGCGAAATAATTTCGGGACTCCACATTTTCAGAGCAATCTTCTAATACAATTAATCACCACCATTGCCCGGCGCGGTTGGGAAGATGATTGAAATTAGACTGACCATTGATGATCGAGAGGTACTGGTCCCAGAGGGAGCTACCATTCTCGATGCTGCCCGCAAAGCGGGATCTTATGTACCAGCACTGTGCGACCACCCAGACCTCAAGCCCATCGGCTCTTGCAGGCTGTGCATTGTTTCGGTAAAAGGTCTGGATTACTATCCTACCGCCTGCAACACCCTTGTCGAAGAGGGAATGGTGGTGCAGACCAAGACAGAGGAGCTGCAGGAGATGAGAAGAAATACCCTGGAGATGCTCTTATCCCTCACCAATCATCCCACCAGCTGCCTCTTTTGCGAAAGGAAAAATGAATGTAGCGACCTGCGCGAATGCATGCGCAAATTCCCGGTGACTGTGGGCTGCAAGTACTGCCTCAAGAATGAAGAATGTGAGCTGCAAGAGGCCGTACGGTTCGTGGGACTGGAAGGCATCAGATACCAGATCTCTTTTAAAAATAGACCCATCCTAAGAGAACCCTTCTTTGATCGCAATTATAACTTATGCATCCTGTGCGGCCGCTGCGTGCGAACCTGTCAAGAGGTGCGCGGGGTGGGTGTGCTGTCCAGCAATCCCGATTTTCATCGCACGCATTGGATAGGCCCCGAATCGTTGCTGGACACAGACTGCAAATTCTGTGGTGCATGTGTAGATGTCTGTCCCACCGGAGCCCTCTACGCCCGATCTGACAAATGGATGCGTCCAGAGAAGACGGTGGCCACCATCTGCCCCTACTGTGGCGTAGGCTGCCGGTTAGATATTCGAGTCAAAGAAGACAGAATTATTTCTATCCATCCGAATAAAGAAAGCCCGGTAAATCGGGGGCATGCATGTGTTAAAGGCCGTTTTGGCCTGGAAGAGATTGTCCATCATCCCGACCGCTTGACCGTTCCCTTGATAAGACGTAACGGCAACCTTGAGGAGGCCGGCTGGGAAGAAGCGCTTGATTTGGTCGCCAAGAGGTTTACTGAGATCAAAAATAAATACGGTTCGAATTCACTGGGAGCATTTTCCTCTTCCAGGTGCACCAATGAGGAGAACTACCTTGTGCAGAAACTTGCACGGGCCGCCTTCGGCACTAACAATGTGGACAACTGCGCACGAGTCTGCCATGCCCCTTCCGTAACGGGGCTCGCTGCATGCTTTGGCAGCGGAGCCGCCACCAATTCCTTTGACCAGATTGAAGATGCCGATGTCCTGTTCGTTATCGGTTCCAATACCACAGAGGCTCATCCAATTGTCAGTCTGAAGATGATCAAGGCCGTTTCCAAGGGCACAAAGCTCATCGTAGCCGACCCCCGTAAGATCGAGTTGGTTGGACTGGCAACAGTATGGCTCAACCTGAAGCCTGGAACCAATATCGCTCTACTGAATGCTATGATGAATGTCATCCTGAGAGATGGGCTGGAAGATCGTGAGTTTATAGCCGGGCGCACCGAAGGCTTTGAGGAATTGCGCAAGGTGGTTATGGAATATTCGCCTGAACGATCTGCCAAAATAACAGGAGTCTCTGAAGAAGATATCATAAAAGCCGCCCGGATCTATGGAAAAGCAAAAAAAGCAATGATTGTCTACAGCCTGGGAATGACAGAGCATATTACTGGAACCGCCAATGTAATGTCACTGGGAAATCTGGCAATGCTCACTGGTAATGTGGGACGCCAGTCGACCGGGGTAATGCCTCTACGCGGACAAAATAACGTGCAGGGGGCCTGCGATATGGGGGCTCTTCCCAATGTTTACGTTGGTTATCAGTCGGTAGCGGATCCTAATATGCAGTCCAAATTTGAAGAAGCCTGGAAGGTCAAATTGTCTGCAATTCCTGGCCAGACTTCCACCCAAATATTAGAGGGTGTTATAGAAAGCGGAATCCGGGGGCTTTATATTCTGGGGGAAGACCCCGCTCAAACCGATCCCGACACCAGTCGAGTCCGTGCTTCACTTGAAGCTCTGGACTTCCTCGTTGTCCAGGATATATTCCCTACTGAGACCACTAAATATGCGGACGTTATCCTGCCTGCAGCCAGCTTTGCTGAATGTGACGGAACCTTTACCAACGGCGAGCGGCGAATTCAGCGGGTGAATAAAGCTATACCAGCAATTTGCGGTCTGGAGAACTGGCAGGCAATCTGCCTTATTGCCCAAAAGATGGGCTATCCGATGAACTACAGTCACCCCTCTGAGATTATGGATGAAATTGCATCTCTAGCACCGATGTTTGCTGGGATAAGTTTCGAGAGGCTGGGCAGCGGGGGGCTGCAGTGGCCCTGTCCGTCTATGCAGCATGCGGGCACAGAGACGCTGCATGTCGAGAGGTTCAGCAGGGGGCTCGGAAAGTTTAACGCTGTGGAACACAAATTCCCTGCCGAGCAGACTGATTCTGATTATCCTCTGATTCTTACCACCGGCAGGAGGAGAGAGCATTACAATTGCGGCTCCATGACCCGGCGCTCCGGTGGAATCATGTATGTTTGGCCGGAGGAAACAATAGAAATAAGCCCTGCGGATGCAAAAGAGCTTGGGGTTGGAGACGGAGAAACGGTTCTGGTCAGGTCCAGGCGCGGTGCTGTAAGGACAAAGGCAAAAGTTACCGATAAGTCACCGCGCGGCGTAGCTTTCATGTCATTCCACTACCGGGATGTTCTTACTAACCTTCTTACCAACGCTGCCCTGGATCCTCAGGCAAAGACGCCCGAGTATAAGGCATGCGCCATTCGCGTGGAGAAGGTCACTTCCTGAATGACTGGAACCTGAATTCAGAGCAATCTTCTAATACAATTAATCACCACCATTGCCAGGCACGGTTGGAACATGTTGGAAATTAAACTGACCATCGATGATCGAGAGGTTGTAGTTCCCGAGGGAGCTACCGTTCTCGATGCAGTCCGCAAGGCTGGCTCTTATGTGCCGGCGCTTTGCGACCATCCGGACATCAAGCCCATCGGCTCTTGCAAGCTGTGCATTGTTTCCGTAAAAGGCCTGGATTACTATCCTACTGCCTGTAATACCCCGGCGGAAGAGGGAATGGTGATAGATACCCTAACCGAGGAGCTGCAGGAGATGAGAAGAAGTACCCTGGAGATGCTTCTGGCCCTCACTAATCATCCCACCAGTTGCCTCTTTTGTGAAAGGAGAAACGAATGCAATGACCTGCGCGAGTGCATGCGCAAATTTCCGGTCACCGTGGGCTGCAAGTACTGCCTCAAGAACGGCGAATGCGAGTTGCAACAGGCCGTGCAGTTCGTGGGCCTGGAAAAGGTCAGATATCAGATCTCTTTTAAGAATATGCCCGTATTGAGAGAGCCATTCTTCGACCGAAATTACAATCTCTGCATCCTGTGCGGCCGCTGCGTGCGTGCCTGCCGGGAGGTGCGTGGCGAGGGAGTGCTCGACAGTAAACCCGATTTTCACCGCATGCACTGGATAGGCCCGGAATCGTTGCAGGACTCGGACTGCAAATTTTGCGGCACATGTGTCGATATCTGCCCTACGGGGGCTCTCTATGCCCGCTCTGAGAAATGGCAGAGGCCGGAGAGGACCACTGAAACTGTCTGCCCCTACTGCGGTGTGGGCTGCAGGATAGAGGTCGGTGTCCTGGACAACCGGATAGTAAGGGTGCGGGGCAAACGCGACTGCCTGCCCAACAACGGCCAGCTCTGCGTCAAGGGCCGCTTTGGCCTGGGATATGTAGAAAGCCCGGAGCGGCTCACGGTGCCTCTCATCAGGAAAAACGGCAAACTGGAGCCTGCAACCTGGGAAGAGGCCCTGGATCTGGTGGCCGGGAAATTAAATAGCTACAAGGGCGACAGCTTTGCCTTCCTCTCTTCAGCTAAGTGCAGCAATGAGGAGAACTATCTGGCCCAGAAGTTCGCCCGGCTGGTTATGCAGACCAACAACGTAGATCACTGCGCCCGGCTCTGCCATGCTTCGACGGTCTCTGCCCTGGCTTTGGCTCTTGGCAGCGGAGCCATGACCAACTCCATTTCCGAGCTTCCTGATGCCGGATGCATATTCATCATCGGCTCGAACACCAGCGAGCAGCATCCAGTCATCGCCCTCAAGATCAAAGAGGCGAAGAGGAAGGGGGCCAAGATCATTGTGGCGAATCCTCGCTGGATCGATCTATGCAAGATCGCCGATATCTGGCTGCGCCAAACTCCGGGAACAGATGTGCCGCTCGTCCTGGAAATGTGCCGCATAATTCTGGAAGAGAAGTTGATGGATGAGCGCTTCATCTCGGAGCGGACGGAGGGCTTTCCGGAGCTTAGAGCCTCCCTCTTGAAGCTGTCCGGAACGGACTCGGCGCGCATTACGGGTGTCAAGTCCGAGCTGATGAGAGATGCGGCCCGGCTCTATGCCCGCGGAAACCCTTCCTCTATAATCTATTCCATGGGAATCACTCAGCACTCTCATGGCGTGGATAATATCTTCGCCCTGGCCAATCTGGCCATGATGACGGGCAACATCGGCCGGCCATCCTCGGGCATCAATCCCTTGCGCGGTCAGAACAATGTGCAAGGCTCCTGCGACATGGGGGCGCTGCCTAATCTCCTGCCGGCATACCAGGCAGTGATCAATCCAGATCTTCGCAAGAAGTTCGAGCTGGCCTGGGGAGCAGCTCTGCCGGAAAAGCCCGGACTCACGGTCGTCGAGTTGATGAATGCCGCCCATGATGGCAAGATCAAGGCCATGTACATCATGGGGGAAAACCCGGTCGTCAGCGATCCGGACTGCAGCCACGTGGTAGAAGCCTTGAAGGCCCTGGAGTTTCTGGTGGTGCAAGACATCTTCTTATCCGAAACGGCGGCATTGGCAGACGTGGTCCTGCCTGCAACCACCAGCCTGGAGAAGGACGGAACCTTCACCAATACGGAGCGTAGGGTGCAGAGGATAAGGAAGGCGCTACAGCCCGCGGGCGAGTCCATGCCCGACTGGATGATCCTGGACGCTCTGGCGGCTCGCATGGGCTGGAAAGACCAGTTTAGCTATGGCCATCCTTCGGAGATCATGTCCGAGGTAGCCAAGCTTGCACCCAGCTATGGAGGCATAAGCTATGAACGGCTGGAGGGCGATGGGCTGCAGTGGCCCTGCCCCAACCAGGAACATCCGGGAACCGGCTACCTGCATAAAGGCCGTTTCACCCGAGGCCTTGGCAAGTTCAATGTGGTCGATTACCGGCCTTCTATGGAGCTAGCCGATGAGGAGTACCCCTTTATCCTCACTACTGGCAGGGTTCTCTGCCAATATCACACTGGAACCATGACGAGGAAAGTGGGTGATCTCAACCTTCTCCGCAGTGAAGAGCTGGTGGAGATGAATCCGCAAGACGCCCTCACTCTGGGTATTGTTGATGGCGAGCTGATAGAGGTAACCTCCCGTCGGGGAAGAGTTCAAGCCAAGACCAAAACCACGGAAAGGTCGCCCGCGGGAGTGGTCTTTATGACCTTCCATTTCTCTGAGACGCCTACCAACGTTCTCACCAATCCAGCCCTGGACCCCGTGGCCAAGATCCCTGAGCTAAAGGTCTGTGCAGTGAAGCTGAATAAGATTAGAGGAGGCTAGAGATGTACGAGATCGTAACCAAGGAGACCGTAGCTCCCAATATCATTTACATGAAATTCAAAGCTCCCAAGATTGCTCTCACGGCGAAGCCGGGTCAGTTTGCAATCATAAGAGTAGACGAGAAAGGAGAGAGGATACCCATGGGCTTGGCCGGCTGGGACGAAAACGAGGGCACTGTGGACATTGTCTTCTACGTCTTAGGAACCAGCACCGCCAAGCTCTCCACCATGAAAGAAGGCGAAAGCGTGGCCAACATCGCCGGCCCCCTGGGCGCGCCCACAAAGATCGAGAATTTTGGAAGAGTCATCTGCGCCTGTGGTTGCTTTGGAGCCGGACCCACCCTGCCGCTCATAAAGGCTCTTAAGGAGAAAGGAAACTACGTTATAACCGTGGTGGAAGGCCGCGGTCCGGACTTCATCTTCTGGGTAGATAGGCTCAAGGAGCACAGCGACGAGGTCCATGTTGTTACGGGTTGCGGCAAGACTGCCTGGGCCAATGACTTCATCGAGCAGGAGCTGGCATCGGGAAATAAAATTGACAGGATATTTGCACATGGCTGTCCATTCATGATGAAGGTCTCCTCGGATGCCTCACGAGCTGCGGGGGTGGAGACCGTGGTCAGCCTCACACCACTCATGGTGGACGGCACTGGTATGTGCGGTGCTTGCCGGGTGGAGATAGACGGAAAGACCAGGTTCGCCTGCGTGGACGGTCCGGATTTTACCGGTCACGGCGTCAACTGGGACGGACTGGTCTTACGCCTGCGCCAGCTTATTCCAGAGGAGGACAAATCATTCAACATCTGGGAGAGAGATAACTGGCATAGATTGATGGACAGCAAGCCCAAGAAGAGCTTCAATCCGGCAAAAAGAAATCTTGTCGCCCAACATGTCGGCCATGAGGTTTGTGGTTTCGGGGGAGACTGATTGCTCCGGACTTTTCTCCCTCATTTCAGTCGTTCTCGTCATAATTTTTAATGATTGTTTTAATCTTTTCAACTTTTCCTAAGTTGACTGCTCGTCTGCTGCGACCGCAAGCTTTTTACACCACAAGTAGGCAAGCAGTGGCCATCCTACGAGCGATTCGCAAAGCGTTGGCTGAAGATTTGAGAAGGGCCATGCAAAAAGACAATTTAGACATTCATGGCTTATCTGCCAGGTCGTTCGTCGTGGAGGGAGAATATGGCATTCAAAGTTCCCGCTGATATCGCCAAGGCAGCCATTGCTGCCGGATGCACAAAATGCAACATAACCTGGCAAAAGCTGCTGGTGCTGGGCTTTCTAGCCGGAGCCTACATCGCCTTTGGAGCCCTGTTGAGCGAGATTGTGGCGGGGGGCCTCTCCAATGGCACCATCACTGATCCGGATGGCGGCATCTGGAAGATGGCTCTGCCTGCTGGTCTCATCAAATTCGCAGCCGGAGCGGTGTTTCCAGTGGGCTTGATGTTAGTCGTAATCGCGGGATCGGAACTGTTCACGGGAAACTGCATGTTTGCGCCCATCAGCATTCTCAACGGCGAGGCCACCGTCAAGGGCCTGATGAAAAATTGGTCGCTTGTTTACGTGGGTAACTTTCTAGGATCGATCTTCGTGGCCTTTTTCCTGGCATACCTTTGCGGATTTTTCGATAATATGCCCTGGGCGGGGTGGGCGGCAACCGTGGCCAATACTAAATGCGGCCTGGATTTTTCAACTGCTTTCCTGCGTGGTGTAGGCTGCAACTGGCTGGTCTGTCTGGCCGTCTGGCTGGCCATAAGCTCGGAAGATGTGATCAGCAAGATCTTTGCCTGTTGGTTTCCCATCATGGCATTCGTTGCCATCGGCTTTGAGCACAGTGTGGCCAATATGTTCTTCATTCCTCTGGGCATCTTCGCCGCCAACAATCCGGCCATTGCCGCCAAGCTGGCCACGGCCAATGTGGCCACTGCCAATCTGGCAGGAAGCAATGGATGGTATAACTTCTTCATCACCAACCTGATCCCCGTCACACTCGGCAACATCGTAGGAGCAGCGCTCTTCGTGGCGGCACTCTACTGGTATGTCTACCTCAGAGGACCGCTGTGCGTGCTAAAACCTGAAAAGAGCTCCAAGAAATAGATCATCTCCTCATTACATGTGAGGAGCCAAGCTCCTCACTATTTATAAATTTTTTTAACGTATCATTTACGTCTTTCTGAGAAGCTTCGCCACATCTTCTCGGGAATTCTTCTCTCGCAAAGCCGCAAGCTTGGGTGGCGATTCCTGGAAAAGCTCCAGTGCATTGAAGAATCTGTCCAGCACATCACCTTGGTGAGTCGGAACCAGGAATATGTGGGTATGCGGTATTCTTCTGCCCCGGGCGTACATGCAGACGAAGTCCGGCTTCAAAGCCGCCATCATCTTTTCAGCCACGATCTGTGCCACCCGAAAGAGGCTGGCATTTTCCTCAAGAGAGAGTTCATGCCACCAGGGCACGTGCCTCTTGGGAATGACCAGGCAATGCCCTTTTGAGAGCGGGTTGATATCAAGTATGGCCAACGAAAGTTCGTCCTCATAGATCCTGCTGCAAGGGGCTTTGCTTTCGATAATATCGCAGAAAATACAACCGTTCTTTGTGCACTCATTCATATATCTCAACCCGCAGATGTATTAGCAATCATTAATGAATAATCCTTTTCTTGACACCAAAAAAAGACTTAAGTAAGCGATCACATCCGTTAGACGCTGTGATATTATGGATTACCTCTCAAGTGGATTCTCTGATATCGATCATTCTAATGATTCTTCCATCTTCACATCCTGCCTGGCTACCTTGAACTCGCTGCCCTACTTCCAGGATTACAAGAGAAAAAGCTTCGATCTTATGAATGCTCGGGAGGGTTGTAGGGTTTTGGAAGTGGGCTGTGGCCTGGGCTTTGATGCCATTGCCCTGGCGAGGATAGTGGGAAGCACCGGACGGGTAGTGGCGGTGGACTGCAGTCGGACTATGCTGGAGGCGGCCAGGTCTTGTGCTGAGAGCGTTGGCCTTTTCATAGATTTCGTGCTGAAAGATGCCGGTTATTTGGACTATGATGATGAATCTTTCGACTGCGCCAGGGTGGATAGGACTCTTCAACATATACCTGAGCCAAAGAAGGTCTTGAGTGAGATGGCCAGAGTCACGAAGAGCGGCGGGCGTATCGTGGCCTATGAGCCCGACTGGGGCACCTTCGCCATAGGGTCCGGGGATCGACAGGTTACTCGCAAGATTACCGACTTCTGGTGCGACACATTCAGGAGCGGCTGGATAGGGCGTCACCTCTACGGATATTTCGTGGCGATAGGACTGGAGAGTGTCCGGGTTTTCCCAAGCACCCTTGTCATCACTGATCTTGACCTTGCCGAAAAGGTCTTCGATCTCTTCAAAAACGCAGAGAATGCAATGAATCTGGGTCTTGTATCAAGGTCAGAAGTTGAATGCTGGCTGAAGGGACTCAGAGAGGATAACCTGGAAGGCAGGTTCTTCTGCTCCTACACAGGCCTTCTGGCCTATGGCAGGAAGCCGTAAATAACCAGATGCTGCGATTCTTGAATGGAAGCTCAGGGGCCAGGTCAGTCATCGAGCCCCCTCGCTCCGACTTAAATTGTTTTCTTTGGAATGCAGATGATGGGATCATCAAACCGGATATTCTCGGATCTCATGAATGAGAGATAAGGAGGAGGGAGGCAAAAGTCAACTGGATGTAGGAGGGAGAAAATGGGCCATCGACCTTTGCCAATATACTATACGTCAATTGTCGGATATAAGGCTTTTGGTTCCAGGTTGAAGTGATCACATTCACACCAAAATAGCCAGGAAAAGGATGTGGCCAGTGAAATAGCAAGCGAGTGGAGAGTGATGCCAGAAAAGATGCCGCAACGTCTAGCGGCGTCTACAGAGGTGGTCCACCAAATAACACCTCGCCGGATTATACAATTCCGGATCTTGGCCGGTCAGACGCGAACCTTAGGAATTGCCTAATTTCTTTGGGCCACAAAGACGGCAAAATTTCGAAATCGTAGTCCCTAGTGCTCTGTAACATTAATTGTGCAAATTAGAATAATGCCTTTGAAGTTTT
>CAZWHG010000051.1:0-20921 GCA_964633785.1 uncultured Methanotrichaceae archaeon
TCTTTTTCATATGACAAGCCATAAAATTTAAAACTTTCGTTACAGAGCACTAGGTGGAGTCCCCCAAGATTAAAAATTAATAGTAGTAGTGCAAACCTATTATTATGAATGTTTCAGGGATTCGATTGGTCTTAGGGTTGTGTTTGATTATCACGATTCTGCCAATTATTTCATCTGCAATCAAAGAAAATCCTTTCAAAGATCATGCTCTGCTAATCGGCAGGGACCTGAGAGGTATGGACTTATCTGGGGCCCACCTGAATCATTCTGAGCTGCAGGGATCAGATCTTCGAGGGACCAACCTTAGTCGATGCTTTTTGGTGCAGGCCACTATCTCAAATGCCAAGCTCATCGGAGCCAATCTCAGTGTCACATTCATGCCTGCCGTTGATCTTCACGGCTCCGATCTCTCCAACGCCAATCTCCGAGGTGCCTACTTGCCTATCAACTACTTGATAGACTCAAATCTGACGGGAGCGGATCTATCCGGCTGCTTTATGGATCAGGCCATGTTGGATAATTCAACTCTCGTCGCTGCCAAGCTGAATGAGGCCAGCTTGTTGGCTGTGAAAATTAGTTACGCAAATCTGGGTGGTGCAAGTCTCGCAAAAGCATTCATGAACCGGGCGACTTTCCAGCAATCTCAATTGATTGGTGCCGATCTGACCGGAGCAAGCCTGGTTGGGGCGAACCTGATTAATGCCACCATATCCAATGCAGACCTCACTGGTGCGGATCTGTCTGAGTCGCGCTGTTCGGGTGCGAATTTCGTTAGCTCTCGGCTGATCAAATCAAAATTGGGTTTTGCTAACTTAACCCATACAAATCTGAGTCATGCGGACCTGTCTGGATCGGATCTTATGGCATCCCGTATGGACGGCTCCGATCTTTTCCAGGCGAATCTAACAGGCGTGAACCTCGAAAATGCCTTAATGCATAAAGTTGGGCTCGTTGAAGCCAAACTAACAGGCGCAATTTTAGCCAGAGCGCATTTAGAGGATGCTGATCTATCTAATTCATATCTTGAACAGGCTGACTTTACCGGTGCCTTGCTCAGCGGGTCTAATATGACGGGTGCCCATCTGTTGGGGGCCAGGCTTCTAAGCGCTGACCTCAGCCTTGCTGTACTGAAAGATGCTGACCTTAGCGGAGCAAATTTGGTAGGTGCCAGATTAAACTGGGCGAATCTTGGAGGAAGCACTCTCAAGCATTGCCAATTCTCCAGAGCAGAGCTATTTGGAGCCGACCTGAGCCATTGTGATCTCAGCAACTCGGACTTCACCAGAGCATATTTGCCAAGGGCCAAATTGCAGGGGTCTAACCTCAGAAACACAAAATTGGACAATGTCGATCTCAGCGATGCAAATCTGTCTGATGTAGATCTTGGAGATATCCAGATCGTTAAGGCAGATCTGGATGGGGCTAACTTGTCCGGGGCGGACCTGGCTGGTTGTAGCCTGGAATCCATGAACTTAAGAGGAACTGTTCTGCAGAGAGCTGTCCTGAGATCAGCAAGCTTTAATTGGATGATACTCAAAGAGGTTGATCTACAGGGTGCAGACCTCCGAAATGCCAAATTTGATGCAGTCTTCCTGGAAAATGTAAACCTTTCCGGGGCTGACCTTCGAAATGCAGATTTTAATAAGACCGCATTGGTGAATGTTGATCTGAGTGGAGCGAATCTGGTGGGAATGAAGTATAATTACCTGGAGCTTCCCATGATTGCCGGCTTAAAACTCGATAATGCTAAAATGAGTGCTGAGATGAAAAAGGACATCGAAAAATTGAGATCAGGACAAAACTGATCCGAATGCATCTCGCATGAGCCGGCAACTCTTCCGGCCTTTGCACATATCTTACTATCTCTTTCTCTGGGCGCTTTGATCTGCTTTGGCCAGACGAACGCTGCCTGCCTCTTGCAGATGCTTTTCCAGATCTGGGGGAGGGCTTTTACTGAGTGGGATTTTGCTGGAGAAAAAGGCTCCTTCTTTCAGGAGGGCATAACAGAATAAGCCCAGCTCTCTATCATAAATAACCGTGTATCCTTCTAGCGTCTCGTATTGAGCATAAAATTCGTCACCGTAGACTACTAATTTGACTTCTGGTCCCTTCTCTTGGGAGAAAGTTAGGTTCTCACCGAATATTGCGCTCATAAAGTCAAATATGGCCTTGCGGCCCTTCCCTGGAATAGTGCCCCACCTAAAAATATTTAAATTTATGCTTTTCGAAACCCTCTTAAGGGACTAAATCATTTTCCGTTTTATGAAAACAGGCATGGACCCCGACTATCTCATCTACGGTGCAGGAGCCATAGGCAGCATTTTGGGCGGATTTCTGCAAAAATTGGGTCGTTCTGTGATCTACGTCGGCAGAGGCGAGCACTTTCGGGCTTTTTCCGAGAAGGGTTTAATGATTACGGGCATCTGGGGAGAACATTTTATCCCGGCAAAAGAGAGGCAGATTCCTTTCGACATTGCCACGAAAAAGCAATTTTCCATCATCCTCCTCTGTGTTAAAGCAAAAGACACCGATGCGGCAGCAATCGAAGCGAAAACGCTGCTCAAAGAAGACGGCATCATGGTTTCCATGCAAAACGGCCTGAATAACTGGGAGACTATCGCCCATCAGGTTGGAGAAGATCGGACGGTGGGAGCGCGCGTCATCTTTGGAGCAGAAATCGAAAAGCCGGGCCACGCAATTGTCACCGTCAACGCCGACGACGTACTTTTGGGCGAGCCCTTCCAGGCCGTGAACCGATCGCTCTTGGAGGCATTAGAGGAAGATCTCACCCACTCAGGTATTCCCTGCAAAATTGTGAGCAAGGATGACATTTGGGCGGCCATCTGGGGAAAGGTGCTCTACAACTGTTCCCTAAATCCCCTGGGTGCATTGCTGGAGGTGGCCTATGGAGATCTGGGCAAAAATGCAGAGACAAGAGCTATCATTAAGATCATTATTGAGGAGATCTTTCTGGTTATGAGGGCCAAAGGCGTAAAGGTTCCTTATCTGGATGCAGATGAGTATTACCATTATCTACTGGAAAGGCAGCTTCCCCCCACGGCGGGCCACCGGGCCAGCATGCTGCAGGATATTATGTTGGGCCGGCAAACGGAGATCGATGCTTTGAACGGGGCCATCTCATCGTATGCCCGGGATCATGGTATCTGTACACCCTACAATGACCTTCTCACCGCGCTAATTAAGTTCAAGGAGGAGAAGAAAGCTTTTTCATCTATCCAAGACAATTATTAATGGGAGTGTGAAACATTGGCAGACAGTGAGAAGATGCAAGAGCTGACCGAAATACTGAAAACAATAACAGGGGAGATGAAAAATGCCCTATCCGCCCGGACGTCTGTGGGCGATCCGGTCACCGTGGAGGGCAAGACGGTTATCCCCCTGATGAGCGTGGGCATGGGCTTTGGTGCAGGTTCTGGCTCGGGAAAGGCAGACAATCCGGGCGGAAGCGGAGGCGGGGGTGGCCTGGGGATGAAGCCCGTTGCCGTGATAATAATCGACCAAGATGGTGTGCGAGTAGAAAGGCTGAAGGAGGCCCAGCATACGCTAATAGAGCACGTGGCAGATGCCATGCCCAGGCTTCTGGAAGGCCTGACCCGCAAGAAAGAGACGCATGTGCAGATCAAGGGCGATGATGAGCGCTCCTGAAATGCACAAATGGGACCCCGCTGACTATCAGAAAAGCTCCTCT
The DNA here is from genome assembly GCA_964633785.1 of uncultured Methanotrichaceae archaeon. Lineage (GTDB taxonomy): Archaea > Halobacteriota > Methanosarcinia > Methanotrichales > Methanotrichaceae > Methanothrix. Next base: position 3,710 of record CAZWHG010000051.1, read on the forward strand.
GCCCAGTACAATTGGGCCATGGCCTTAATTGCCGGTCTGAAGCTTAACGGCGATGAGCAAATCCTGGATATTGGGTGCGGAGATGGCCGGATCACGGCCCACCTGGCCGGCCTGGTGCCGCGAGGCAGAGTCCTGGGAATAGATCTCTCCCCGGAGATGATCGGCTTTGCGGCCGACAGGCATGACAACCAACCCAATCTCTCTTTTCGGGTGGGCGATGCCTCAAAACTGCACTTTGCCGGGGAATTCGACCTGGTGGTCTCCTTTGCCTGTCTGCACTGGATTTATGATCATCTGTCTGTCCTCAAATCCGTCCAGAAGAGCCTGGCGCCTGGCGGTCGCTTTCTTATGCAGTGCGGGGGAAGAGGAAACGCCGCCCGGATCCTTGACCTTACCGGTGACCTTACCACAAGCCCGCCCTGGAAAGAGTACTTCTCAGGCTTTTCCTTTCCCTACCACTTCTACGGGCCGGAAGATTATGGAGCATGGCTGGCGGAGGCAGGCCTGCGTTCCCTCAGAGTGGAGCTGGTTGCCAAGGACATGGTGCATCAGGGTCAGGCAGGCCTGGAGGGCATCATCAGGAATACCTGGCTGCCCTATACGGAGAGGCTGCCCGCCCATTTGCGGGGCGAGTTTGTAAAGGAGATCGCAAGAAGGTATCTAGAGAGTTATCCTCTGGATGAGAAAGGCCAGGCCCACGTGCAGATGATGCGCCTGGAGGTGGAAGCGGAAAAGCCATGCTCCGGCAAGCATCCACAGGTCGTAGGGTTTCAATAGTCCAAACCCAAAGGAAAACGATCGAAAGGTTTTTTATTCCCTAATTCCTTCCTCTTAAGGAATGAGCGAGGGAACTAACGATACTGAGAAGAAGGGCTTTGCCAAGCAAAAGCTCGATCTCAAGGAAAAGCTGGATCTTAAGAGCAAGCTGAATCTGGATGACATGGATCTGGGCGTCACCATGCCTTCCACGAATGTAAACGAGTATATGCGGGTTTTAAGGCTGGCCCGAAAGCCCAGTCGTGAGGAATTCAATATGATCGCCAAGATCTCCATGGCCGGCATAGGCATTATCGGCACCTTGGGCTTTGTCATATATGCGCTGCTCACAGAACTGCCCAAAGCATTCTAAAAAGAAACTAAAAAAATTCTAGCTCCATTCGAGCATACAAAGCATATCTTTTTTAGCACTCTATAGCTTTGGCTTTATTTAGCGCTCGCAATGTGGCTCCAAACTCTGATTCCACCAGATTTTTCACGCCCATCGTCTTGGGATGCAGATCCAGCTCTACTGTGACGTGCTGGTGGCCTAAACCACGCAGTGGCTTGACCTGGCGCGGTCCATTGGTGATCGAGAATATCTCCATGCCTTCCAGAGCTGATATCGGCAGAGCATGGGGAACTCCTGAGATTACGGCAAAGTCATAATGCTTATTTGCGGTCAGTTTCTTCACGGCATCACCTGTCACCGGGTACTCGTCCAGACCGCCGATGAGCTGGAAATTTACCTTCCGCTGCACTAGATCCTGGGCAATATTGGCGGCGTCCCTTCTCACCTTGGGCAATCCCACCTGGTCGTCCAAGTTGGCAAGAGTGTCCACCTGATCACCGGCAACCTCGGCCACGGCTGCGGTAATGTCGGCAAACATGTAGGCGGTCTCCTTCTTGGCATTGAGGATATTCAGGCCCTTCTTGCCTTGCCGGATAAGCTCTAGAAGCCTGGCGGCCGCCTCATATTTGAGATCACCTCGCTCCGGAGCCAGGTACTCGCTGCTCGCGGCTCCGTAGAGCTTTTCTACAAGGGTGGCTTTATCGAGCAGACCCTTCTGTCGTTTGAGCTCATTTTCATCTATGATTCCCTTGTCTCTTGCCGCCTCCAAAGTGAGGATCACGCCCTTGGTATTGTCTCTGTAACCGGCATGAACCTCCACCTCTAGAACAGGTATGTCCAGGTCGGCATTGAGTACGGCCTGGTGCAGATCGTCGCCTATGATCATGCTGCTACAGGTCCCTGAAATCGCCATGAGTTTGGGATGGAACAATTCATTGGCCTTCTTCAGAAGTGCGGTGAGCGGTTGCTGACCTCCGAAGACAAATCCTGCTTCGTCTAGCGCAGTGGTAAGTACCCGTACTCCATCTTCCTCTAAGAGACGGGCATGCTTGAAGCAGCATCCGCTAGGGCCATGCAATATGACCACCTCGGCGCCAAGGTCGCGCAAAGTGTAGAGAGCGGCAACTATTGAGCTTGGTCTGGGATGAAGTATGGTTAAATTATCGCTTGCCATTCGTATCACCTAAAGCATTTTACGCAGGAAAGCAGCCTTTTCGGGCTCTCCTGTTGAGCTATTTCCAGCCCTTGCGGCAGATTTCTGGCGGTAGCTGCCCCCAGCTCTTCCGCCAGGGGCACAAGCCTTTCTCCGACGATTATCAGCTTTGCCATCTCGCTTTTCCTTTGCCGGAGCAGGTCGGAGAGTGCCGGGATGTTCATGCCTTCACATACGGTTTCGCTGTCCTCTCCCACTACCACAACCAGGTCGCGGCCAGAGGCCCGGTCCAGTGCCCGCGCCACATCTCGCACTTTAAGCCCGGAGTTGGAATTGTCGAAGAAAGTCTGATTGGGCAGCCGCTTGATCTTCATGCGCCCGGAAAAGCCGTCGAAGCCGGAGAGGGCCGCGGCGATCGTGCTCTTGGGGATGCCTGCCAGCTTCGCGGCTGCCGCGGCGCCCGCAATTGCGGTCTCATAGCCCAAAAAGTCCAGATCTTGGCCAAAATCAAGATGCACCTCTTCTTTTGCAAAGATCAGACTTTCCTGGCTGGCATAGACCCTCCCACCTCTGGCAAATGAAACATCCGGGGATAGCCTAGCGTCGACGTTGGCCAGAATCTTCGCGCCGCTCTTGGCGAGGGTGAGCATCTGCAGTTTGGCAGTACTGGCCCACTTGGTGGCATTGGCGACGAGATAGTCCCCGGAAAGGCCGGTTATGATTCCATAATCTGCCAGGCCCGTGCCCCCCAAAGATATCTCACAGACCAGGGTCATTGCCTCCTGGGCCTTTGCAGCTTCTGTAGCCCGGATCACATTTCCAGGTGTGATGGAAAGCCCCTTTTCCAGAAGGCGGGATTTACCGTCTTGCCAGATCTCCAGGCCGCGAGTGGTGTGAGATAAGACCTTCTTTTGCCAGGAGAGCATCATGGCCAACAAGAGGGCAGTGGAGGTCTTGCTGTGTGTTCCCGTCACCTCGAAGATCTTCATGGCAGGATCAACTCTCCCCCCGAGCAGTTCGCCCACCGCCTGATGGTGGGTGATAATTTTCTTCTTGGCCTTTTTAGCCTGAGCTAGGGCCGAGTTGCCGGGAGCAAGGTGTACGGGGGCCACCACCAGGTCGAAGCCGGTTAGATCCGGGATGTCGTGATATACTTCGATTGCCTCTGCCTGCAGGCCCGATTCGACCATCCTGCGAGCGATTATTGCTCCACCATGGATGGTGTCCAGTACTGCTACTCGAGAGCCTCTGCTGCCCGCTTGCATGCCAGTGTCGCAATGCATTCGTCCACGCCCAGGGGCTCGGCACAAATTACCTCTACCTCTTTGCCTCCTATCGTCAAAGTGCCTCTGCGTTTTTGCGGATCTATGCCCATCTCCTGGGGAATGTCCTGACGGGTATGTACCCCATGGGCTAAAAAGAGGGGCAGAGCCACGATCTTTGATACATTGGTTCCTGCAAAGCTCTTCAGCCCCTCCGGGATGTTGGGCTTGTCCATATTGAGATAAGCAGTCCTGACCGGTCCGGAGTGGTTTTTGCTGACCATCTGGGCGAGCGATTCCACCAGCTCTTTATTGTAAGGCAGGCTGGAACCATGCCCAAGTATAAGTATGCCTACATCCTTCATGGAAACACCAGTATTACTTTTCATGCATCTCGTATTAATAGAACGATAGATTCATAAGTACTAAATCCTTTCGAGGCTGAAAGCTGCCTGTCAAGGCGCCGTCACGGAGATGACAATATCAGCATGAATGGGACAATCGGTTTTTCCATATTCTCTGCTTGCATGCTATTTCTAATGATCTTGATTTATCCAGCCTTTTCCCAGGAGGTTGTTCTATCTATGCATGAGAATTACACTATGGAAAATTGTACATTGCAGGTGGAAGATATCGACTCGCAGGCGGCAAAAGTCTGGGTGATGATCCTGGCCGGGCCAGAGCCGTCCATATCAATGGTCTTGGGAGAAAATGAGACACTGATTTGCGGCAGGCTGACGCTGCAGGTGGAGAAATTTTATGCAGGCGAGAGCGCTGATATTGTGTGCATAAAAATTTTTCGGTAGTATTATTTCAGGCCGAGAAATGCTTCTCGAAGATACCTGCCATCTCAGAGGGCTTCTCGATGACAAAGACATCTTCCATCCGGCGCAGACTATCTACATGCTCTGCATCCTCTTTTCGAATGCGTAGCCGCATCTTGCTGCCGTCCGGGAGAATGGTGGTTATGATTCCGGGCTTGTAGTCGCAGGGCATGATGTATGTGGGAATGAATGCCTTCTGAGACATGATGGCCGCATTGGAGAGTAGCGAGTCCGCCAGGCCCAATGATATCTTGGCCACGGTATTTGATGTCGCGGGTGCAAGCAATAAAAACTCATAACGCTTTACCTGTAATTGGCCGGCCAGAAATGGAGAGTTGGCATTGATTTCCACCCAGACTTTGTCGAAGTGATTCTCCAAGATGTTGAATAGCTTGTAATATTTGATGACCTGCTCACCTGCCTTGGATACGAAGACGCGCACATCCACTACATCATCGTACTGCTGCTGTAATCTTATCATGGCCTCGACTGTCTCTTCAATGCGATCGCCGCTACCCGTGATTCCCCAGGCAATCTTCCTCTTGTTGCGCTCCTTAGCCATATGACTCACTTATTCTTTTTCAGGATATTTATTTTCCTGTACCAACATGTTCTCCAGACGCACTACCATCTCTGCAAACCTCTTTGTCGTCTTTCGAAGCGTTCGGTTACCCTCTTCATCCTTCAATACCCCTTCCAATGTATCGCGAGACCAGAATGTTGCTCCCAGGTTGGCACCAAAAAATCCTCCGCTCACGGGGATCATGCCGTTGAGGATGTAAAATGCATGGATTTGCTGCACGGCCAGCTCCTGGCCGCCCATGCGATCGCCTCCGATGGCTATGGCCATGCCGGGCTTTAGACGCAGAGCCTTGGGGTCGGCGGCCAGTGTCGCCCGCGTTCTGTCTATTACTATCTTGGTCTGAGCACTCATGCCGCCGTTATAGACGGGCGTTGCGATAACAAACCCTTGTGCCTCACGGATGAGGGGGTAGAGCTGATACATATCGTCTTTGACTACGCATTCTTTGTTCTTGAGGCAATAGTCACAGTGCCGGCAAGGGCTGATCTGCCGGCCTCGCACGGTAAATTGCTCCGTCTCCAGGCCCTTATCCTGCAACATCTTGAGGGCCTCGCCAAGGATATGCTCCGTGGCCATATTCCTGGGACTACCGGATATGCCGAGTATCATGATTGTCTACAGTATCTAAAGATATTTCAGATTTTCTGGAAGAGCACCTCGCTCTGCCAGGCGCAGCCGGATCATCTCCTCCACTTCGGCTGAAGTAGTGCCGAAGACCTCTTTCAGGATCTCTTTGGCGGTTTGCAGCTCCTGAGCCTTCCGATCCAACCTGCCACTGGAAAGGATCTGTCGCTCAATTCTGGGCTTCTTTTGCAGGGGCCATCCTAGCTGTGCGAAAACTCCTGCCATTGTATGCAACCAAGTGTGTGTAAGAATAAATACTTTTCCTGATTAAGTGATTGCAGTAAATCATTTTATGGACCTTTAAAAGTATGTGTAAGATACAATGATCTACTTAAAAATGTCCCAATAAATTGCCTCTCCTAAAGGAAGGCTTTAATCTACAGATGAAGAAGGATGGCCGCGCGGGGCGAAAGTGATGCAAAGAGTATTATGCGGGAAACGACAATATAAAACATGATAGGGGATAAGATAATATGATCATGGGAAAAGCTTGGGTCTTTGGAGACGATGTGGATACCGATGTGATCATCCCCGGCAAGTACCTGCGCACAAAAGATGCGCGGCTTTGGGCGGAACATGCCATGGAGGGCTTAGACCCGAACTTTGCCTCACTGGTAGGGAAGGGCGATGTGATTGTGGCGGGCAGAAATTTTGGCAGCGGCTCGTCACGCGAGCAGGCGCCCCGGGCATTAAAGGGGGCGGGAGTGGCCGTGGTGGTGGCCCGATCCTTTGCTCGCATATTCTATAGAAATGCCATCAATGTAGGGCTGGCTCTGATTGAAGCGGATGTGTCCTGCCAGAGGGGCGACTGCGTGGTGGTGGACCTGGCGGCGGGAACTGTGCTGGTTGGGGATAAGCTCTATCAGGGCACCAAGCTACCCGATTTCCTCATGGAGATACTGGAAGACGGTGGCCTGGTGGCGCACCGAAGGCGGCAGAAAGGATTGGCATGATCTTTCCAGATGAGTATAAGCTGGTGGGCATAAAGGACCAGGATCGGCGGGGTGAATCCGTCTACTTTGCCACAGAGTATCTCATCAGCCGGGAGGGACCAGTCCTCTACCATGTCAAGAGTCGCGGCACGGGCTTCATGAGAGAGGTGGCAGAGCTGGAGTCGCTCGCTTCTGGCCAGGAGATCATATTTTATCCAGATATCGTCGATACCAGGAACCGAGCCCATCTCATAGAGCTGGCACACGAATTATGTCGGAGCGCAAAGGCGAATACAGTCATCTTCCGGGGGCTCGATGAGCATATCACCTTTGTTAAAGATCCAGACCCGACGTCTGTTCTATCCATCGAGATTTTGGATGTCTCACCACCCAATCCGCCCTGGCTGGTTCACGTTCTCGCCAGCCTGGAGACTTGCGGTATCCTGGGAGACTTGACGGTTCGTTTTGTGCCCCGCATCTTGGATCTGCACCAGTTTGATTGCGAACGCGTCTATTTCCCTTGCCGGGCCTCGGGCCTGGGGCGCTCTTTGGACACAGATAGGATAGTGCATGAGTACCCCCGGATTGTGGGCTGCGTGGTCTCGCGAGAGATCTTTCTGGCCAACAATCCCGGCAAGGGTTTCGAGTTTATGAATATCTGCCCATTGGACAGTTCGGAGCCTGTCTTTAAGCCAAAGGGGCCTTTTATCACCCGATGCTGTCGTTCCGAGAAAAGGGGGCTGACCGAAAAGAACGGGCAGTCGGGCATGGTGGTACATTGGGGAGACGGCCCGGCAAGAATAGCAGAGGCAGTACGATGTCTGGTACAGGATCTAAGAAAGTAGCTATCGTTGCAGGCGACGGCATTGGGCCGGAGGTAGTAAATAGCGCTCTAGCGGTGCTGGATGGCGTGGGAGCCGAGTTTGAGCGAGTTCCTGTAGAGATTGGTCTGGCTCGCTGGAAGAGAACAGGCCAGGCCATGGCCGAGGAAGACTTGGCAACACTCAAAGAGTGTAACTGCATTCTTTTTGGGGCGATCAGCACTCCGCCTGACCCCAACTACAAAAGTGTGCTCCTCCGCATAAGAAAGGAGCTGGACCTTTATGCCAATATCCGGCCGTTCCAGTCTCAGTATCTTGATTTCATCATCGTGCGAGAGAACACGGAGGGGCTTTACTCTGGCCGAGAGGAAGTGGGGGCGGAACAGTCGCATACCATGCGGATCATAACGCTCCGCTGCAGCGAGAGGATTGCAGAGAAAGCCTGTGACCTGGCGGCGCGCCGCCGGAAGCTGACCATCATCCACAAGTCCAATGTGCTGAAGAGCGACCATCTCTTTCTAAAGACGTGCCAGGCCACAGCCGCGCGCCGCGGCGTGCTCTGCGAGGATATGCTGGTGGACGCTGCCGCCTACAATCTGGTGGTAAATCCCGGGCGGTTCGACGTGCTGGTCACTACCAATCTCTTCGGAGACATCCTGAGCGATGAGGCGGCAGGAGTGATAGGCAGCCTTGGTCTATGCGCCAGTGCCAACCTCGGATCCGATCATGCTCTTTTCGAGCCCATTCACGGCAGCGCCCCGGACATTGCCGGAAAGGGCATCGCCAACCCCGTGGGCGCCATCCGCAGCGCGGCCATGATGATGGAGTGGCTGGGCAACCCGGAGAAGGCACGCTGTATCGAGGTTGCAGTGCAGGAGGCGCTGGCCGGAGGAGCGCGGACGCCGGACCTGGGCGGCAACTGTGGGACGGAGGATGTGACGAAGGCAGTGGTGGAAAAATTGAGGCCTCTTTAGACAGGGCTGGAGAAAAAGAGCCAGTTAATCACTTTTCTTTCGCAACATCTTTGCCAACCATCGCGACAGACTCAAGGGCAAGCTGTTCTCCAGCCTCTCTCTCATTTCCGCCTGTCTCTTTTCCCCATTCTTTGCCTTCTTCTTCACAATAATCAACTCTAATTCTCATAGTGCTGAAGCCATATATCTAGTGGATCTTCCCGGGGCCGGAACATCCGGCAAAACTTTATATTCTAATTCAGTCTAAATATATGTGGTGTGTAAAAATGATTCTCCAATTCCCGAAGCAATTCTTCTGCATGACTCTGCTGTTATTCCTATTATCATCCTCACAGCTGGCCTGCGGCGCTGATGACCTCTCTTCGGATGCCACGGGCCTCTCCCTGAGCGGCACCGCTTTCCAGGATGCCAATGGAGATAGCTTCTTCTCGCCGGGCGAGGGGGCCATCGCGAATGCTACCATTAGACTTATCGTGGAAGGAAATGTTACCTTCGTCACAACCACGAACGAATCGGGGCAATATTCTTTTGGCAGTCTCTCCCCCGGAAAATACGAGCTGAGGGCAGATCCCTTTTCCGGCTGGAATCTTACTGCACCGGGTGCCGGCTACTATGAGGTGACGCTCTCCGACAAGAGCGGCTCTGGGCTGGACTGGGGCTTTTTCGCACTGCTGGAGAGCGCTTCCCCTGCGCCCCGGACATATCCGATCATGCATCCTACACAAGAGGAGGCAGGCCTATGGTCCGGGCAGTACAATGCTTCCGGCAAAGCCTATCTCAGTCCTGAGATCGCGACAAAGATGGCTGCTGCGCCTGTCACTTCCTTCAGTTTACTGGACCGGCTCAAGTACACGCCCTCAGAGCGTGATCAGGGGAGCTGCGGCAACTGCTGGGCCTGGGCAGGAACGGGCGTGATGGAGCTCGATTATGCTCGCCAGAAGGGCGTCTCCGATCGTCTCTCCTTGCAGTACCTTGATTCCAACTACAACGGCGAATGCGGTGATTCAGGTGCCTGCTGCGGCGGCTGGCTGCCAGACCTGGTCGGCTTCTACCAAGCCAAAAGCATCATGGTTCCCTGGTCCAACAGCAACGCTCAATATCGAGATGGCGGACAGAATTGCGGCGCATGCTCTGTTGTATCTGCATCCTCCATCTCCACAGATCCCCATTATGATCTGTCGGCCATTTCCGTTAATACCATTCCCACTCAAAAATTATCCAAAGAGACGGCCATCTCCAACATCAAGAACGTCTTGCTGCAGGGCAAAGGCATCTGGTTCGCCTACTATTTGCCCGATAGCAGTGCCTGGGATAGTTTCTTTAGCTTCTGGGGCTCAGAGCCGGAGAGCGCTGTGTGGCAGCCGGACAGTGCATGCGGCAGACCGTTTGACTATCAGACCGGCGGCGGGCATGCCGTCCTCTGCGTAGGCTACGACGATACCGATCCCAATAACCGCTACTGGATCATGCTCAATAGCTGGGGCGATACCACCGGGCGACCGGCCGGCCTCTTCCACATGAAAATGGATATGAACTACGATTGCAGCTACGGCGATATCGGATATGCCTTCTACTGGATGACTCTGGATATGAGCTACCCCGAAGTAGAAAACAGCGAGCCGAACGTGCCTTCTCAGCCCGTGGGCGCTGTGCAGGGGTCCGTCCTTAAATCGTTAAGCTACACCGCTTCAACCTCCGATCCGCAAGGAGATGCTATAAGGTTTACTTTCGACTGGGGGGATGGCACCACTTCTGAGACCGAGCTGACCGGTTCCGGCCAGGCAGAATCGTCGCACATCTGGAAAAAGGCAGCAACCTATCAAGTAGCGGCCAGGGCCACAGACAGCAAAGGAGCTTCATCCGCATGGTCTGAGCCTCTTCCCGTCGTCATTACTGGCGCCAATTCTCGGCCTGCAAAGCCAGACAGGCCCCATGGCAGCAGAACCGGTACTTTGCAGAGATCTTACAGCTATACCGCATCATCGATCGATCCGGACGGCGATGATGTTCAGATTACCTTCGATTGGGGTGACGGCAGTATCTCGAAAACCGATCTGGTAAATTCGGGAACTGTGGTACAAATGTCGCATAGCTGGAGCCAATCCGGTACCTATAAGGTTCGGGTCATGGCCACGGATTGCAATGAAGCCAAATCTCTGTGGTCGGTCGGCAAAACTGTGAAAATCTCTGATGCACCCGCTAGCTCCAGGGACCAGCCTTCTGGCACAGCAAAGACAGAGAAATCGGGACAGGGCAAGGGAACCTGTCCCTGTTCGAAGAAGTCATGAGGCGGCAAGAATTTTATGAAGTAGGGCAAGCATACTTTCCCAGATTGGCGACCATTGCCTCTGCTCTTCGCCCCACCTCAGATGGATCAAGAGGAACGCGGGCCACGCCCGTTTCTATGGCGGCGCGAGCTACGGCCTCCGCCACGGCGGGAACTACCCTTCGGTCCAGTGGCGAGGGAATAATGCACACCTCAGATACGCTCTCCACCAGGCCGGCAATTGCCTGCGAAGCTGCGATCTTCATGGCTTCATTGATATCCGATGCCCGCACATCCAAGGCTCCGCGAAAGATCCCCGGGAAGCCAAGAACATTGTTGACCTGATTGGGGAAATCGGACCGGCCGGTGGCCACCACTCGCGCTCCAGCTTGCAAGGCCAGGTCGGGCATTATCTCAGGTACGGGATTGGCCATAGCGAAGACTATAGCGTCTGCTGCCATGCTCTTGACCATGGCAGGAGTCACAATGCCAGCCACAGACAGACCCAGGAAGACGTCCGCACCCGATATTGCATCGGCTAAGCTGCCTGTAACATTGCGGGGATTGGTCATGCGGGCGATCTCCCGCTTGGCAGTGTTGAGGTCAGACCTGCCCTGGTGGATCACTCCCCGGCTGTCGCAAAGTATGGCATCCTTTACCCCGAAGCTGTAGAGGAATTTGGTGACGGCGATGCCCGCAGCGCCAGCTCCGCTCACCGCGACCTTCACCTGGTCGAAGGTCTTGCCGACTACCTTGAGGGCATTGATGAGAGCCGCTAAGGCGACCACGGCGGTGCCGTGCTGATCGTCGTGAAATACGGGTATCGATAGGATCTTTTTGAGACGCTCCTCTACCTCAAAGCAACGGGGCGCACTTATGTCCTCCAGATTGATTCCGCCAAAGACGCCCTCAATTCGGGCAACTGTTTCCACGATGGCCGATGGGTCCTTGCTGCTTACAGCTATGGGGAAGGCATCTATGCCCGCGAAGTTCTTGAACAAGATAGCCTTTCCCTCCATGACCGGTATGGATGCCAGCGACCCAATATCGCCCAGGCCCAGAACGGCAGTTCCGTCTGTTACCACGGCCACGATATTTCCCTTAGCGGTGTACTCGTAAACGTCGTCTGGATTCTTTTCGATCTCGCGACAGGGTTCGGCCACGCCCGGAGTATAAGCTAATGAGAGGTCACGCACGGTAGCGCAAGGGACCTTGCTGTGGACGGCAATCTTGCCCCTGGCATCTTTATGAAATGCTAATGCATCATCTCTTAGAGACATAACAACTCCTGTTCTAGGATCCTGCGGCAACAAGGAGGAGCAACAGATATAAAGCATGGGTCCGACGGAGAATTGTAAGGGCCGGGGTGGCAGAGCGGACAATTTCTGCTGGCTTTAGGGCGGCAGGAGTTCATACGCGGCAGGCTCGAGACCTGTTGTCCCTTTCAGGGACGCTTGGGTTCAAAATGGCGGGAGCGCGATAGCTCCCCCAGGAAAATCCCAACCCCGGCGCTAATTGATTATAGAAAGACTCATATCAGAGCAGAAAAAGGCGATAAAGTTATGGCTAGATTTCCAGAAGCTGAAAAGAGAATCTTGAATCTCAAGATATGCATGAGCTGCAACGCACGAAATCCCGTAAGAGCGACTCGCTGCCGCAAGTGCGGTTACAAAGGACTGAGGATGAAGTCCAAGGAAAATAAGACCGCTTAATGATGCTTGAGAGAGGCAGAGTCGAGCTGCTGCTGGCCGGCGCAGTTGCAAAGCGCGGCGCCGGACATCTCACATTGATTGATCCGGATTCTCAGAGTCCGGCGCAAGCAGGAGCTATGGCCCGGGCAGCAGCCAGCGGAGGCACGGATGCCATCATGGTAGGCGGCTCGGTAGGAGCGGCGGGGATTCTTCTTCATGAAACGGTAAAAGAAATCAAGAAGAAAACCGATCTGCCGGTAATCCTATTTCCCAGCAGCGTAGCAGGTCTATGTGAGAATGCGGATGCCGTCTTCTTTATGAGCCTGTTAAACTCTCGCACCCCTGCTTATATCGTGGAAAACCAGGCGCTTGGGGCTCCGTTGGTCTTGCGCTATGGTCTTGAGCCCATACCCATGGCATATATCATCGTTGAGCCGGGCGGGACAGTTGGCTTTGTGGGCGATGCCCGCCTCATACCGCGAAGAAAGCCGGAACTTGCGGCCGCTTATGCCCTGGCGGCTAAATACATGGGCATGAGACTGGTATACCTCGAGGCAGGGTCAGGCGCGGACTCTCCCGTGCCTGCCGGCATGGTGGCCCTGGTTAAGAAGCTCCTGGGAGATGTCTTGCTCATAGTTGGTGGCGGGATACGTTGCGGCGACGCTGCGGCTGAACTGGTAGCCGCCGGCGCAGACTTGATCGTCACAGGAACGGGCGTGGAGAAGAGCCAAGACGTTACCTCTTTTGTCTCCCAGCTTACAAAATCCATTCGCAGGTAGTTATTCGTGCCTTCTCCAATCCAGATATTTCTAGATCGGCATAATCTGGACGGTTTTCTCTTTGTCGGCGACAGTATCTGCGATGCCGACATGTATTATCTCACTCGTTTCTTGGCAGGCGACAGATTCGCGGCCCTTTCTCAGGAAAAGACCACGCTGCTCGTCTCTTCCATGGAGATGGGGCGGGCAGAGAAGGAGTCCATAGCCGACAAATGTCTGAGCACATCGCAATACCGGATCATGGAAAAGCTTAAGAGATGCGAAAATTTGCAGGAGGCTTATTGCCGGGTGCTTGTCGAGTTTTTACAGGATCACAATATAACGCGTCTGGGAGTGCCGTTTCGCTTTCCGGCTGGTTTTTACCGGCATCTAATCCAGGATTTCGATGTCTGTGTCCTGGAGAGCCCCTTCGCACGCTATCGAGAGGTAAAGAAGCAAGAAGAGCTGAACGCCATCGTTTGCACGCAGAGGGCTTGCGAGAGAGCCATGCGCCAGGCGATTCTTCTAGTTGCCGGCTCAAAGCCCCGTGGGGAATTGCTCTATCGCGACGATATGCCTCTTACCTCGGAAAAAATGCGCAGTGCGATCGATATATCTTTGCTCGGGGATGGATGCGAGACGATGGATACCATTGTTGCGGGGGGCCTGCAGGCGGCAGACCCTCATGCGCGAGGGACGGGACCGTTAGCCGCCAATGCCCCCATAGTCATCGATATCTTTCCGCGCAGCAAGAGCAGCCGCTACTTTGCCGACATGACGCGCACCGTTCTCAAGGGGGAAGCCGCGCTCGAGGTAAAAGAGATTTACGAGGCAGTGTGCCTGGCGCAGGCGGAGGGGCTGCGGGCAATCCGGGCAGGCATTCTCGGAGGGGAGGTTCATTCTCGGGTATCAGAGGTCTTCCTGGATCAGGGATATCCGGAAAAGGAGGGCCAAGGCTTTACCCATTCCACCGGGCACGGCGTGGGCCTGGATGTGCATGAAAAACCCTCGCTTGGCGAGGTTGGTGAGGTTCTAGAGGTCAATTGCGTGGTAACTGTAGAACCGGGACTGTACTATCCAAAGATCGGAGGCGTGCGTATGGAGGACATGGTAGTGGTAAAGAAAAACGGCCATGAGAACCTCACCAATTTCGAGAGGAAGCTCGTTCTCTAGGTGTTATCAATGGAAATGGAAATTTTAGAGAATTACAGAAAGGCAGGTCGGATCCTGGCCGAGGTGCTGGCCGAGGCGGGGCCGCAAGTGGAATTGGGTGCGTCCTTGCTTGATGTGGCAAATTTCGTAGAGGATGCGATCAGATCACGGGGCGCAAAGCCCGCTTTTCCCTGCAACATATCACTGGATAGAAACGCGGCTCATTACACACCTTCCCCCCTTGATGCAGCCCGTTTTGGGGAGAATATGGTTAAGCTGGATGTGGGGGTGCACGTGGACGGCTATATTGCTGATGCCGCCATCACCATCGACCTGAGCGGCCATGAAAGCCTGGTCGAGGCCTCCCGGGCCGCCCTGGAGGCGGCTTTAGAGATAATTGGGCCCGGTACCGACACGGCCCAGATCGGCAAGGCCATAGAGGAGGCCATAACCGGCTACGGCTACAAGCCGGTATATAACTTGACAGGCCACGGTCTGTCCAGATATCTGGCCCATGACGAGCCGGCTGTGCCCAACAAAGCCATGGAAAAGGGCACCATCTTGAAGGATGGAGATATTATCGCCATTGAGCCCTTTGCCACTAATGGCTCGGGCAGGATAAGTGAGGCCCCAATTAATGAGATTTACGGTCTTTCGGCCATGCGACCGGTGCGGCTTCCTGCGGCTCGAACGCTCCTAAAAGAGATTTCGGAAGACTACAAGACGCTTCCCTTTGCCAGACGCTGGCTCAAAGGCGAGAGAGCGGAATATGCGCTCATGCAACTCCTGCGTAGCGGAGCCGTGCACAGGTATCCTGTGCTCTGGGAGGTAGAAGGAGCCTTGGTCTCCCAGGCCGAGCATACCATTATAGTTCTCGAGAAGGGATGCGAAGTAATAACCAGATCGACCTAGTCGACACCACCAGTCTCCTCTGAACCATCATCATCTTTGTAGCTATCATCACCTAACATTGCAGCAGATATGGCATCAATTCCATCCATAAGCTCCGCAGTCATGCAGTAAGGTATGTCGCCAATCTCAGGAAGGCTCTCTCCGCCTATTACTCTGGCCCCTACCTGGCTGAGCAGATCGAACGCGCCGTCCAGGTTCTCTTCTTGTTCGGCAGCAACCGCTTTCGCCACCATCTCTTCCAGGGGGGTTTCCCGATCAAAAATTCCTATGATATAACGCTGGCTGGAAACGAATACCGCGGCGAGGGAGGTCTTGAGGGATTCGAGCATCAAATCGGCATCTTCTCCCATAGAGTCGGTCTCAGTAAAGACAATCGATCTGATGGCTGTGATCTCAGCTATGGCCTCTTCAGGTGTTATAACCGTGCGCTCGCACCGGGCCATTACCTTAAGGCAGGCCAGCACCACATCATCCATAATGTAGATGAAGACGGCACCTGAGTTTTTGTCATCCTCCTCGGTAAGCTTGAAGTTGCTGTCCTTGACCTTATTCATCCAGTTAAGCCATCGCTTCTCGGTGTAGAATTCTTCTTTCATTTTACAACTCATCCTTTTTGCAGTTTACCGGTATGTGTCCACCAGGGCCACCCTTTCGATGACCAGATCTTCTATCCTTTCCTCGCCCACTGCTCCTAGCTCCTCGGAAGATATATTAAAAGCCTCTATAACGGCCTTTGCACAAAACGAACAACCGTGCCCGTCCAGCTCTATGATCTGGGACAGCTCCTTGGCGTCCGGCCAATTGCCGCAGCCTGCGAGGACAAGGGCTATTCTCTCGGTACGATCCGATACTCGCATGAAAAGGGCTCTTTCAATCTGCCTCTCTCCGGAGGCGTAACGCATGATCTCCATCCCTGCATCTTTAGCGATATTTCTCTCTTCGGAAAAAGCTGCCAGCGCCTTCTGAGCGGCAAAGTGGATGTGTCTCTCACCTGCGATTTTATCTGCGTCGAGGGCCTGCACTATGCAGCCATGTTTGGATTGTAGATCCTTAATAGCTGATATGAGTAGCCATTTGTCCTTTATAACCGGCCTTCCAAAGAGCAGGCGAATCTCATTCATCAATTCCGATCTGATGAGGAGGCTTAAAAGCTTACGGTCTTGCATGCAGAATTAATGATCGGCCCAAAGAAGCATCTAATGAGATTGCGCAATTATCATAAAATCTAAAGAGGGGCAGGTACTCTGCCCATAAGAATTGAATTTTAGTGCGAATCAAACCAGGCCGGCACGTTGCAGCCTTAGTAGGTCGACTGTGTTCAGCTTCTCGCCCTGCCTGAAGTGGGTAAGGATATCCTCTGCCTCGCGCTTGGCAACCTCTTTGGCGCGATCTTCCTTTATGTCCCGGTTCTTCTTCTTCAAGCCCACGATGACCTTTTCGAAGTCGCGAACCTCTCTCTGGGTGCGGATGAACTCTTTATGCTGTTCATCAGCGGCCTCCTGGGCCTTCACGAACTCCTTATGAGCTGCGTCGGCTTCAGCACGAGTCTGATCGGCTTCTTTAAAGTTGGCGATCATCTGATCGTGGTATTCCTGGGCCATTTCCGCGAACTTGGTAACCTGATCGTGGTGGTCGGAAGCCTGATCCCTCATGGCTTGCGCTTCATCGAGAAGCTTTCGGAGCTCCTCATTCTTCTCAAGCTGCTCTTTTCTGCCTCTGAACTCTGCATGCAAGGCGGCAATCTTATCGACTAACTGCTTCTCCTTATCCGGGCTTAAGACCTCTGTTTGCTGCCGGAATTCCAGGTGATCGATCTCGCGGCGCAGATCCCTTATGGATCGCTCACCAGTGAGGTTGTACTTCTTGCGGATATCGTCTATCCTTGCATAGAGTTGATTGGTCTTCTCATTGAACTCATCCCTATCCTTCTTGGAGTCAGCCACATTCTTGTTATTTTCGTCCCGCAGCTTCTTGAGCTCCTGGGCCTTGTCTATCAACTCTTTGGTGGCCTTGTTCAGCTCATTTCGCTTGGCGGCCCACTTGCTCGCTTCAGCATTCAGTTGGCTTCTTCGATCCTTGAAGGCAAGGGACTCCTGTCTGAGTTTGCCTCTCTTATCTTCCAGTTCTGCCAGCATCCCCCGTTTGTCCTCCT
>CAZWHG010000052.1:0-20372 GCA_964633785.1 uncultured Methanotrichaceae archaeon
CGGCCTTCTGTGCGCCCCTGATCCTGGCTACTTCCTTCCTTCGAGGGCGAGTTCCACAAAAACAAGGATTGAAACCATCCTGCGGCCGTTCGGTTATGGCAAAGCGCCGGTAACTTCGAGGGCGAGTTCCACAAAAACAAGGATTGAAACATCTCGGATCATGCCGTATAGTCCATCTGGACCTATCTTCGAGGGCGAGTTCCACAAAAACAAGAATTGAAATTAGGTGACTTTGAGGACAATGGAGTTCTGATTAAGAGTCAGAGGGTGAGGTTTTGTAACGCTGGCCACGGACAGCCCGCCGTCCTTCAGCCTATATCCTACCCGTTTTTCCGGGGACTCATCACGATCTCACCCACGTTCTAGCCAATGGCCGGAACGATAAAGAGACATTTACACCCGCAAGAGAAAAGACCAACATAAAAAGTCAAAGCACCCTGGGTGGATGCAGAACATATCAATGCAAACCATGTCAGGAATGCGATTTTGCCCCACCATGCAGCCGGATGCTTTCTCGTGCGAACAAATTAATATGATCAGGTCCAATGGTACCACATTAATCATGAGGTATGGCGGGGAGCAATTCTATGATCAACCTGTTTAAAAAGGACGCACCGAGCACGGCGACGGCGAATAAGAAGAAAGAGAAACAAGAGGCCAGAAGGCAAAAGGCGCAAGCGAGAGGCGAAAAGCCCATAAAATAGTTATCGGCAAATAACCGACGCTTTTTCTTCTTCCCTCAGAGAATAGCTCGGCGTCTGGCATTTTTGCCTCGAAAAGGCACAGCAATATAATTCAAACTTTAGCAAAAATATTTAAATAAGATGGAAATAACGTATTAAAGATTAATACAGCATCGGTGATTGAAAAATGAGCAAACTGTATTGGCTATTAGTAATAGCCACGGTTCTGAGCTCGACGGCTATGGCAGTTGACTTGACGGGAGACTGGAAGTAATCCTTGATGTAGATATTTATTTCAGGCAGATCGATAATTCCATCTGTGGCTGTGCGAGTCGTCCGGTGTGAGCCCCGGCTGGACCAGCGTCGCCAATGGCACAGTGGAAGGCAATACTGTAAGGTTGAACCTGGATTGATGTTCCCAAAGGCAATTTGAGTGCGACTGGAACATTAGTGCTCAATATCATTTCTGACAAAGAATTGCAGCTTTTGAACCAGACCGGCGGATGGGGTGGCGATACCTGGAAAGAGATTAGGATAATGAAAGTTGGCAAGGGATTTTAAATCCATTCGTAATGCGCCAGCACTTCAGGTACAAAATCGTAGAGCAGGCTGTTCTCCACGTACCCAAAAAACAGGCAACCTTCGCATCCCGCGACGATCTTACGGCGCCTCTCTTGCGATGACTGCCACACCTTTGCCAATCCTTCGGAGACATTGCCCAGCGGCTCGTGGTGCACGCGGCAGCTTTCGACGCTGCCGTCAGCCGCCACATGTAAAATGATATCGCTTGCATGGCAATGAAATCGCGGCTCCAGGTCCCTTACCATCTTCAGATAGGTCACAGAGTTGATGATGGGGGCGCCGTTTTTTTTCAGCTCGATCAGCTGATCTAAGGCCTGCTCATAGGCAGGAATATTCTGTATTCTTAAAGATCTCCACACCTTCTCCTCGATGCCGAAGGACTCATGCATGGGCTCAAAAGATATCCAGCATCCCAGCGACTCTGCCATGGTTACCAGATCAGCGAGCTCGCTCGCATTTTTGCCGGAAATGACGCAGTTCATCAAAATCTCGTGGCCCGCCTGCTGCGCCGCCCGGATGCCTTCCAGAACATCCTGCAAATCGATGCCCCGCAGCTCCCGATAGCTCTTGATGCCGTCCACGGAGACGGAGAGAAGGTCCAGATTATCCAGCTCACCGGCCCTTTTGAGCAAGAGCAGGCCGTTGGTGATTAGCGAGGTTGTCAGCCCCAGATCCTTGGCATGGAGCAGAATAGCTGGCAGATCCTCTCGCAGCAGTGGCTCCACCGTCCAGGCATTGTAAACGCCAATACCAAAATCATGCGCCTCATCGAGCATTTGCAGTATCTGGGGCGTGCTCATCTCCTCGCCTGGGCGCCTCCAATACTCGCAAAAGCGGCAGCTCAGGTTGCATCTGGCATTTATGCCGTGGGAGAGCACAAAAGGCCTCCTATGCACCCTCATCTGCCAGAGCGCCCGGGCAGCCGTGCGGGGCGAAAACGATCTCATGCTTTTTCTCCTGATTCTCTTCTGGAAATTGCAGGTGCAGGGTAATAAATCTGGCTGCTCAAATTACCGAAAATTATAAAATACCTTGGAGAGAATTTCAGATAAAGGATTTGATAATGCTCGATCTACTTCTGCAAACGCTCGACAATACCGTCTCTACCATGATAACCGTCTTTCTCATGCTATTTCTCACCGGCCTCATGGTGGAGATGGATGCTTTTTCGCGTATCTCCTATCTGGCCAGGCCACTGATCTGCGTATCGCACCTGCCTGCCGTCTCAGCCTCCACCTTCGTCATCAGCCTGGGCTCGGCTCTGGCAGCCAATACCGTGATCGCCAGATTGTTGGCGGAAGGACGGCTGAGCGAGCGCCAGGCATTCTTAAGCGCCATCATGAACAGCATCCCCGTCTATTTCCGGGAGCTTTTCACCTACCAACTGGCTTTTGTGATTCCGGTTCTGGGCATCTATGTGGGCGGGGCTTATGCGGTTATCTCTATCGCTACAGGCCTCATAAAACTGGCACTGGTCCTGGTTATGGGCCGGGCCTATCTGCCCGCAGATTTATCCGCGATGCCACTATTGCCAAACCCACACCGGGCACGCAAAAATCTTAGAGAGGCCGCCCTAAAATCACTGCAGGGACAAAGCCGCATATTTCTTCGGATCGCAGGGCTCTATTTCATCATGACATTCCTGGTCTTGTATTTAAGCCGGGAAGGCTTTCTTCAATCTTTTGATGTCTTACCCCTGGCCCATTTTTTTGGTGTTCCCCCGGAGACAATAATCCCGCTCACCATCTACGTGGCCAGCCCCAAGGCCGGCATCGCCATGCTGGGGCCCCTCATCCAAAACGGCGGCATATCGGAGACAAAAGCTCTCGTCGTTCTCATGATGGGCAGCCTGTTTATGCTTCCCTTCTATTCTCTGCGCTCGCTCCTGCCCAATTATACCTCGGTCTTCGGCATGAAGCTGGGCCTATCCCTGGTGATAATATCCACAGGCATTAGCGTGGCGGTAAGGATGTCAGTGCTGCTGATGCTGCTCATTGTAACATGATCATTTTTTCTTCATGCAGTTGATTGTAGCTCCAGCAAAGGCCGCTCCCACCACGATATTGGAGAAATAGGTAACAACGCGCCAGAGGATGACCAGAGGCCCCAGCAATGCCGGCGGCACAAACATGGAGTAGAGATAGCTCATGGACAGCTCGGCCACGCCGCTGCCACCAGGAGTCAGAGGCAATATGGCAATTATGGCCAGGATAATTTGAGAAGTAATGGAAAGAAGGTATTTAGGATCTGCTCCCATGCCGATTAGCAATGCTGATGGAACCAAGAAATCGCACATCCAGATGAGAGCTGTAAGACCTGCCATCACCGGCGTGCGCCGCAATGTCTCTTTAGCAAGCTGAATGCCGGCTTCGCGAAAGAGCCAGATCTCTCGCTCCAAAGAGAAGACGATGGGTCTGTTACCGGTCTTTTTCTTTAGCCATAACATAAATCCGGCAATTCTCTCCGGCCGGCTGACAAGCTGCCAGAGAAAGGTCAGGATCACAAAAAGAAGGACAACAAAAAAGGCACCGATCTTCAGGCCGAAACCTGTCAAAAAATCGGAGAATATAAGAAATAAAGCCAGAGACGCGACGAAGAAAATGCTGTCCAGCAGTCGTTCGCCCACGGCGACGGCCGTTGCGCTGCCGTAGCTCATGCCGTCGTCTGCCAGGATCTTGATGCGCAAAGGCTCCCCTCCTGCGGATGATGGAGTGAGAGCGGCAAGGAAATTAGATGCCAACGTCGACATAAGCGAGAGGCGAAAACTTATTTCATGTCCGGCGAGAGAGGCCAGGAGCTTGAGCCTGACGGCATAAAATATCCAGGAGAACATATGCAAGACAAGCCCCAGGATCAAAAATCTCCCCTGAACTGCGGAGAGCATCTTCCAGCTTACATTGGTATCTGTAAATTTTAATATAAGAATAATTGCGGCCAGGCTCATGAACACTGCCAGTAATACGGCCTTTACCCGTTCATCTTTAAGCTTAATGCTCAAATTCCCTCTCTAGGCAACCTCTTGATAGATCGATTCCATGCAATCAAGCGCTCTCTTCCAGGAGTAATTCTCCTCTACAGCTCTCCGTCCCTTATCCCCGAGAGACGCTCTTAGCTGCTCATTTTCATGAAGCTCCAGGATAAGCTCGCACAGTTCCTGCATGCTGGAGTAGACCATTCCACCATTTTCTGCCACCTCGTTTACTCCCGGAGTGTTAAAAGCGAGAACTGGCGTCTCGCAGGCCATGGCTTCCAGGAGAACGATGCCGAAAGCCTCCAGGCGGTTTTGGGTGGGCAAGATAAGCATTTCAGCTCGGGAGATTGTATCTATAAACATGCTTCGCTCCAATCTTCCCATGAACTTTGCCTTAACATGCAGCTTTTTGGCTAATTCTTCTAAGCGGCTGCGATCATAGCCGTCTCCTACCAGAAGCAGTTCCAGATCCGCCTTCTTTTGCACCTCGCTCATGGCAAAGAGCAAAGATTCAACTCCCTTGTAACTGAGCATTCTGCCCGCATAGAGCACATAATTTTCTTTCTTTCGAACTTGAGGGTAAAGGGAGACATTCACCGCATTGGGCACAATTCTTAGCTTATGAAGGTAGTCCTTGAGGACGGGAGAGGTTAATGCATAGCTCTTTGTGGTGGCTATTATAATCCTTGCTTCCTCCAGAACGGGCCGGACCATCGACTCATTTATCCTCTCCAAAGAAGCGGCAAATTTACGGGGCATGAGATGCCCATTTACCTTTCCCGGAATCACCACATCGTTGTGGTAGGTGACAACATGTGGCGTTGCACTGCGAAGCATGAACGCAAAGAGGGGGCTTGGGATATGGCTGTGATAGACATCCGCCTCAAATCTGGGTAATTTAATTGGCATTGGTGAATAAAATAAGTCAATGCTTGGTATGTGGACCATCTCGCCCGTCCATCTACCGCAGGACGAAGCGACGCTAACCTGATGCCCTCTCCTGACGAGGCCATCAGCCAGCTCTTTTACATGATACTCCACTCCTCCAACATGAGGCGGGAAATAAGGAGATATCTGAATTATCTTCATGAATGTGTAAGTGCTTTCTATTTCTAAAAATTTTTAAAATAGAGTGCCCTTCGGCTCTTTGACCAGAACCACAGGCCTTCCCGAGAGCTGGGCCAGCAGCCAAGGATCTACGTTCAAGCTATTTGGGGATGGATTTGGCCTCGAATCCGTCCGGTTTATGATGATAGGAGTGTAATCCGAATAGCTGGTGGGATAATACCATTTAGGCTCAGTTCCGGGTGGATAGAGGACACCGTCATGAAGTGCGAATCCCTTGGGTGCACTGCCCCAGTTCCATAGGTTGTTGGCAATTTCCAGGGTACTTACCGGCTTGGTCCCGTACTTCTCCAGCCACGAAGTTCCAAAGTCATCGCCGACACTTTGAAATCCACAAGATAGTGGTATGCACATCAAGGCAACGCATATGCAGATAATTGCGACCAATGAATCTCTCATTTCATCTCCTCAAAACCCATGATTCGCTCTGAGTATCGCGACGGTCTTTTGCAGCTTAGGATCATAACCGGGAGGCAATGGTGCCTTTGGAGGCTTCGAACCCCAATCGGAAAGATTTTTTGAGTCATTTGTCAGATCTTGCATCATTGAGTTTCCCTCCTCTCCGCCCAGAGTGAGGACAGAATCGTTCTGTGAAAGGTTGATCGATGAATTGGTGGTCGAATTGTTTGTCAATCCCCCAAATATCAGAATTCCTTCCTTGCCACCTAGATCGACTAATGGTTTGCTTTGTGCCAAAAGGACCAGAGCTATCAGCACTACAATGATCAACATCATTTTTTTCATTCCATTCCCCGTATCTGGCATATCTCTCTAATAAACCTCACCAAAGACCTCAAAGTATGCCTGCTCATGCTTGCAGGCCGGACACTCCTCTAAAGCAGCATCACCCTCATGCAGATATCCGCAATTACGACATCTCCAGACAACTTTGTCGTTTCTTTTGAAGACTGCGCCCTCATCAAGGTTCTTTTTCAGGGAGAGATACCTTCTTTCATGTCCTCGCTCGGCAACGGCAATGTTGAGGAAGGTTGCGGCAATCTCTGCAAAGCCCTCAGACCGGGCGGTCTGTGCAAAGGATGGATACATTTCTGCGTATTCATATCGCTCGCCTTCTGCTGCACCCAATAGATTTGCACTGGTAACTGCAATGACTCCTGCCGGAAAATGCGCAACGACTTCGGCTTCCCCGCCCTCCAGCAGCTTGAATAGGACTTTTGCGTGCTCCTTCTCGTTATCGGAAGTGTCCAGGAATATGGCAGCAATCTGCTCGTAGCCCTCTTTTTTTGCCTGAGAGGCAAAGAATGAATATCTATTTCGGGCCTGTGATTCTCCAGCAAATGCCGTCATCAGATTTTTCTCTGTTTTGGTGCCTTTAAGGCTCTTCATTCTTGCATCACCTGAAATGATTTGTTCGCTGAGCATGATTCTTGATGGCATTCTTATCCCGTTTCATTTTAGATAAACCTTGGGGACAAAAGCAATATTTCGTCCCAATGAGCTACTGGCAGCGATTAATCTCTCCTCAACAAAAGTTGCAACCGGCCTTGGGTTGCTGCTCTAACTTAAAATGGTTGCTATTGGCCTGCGGGCCGTAATCCTTTTAACCGTTTCCGTGGCTTTCAGTGTTCGAGGCCAAAATGCTCCGCTTAAATTGCAGTATTACCGGGCCCATAGCAGGTTTTCCATGTTAGACGGATGGATTAGAAGAAGGATTGTCTGGTACCTAAAGAATAAGCAAGTATTGGCATGGCAGGTTAAGAGGCACGGAGAGTGTGTCCGCTGCGGCAAATGCTGTGAGCTATGCCTAGCTCACGATGCCAAAAACAAGCGTTGCCGGATATACGGTATTCGTCCCAGCATATGCAAGGCTTTCCCGCTGACGCCCGATGATTTAAATACGATTCGCACATGCGGTTTTTATTTTAAGAAATGAGATCGTCTCCAAGAGAGCTTCTTTTAGATCATATTTGGGAAAGTAGCCCATCCCTTTCGCCAGATTGATATCAGCCAGAGAGTGCTTGATGTCTCCGGGGCGGGCAGATTCATATCTGGGCACAACCTCTTTCGCCAAGATTTTGCCGATCACCGCAACCAAGGTATTCAGGCTAATGCTCTTTGCACAAGCGATGTTATAAATTCCAGGCACAGCACGGCTGGCGAGAATATTTGCTGAGACTACATCATTGACATAGACGAAATCGCGAGTCTGCTCCCCATCTCCGTAGATCA
This sequence comes from uncultured Methanotrichaceae archaeon, assembly GCA_964633785.1. Taxonomy (GTDB): domain Archaea; phylum Halobacteriota; class Methanosarcinia; order Methanotrichales; family Methanotrichaceae; genus Methanothrix. The sequence goes on from CAZWHG010000052.1 coordinate 7,552, forward strand.
CAGGCTGCTCATCACAAAGGAGTGCAGAGATGAATCTGGATATCACTCCCGAATATTCGGATGAAGGGTCCTGCTTGGGGCCAAAGACATTGAAATAGCGCAGGGATACGGTCTTCAAGCCATACAGCTCATGGAAGACGCGAGCATAGTGCTCAGCAGTGAGCTTGGAGACGGCATAGGGAGACATTGGCTCAGGCAGCATATCCTCCTTTTTGGGAAGCTCTGGCGAGCTGCCATAGACTGCCGCCGAGGAGGCCTGCACCACGCGGCCCACTCCTGCATCCCTGGCTGCGATCAGCACATTAAGAGTCCCCTCGATGCCCACAGCATTAGTACGCACAGGATCTTCCACGCTCTTCTTGACCGAGGCTACAGCCGCCTGATGAAAGACACAAGTTGCCCCTTCAAAGGCCCCCTCCAGCAGCAGCCGATCGGCCAAGCTTCCCTTTAGGAACCTTACATCCAAGCCGGCCAGGTTTTCCATCTTGCCGTTGGAGAGATCATCGATGACAAGCACATCATTGTCTTTAGACAGGTATCCGGCCAGGTTGGAGCCTATGAAACCGGCACCACCGGTTATGACGAACTTCTCTGACATATTGATTCAATCCAAACACGGGCAGCAATCTTCAAATTAACGGAATCTAGGCAAATTTGCCCAATTCTACCCGTCATTATCTTCAAGGTTATAAGGCATTATATTTATATCAAATGAGTGCAAAGCAAATGTGATTCATAGGCAAAGATTGCTGCTTTCATCCGCAGTTTCGACTTCCCGCCGAAAATTTGCCTGGGCTCAAGTTAAGTAATCTAGTCCAATTTGCGATTCGCCAAGCTAAATTTGTATGCAGAGGTATTTTCTACATGCCAAAAGTCCAGGGCAACGATGGCAAAGTGAAGAGGATGCCCATTGTGCCTCCCGAAAATTCGCGAATAAGCGGCGACGACTTGATAGATCTGAAGCTTTATGCCGCCCAGGAGATCCTGGCGGAGGTCTTTGGCATCAGCGTTGTCGATGCAGAAGAGATGATAAAACAGAGAAGCAAAGAGAGAATGCTCTGGCCTGAGAGATTTCAAACCGATAGATAATAATATATTCGTGCAAGCAGAGTTGGTTCTGATGGGAATGCTGGCAAAGTTGATTAAAACCGCAATTAGCGCTGTTCTGCTCAACAAAGCGATCAGAAGTGCCTTCATAGCGGGATTAATAAAATCGGTAAAATGGATGCTTCAGCCATCGAGAAGATCAGGAATAATGGCATTCTTTGCCAAACTCGTAAAGGAAACGCCAGGCATCCATAGTTCCAACCTTCTTTCAATCCTCTTCAAGGGGGCTACCGAATTATTGCTGCTCCGATTTGCCAAGCGAAGTGGTTTTCTCGGGCCTGCGGCATTCTCAGCCCTCGCTGCTCTCTTGCTTGGCACATTAAGAGGAAGAGAAGAAAATTCGGGCACGAGCGGCAAAAGGCAAAAGGATCAAATCATTGATCATGATGAGTACACCATCTTAGACGACGGGCATTGATAATAAATAGGAATCCGTTCATTCTCTTCTAATGACCTTAAAAGCAGTGGAAATGGTAGCCGAGCTTATGGCCCTCTCGGCGCGCACCGCCCCCAAAGGCCGGGGCCAGGACTCCATAGTAATAAAAATCGTGACCGGCGAAGAGCTGGTGGATCTTTCTAGAGAGCTGCGCCGTCTGGGAGAAGCACGGGACATCAAATTCTTTTTGCGCGATGCAGGCAACCTGGAAAAGAGCGAGGCGTGCCTTCTCTTGGGCAGCAAGGCTGCCGACAGCGTAGGCCTGGACTGCGGAGGCTGCGGCTATGCCACCTGCAAAGATATGCTGGAAGCACAAAAACCGTTCCGGGAGAATGAGCCGGAAAAACCATTCTACGGCCCGAACTGCGTCATCAAGATGGCTGACCTTGGCATTGCTTTGGGCTCAGCCGCCAAGACGGCCAGCCTGCACAATGTCGACAACCGAGTTATGTTCACGGCAGGGGTGGCAGCGCTCTCCTTGAACTGGCTGGAGGGATGCAGCGTGGCCTATGGATTGCCACTCAAAGCCTCGGGAAAGAGCATCTATTTTGATAGACCGATCTAAGATAGGTGGGAAATCTTGGTCAAAATGAAGATTAGGGGCGGGGATCTGGACCTGGTGGAGTACGAGTTCCAGCCCTTTCACTCAGGAGAGTGTATCCATACACTGGGATTTGAAAAAGAATACCAACTCACGCCCCACTCCGGCATAATCAAGGCGACGGCTCCCGGGCGAATTCATCTTACTGTGCTGGACATGAACCGTTTTGCTCCCAATCGACCGGGCGGCGGAGGCGTGGGTTTTGCCCTGCAAATCTACTGCTCCGCCGAGGTAGAATGCACCTCCTCCTGCCTTGAGATCGATTACTCCCGTGAGCCCATCATCCGCCACTTCGCAGAGGTCTTTAAGAAGACGGTGCGCTACGAGGGCGGCTTTAGGATTGCAATCTCTGACCACGAAAAGAAGCACGTCGGCCTGGGATCGACCGGATCTGTGCTCCTGGCCCTGGGCCACGCCATGAACGCGGCTCTCGGCTCCCCCCTCAATGGCGAGCAGATTCGTCTGCTTTTGGGTCATAATTATGTGGAGGAGACAGAGGACGGGCAGGTAACCAGTGGATTTGAAACGGGCGTGGGTCCTGCGGCCGCCACCTACGGAGGCATGGTCATTACCGGCGATGAACTGGCCCTGGCCTACCGCCATAGTTTTGCAGAGGGCAAAAACGTCTTTGTCACCATACCCCCCACAGTCGTCTCTTCCGCAGGAAGAGCTGAGTTTGACCTGCTCATGAACCGGGCCAGGAATCTGGATTACCAGGACCGAGAACTAAAAGCCTATCTTCTGCTCATGGATCTCATCCCGGCCCTGGAGAGGGACGACCTGAAAAAGATCGGAGATATCGTCTGGGAGATAGAGTTTCGTGGCTCAAAGAGAGCGGAGGTGGAGCATCATGGCTTTGAGATCTACCGGCAGATGAGCTTTCTGCGCGAAGCAGGCCTGGAATTCGTGGGCATGAGCTCAGTTGGCCCCTCCATCGCCATCGTAACCGACAAGAGCCGAGAGACGGTAGCAAGAATAATCGAGCCATTAGGGTTGGAGATTGCCATTGAGACGAAGGTGAATAACGAGGGACTGAAGATAACATACGAATAATTCTAATTAAAGTACCCGACCAAAGGAGCCTTCGATCGTGAAGATCCTTCTCATGGGCAATCCCAATGTGGGCAAGAGCGTCATATTTTCCCGGCTGACGGGAATCGATGTCATCTCGGCCAATTATCCCGGCACCACCGTGGAATACACAGAAGGGCGCATGAAATTGGGCGAGCAGATGGCCACTTTAGTAGATGCTCCCGGAGTCTATTCCCTGGACCCGACTACCCGGGTGGAAGAGGTCAGTCGCAAGATTTTCTTGAAAGGCGCGGATGTGGTCGTGAATGTCATCGATGCCACTAATCTGGAAAGAAACTTGAACCTCACCTTGCAGATCCTGGAATGGAGTGTGCCCACGATTGTCGCCCTCAACCTCTGGGATGTGGCAACCAGAAAGGGCATTGAGATTGATGTGGCAGCTTTGGAGAAGCAATTGGGCGTCCCCGTAGTTGCCACGGTGGCCGTGAGCGGCCAGGGCATCCGCGATCTGGTGGGCGCTCTGAAAGATGCGAGATCTCCGCCTATAACGCATTTCGACTCATCGGATCAGCGATGGGCCCGCATCGGCGAGATCGCTGCCAGGACGCAAAAGGTCACGCACCGCCACCCTTCCCTCTTCGACCGTCTGGAAGATATATCCATCAAGCCGCTGACGGGAATTCCCATCGCAATGCTGGCGCTCTATCTTTCCTTCAGCCTGGTAATTGAAGCTGGAGAGCTGCTGCAATTGAAGATAACCGATCCGATATTCATCGCCTACACTCGATTCATCACCGAGGTTGTGGAGAGTCATATCAGTTCGCCATTGCTGCATGACATTCTGATTGGAACCTCTCCGGAGCTGCTCAAGTCTTTCGGCATCCTCACCACCGGCCTGTATATTCCACTAGGTGTAGTTTTGCCTTTCCTCATTCCCTTTTACCTGGTTCTAGGCGTGCTGGAAGACACCGGCTACCTTCCCCGGCTGAGCATCATTTTGGATGCCTTCATGCACAGGATCGGACTGCACGGGGCGGCTATCCTGCCTTGCGTGCTGGGCATGGGCTGCAGCGTACCGGCCGTCCTCTCCGTGCGTATCCTGGAGTCGCCCAAGCAAAGGTATCTGGCGGCTACGCTTATGACCATGGCCATTCCTTGTGCCTCGCAATCGGCCATGGTCTTTGGCATGCTCGCTCCCTACGGCCTGAGATACATACTGGCCGTCTACCTGTCCCTCTTCACCACATTTGCATTGACGGGTTTCCTGCTGCATAGGTTTATCGGCGGAGAGTCTCCAGAGATCTTTTTGGAGATTCCTCCCTACCGCATTCCGAACTTACTTTCGCTGCTCAAGAAGACCTTCATTCGCATTCGCGAATTTTTGAAAGAGGCCGTGCCTTACATTGCATTAGGAATGATTGTGATGAATTTCTTTTACCTCTCTGGCTTGATGCACCTGATAGGGGAGACAATGCGCCCGGTCGTGTCCGGACTTCTGGGACTGCCAAGCGACGCCGCTACGGCATTGATCATCGGTTTCTTGAGAAAGGATGTGGGGATTGGCATGTTCGCGCCCCTGGATATGACAGCGATACAGCTGGTAATTGCCTCTGTGGTGCTGGCTCTGTATTTTCCTTGTGTAGCCACGTTTATGGTGATGCTAAAGGAGCTGGGAGTCCTCGGGACACTTAAATCTGTGGCATTGAGGCTGGTGGCGGCGCTCTTAGTAGGAACTTCTCTGCACTTCCTCCTGGCTTGAGCGAGCAATCGGCAGCCTGGTTATCAGATCACAGCCAAACCGTGCAAAAAATTTATAGGCAATGAATAGAGATTACGCTGTGCAGGTTTAGGAAAATTTGAATATTAAAATTAGTAGTATTGGTGATATTGGCAAATAAATATAGTGAGGGAACATGAAAGCCGACCATTTGTTATTTCGAATTGCGATAGCCACTATCCTCCTTTGCAGCATATCATTGGGTGGATTGGACCAGTCCGGAAATTCCGGTGCAGAGAATCTAACCATTTCCGAATTTAACGCCCTGGTTCCTGCAAGTAATTTAGAGAGTGCTTTTGTTGACACAGGCGCGCCGCTGGCGACTTTAGGAGATGTAGGAACGGAGATTGCCGCCTACACCGAGCAGGCCCCTCCTACTGCGGATCTGAAGACGCTTATGCCATCGGCAATCCTTACCAATCCGCCCAAGTACATGTACTACAATGGAGACTATCTCGCCTGGAACGACTTTGCCACAACATTTTCTGCTAACAATCCGGGCCTGTGGATAGAAAGAGCCGTTAGCTGGACGATGTATGCCACGCTGCCCTGGGGCGGATGGACGCGAGAGCTGATTTATGTGCCGCAGGCGTCTCCCGTCACCATGTACGAAATCTATCCCAGCGGCTACATTCTGGGATATAGCCTGGGATTTGTGCAGAGCGGATACTACTACATCTGGTATTATGCTGATGCGCCCGGAAGGCACAGAAACTTGTTTGCTACCAACAGTGGATACAGCAATGCCGTCATCATCGATGTCTATTCATCTGCGATTCGACCCGTTCCCAAACCAGCACCAGATCCCAGGAGAGAATGTGAGGCCAGAAGTTCCGATACACAGACATGCGAATGGCGGGACGGAAGATGCCAATGCTACATGAAGCCAGCTCCCAATCCCGTTGCGGACTGCGAGGCCAGAAGCTCCGATACACAAACGTGCGAATGGAGAGACGGAAGATGCCAATGCTATATGAAGCCAGCTCCCAATCCAGTAGCGGACTGCGAGAAGAATCCTCTCTGCGATTATGTCGACGGCCAGTGCTACTGCCGTGGGCTGGACCCAGAGCCCATGCCGGGACCTGTGCCAAACCCAAATCCCGATCCGATGCCAGGGCCCGTTCCCAATCCCAATCCTGAGCCGGAACCATTTAACCCTGCACCAAATCCGGTGGCTGATTGTCCGGATGGATGCTACTGGGCAAATGGCGGATGCCAATGCATGGGACTGGGAGGCGGCAACGATTACAGCAATAATGGAGGAGGAGACGCGGATCTTGATTATGCCGGATGATGCTGCAATCAAATCTCCTTTTTTTAGTTTTTTTTTGAAGAAATCTTGGACTACAGCCGTCGCCGCTTACAGATGCAAGAGCACGAAAGAGGGCGGGATGATGGATGAATGATTTAACCATATTGCCAGGATCTGAAGACTCTGGCCATCATTGGTGCTTCCATTTGATGGAATTTCCTTTTATCTTGACAAGTCCGTTCTTCTCAAGAATTCGGGCCAGATCAGCAGCATATTCCTGGAAGTCAGCAATTATGAGATTTCCGTTATTATCAAATTCCTTGGCACACTTGTCAGCGAACTCATCCATGCTAAATTTTCCGGAGGAAGGTCGCTTGGACAATTCACTTAAGAGCGATCCCAAAACGGAAATCTTACTGCATTCCGCAGGAAATCTATCAAAAAAACCGGCATCAAAATTACCCTTTAAGGCAAGAATGGTGGAGAATTCATCGATGAAAACCTCTACCTCCTTTTGTGCAGAGATGATGAGGGTCTGTCTGACCAGGGGATGATCTCCTTCCAATCCCAATTCTTTTAAATTCCTTGTAGTGCGTATTATGGGATCATTCAGGCGGTCTGCTATCTCTTGCCCGATTTCGATCTTATTCCGATGAAGAATGCTCTTGGCTTCATAATAAGATTGCTCGTCATCTGAGGCTTTTAGGAATATTTGGCTAACTCTCTCCTTTTCAATTTCATCTAGTGCCTGGAAATTTCCAGAGACTCTCTTGAGGATCTCAGCGATTTGACTCTTCTCGATCTCTCTCAAAGGATTGTATTCTTTGAGAAATAGCTCTTTAAATTTTTCTGGCTCAGGTTTCTGGTCAAGAACTGATCTTAAAATCTTTAGAACTTGCTCTATTTTCTGGGTATCCTTCTGCACTTCCTTCAGTTCGGAAAGTCTACCCTCTAGACAATCCGTTTTAAAGTGATCAATCATAAAATGAATGCGTGTATCGTATTTGATTTTAGCCTTACTTAGATCAGCTATGAGCATTCCTGCCTCATCCTCCCTGTAATCTCCCAGCTTAATCATGGCAGATCGTAGGAATTGATCCTTTTTAAGGCATTGCTTCAGAAAGTAGAGACATCTTCTCAATCCTGGCTTTCCTGCATATGCCGGCCAGGAGGGCCCCGGCTGCGGCCGTCGCAGCTCATGGGTGCGGGAGCACGCACGAGCGGGCGGGGACGCGGCGGTCGGCACGGCCCCGGTTGTGTCATGGAGCCCAGGTAGACGGGGATATCGTCAGCCTGATTGAGGCCCTTGGGATTGATCGGGGCCATATCTCCGGAGGGAGCATGGGAGGCCAGGAATTGCCCAGGTGTAATTTAGTGGCACAGATTCCTTCAAGGTTTCCAGATCTTCAAATCCGCAACTCTCTTAAAATCGGCGTCGTTGGTTGCCAGATTGGTCAATCCGTTTCGTCTCATAATCGCAAGATGGGCGGAATCCATAGCCAATAAATGATTTTTTTGATAGATCCACGAACTTCGGAAAAATCTGTCCATCCAATATTGTGATATTAATATTATTTATAATATCCATCTCTTCCCAGACATCACATAATTCGCTTATGATTTCCGGTCTCTGCTTGAATAGGTTTGTTAGCAGCTCCGGCCTGGACCTCTAATTTATCCATGATCTCAGACATCATCAACTTATGAAAGACTTCATTTAGGACAAATGCCGAGCAATAGCCGTGTACTTCTTCTTGATCCACTCTGATCAAAAAATCCCGGCATGCTCCGCCAAATGTGGGATGGTCAAAGGCTGAGTACAGGAAGATGTTCGCATCCAGAAAAATGCTTTCCCCGTCTGGCAATTGAGAGAGCTTCAATCCCATATCTCCATATCAATAATCTCATCAGCGATCTTTTTATCTATTGCCATTTTGCCATGAAATTTATCTATCAGGTTTCGTTGAATTTTGATCTGCACCTCTTCACCCTCATTCAAATGCAGATCTTGATATGGCTTGAGGACTTTATCCTCATATTTTGCCCGGATATTTGCACTCATCTGAGTTCACCATCTAGATTTCGGCTCTAAATCTATAAAGGTTATTGCTTTGTCTCCGATCTTCCCGTAAACCATGCTGAGCTTGCAGGCGCTCGCCACTCCCGGCTGCGCCGCTCGCTATCTGGCGCGGTGGACGCACGAGCGGGCGGTCGCTTCGATCCGACAGTCGGTGGACGCTTGGGATGCATCTAATGGGCTGTGAATTTCGTCAGCGTTGGGAAAACACCCAGTCATATTTATGGCGGACGCAATCTTCGGACCGAGGGTCATGTTGATAATCCTGCTAAGGATCTTTGTAGTCGTCAAATCCATCGAGTAGTATTTTTATCGCTTTGGTGTTGCTCCACACCTTGACAAGCCCTGAATTTTTAATTTTCTTAAAGTGATTGTCATTAGTGATCAGAATTGCATCTGCATAAAGGCAAGTTGCTGCGTGGACGATATCCGCTAGCTCGCTTTCCGGAAAGAATGGAGCACAAGCATCAATCTCTTCTTGCGAGGGATTGACCTGAATCACAGATTTTTTCATATAATTCAATAACTCTGAGGTGCCAAGCGCTATTGCATACTTCTCATATTCAAAAATCAGGAGTTCATCGGCGAAGAGTTCCGCAGAGCTGTCCAGAAGATGATAGACCAGTTCTGCGCTTTTAGTCCATTTACGCTTCACTGCGGCTATGAAGACGGTGTTATCGAGCAGATATCTTGAATTTCTGTCGGGCAAGCTGATTGCTCTCCTCTTCGATCTCTTTTTCCAGCTTATCCAGGTCTATCGATTTAGCTTTAGCAATTGCATCCTCCAGAAGTGCCCGCATGTTGATCTTCTTGAGGACAATCGTATCCTCTCCCAGGTCTTCCGCTACGAATTCATCTCCTTCTTTCAGCTTCATCTTTTGCCGTAGACGGCTTGGCAGCTGCACTCTGCCTCGTTCATCGATTTTTGCGAGCGGCATATTTCTTCCTACCCATTTTACCCATTATTCGCATAAATAACTATCTGCGCAGGAGTTTGCACAGTTACGAAAGCATCGCGCTCCCTCGTTTGGCAAGGATCTCACGAAAGCACATCATGAGCTTGGCGGCGCTCGCCCTCCCTGCCTTGTAGCCCTGTGGGTGGCGGCCCAGGCGGGCCCCGGCTGCAGCCGTCATCGCTCACAGGCGCTGGAGCACGCAGGCGGGGACGCGACGATCGGCCCGGCCCCGGTTGTGCCATTAAGCACGCGGACAGGTATGAAGTTGCACGCATTTCGGCAGCTAGTTTATATTTGTGCCATAGAGAGTAACCGGTGCCCGCAATCTTTTTCTCTGGTGGGCCAGATCTGAAATAAAAAGGCAGGTGCTAAATGTCTTCCTCTGGACTTATTGAAGAGATAAAGAAGCTTGTCTGGGAAGACAAAATTATCATCTCCAAACACGCCAATTCCAGGATGGTGGAAAGAAACGTTTTGGCCGATGATATCGCAAACTTAATATTAAATGGCGAGATAATAGAGAGCTATCCAGACGACTTTCCATGCCCCTCCGTTCTCATGTTTCGGCTCTTGCCTGGAAAACCATGTCATGTCGTTGTGGCTAAGTGCCTGGATTATCTGAGAATTGTGACTGTGTATCTGCCAGATGAAGATGAATGGATAAATTGCAGAGAGAGAGTGCCAAATTGATTCCTGATACTTGTAGTTGCGGAAAAGGTAGGCTCAAGAAGGGCACAACCGATTTCACTATCAGAGTCGAGGGAGAGATAGTAGTAATCAGGGATGTTCCGGCCTACGTTTGCGATAGCTGCAGTGAGGCCTATTTCTCAATCGAAACTTCTCGAAAGATAGATGAGATCATGAGAGAATTTCGCGCCGGAAAACTTCTGACCAAGCCTCTAAGGGCAGGAGAAGTTGAGCTAAAGATGAGCGCAGCTATTTAGCACTTCCAGATTTGCCAAATTTCCCGCAAGTCTATTTTAGTCTTCTGAAGCCTGCGTCGCTCGCCCTCCTGGCCTGGCAGCCCCTTGGGGAGGCGGGCCCGGAGCCCGGCAGCTGCCAATCGCTCACGGGCGCGGGAGCCACGCGCGGGCGGGGAAGCGGCGGTCAGCCAGAATCGAAATCATCCTTGCCGATAAATATTAAAAGCTTGGGCATCCCATATTTGATTGAGAAAAATGACAACCCTCGCTAGTTTCGTTGAGCAATTGCCTCCCGATATTCAAAAGGAAGTTCGGAGCTATGCAGAATTTTTGCTGGAGAAAAGATCTAAAAGGAAGCAAAATGTGCCGGCTTTTGACTGGGAAGGAGATCTTGCGGATCTGGGAGAACAGTATTCCTCAGTGGAACTCCAACATGAGATTGGAAAGATGCGAGGAGCATGATGTATCTCCTGGACACGAACATATTTCTGGAAATCTTGCTGCAAAGAGAAAAGAGCAAGGCCGCCAAGCATCTGTTTATCGCAAATCCCTCCACCGATCTTTTTATAACGGATTTCTCACTTCATTCCATAGGTGTTTTCCTTTTCCAAAGAAATAGACATGAAACCTACGTCAGCTTTGTGAAGGACGTAATAACAAAGACTGGAATCGCTGTGATTGGGTTAGATCCGGAAGAGGTTCTCGCTCTGGCAGAAGTCTCGAAAAGGTTCCGTTTGGATTTTGATGATGCCTACCAATACGCCGTCGCACAAAAGTACGGCCTGCAGATAATGAGCTTTGATGCTGATTTTACCGCACGGAAAAAGGACGCAAGATACCAGAGTTAAAATAACGATTTAATCCTGGCTTCATTGCAGACAATTCCGGCCTTGAGTTAGCCAGAAGGCGCTCGCCCTCCGGCCCGGCAGCCATGTAGGTGGCGTCCAGGCGGGCCCAGCAGCAGCCGCTCGCTCACGGGCGCGGGGAGCACGCGGGCGGGGACGCGGCGGTCGGCACGGCCCCGGTTGTGCCATGGAGCCCAGGTGGCCGGGGATGCCGTTGGCTTATCAGAGGCCCTTGGGATTGATCGTGCCGATGTTTCGGGAGGGGGGAGGCATGATTGCACGGCAAAATGGCTTAATCTGTACTCGATAGCCATCTTGCTGGGGAAAAACAAGGAGACTGCGAGAAATCCGAGATGCACTCCATACGTAAGCCTAAATTTAAGAGGGCAAGCTCGATTGATGCTCGTACAACTAATAAAAGCATGACGAAAATGCTCTCTCTCTCTCGATCAATTCAATCTAAATTTCTCGATCTCATTTAGAACACTGACAACTTCCTCAGGTATCTCTTCATTTTTCATGAATTTTATCAATTCATTTTTCATGAATTTTATCAATTCATTTGCTGTAAATGATACTCCAAGTTCTTTTTGCATGTTTGTATTCAAATTAGACAATATTACTTTCCCTGGAACCAATTTTATTAATTCTTCAAAGGAGTTAATTTTTGTTCGTATATTTGTTGAACACTCCTTGTTTTCTTCAGAAATTGGCTTTTTATTTTTTTTATGATTTATTATCGACTCCTGACTTAAGCCAACAATATCTTCAATACAGTCTTTGCATATTTGATCAAAATAGGTTTCTATTTTCTCGTCATATATATTTAGTAGATCAGCTCGGTTTCTTCGTCTTAATTTCATCTCTGCTACTCTTTTAATGACGTCCAAGTTAATTAAGTAATTTTCGATTTCTTTTCTCTCCCAAAAATGTAGATAATTTGTAGCACCTCTCAGCATTTCTTCTATTTTTTTCGATTTCATCGCTGCATCTATAATCTCTGTCTAATATTATTGAAGTGTTAATTTCTTCTTCTAGGATAGCACCAAATAACAATTCCGCATTTTTTGCCATAGGCCATCGCGAAAACCCACCCATCGGAACTATTGTTACTCCATCTTCATTTGACAATTCGTTAAGTCCTAATTTATAGGCCAATCTCTTAAGAATTGTATAATCCTTGCCTTCGAGAAATAATATTCTCTTATTCTTGAGTAGCCTTGTAAGATGCATGTTTTGAACAGAACCCAAGAGATCTACCACATTTTGTATGGCCCTGAAATTGTTTAATTTCTTGGCAACTTTATTATTTTTATCTATAATTAATATATCGCTAATTTCGGCTTCATTTATCATTTCCACAGAATGCGTGGCAATAATGATCTGTGGCCCTAATTCTTTTGATACTGCTATGAACTTTCTCTGTAAATCTGGATGCAAGTAGATCTCCGGTTCGTCAATTATCAAAGTGGTTGCATCTTTATTACGTACTAAATGAGATAATATCTGTATCCAAACCTGAAATCCGCAACCTGCCCATCCAATCTCCCGTGCAATTCTATTTTCCCTACAAAACATGAACAAATCTTCGAAATTTTCTAATTTTGGGAGTTCGATATCCATCCCAGGCCATGTCTTATGTAATAGATCAACAAATAGATCGAAATCAGAATTATCATGATGCCATTGATTGCGAAAGTGCCTTGGGGATAGATAGGTGCTAATGGACTTCTGAATATGTTCCTTTGAAAGCAATTTTTCACTAGTGCTCTGTAACGAAAGTTTTAAATTTTATGGCTTGTCATATGAAAAAGA
>CAZWHG010000053.1:0-18953 GCA_964633785.1 uncultured Methanotrichaceae archaeon
GCCGTTGCCGTTGAAATCAACTGCCCAAAGACCATTGCCCTTGTAGTTGCCGATTTTATCCGGGCCCAGGCAGGTTGTTCCAGTGTTCGACCATCCCGAATATGCCGTCTTCTGGGGGAACCCTACCGAAGGAGCCGGATAGACTGTGGTATCGCCTACCAGGTTGACAGCCCGTACCCGATAATAATATTTCGTACCAGACACTACCCCAGTATCGATATACGTTACTACATTCCGTCCAACCGTGAATGTGGTCAGACCAACCGTGAAGCCGCTATTGGTTGCTCTCTGAATGGCGAATCCGGTTTCGCTGATGGAATTGTCCACCCAGGTCAACGTATTAGTTGGTGTGATGCCACCGGTTGTGACCACAAGGTTAGTCGGAGCTTCCGGCGCGACCACAAACGCCTGGGTATGCATCATATCCATCTCTTCATGGCCCAGGAGATGGCAGTGCAATACATACTCCCAGCCGAAGTTGACCAGATGGTTCAGGATGGTAACCGGATTTCCAGACGGATCAAGGAATCCACCGGGCGGGCCGTGCATAATTGCGCCTGCCGGCATTGTCGGGTCAATTAAGCGAGTGCTGTTGGGAACCTTGAAAGGCAACTTGGGGGCAACCGGCCTCAAGGCCACCATGGTCTCCTCCAGCGGGTTCGTCCTCACGGTTTCCTTCCAGCCCAGCTCATTGGCGTCGGGCGGCATCATAATGCCATCCATGGTCACTCTGTTGACGACCTGCACATTATACAGGTGGAAATGATAGGTGTGGGTGTCCGTTCCAAAGTGCGTTATCCTCCATATTTGTGTTCCATCTGCACCAGTCGGTCCTACCTGCGATGCCGCTGAGTCGTTTATGATCTCGACTGGCGGTGACGGGTAGGGATACATCATGTTATTCTGGGTCTGCGGTGTGGGAACGCTCGCCGTCAGCCCCAGGAAGTTGTTGCCCCGTCCATAATCCACTTCGTAAGCCACGTTCATCTCGTCATGGATTGACTTTGGCTCCAGCGGAATCGTCACGTTCTTATTGCCGATAGTGGTGAACGTGTGACTATTTACTGTGCTCTGTATGTATTGCCGCGAAACATTGGTGGTGAATGTCTTGTTGTAGGCTGAGTTGTATGCGGCCTGCGGCACGATAACCAGGGGCTGTGATGCGTTGAAGACCCCGCCTTTCGGCTTCGTGGAATTCGAAGCGAAAACCGCATTCAATCTGGTCAGATTATAGGGAGCAGACGGGACAATATTGTTTACCTTGATCTGCATGATGGTCCTGGTGTTAGGTCCATATCCCGGCAACGTTGTAGGAGCACCGCCCGTACCCCTCATATCCGGATCATTGGTGTAGTAGTCCACTCGCGTGTCCGGCATGGGATAAGGCGCGGGAGAATCGCTGTACAAAATCAAGGTCTTTCCTGCATAAGCGGAGAAGTCGACGATGACATCAGCTCGCTCTGCAGCTCCCAGCAGCAGTCCGTGAGTTGGGACACTAATTGGCTGGTTGTCTATTACCACAGGTGCTGGCAGGAAGCCGCCTTCCGTACCGATCTGGATGAATGATGGCCCCATCTTAGCTGGATCGGGCACACCGCCATCTCTTCCATCAATCGGCCAGTTGCTGGGGTACCCTGGCGTTCTGGCAGCAGGTACCATGCCTACTTCTGTCAGGCCACTGTAGACTTTTGCAGTTGCAGCAGCTAATGTGCCGGTAGCATCTGCGATGTTGACAACAGGGTTGGTATAACCACTGCCCACGGTCAGAAGGGTGATACCACTGATTACACCATTTATCACAGTCGGTACTGCTGTTGCGCCTTTGCCCGTAGGATCCGAGATAGTGACCGCCGGAGATGTATAGCCGCTTCCCCCATTTGTAACCGTGATGTTGCTGATGATTGAGGTGGCTTGGTACAGCTGCAAGTTAACAAATCTCTCGTTGGCGGCATTCAGGATACGGAACCTGTAAGGCTTGGGATCCAATGTCAGACTGGGGTAGGCCGCGCCGTTGACGATTGGAGTATCCATAAAGGCTTCCATAGCCATGGATGGATAGGGCACTCCAGGTATCTTTGCTGGCTCCCATGGTGCGTTGATTGGATCATAGTAGGGGTTCGCGATCACTCCTTGAATCAGCGGTTTGGAGGGCGGCCAGAACCAGGGCGAGTATAGCCACCGGCCAAATGCATTAGTTCCGGTGATGTCCCATGGATTCTGGTTGGGCATATAGACATGGGGATACCAGAGGTCACCAGTCTTTGCTTTTGTAATAAATCCGCTCAGGTTTCGTGGTCCAGTGCCCCAATTCCAGGTCGGATCCTGCCCACCGATCGTTCTGTTGTCCAAAAATGTTCTATCCTGAATAACCAGAGGAATCCCTATGTCAGGTAGGACCTTCACCAGGCCAGGGTTAATGCCCGAAAAGTTGGTGCCGGCAATCATGTCCTGCTCTTCCTGGTCTGTAAGCAAGTAACCAGCCGCCATTCCTACATAGACATTAAGGCGGGTGATGCCGTATGCATGGTCATGATAGAACATCAGCCTGGCACTCTGATCATTCGTATAATAGAAGGTCAGGGTACCCTGGGGCTCGATTCCCCCATCCATATCCGGTAAATTATTTACACTGACTCCCTTTTGGTAATTTGTGTTCTCCCTGAAAGGCGTAGTCCACTGATGTGGTGTTCCATCGCTGATCCACACAGTGTCGCCTCCGTGCAAATGTACGGCTGCGCGATTCTCAGTATGCATCTCTGCGGCGGATCCCAATTTTGTAACCGGACCGGGAACGGATCCGAGGACAACATTGAAGGTAGTTGCACTGGGAACCGCAGTTACATTGAACGTTCCGTTGTAGGCACTTGGCAGGAAGTCCATTAGCATGACATGCTGCCCGACCTTGAAGGTGTGGGGCATCGACGTCGTGATCGTGGCTGTGGTTCCAACATTAGTTGCCGCCGTGACCATAGCCATATTGGCACCCATTCCTGATCCCATGACGGTGGTATCTACTGGAATGAAGAGGTCGCCGCCGGATCCTGTGGGAAGGTAGTTATGGAACTTCACACGCACGGGAACGCCCCTTTTTGATACAATGATCGGCCCCAGGTATTGGGTATCATTATGCGCGAACACTGGCAGGTTTGTTGTTGCGTTCTTTATTGCGGTGCCGTTGGGGTACTTCAGTGGAATGTGCCTGCTGGAGGCTATATTTGCAGGAGTTTCGATCTGCACATATCCCCGCAGAGTTGTGTTATTGAGGTCTGAATGCATCTTCTCGGAGTACTGCACGACTGCAATCTCATAGTAATCATTGCCGGGATAAGTTGTCGTATCCGGGACGGCAACCGGTATGTACTGGCCTAGGTTGTTCTTTCCGGCAGCATTCAGCCCGGGCAGCTTGTCGACGAATTTTCTAACGCCGCCTTTTAGCGGTCCGCCTATCGTTGCCGTCGCGCTGGCAGGTGAAGTGCTGGCGCCGGTGATAACGACAACAGGTGCGGAATAGCCGCTGCCTCCATTAGTTACTTTGATGCTGGTAATAACGCCGCCGACAACCGTTGCCGTAGCAGTAGCGGGCGTAATACCAGTGTTGTTATAGTCATCAGTAACAGTAACAACTGGTAAGGTGTAGCCGCTGCCTCCGTTCGTAACCGTAATGTTGAGTATAGCGCCCCTTGGCAGCGGGCTGTAGGCCCAGTTTCCATACGGGCCAAAATAGTGCGGCGATGTGCCGGGTTTTAGAACCGCAGGAGTAGCAGAAACGCCCTGACCCGCGGCAAAAGCCCTTTCTTGAGCTTGAACCTGGACGGGACTATATATCGCTTTGAAACGCTCTGCTGCAGCTTTTCTCTCATCTGCTGTTGTCCTTTTATTTCTGAAGTGAAGTTCAGTGCCAGGAGCTGCACCATTTGCACTGAGAAGCTGGTTGTCGGATACGTTGACCACATTGCCAACTGAGGCATCACCAGAAACAGCAGAACTGTTATTCGACATCAATACCAACAGCAGCATTCCGGCAAAAAGGAACACTCCCGCAAGACCGATGCTAAGACTGCGTTTTCGCCTAAATCTGTCTATATTCATTGAGATGAAATTACTCGATAACATATCTCACTCCTCTTGAATTTGTTGATCATATAGCAAGAATATTAAGAATAGGATCTACTATTACTTACTACAAACATATCACCCCCATTGCGAATCCATATTTTCAAGAGCAATCACGTATACTTAATATCTTTTTATTGAATATAAAGTTATTGATTGCTGATCATACTAAAGAAAGAAATAGAGTTCCAGAATCTGCTGGTATTAAGAAGATCAGAATCGAATGCAAAAAGATAGTTATGACTGCAAGAACCTGTTGCGTTATCTTGTAAGGACTTTCCGGTAGACCATTGTACGCGACCTACAATGAGCTTCCCTCTTAAAAGTCGAAGAGCGACCTCTGCGTATCTTTTTGCCCTTCCGCCACGACTGGTTTCGCCAGCCTGATCTCTCCGTACTTCCCCCCGCCACCAGGGAGGACCTCTACCCGACCCATGCGGAAATTCCGAATGGCTTCGATGACTTTCGGCTCGGCCTTCAGGTCAGCAAGATCGGCTTGCATTAAAACTTCAATCTCGGTATTCTCCGCGGTCAGCTCGCTCCAGCTTTTTTGCACGCCGGCCGTCATGACGCTCTTGTGGCCCAGGGCCAGAGCAATGATCTCAGCCAGAGGAATGATATGCAAGTAAGGTGGCCGGTGAGCAGGATGCACGGGCTCATCATAATCAGCCAGAAGATTCACCCGGTCAGCCACGCCCAGCTTGATTCGCCCCCCGCATTCCGGACAACGCCCCATCAATTCGTCCTTTTGAGTGAGGGAATACTGCCGGTAGCAGCGTGTGCATGCAGTGCGATTGTACTTTCCTTCCTCAGGGAAAAATCCCACATTTTTTGTGGGACGCCTGCCGCCTTCACGCTTGATGGCAAGAATGAGGTCCTCATAGCTGAAGTAATCCAGTTCCATCTGATTAAACTCCCTGGCCAGCTTGCTCGGGCGAGGCGAATGAGCATCTGAGTTGGAGAGAAATGTTCGGGAGGACAGATCGGCGATCCGGTCTGCATAATCTGTGTCCGCAGAGAGTCCCAGCTCAATGAACCGAATCTGCTGCGCTTTTTCTTGATAGCATTCGGCTATTGAGCCAAAGTGAGCAAAGATGCCCGTCCAGGGTGTGAAAGCATGGGCAGGCCCCAGCATGCCGCCCGCCTCAAGAACATGATCGGCGATTTCAGAGCCGTTCAAATGCAGCCGGGGCCTGCCGTCTGTTGACAGGTTCGTAGAGTGAGAGGCAAAAGCCTCCTGCAGCTGCTCCGCCTGGGCAATATCCGGCAAAAATATGAGATGATGCACGCGGCTGCCGTCTTCCACCTCCACGCTAAGGACAAAATAGGTATCTCCCAGGAGAAAAAGCCCGTCTGCCTCAGGAAGCTTCTTTATGGCATCCAGCCACAGGGGATGCAGGCAGTCTCCCGTGGCCACGATCTTCACTCCTTTACGCTCCGCCTCTCTGGCAATCTCCGGCAGCTGCATATCAGCGGATACTGCCATCGAGTACTTGGAATGAATATGAAGATCAAGGTTTACGAGCATCTTTTTTTTGTTCTCCATACAGGGATAAACCCTTTATGCTTGACGGTCTATTTCGAGCCGTGCAAGAAAATCTGAGAGAGTTGCTGGAGTGCTTTGCCAGGGGGGATATGGACCTGGAAGAGGCTTTGCGGCGCATCAAGAGCCAGCGCTTCCTGGCAGTAGGGGAAGTGGCAAAGCTAGACATCTGCCGGATAGATCGCACCGGCATTCCAGAAGCCATTCTCGCCGAAGGAAAGGATAAAGCAGATCTTGTGGCAATCTCCCTGGCTCACCTGCAGGCTACTGGTAGTGTGATCATAACTCGGGTCTCGCCGCAGCAGCTGGAGTTCCTACAGAGCGCAAAACTGCCGGAGGGAAGCAGGCTGGAGCACAACTCGAAGGCCAGAACAGTAGTCATTCGGTCTGCAACGCCGCAGGCCAAAAGGGGACGGGTGGGCATCCTGGCAGCAGGTACAGCCGACATGCCGGTCGCTGAGGAGGCACGCGTCGTAGCAGAGGAGATGGGATGCAATGTCATTTCGGAGTACGACGTAGGTGTGGCTGGTATTCACAGGCTCTTTCCCTGTCTGGAGAGGATGGCAGACGTTGATGCCTTCGTGGTGGCAGCCGGACGGGAGGGAACTTTGCCGGCCGTGGTGGCCGGACTGGTAGAATCCCCTGTAATCGGCTTGCCGGTTTCTACAGGTTACGGTCTGGGAGGAGGCGGCCAGGCAGCCCTTTACTCCATGCTACAGTCCTGCTCCGTTCTAACCGTGGTTAATATAGATGCAGGCTTTGTAGCCGGCGCTTATGCGGCAAAGATTGCCAGACAAAAAGCATATGGACAAAAACAGTTATAATTTATTGCCAGAAAAGTATTTATACGATCAACAGATTGTTAAGATGAGAGCGGGTACACACATCTTTTTCACTAACCCCCACTCCCCTACCCGCTCGTCAATTATCATATATAAATTGTTTTAGAAATATGATAGTAGATGAATTTTAGAAATAGTAAATGCGGTCATATCAGGCGACTATCTGGGGGAGATCCAGAGCGAGGGTCGAAATGCCAGCCAGTCGACCCCCGCCTCTGGTGCAGAATGGACGCATGGAATAACTTGTTATTCCAATGTACTTTTCTTTAATCAAATTATATTTACTTAAGGTTTTCGGTACCCTGCAAGAGACATGTCGCCTCGATCTTCGTCCCGGACTCCTGGCCGTAGTCTTTGATCCTCTGCATAGTGTGATCTACCATCCCCCCCGAGGTCATGATGATAGAGCTCTTGCCGAGGAGCGCTTTTAGTATGCATTTGTCGATAACGCCGTAGGTAAAATCTATGGATATGCCGTACCTTTCCGCCATGACCTTAGCACTGGTACCCATAGCGCCTTTAAAGCCGGCAGGAATTTTTTCTAGCATAGCCAGGATCTGTTTCCCATCGGCCTCGTCCACGTTGCAGATGAAGATCTTGCCCCACGTCCCGGCCTGTGCCTTAGGCTGCAGGAGATCGCAAAGCTCAAGGACGTTCTTGGGCGGCTTTGATCCCCGGGCAATGCCCCGGCCCGCTAGCTCCTGGTAAAGGTCCACCACGAGGGGAAGCTTGAGACGCGCATCCCTTATCAGCTTCGCATCTCCAAATACCTCCTGCCCTGAGCCTCGCCGCACCACGCCGCCCTCCTTCATGAGGATGACCTCATCCGCCCAGCGATAGGCCAGGTCCACGTCATGAGTAGAGATGATCAATGTCTTTCCACCGTAGTTCAACTCATCGAGCATCTCCATAATCTCTTCAGAGCTGGCAGGATCAAGATTGGAGGTAGGCTCATCGAGAATAATCACCTCCGGCTCCATGGCCAGTATGCCGGCGATGGCTACCCTCTTCTTCTCGCCACCGCTGAGGTGATGCGGTGGACGCCGCTCATATCCAAATAGACCCACGTACTGCAGAGCAAAGCCCACATACCTCTTCACCTTCTCCGCGGCATAACCCAGATTTGTGGGGCCGAAGGCCACGTCCTGGTAAACGGTAGGTGCAAAGAGCTGGTCGTCTGAATTTTGAAAGACCATCCCCACAGCCCGCCGGATGGACCGCAAGCTTTCAGCATCATAACTCATGGGCCGGCCCCGGAAGAGGACCGACCCCCCACTGGGCCGCAAAATGCCATTGAACATGAGCATGAGCGTGGATTTACCGGCTCCATTGGGCCCCACCAGCGCGACCTTTTTCCCCTCTTGCAAGGAGATGCAGACGTCATTCAAAGCCTTCGTTCCATCTCCATAAGAATAGCAGAGGTTTCTGGTTTCAAGGATAGTCGTCATAGTAGCCTCACAAGAGCAGAACGTCCCTGGTTAAAACTGCTATGGCAGTAGCTGCGGCCAAATAGACAGCTACTGCAAGAATCGCCCGGGGCTTTGCCCCCTCTGCCTGATCCATGAGATCGAGTTTGCCGTCGTAACAGCGAGAGTCCATGGCTACAATGAGCCTTTCTCCCTGCTCCCAGGAGCGGAGGAATAGAACGCTACAAAGCATAGCAAATGAGTTCAGTGAGTTTTTTGTCCCGGCGTCACCCAGACGCATCATCTGGGCGCTGTGAATCATGGCCGCCTGATCCAAGAAGACGAATATATATCTATAAATCATCATGGACAGCTCAATGACCGACTGAGGTATGCGCAAAGCTTTGAACACGGCGAATATCTCAATCATGGGCGTGGTTAAAGCTATGAAATACAAAGAGCACATGCCGCCAAAGGTCCGGGCGATAAGAAGAGTGGCCAGGTTTGCTCCTTCCTCTCGGATGGCCAGATCAAATCCGTTGAGCTGCACGGAAAATAGTGTCTGCCCATTGCCATGCATGAAGGCTACCACGCCGGCGCTGAGCACGGCGAAGGAGAGGGGCACCAGTAGCAGTCGGGAATAGATGCGTCCAGGAATCTTGGCCAGCATCACAGTTATCAAGCTCATGGTTATGGCCACGAATAAAGGTGCAATAGGCGTCGTAGATGATACGCAAAGGAGAATGGCCCAGAGGCCTAGGAATAGTTTGAGACGGGCACTGGTCTCCCGCAGGGCATTGCCATGGGCATAGTCATCAAGAAGGTTATGCATCCGATTTTCCTTCTTGCACAGGAGCGGATTTATCCTCTTTTGCTTTGGCTAAAGCCCTGTAGTAACCTAAAAAATAGCCGACAATGAGGCTGCCGATGGCCGCCTGCAGGGTAAAGAAGAGGCTCTCGATCTCACTGCTTGGCGGAGTATAAATTGACGGAAACCATGGTGTGTAGGTGCCGCCGGTTAGATCGGAGATCACATCCTCAGCCTGGCCGTCTGTTCCGCCCCACTTATGATCTTGGGTAGAACTGATATAGGCAAAGGCTGCGATGAAGAGAATGACGACCCCTAAAGTTAAGACCTCCAAATTCTTTTTCATGCCACGGCCTCCTTCAGCTTTTTTATGGTGCTTTGGGAGACTACATTCATTCTCACCAGCACATCGCTGCGAAGCTGCACTATATATTTGAACATCAATGCCGTCACCATTCCTTCCACTATAGCCAGGGGAATCTGGGTTATGGCAAAGACGGCAGCAAAAGCCTCAAGGGAAGACAGAACGCCACCAGAAGCGGCCGGAAATGCCAGAGCCAGCTGCAAGGATGTGACGAGATAAGTGGCCCAATCGGCCAGAGTCGCCGCCAGGAAAACGGCCAGGTAGAGATGCAGCCCGAACTTTGTCGCTGCTTTGTATACCAGGTATCCGACCGCGGGCCCGGCAATGCCCATGGAAAAGGTGTTGGCCCCGAGAGTGGTCAGGCCGCCATGCGCCAGAAATACGGCCTGGTAGACCAGGACGATCATGGCCAGGACCGAGGTTATCCAGGGGCCGAAAATTATTGAGCCCATTCCCGTACCAGTAGGATGAGAGCAGCTCCCGGTTACGGAGGGAAGCTTCAGGGAGGAGAGGACGAATACGAAAGCACCGGCCACAGCCAGCAAGGGCAGAGTCTCACGACTGTCTTTGATCATCTTGTTCATTTTGTAGACACCATAGGCCACTACTGGAAGTGAGAGTGCAAACCAGATCTCCCACCAGGGATGAGGAAGAAAACCCTCCATTATGTGCATTGCTTCACCGCTTAAGGCAAAGACATTCTGCCATATAAAAGTCTTCTTGTTTTATGACCAACTAAGTTTAACAAAGCGATAAATCGACGGCACTATAAGTTTCGTCCCGCACATGAATCGCCCTTAAATATCTGGCCTGATAAAAACACCAGCATCTTGACCCAAATATTCACAGTCACCGACCTGAATTTGAGGATAGCAGACCGCCTGGAGAATGATCCCCGCCTGCACGACCTTTGGGCACGAGGCGAGGTCTCCAACTACCTGCATCACCGGTCGGGTCACAGATATTTTACCCTCAAAGACCAGGGCTCTTCCATATCCTGCGTTCTCTTTAAAAGCAACGGTCTCACCCTGAACTTTGAACTGGATGATGGCAAGAATGTGATGGTCTTCGGAGATATTGCCGTTTATAGGCCCCAGGGCAGGGTACAGCTGGTAGCCCGCGCCGTTAAGCAGGATGAGGGCCTGGGTTTTCGGCACCTGCAACTGGAGGCGCTTAAAAAGAAGCTGGCAGGAGAGGGGCTGTTCGCTCAGGAGAGAAAGCGGGCGCTGCCTTTGTATCCGGAGCGAATCGGCATTGTCACCTCTCCCCAGGGAGCGGCGCTGAGAGATGTTCTGCGCACATTAGGCCCTTATCCCGCCAGAATCATCCTTTCCCCGGCCCAGGTACAGGGAGCTGGAGCCGAGGAGAGTGTAGCCTCGGCGATCCTGGCCCTGCAAGGCCGCGCTGATGTAATCATAGTCTGCCGCGGGGGCGGCTCGATTGAGGATCTGTGGGCCTTCAACTCCGAGATTGTGGCCCGCGCCATCTTCGCCTGCGATGTGCCTGTCATCTCCGCTGTAGGGCACGAGACGGATGTGACCATTGCCGACTATGTGGCGGATGTGCGAGCTGCGACTCCCACGGCTGCAGCCAAAATAGCAGTGCCGGATGCTGAGCAAATTAAAGAAAATCTGCGCACGGCCCAGGTCAGAATTATGCGCGCCCTCTGGACAAACCTGGAACGAAAAGAGGAGCATCTGGAGTACCTAAAGCAAAATGTATCCGCCAAAAGGATGTACTCTCTGGCACGCGATGCTCGCCAGAGACTGGATTATCTGACCCAAAGCCTGGACGCCGCCCAGGCAGAAAGAATGCAGAGCGTAAAGAGCCGTCTGGAACTGGCAAATGGACGACTGCTGGCGGTCGGGCCGCGGGCCACCCTGCAACGGGGCTACGCCATCGCCAGATCCGAGAAGGGCCTGATACTGCGGTCCCAGGACGTCCGACCAGGCGAGGAGATAGAGCTGATCCTCAGCCTGGGAAGGCTGCGCTGCCGGGTACAAGAATGCCGGGATGATGGAGGGGAAGCAACATGAAGAAGGAACAGATAGGCCTGGAAGAGGCTCTGGACAGTCTGGAGCAGATTGTAGAGGTGTTGGAAGAGGGAAAGATGACCCTGGAGGAGAGCCTGGACCTGTATGAGAAGGGCATGACGCTGGTTAAGCTGTGCAATGCCAAGCTGGAGAGCGCACAGAGAAGGATAGAGTGCCTGACGGGAGAGCTGCCACCTGATCTGAGCTGATGCTGCGATTAAGTTTAAATACAACCATGGATGTACCTTTTTATACATCATGGTATTAATTAGTACATTTAATGTACATACAAGCCGGTGATCCTTTGTATAGTCAGATATCCAATATATCCGCAGTCAAGTTCGGCAGGTACGGAGGCCTCTTTGTGCCTGAGACACTGGTAACGCCCCTGGCGGAGCTGGCCGAGGCTTACACGCGCCTCATGAAGAGCAATGATTTCCAAGAGGAGTTGAGCCAGGCCCTAAAAACTTTTGCCGGTAGGCCTACCCCCCTCTACTATGCCCGAAACCTCAGCCTTGCGCTAGGTCGCAAGGTCTACCTGAAGAGAGAGGATCTGGTACATGGTGGAGCGCACAAGCTCAACAATACTCTGGGCCAGGCACTGGTGGCCAAGAAGATGGGCAAGACCCGGCTCATTGCTGAGACGGGCGCCGGCCAGCACGGCGTGGCCACGGCCATCGTGGGAGCTAATCTGGGATTTGAGACCCAGGTCTACATGGGCGAGGTGGACATCGAGAGGCAGAAGATGAATGTCTACCGCATGCAGCTCATGGGAGCTGAGGTCATACCCGTGCGCTCCGGCTCTCGGACCCTCAAAGACGCTATCAACGAGGCGATGCGAGACTGGGCATCCAGTTTTGATCACACCCATTATCTGTTGGGCACGGCAGCGGGCGCACATCCCTTTCCCAGCATGGTGCGCGACTTTCAGAGCGTCATAGGCAAAGAGGCCCGCCGGCAGATAATGCAAGCAGAGGGCCGACTGCCCGATAGCGTTACGGCCTGCGTGGGAGGAGGCAGCAACGCCATGGGCATATTCGCTCCTTTCCTGGAGGATGAAGAGGTACGTCTTCTGGCAGTGGAAGCGGGCGGGCGGGGCCCCGGCAAGACCGATAAAATTGCGGATCATGGAGCCAGTCTGGGACTGGGCACAGACGGCGTTTTGCACGGCGCTCTCACCAAAATTCTGCAGGATCCTTACGGCCAGATTCTGGAATCCTATTCCGTGGCTGCTGGCCTGGATTACCCCGGTGTGGGCCCGGAGCTGGCCTTCCTGGCAGAGAGGGGACGCGTTCTTCCCAAGATCGCCGATGATAAGACGGCCATGCATGGATTTCATGCCCTGTCCAGGCTGGAGGGCATCATCCCGGCCCTGGAGTCTGCGCACGCAGTGGGCTATGCTCTGCAAGAGCCGGAGGCGCTGGGAAGCCTCGCCATCATCAACATCTCCGGGCGAGGCGATAAAGATCTGGCAACGGTGATGGATTATGAAAATATCTGAGGCATTTGAAGAAGCTCCTCTGCTCATTGTTTACATCTGTGCCGGGGACCCGACGCCGGCGGCAACGCCCGACCTGGTGAGGCGATTGGCAGCTGCCGGGGCGGATATCATTGAGCTGGGGCTGCCCCACTCCGACCCAATCGCGGACGGCCCCACCATCCAGGCGGCGGCGCAAAGGGCCATCGCCGCCGGAATGAACACCGATGTCTATTTTCAGGTGGCAGCAGAGGCGAACGTCGCCATCCCCAAGGTCTTCATGGGCTACTACAACATGATCTATGCCCGCGGCCTGGACAGATTTGCCGAGGACTGCGCCCGCTCGGGCATAACGGGCATGATTGTGCCCGACCTGCCTCCCGAGGAAGCAGGACCACTCCAGGAAGCCTGCGCCAGGACAGGAGTGGATCTCATATTTCTGGCCGCGCCCAACACACCTACGGAGCGTCTGAAGATGATAGAAAGAGAGACCATGGGCTTCCTCTACCTGGTAGCCCGTACGGGCGTGACTGGTGCACAAAGCGATATCCTGCAGAGCACGCGCGACCTCATCGCCCGCGTGCCGGGAGATAAGCCCAAAGCCGTGGGTTTTGGCATCTCCACACCCGCCCAGGCTGCGGAGATGATCGCCGCAGGAGCAGACGGCGCCATTGTGGGTTCGGTCTGCGTGGACCTGATCGCCCGAGGAAGAATAGAGCAGCTGGAGCAATTGATCCGCGACATGAAGGCGGCGGTAAAGGCCGCAGCAAGCTCCAATAGCTGACGGAAAAGGAGCACACTCTATGGATGAAGGGCAGAGAAAATTTGTGGAAAAGACGAGGATGAACCTGGAAGGCGGCTGCAATGTGACCATTGTGGCCTTTGGCGACTCCATCACTGCCGGCTACTGCGTGCGGCACGGCTTTCCCTCCTTCTGGAGAGAATTGCTGGCGGAAAAGTATCCCGAGGCAGTAGTAGAGATGATCAACTCCGGCACCTGCGGAGACACGAGCATGGATGGCCTGGCCCGTCTGGACTGGGCGGCCCTCTCCTACGAGCCCGACTTGGTTACGATCAACTTCGGCATCAACGACTGCGCGCTTGGTCTGGATTTGGGGGAGTTCGAGATGAACTTCGCAAAGATGGTGCGTCGCATCCGCGCCGGCCCCAACTCGGAGATACTGCTGCTCTCCTCCCAGCCTCTGGAGACGCCGCCCTACGATCGGCTGGTGCAAGACTACTATCAGACGATCGAGCGAGTGGCTAAAGAGATGGATGTGGGATTCGTAAATGTCTACGGGGCCTGGATGCAGCGCGTGCGACAGGGCACTCCCTTGGGAGAACTCATCCTTTCAGGACTTGACCACCCCAACGAAGCGGGCTACAGGATCATAGCCGAAGAGCTTATGAGGCTATTCTAATCATAAAAGCAGATCCCCAGCACGTTCGTTCATTTTGCGCAGTTCTCGCAAAACCGGCCTGTGCCTCAGCGCACGGGCCGCAAACCCTGTGGCTGCAGATGAATTTCGGAAGATAAAGATATGATTGATTAAAAAAGAAAACGCAAAATGATAGTTTAAATATTACGAGCTTACCTGTAACTCGGCTTACGGTTCTTTGCATCTACAAATGGATTCGTATCGTTCTCGGCTACGGTTTCGTTTCCAAGTGTCTCGTTGAGAAGAGTATCATTTCCCAGTGTCTCATTGATGAGAGTTGCATTCGTCGTCTCGTTTATCTGGGAAGCGTTGATCGACTCATTTGCTGCGGCCTGTTCTTCACCGAAGGCGAAACCTAAGACCTGAACTGCGAATACCAACAGGATCATTGATGCTATTGCTAAGAGTTTCTTCATTTCTACACCCACTTCCGTTTTTGCCTCTCATCCACCGGGCCAAAATATAAATTTTGCGATCATATTTGCGGCAAAAGATGTATAAGTCCCAAGTGCAAAAGTCTCAAGGAAAAACCAGTTGGCAATTTCCAACCCGGTGGGGCAGGGCAACTATGAGGCAGCAATATCTTGCAATGATAGCTATATTATCATTATATGCGACTATCTTTTGTGTGGCAGGGGCCGAGAATAACAGCACCATCTCTCTAGAAGGTGCGGAAATAAACGATAGCGGTTTTCGTCCCAATATCGATGGATTCAGCTTTCAAAACTACGGCGATGATCCCGCGACCGTCGACCTGACCGCAGCGGAGCTGCAGCGCATGTTCGGAGACAAGGTATGCGCCAGCACCGCCGGCGGCAAGTGCACACTCACCTACCCTGCCGAGCGCTGGATGAATCAAGCCATTTCCGCCATGAAATCCGGACACTGTGAAGGCATTGCGGTCCTATCCAGCCTTATGTATTACAACGAGACAAGCCCCGGCATCTTTGGCGGCAATAGCGTTATTGATCTCTCGCTGCAAGACGTCCTGCTGCAACGCGAGATTGGCTACTGGTGGACCACCCAGGTCACAAGGCCCGGAGGATCCAAGAAGGTTCTGGAGTCTCCTCGGGCAGTGCTGGATACTCTGGCCGCGGCTTTCGGCAACGGGCCGGAGGCAGGTGAATGGTGGGTCATGGGCATCTATCTTCCCGATGGCAGCGGCGGCCACGCCATTACGCCTTATGCTGTGGAGGATCTGGGCAACGGTACGGCCCGCATTCTGGTATATGATAATAACTGGCCCAAGGATAGCAGATTCATTGAGGTGGATACGATCAACAATTCCTGGCGCTACCTGGCATCAGCCAGTCCGGATGAGCCAAACAGCCTCTATTCCGGCAACGCCAGCACCAAGAATCTCGAGATTGTCTCTCTCTCTTCACGGCTGGGGCTGCAAGAATGCGATTTTTGTGAGGAGAACGCTGCTGCCGGCCAGGGGGCCGGGCAGGGCACGAAGAGCATCCAGATCTGGCAGAGCGGCAAGGCTCGCGCTCTGATCACCGATGAAAATGGCCAGAGAGTCGGTACCCTGGGATCGGGCCAGTTCGTAAATGAGATCCCAGGAGCTGAGATTCGCAACCTCAAATTTGGACTGCCGGGCATGGGCAGCGCTCATTCGCCGGTAATTTTGCTTCCTTTGGCCCTGATAAATGACTCGCACCTGGCCATCGATATCAACAGCACCTCCAATGGCAGCCAAAAGAATCAGGCGGATACGACCATCATTGCCCCCGGCTTTGCCCTGGCCTCTTCCGTTCCCAATTTGGGGCAGGGGCAGAATCAGAGCATGGATCTCTTCTCGGAGGGAGAATCCTATAATGTCAGCCTCAGCGCCAACCGCCAGCTCTCTCCCACCATCTCAATTGATACCAATTATCAGAGAATCACCCTTCAAGGCCTGATGATTGATCCATACGGCAGAATCAATATCTCCATGGACCCGGCTCTGGGCGCTTTCAGCATGAGCACTCTGGGCAATCTCAAGCCCGGAACCTTGCAGCTTCTCATGACTTCGCTGGATCCGGCGAGCGGGGCATCGTCCACATTCAAGAGCCTCGATTTAATGCTGCGGCCCGATGATGCCGTTTCCATGGACCTTGCCGGAAGATTTGGCGAAGCGGGTTCGCCCTCTCTTGCCGTCTCCCGCAAGAACGGCGGAATGCAGGAGATGTCGCTGCAGACTATTTCCAGGAATGTGCCTGCAAAGATTCCCCTGGACCTTCCAAAGGATATGCCGAAGATTGCTGACGCCAATAATTTGACCAGCTCCAAGGTTCCGGGATCGATTCCGTCTTCCGGCGGCGATATGAGCGGCAGCGGCATGAGCATCCCCCCTTCGGCGGGCATGCCAGGCATGGGGACGCCCACGTTCCCGTAAAGGCGCAAGTTCATACAAAAGCGAGTACTCCAGGCGAGAGGCTGCGGTTCAATGCCGTTTGGTCTCCAAGATCCGCCTTCCGGAAAAAGGAGCCGCGCTTCGCTCTTAGGCATTGGCAGACCGACTAAGTGGTGAAATGGCGCGCAGCAAGCTGCGAGGTTTCCAATCCGCAGCCGCATAAAGCTGAAACCAAGCTATGCTTGCGATATAAACAAGGGAAGACATGGCCAAAGAAGGAGACTGCTCCATTCCTGAGTTCATGGGGTCTCGGAAACGATGTCTATCTGACTGTGACCAAGGCGGCGTAGCCCGTGGGCCTGCACGATCCTGCCTCAGGCCAGCTGGAAGGCGGCAAGCTGTGCAAGGTCTACCTGGGATCCTGCAAGAAGCTGAGCCAGGCCGGGGCTCTGCAAAAGGCCAGGAAGATGAAGGCCGAGGCTTTATTGATACGCCTTTGACAATGATCATTATTCGTAACTATCTAAAATACTCGCTGCCTCGCTCGATGAGCTTGCATCAAGACCGTAGCTTAATGCGTGGCCGGCCTGGGGGGATCACCGCGGGCGGATCGCGAGATCGATAAATTTGGGCAGATCATGGAGGAAGCCAAGAAGGAGTTGCCCATTGCAGAGGCTCACCTAGAGACTACTCAGGCCATCCTGCCTGAGAAGGTGGACGCTATTCCAGCACCGAAACGAGTTCAACCAGGCAATCAGCAGGGCAACGACCCTCTAAGCTCTTTTCCTTGGCCGTAGAACCGTTGTTCGGTATTTCGCTTTCTGAGGCCAGTTCTTCTATTGCAATGACGTTGCCCAAAAGATCGCTAGTGTCAATAAAAAATATTTTCATAGATGACTACATGTCAACGAGATTTCATGGGAGCGAGGCAGTACATGGCCCAACCCATAGATTGGCGTTGGAACTGCAAATAATCATCCTGGTCAATACGGAAATGCTTGAATACCTGTTCATAGTCCGTGTGGGTGGGATTTTCTTCGAGCCAACGTATCAGTCCATACCAACCATCCGAAATGTACCTGTCCCAGTCGTCGTAGCTGGCACGAATTATGTATTCGAGTTCAAAGCCTTCATCCCGGGCAAATTGTGTTAGTTCCGTTTCTGTATGGGTAGTTGTCTGTTTCTGGGCGTATACCGGATTTACCTGATTGCTAAGCCAGTGGGTTTCACCGATACCAAGGCGTCCATTCTGATGAACAGCTCGCTTCAGTACTTGGAGTACCTGCTGGCAGCCGCCAAAAATAAACGTTGACCCAATACATGTTGCGGCATCGAAAACCCCTTCTTCGAATATGTAATCAGCCCCATTGGAGCAAACGATTTCGATTCGGTCCGATAAACCTTTCGAAGCCAGTTTTTGCCTAGCCCTTTCGCAGAATTCCTCGGATATATCTATTCCAATACCAGTAATACCGAATTCCTCAGCCCAGAGAGAAAGGGGTCCGGCACAACCACAACCGAAGTCAATGACCCGGTTTCCTTTTTTCAATTTGAGTAATTTGCCAAGTTTGATGATCTTTTCAGGCGTGGAAGGGTTTAGTATCTCCATATAGCGGTGTGAGATGCTCATAATGTCAAGAAATTCCATAATTCAGACCTCTTTCGGAAAATGGTAACTTGATTAATAAAGGTGTTGGGAGACCTAAATGCCCAATTCTTACGAAGCTTTCTAGGGAAATCGGATCCTCTCATCAACCTTCCTACAGCCGAACCCGAAAACCTCAGCCAGGATCTCCCTGGCCACCTCCATCTCCATAGGAGGAGCTGGTCAGCCAAAGGCCGACTCCGGATCTAACACGATGAGACTGCTTGAATGATACATAATAAGGAGAGATGTGACTTGAGACAGCGACTAACTTAATATTAGTAGGACGATTTGAGGACATTTCCAATGACAAGGGAACCCCGAGCTGGCCGGGATCTCATGCCAGGGATTGCGGAGCTAGATAGATGGGCGGATACTTGCGGCAGGTCGATGAGCTTGCATCAAGACCCTGGCTGAGTGCGTAGCCTGCCTCGTGAATCACCGCGGGTGGCTCGCGAGATCGAGTGATATGAGCCGATCATTGAGACAGCCGAGAAGGAGATCCCCATTGCAGAGGCTCATCTTGAGACGGTGCAAAAGATCCTGATAGAGGCTAAGCCGCCTGAGAAGATGGATGTCATTCCAGCGCCGAACGAGTTCATCAGGCCATAGGGCTGGCGGCGGCCCTATAATCCATTTTTCCATGACAAGAAGAAGCCGCCTGAGGCGCAAATTATGATGCATGTCGTTCACCATAATGCTAAGTGATCTTCAAACAGTTATCTAGACTCTCGATGGATTTATAAGGATTGTTCACAAATTGCCAAATACTTTCATGATGGTGGCGTATGGAGAACGATATAGCTATGCAGCTAGGAGGGCTTGATTTTAGATTGGGTGGCGAAACAATCTCAGAATATATTAACTCCCCAGAAGATGCCAAAAGACTCAAAAGTCTCCATGCCAAGCAAGAGAGGTCGCGGCTTTCACAGATATCGAATATAA
>CAZWHG010000054.1:0-18570 GCA_964633785.1 uncultured Methanotrichaceae archaeon
AGTTACGTGTCTTACAATAGCTTTTTCTTGCTTTCTTCCCATGATTACTGATATGTGCTTTTAGTTTAAAAAAGTTGCGTTAAAAACTATAATTAGATCCTTCCTATTCGAATGATAGCCCATTTGCTCGAATTAGTCCTCAAATTGGTCTCTCTTTCGGTCGTTCTTCGACAGCCTCAGCTAAGTCTAAATAACTTTGGCATTTTTCAATGTGCATAGCTGGTATAGATTAAAAGCAAATGCTGTAACCATCATTATAACCCCAACTCTTTGGACGGTTGTTGCTAATACTCTTCCTGCCCCGAATACTCTTTTTATCACTGCATGAGGTCTCTCGCCAGGCGATCTCAAAATGCTGATCAGCCGATTTCGCTCTTTATCGAGATCACCAAGAGTCCCTTCTGTGGTCCTTCGTCTCATGGTAAAATCAATACCTTTAGCCTGCGCGCCGAAATAGCCTCTGTCTCTGAGCACAACCTCGTCCTCTTTTGATAGATCAACCTGACTATCATGTAGCGACGCAGTTGTAGTCTCTATTTCTCGAATCAGGCAGTAGTCGATATCGGTTTTTTGATGCAGTTTGTATCCGAAATGGAATTCATTGCCCTTTTTGGCTATTGTTCCATCTCTACTGCGTCGGGTCTTGGCGTCTTTACCACGTGGTTTCTTGAACTGTCCAGGATCTGCTTCAATGAATGTGGCATCTTGAATCGTCCCGCGTTTAACTTGTAAACCCATAGAATCCAATTGTCTTTGAAGCTCTGCCCAAACCACCACATCTGTTTGAGTTTTAGCCATGCGTTCCTTGAATAGCCAAATTGTCCTGGAATCCGGAAACGGATCAGGAAAACCAAGAAAAGCCATAAATGAGATTCGATCAGCCATTTGCCTTTCAATTTCAAGGTCACTCAAGCCGTACCACTGTTGAAGTATCAGAATCTTGAACATTAGAATGACATCACAATTTGGCCTTCCGCCTTTCTCACTCTTGTTATCGTACATCTTGTCAAGCTTACGGCGAATCGGAATCCAATCGATCAAATCGGATATCTTCGACAGCCGGGACGGCCTTTGCTTCGCACTAAGACCGCGAAGCATCCAAGTAGTAAAAGAATCCATAGTATATAATAGTGTTAATAGTATATATACTTTTCTATAATATAATTTGAGGCATGTTTATAGGAATCCTCGAATAATTCTTTCTATTTAAATATGATATGCCTTCTTTTGGTCGTTACACTTTTGCATTTGCCATTCTATCTTGTCTCATCCTGAAGTACTCCTCCAGTACCATTTCAGTCTCCCCTAGTGCAACCATTTTACCTTCGTTCATGAGCAGGCACCGATTGCAGAGCGATTGCACCGTATTCAACGTATGAGAAACTAGCAATATTGTCTTCCCAGCCTTGCGGATCTCGTCGATCTTCTCGCCGCACTTCTTCTGGAAGGACTCGTCTCCCACGGAAAGCACCTCGTCCACCAGCATGACATCCGGATCGGTCTGAATGGCCGTGGCAAAGGCCAGGCGTACATACATTCCCGATGAGAAGTTTCTTAGCTTCATGTTCTCAAAGCGCTTCAGCTCTGAGAAGTCCATGATCTCTTCGTAGCGCTGGTCCACGTCTTTGTGGGTAAGGCCCATGATGGCTCCGTAGAGGTAGACATTGTCCTTGGCGGAAAGCTCCGCCTGAAATCCTACGCCCAATTCCAGAAAGGGGGCAATCTTGCCATTTATTCTAACCCTCCCCGAATCTGGATAAAGCACACCTGCCAAAACCTTTAGCAGGGTGCTCTTGCCGCTGCCGTTGGGCCCAATAACGCCAAAGGTCTCGCCATGTTTCACTGAGAAGCTGATATTCTGTAGTGACAGGAACTCTTCATAGCTGTAGGCTCCTCCTCGCAAAAGCCCTATCAGGTTTTCATAGACCGTGAGCTTCTTTTCGTGAGGTATCCTGAATCGCTTAGAAAGTTCCTGCACTACGATGGCGTTATTGTTGACATTCTCTTCCTCTTCCGATTTGAGCAGACCGAGTCCGTTGAGCTTCAATTCAGATCTCCTCCGCAAACCGGCGCTCCAGCCGCTGGAATATTGCCGAGCCGATGAGCGTTATTCCTAACCCGGAAAGAAGAGTAAAGGCTACATCCCAGGGGGACGGCATCTGGTGGTAGAGCAGCACATCTCGGTACATCTGAATCATGACAGTCATGGGGTTTAACATGTAATAGCCCATATACTCGGCCGGAACCGTAGACAGTGGATATACAATCGGCGAAAGAAAGAACCCTATCTGCATGAGCACGTCCCATATCTGGGTAAGGTCCCTGTAATAAACGTAAAGAGATGCCAGAATCAGGCTGATCCCGTAGACTATGAAGAAGTAGATTATATGGATAAAAGGGAAGACTAGGATGTAGGGCGATAGACCGGCTCCAAGTACGACCAGCAAAGGGGCGAGCACCAGGAATTCCAGCAGAGAGCTGATAAAAGCGGATAATACTGTGCTCAGCACCAGCACCTTTCTAGGGATAAATATTTTTGTTACCAAGCTTGATTTGCCCACTATTGCAGACATGGCCGATATTGTGCCGTTTGCTATAAAGCGCCAACTTATTATTCCTATCAACAGGTAAAGTGCAAAATAATCCTGGGTCATCTTGAACACATTGGAGAAAACGAAGTACAAGACCAGCATCAATAATAATGGATTGAGCATCGACCAGGCAAATCCCAAAACAGAACTTTGATACTTAACCTTCAGATCGCTTATTGTAAGGATCTTTATAAGTTCCCTATAATCTACGAACCACATTCTAATGCCTCGCTATCCTGGCCCGGATGCGTATAAATTTGGCTATCTCATCATCAGGCGTCACGCGCAATACCTGTCTTCTTTTTTTTATCATGTCTGGCACCCCTCTCAACGCGTCAAGCTTCGATTTAAGGATTACCCTTCCTTGGCCGCGCAGGACGTAATAAGGGATGACTGCCAGATTTCTGGCCAAAATGAAAGGTAGCGAAGTAAGCAGAAGCAAGAGGGGAAAGTCTTTGATAACATACCAGATTACGTTCCGGTTTCCATAATAGACAGAAATGTCTGATCCAAAGCCCGCCGTTCCTCCATGATGGTGATAGACAACTGCCTCGGGCACGTAGACGCACTTCCAACCCGCCAGCCTTCCCCGGAAAGCCAGATCCACATCCTCCATGTAGAGAAAGAAGGCCTCGTCGAAAAGGCCGATATCCTCCAGCATCTCTCTTCTGTAGAGGGCCGCGCCCGCACAGGGCCCAAAGACCTCTTCGCACTGGTCATACTGTCCTTTGTCGGGTTCAAACATCCCCCGGTCCCAGGCCGCGCCGCTGCGAGAGATGCATATTCCGGCAGAATTGATCCTGCCGTCAGGAAGCAGCATCTTGGAGGCGCACATGCCCACATTAGCCTGTGTACGCATGGGATCTGTTAAGTTCTTTATAAAATCCTTATCTACCTTGGTATCATTGTTGAGTGTTATAATCAAATTTCCCCTGGCAATTCTGATTCCTGAGTTCGTGCCTTCTGCGAATCCCAGGTTCTCCTCGTTTCTGACGACTCTAACCCAGGGAAAGTTGCTCCTCAGATACTCCACGCTTGCGTCACCTGAGCCATTATCCACCACTATAACTTCGTAGTCTTCGCAAGTCTGCAGGGCCAGCGAAGAGAGGCAATCGTGCAAATATTGCCTGCCGTTGAAATTCAGTACCACCACGCTGATCCCGGTTATCGGACCAGCTCCTCATATAGCTCGGAGGTTTGCTCTGCAACTCTTCGCCAATTGTACTTCTTTTCCACCATTTTTCTTCCCGCAGTACCCATTTTGGCAGAAAGTTCCTGGTTCTTGAGAATAAAAAGCATAGCCTCGGCTAGCTTCTCTTTGTCTCCCGGACGGACCACGAGTCCTGCATTGTTCTCTCTTATGTCTTCTGCGACTCCTGCTATCTCCGTCGCCACCACAGGCTTTTCGCATGCCATAGCCTCCAAAAGGACGATGCCGAAGGTCTCTCTTCTTGGGTCGGTTGATGGAAGCACAAAAAGATTGCAGCTATTGTAATACGCCACCAGCTTCTCTTGGGGCACCGAGCCCACGAACTCAACATTTCCGCTTAAACTCATGGATCTTGAGACCTTCATATAATGATCTTTCAGGGCACCTTCACCTCCTATAATGAGCTTGAGGTCGGGCAATATCCTTTTCGCAATTTTGATTGCACCTAACAGCACTTCTAGACCTTTGAACTCATGATACTCGTCCAGCACGCTCAGGAAGAATATGTCGCCTCTTTTCGTTGTAACCAGAGGCCTAAAAATTCTTGTATCTACCCCAATGGGGATTACAGCCATCTTTTCTTTCTGCCCTTCAAGATGTTTCGATAGATAACCCCGTCTGGCTATTATTATCTTATCTGCATTCTTTATAAGTAATCTCAGCATAGTGAGATTGTAAGCACCTGCGATATGATGGGCCAGACCCTTGCCGGCTATGTCGCTGTGGTATGTGAGGACCAGGGGCTTTTTTCTTACCATGGAAACTATACTGCTCCAGTCGGAACTCCAAGGTGTAGGAAGGTGAGTATGCAAAATATCGAAGTCCTCCCTCAAGAGCGCTAGAGGCAGGGCGGGTGTGATGTTTGTATTTGCCACCTTTCTTATCGTTCTCAAAAATTGAGTTTCGATGCGTACATTGACATCATTATCCCTTGGAGTATCGGCGCAGATCACGCAGATCTCATGGCCCATGTCAACGAGCTCATTGGAGAGATTTCGAACATAGCTTTCCACTCCACCCGTTGCGAAGAGCCTTGCCGGGGTCTGAAGTATCCTCATTTGTTTTCCTGTATCGGGCTCGTATTCGTATCCACCACTGTAGTATTGGTATTTAATAGTGTATCGTCTATGCTGGTTAAAGAAATAAACCCGGAATTATTTAGCTGGCCAATTTCCTAGCTGTCTAGCGGTTCAAATTGTCTATGGAGATACAATGACAGATATTCTTGTTATCGGGGGTGGTCTTTTAGGGCGCGCCGTAGCTCTTGCTTCTAAGAATAGTCACTCAACAGTTTTGACGTACAGCACCAATCCGCTCAAGATCGAAGGCTGCGAGACTTATCAAATGGATATGACCAAGGACGTGGATTTAATCCGGAGCCTAAAGCCGAAGTACATAGTCCTGACTGCGGCCATGACCAATGTAGACGGTTGCGAAACAGATCGCCTAGGCGCCTGGAATGCCAACGCCCTTGGACCCAAAAATGTCGCATTGGCAGCCAGGGATATCGGGGCAAAGCTGATTTACGTCTCCACAGATTACGTCTTTAATGGCGAGCGCGGATTTTACCGTGAGAATGACCCGACCTCTCCTATCAACTACTACGGTAAGAGCAAGCTTGCAGGGGAGAGGTTTGTTCGCGAGATTTGCCCGGATTGTGTGATCGCCAGGACCTCCGTTCTCTACGGCCAAAATCCTGTCCGGCACAACTTCGTCACATGGGCCGCAGATGAGATGAGGAAGGGAAACCGAATCAATATCGTAAACGACCAATACACATCTCCTACCTTATCCTCAAATCTGGCGGACATGATTCTAGGCATAAGGGACCAAACGGGAGTGTTTCACACATGTGGTTCGGAAAGAATAAATCGTTATGACTTTTCAATTAAGATCGCCAAGGCCTTCTGCCTCGACGAATCTCTAGTAAATCCCATTACTTCAAGCCAATTGAACTGGAAGGCCAGGCGTCCTATGGATTCATCCCTGGACACCTCAAAGGTTTC
The DNA here is from genome assembly GCA_964633785.1 of uncultured Methanotrichaceae archaeon. GTDB lineage: Archaea > Halobacteriota > Methanosarcinia > Methanotrichales > Methanotrichaceae > Methanothrix. The sequence continues at coordinate 5,808 of CAZWHG010000054.1, forward strand.
ACGATTCGCAAAACCTTTAAATGTAGGAGATGGGCTGAATGTCATGGTTAATATGGCGATGCAAGGAATGGTGGCAAAATGAAGGGTTTGGTGCTTTCGGGCGGTTTTGGCACGAGACTTCGCCCTCTTACCTATTCACAACAAAAGCAACTAATACCTGTTGCCAACAAACCTATTCTTTTTTACGCCATAGAAGATTTAATCGAGGCTGGGGTTTCTGAAATTGCCATAATAGTCGGTCCCAATCACGACCAGGTAGAGCGGACTGTTAAGTGCAGAGGTTGGGATGCGAATATCGAGTTCATATACCAGGATGCTCCACGCGGCCTGGCTCATACCGTCCTGATATCGGAGGATTTTATAGGCGATGAGGCTTTTATCATGTATCTGGGAGACAACCCCGCACCGCCCCGGCGATCCTGCTTGCAATTCCTGGGGCGATGAGGCTTTTATCATGTATCTGGGAGACAACCTCCTTTGCGACGGAATAGTTGATCATGCCGACCGCTTCAGAAGCTCCGGAGCGGATGCATCGATTCTGCTCACGCATGTCAGCCAGCCGGAAAGGTTTGGCGTAGCAGAGCTGAATGAGTACGGCGAAGTGGTCCGGCTGGTGGAAAAACCCAAGGTGCCTCAGTCCAACCTGGCCCTGGTGGGTGTCTATCTCTTCAAGCCTATCATATTCGATGCGGTAAAAAATATAACACCTTCCTGGAGAAACGAGCTTGAGATAACGGATGCCATTCAGTGGCTTGTGGAAAGAGGCTATCAAGTCAAGGCCTCTGTGGTGAAAGGCTGGTGGAAGGATACCGGCATGCCTGAGGATATTTTAAGCGCCAACAATCTAGTACTGGATGAGCTTGAAGCATTGTGCTCCGGAGCGGTTATGGACGATTCCGTGGTCCAAGGGCGTGTTCAGATCGGGCCGGAGACAATTCTGGAAAATGCATCCGTGGTACGCGGACCGGTCATCATAGGCAGGAATTGCAGGATATCAAACTCCTACATCGGCCCCTATACCAGCATCGGAGATGGCTGTGAGATCTTTGACTCCGAGATTGAGGGGTCCATTGTAATGGACGCAACAAGGATCGATGTCAGGCGCAAGATTGTTGATAGCCTTATCGGCGCAAATGTCCGGATTTCTGAGAGCAGCAAGAAACCCCATGGATATCGTTTTGTTATAGGCGACAGCTCAGAGGTCAAAGTATGATCGAGGGAGTTAAGACTAAGAATCTCAAAGTGGTTCCGGATGAGCGTGGCTGGCTGATGGAGATCTTGAGGTGCGACGACGATGTATTCGAGAGCTTTGGACAGGTATATCTAACTACAGCTTATCCTGGTGTGGTGAAGGCCTGGCACTATCATAAGAAACAGACCGATAATTTTACTTGCATCAAAGGTATGATGAAAGTGGTTCTTTACGATGACCGGGCAGGCTCGAGGACGTGCGGGGAGATTAACGAATTTTTTGTGGGGGATAAAAATCCCATACTAATCAGCGTTCCTCCCCTCGTTTATCATGGCTTCAAGGCCGTGGGGGATGAGACTGCGTACTTCCTCAGTGTGCCCACCCTTGCCTACAATTACAGGGAACCCGATGAGTTCCGGTTGCCTCCAGACACAGACAAAATACCCTATGATTGGTTGCTTACTCCGGGAAAGAGGCATGGCTAACGGAGAAAGAAAATGAGATTGCTGATCACAGGTGGTGCAGACTTCATTGGCTGCAATTTCGTACGCCATATAATGGTGGAGCATCCTGATTACGAGATTGTAGTGCTGGACAATCTTACCTATGCGGGCAGGATGGAGAACTCCAGGAAGTCCTGGATAATATGACTTTGTGAAAGGCGATATCTGCAACAAAAGCGACGTTGGTAATGCCATTATCGACTGCGATGCTGCTGTGAACTTAGCCGCCGAAACGCATGTGGACCGGTCCATCAATGATGCCGAATCTTTTATCAGATCAAACGTTTTGGGTATACACATTCTTCTCGAAGCAGCAAGAATCTTCTGTCTGAAGAAGTTCGTGCAGATAGGCACCGACGAGGTTTATGGGAGCGTTACCGCAGGGTCTTTTATTGAGTCTGACTCCCTCAATCCGTCTTCACCCTATTCTGCATATAAAGCGGCTGCTGATCTTCTGGCGCTAGTATCCAGTCAGCACTGTAATGTCTGATAGAGGCGTTGTAGTCTTACCCTAGCACCCTTGGTGGTGGATGTGCTTTGCGACATTATGATCATGACAAGACACTAGCCTACTTCACGACTTACGGTCTGCCTGTATCCATAACCAGAAGTTCGAACAATTCCGGACCTTATCAATACCCTGAGAAGCTGATTCCCTTCTTTATATTTAAGGCCATGAAAGGCGAGAAGCTCCCATTCTATGGGTCGGGCGAGAATGTGCGCGATTGGCTCTACGTGCAGGATAATTGTGCGGCCATAGATATGGTCTTGCATGAATGCAAGTCAGGAGAGATCTATAATATCGGCGGTGGCAATGAGCTAATAAACATGGAGATCACCCAGTTGATCCTGAATCATCTGAAGAAACCGGTGAGCATGATTGAGCATGTTGCCGATCGACTTGGCCATGATTTTAGGTATTCCGTGGATGCCCGCAAGATTCGTGACCTTGGATGGAGGCAAAAGCGATGTCTCGAGGATGCTTTGAGTGAAACCTTGCAGTGGTATATGAAAAATAAAGAACGGTGGAGCGGCCTACTATAGGCTCTTCCCATTATCCCTTCGAAAACAGAGATTTATTTTATGATCGAGTCGATACCTTTGTCGAAGGTGCTCTTGGCCTTGAAACCAATCTCTTTTTCTGCTTTTGATGTATCGGCCAGCGTATGCATCACATAGTTCTTAATAGGATTCTTGGCATACAGTGGTTTCATGGACCTGCCCAGCTTCTGATTAAGAATCTCAATCACATCGTTGAAGCTGTAAGACTTTCCCGTACCTACGTTCATTATTCCGTGGTAATCCGATTGCATGGCCAATTGCAGGGCCCGAACTACATCTTTGACATAGGTAAAATCCCTTGTCTGTGATCCGTCTCCGAATATAACCGGCGTCTTCCCTACTCTCATCTCCCAGAGGAACTGGGTTACCATGTTGGCATATTGCTTCTTGGCCGTTTCCTTCGGCCCGTAAACGGAGAAGAACCTCATTCCCACGGAGTCGACGTCGTAGAGCTGCTTGTAAAGCTCTGCCATCCTCTCCATGGCCAGCCTAGCTTCCGTGTAGTAGTCCGTGACTCGAATGGTCATGTCTTCTCGATGGGGTGGCAAGAGGCCGTTGTAAAGTGATGATGACGAGGCATAAACCACCCGCGCACCCGTTCTCCTGGCAAGCTCAAGGACGGCAATAAAGCCGTTAAGCGCTTCGCCTACCAGGTATGGATTTTTTTTATACATGGGTGAGGAGGATGGAATGCCCAAATGGTAGATCTTCTCGGGATTAAGATCCATGCCAGGTAGATCGTTACAGCTTGCCTGGATAAGCTTTAGTCTGTCTCGCAGGCCCTCCAGATTGTCGAGGCTTCCTGTATGCATATTGTCCAGGACTACTATCTCTTCACCCTCTTTCAAGAGTTCCTCAACAAGGTTGGAGCCGATAAATCCTGCGCCGCCTGTAATCAGTGTACTCATAATTATCTGTTCCTCAAAATTCGCGATCTTCTATATCTGTCTGTCGAATCATCACGGGGCACAAATTGTCCTGGAGATCCTTATCTATCTCTTCAAATATGCAGCAAGCTTTACTTACATGCCCATTCTGGCTTGATGCGGGAAATATCCACATCCATCCTGCCCAGCCTGGGCGTCAAGATATGATTTCAGGTCGGGCATGGAAATCCCGCAATCTGCTGAAAACGCGCTCTCTGGATTCTCTAATATCAGACGAATGGTATCTGTTGAGTATCGGATAGCCCACCCACATTCTGGCCGACATCCTCTAACTTGTCAATCGTACAATCTTTCTTTCCCCGCATCTGATCTTGTTTTCCAAGCATCTGAGTCTGTAGGTCTATCATCCTATCTTGTCTTTCTTCTATTCTTATCATGGAGCTCATGCCTTTCCTTAATTGCCTTGCCTGGAATCTAAGAGGCAAAATCTCAATGTCTTCTACCTCGTCGTATATCCTGCAAAAGTAATGGATGAATATAATTTATGTCTGCGGTGCGCAAGGGATCTAATTGCCATAGACCGTCTCCAACCGGTCGCAGGCCCTCTCCCAATCATACTTCCTGGCCTCTTCTATGCACCGTCCTCTCATTTTTTCTTTCCTTGATAGCATGCGGCAAATCGCCTCGGCTAAGTCCTGCTCAGTTGGCTGGCAGACTGCGCCTGTTTCCCTCGTGACCAGATCCATCACGGCATTCATCTTGTGCTCAATGGTGACTACAGGAAGCCCACAGGCATTCGCCTCCAGAGCCGCCATGCCGAAGCCCTCTCTGCTGGAGGGTGCCGCAAATATGCGGGAGGATTTCATGAGAGCCAAAGCCTCATTGTAGTTCTCCAGAAAGCCCCTAAAATCCACATTCTTTTCCAGCTCCCGCTCCGAGACCAAGGACTGGAGCCTTTCCATCTCAGGCCCATTGCCCACGATAAGAGCCTTTACATCAGGAATATCCGCTTTAACGATCTCCAATGCCTTGATGAGCAGGTCTATGTTCTTGTGCTCGACCAGCCTTCCCACGTAGATGATATCCGACTGCGTGGCAGAAGCATGCACCCGGTTTATTTCCTGCCAATCAATGCCATTGGGCACAACCTGGACCTCTCCGGCCCCCAGGCTCAAGAGCTCCCTTTGCGTTCTCACCGATATGGCGACATTGTGGTCCGTCAGCCGGGCGGCAGCCCACTCGACAGCCTGGCCAGCCCTGCCTTTCTCTCCCAGGTAACTGTGCCAGTAATCGCCCCATACCTCATGCCAGGTGATGAAGAGCTTTTGACCTCTAAGGCCGGAGAGCAGCTTTGCAGAAAAGCAGGATAGATAAGGGAAATTCTGGCAGTCCATCACATCGCAGTCGGTGCGAAGGGAGAGAAGCTTGCCTGCGAAAAATGCAGCCTGGGAGATCGATCTCTTGCCGTTGCTGTAAAGGGGCATGGGCGGGCAAATGCCATGCAGATGTACGTTGTCTTTGAGGATTTCATCGTCCCCCATCCACCAATTCATGCCGTAGCAATGCACCTCATGTCCTCGTTTCGCCAGACGGCGGGAGAGTTCATAGATCCTTTTTTCCGCTCCCCCCTTCACCCAGGGGTAGACGGCGTCGTAAACATAGGCGATCTTCATCGAGAGTCTAGTCCTGCCAAATGTCATTTCGTAGCAGCAGGCTTATCAAGATAGCGGAGACTGATGGTTCGGGTTTCCTGCTTGAAGTTTTTGCGACCTAATGCCTCTTGGTCTATTCACACAGGCAGGAGGAACTAACAGAGCGTTCCGAACGACTGTCGCGAGCTTGGGGCCAATTCCTGGGCAATCGTCCAGGTATGTGTCCGGCTCTTTTGGAACCAATGATACATAGAATTTTTCCAGGATTCTATTGGCTCTTGCTGGGCCCAGGCCTTTTCCGCATAGGATGGACAGCCCTACGGCTTGCCTTTCACTAATCGCCGGTTTCGGTCGAAAGACTGTCAGATCGCCGCCTTGCAGGATCTTTTGGACACTTTGAAGCATTCGTCGCCATGGATCTATCTTGAGCCGCCATATCTGAATATTCATGCCGATGCAGTTGGCCTCAAAGTCTTCTACCATAGAAATATACTCGGTGATCCTATCCTCTGCTTCTTGACCTTTGAAGCCTCTATTAAGAACGATATTTGTGACGGCCTGAATAATTTCAGCGTCATCGCCAAGTACTACAATGATAAGAGGATCTTGTACCTCCCGGACGGTGAGGATTTGCTGGTAAAGGTGGCCGCTTTGATTGACAATTGAAGCTACGTAGTCGCTCCGGGGTTCACCGGCTCCAGTGAAGTCCTTCAGCTCTACATTGATGGTCTTTCCTTCCCACTGGAAACAGAGATCAAAGGGACACTTTTTGGGCGAATTCAGGATAAAATGATCGTCTCTGAGTATGGCAGCCGTGATTTTTTTTGCTCTGGCTCGATGGGCTTCATTGGTATCCAGTGAGACTCTTATGGGTGAAATTTGCTCCATGCTCGCCGCCTACTGTCTCGATTTGTTCAGAATTAGTCGCCTCTGGATATAAGGCAAAGTAGTGTGGGGAGAAAGTATTCGAGTGTGGCAACAGGATGGATTATACAATTTTGATACATCTGGCTGAGGAAGGCGGCTTCTGGTCCGAGGTCCCGGCTCTGCCTGGCTGCTATTCTCAAGGAGAAACCATCGATGAAACCCTGAGAAACACCAAAGAGGCCATAGAGGTCCATCTGCTGGTCTTGAAAGAGGACCTGGTTGCGACTCCTGTAGAAGAGAGCCTTTTCATCGGCAGGGTCTCGGTAGAAGTTACATAGTGATTTTCAGGGCCTATTATTAGAACCGATTCAGCTCCCCCAGCCTCTCCGGCCTGCCCATCAGCTCGGTGCCCACTAGCAACGCGTCTGCACCCGCCCGCATCATGCGCATGGCATCCTCATGGTTATGCACTCCGCTCTCCGCCACCAGAAAGACCCCTGCCTCCTTCGCCCGCGGCGCCAGCCGCTCGAAGGTGCCCAGATCCACCGCCAGAGTATTCAGATTGCGGTTGTTGATACCGATAATCTTGGCATCAGTTTTCAGCGCCGCCTCCAGCTCTTCCTCGGTGTGAACTTCCATGAGGGGCTCCATTCCATAAGCCCTGGCAGCATTCACAAATCGATTCAGGTCGATGCCCAGCGCCGCTATTAGCAGCACCAGATCTGCCTGCACTTCCGCTAGCTGGCTCTCATCGAAGATGAAGTCCTTTCGCAGGACGGGAAGCCCGGCTCTGCGGGTGATGAGGGCGTTATGCAGGGCGCCCTTAAAGTGCGTGGGCTCGGTCAAGACTGAGATGGCACAGGCATTGTTTTGCCCGTAAGCTATGGCATAGGCCGCCACCTCATCAGGCGTAAGGTTCCTGGCAAGGGCTTTAGGCTTGATCTCGGCAATGATGGGGATAAATCCGTGGCTCTTCAGGGCGCGTGCCGAAGCGATGAGGTCCCGTCGCTCGGCCTTTGGCCAGCTGGCGCCGGCCGCAAAGCCCCGCTCCCGGGAAGCGGCCAGGATTTCATCGATCAACGGGTGCATGCGGTTACATCCTCGATCCAGTTTCTGATCAGTTTCTTGCCGGAGGGCGTGAGCACTGACTCGGGATGAAACTGCAGACCTGAGTGGGGTCGGCTCTTGTGCCGTACGCTCATGATCACCCCGTCCGCGGTCTTGGCCGAGACATCCAGTGGCGAAGCCAGCCGTTCGATGGCCAGGGAGTGATACCGTCCTCCCACCAGGGGATTTTCCATCCCCCTAAATATGCCAAGTCCATCGTGCTCGATCAGCGAGGTCTTGCCGTGTAGCGGCCTGGTATGGGATATGGTTCCCCCGTAGGCGATGTTCATGGCCTGGTGGCCCAGGCAGACGCCTAAAATGGGGGTGCTGCCAAACTGCTTAATTATCTCCAGGCAGTTGCCGATATCCCGTGCGTTGGCCGGATGGCCCGGTCCGGGTGATATTACTATCCCCAGAGGTTGCATGACTGCCACTTCTGCCAATGTTATGCGGTTGGACCGGACCGCTGTCTCCGGGTAATATTGAGAGACATAGTCCACCAGATTCCAGACGAAGGAATCCTGGTTGTCCACAAAGAGAATCGGACGAACGGCGCGATCGGTCATACCGCTACCCCCAATGCCCTCTTCATAGCTGCCATCTTCCTCTCCGTCTCATGAAATTCCTTTTCAGGATCTGAATCTGCCACTATCCCCGCTCCGGCCTGAACTGTGGCCACTTTATCCTTGACAAGGACACTTCGGATGGCTATGGCAAAGTCGGAGCTGCCGTCGATGGAGAAATAGCCTATTCCACCCCCGTAAATGCCCCTGGGCGAAGCCTCGAGGTCGTCGATGATCTCCATGGCTCGCAGTTTGGGCGCTCCGGAGAGCGTTCCTGCCGGAAAGACCGACCGGGCCGCATCGAACTGGTCACACTCATCTCTCAGGTCTCCGGAGACCGTGGTCTCAATATGCTGCACATGGGAGTACTTGAGCACAGACATGAAATCATCCACCTGCACCGTGCCAGAGCGGCAGACGGATCGCACATCGTTTCGGCCCAGGTCTACCAGCATGACATGCTCCGCCCTCTCTTTTTCGTCTCCCAGCATTATTTTAGCATATTTGTCGTCTTCCTCTCGCGTCCGTCCCCGGGGGCAGGTGCCGGCAATGGGATTGACCCTCAGCTTGCGGTCATAGGTATTGAAGAGGGTCTCAGGCGAGGCCCCCACAATGGCCAGGTCGCCAAACTCGAAGAGATAGGTGTAGGGGCTGGGATTGATGCTGCGCAGTTTGCGGTAGAGTTTGACGGGATCCTGACACTCTATTCTGGTCGATCGGGCCAATACTATCTGGAATGTGTCTCCGTCCAAAATGTGCTCTTTAGCCTTTCTTACCGATTCTTCATACTGCTGTTGTCCACCGGCAGAGAGGACCCGGCCTGCAATATCCAGGTCCTTGGCCTGATCATAGTCGGGGTCGATTCCGCCGATGGTCTCGATCAGGTTGACCTTGGGGCCGGGCAGAATGGGGGCGATGGTGAAGTAGACCTTGCGAGTGAGGTGGTCGAAGATGAAGGTGCTCTCCGCCAGGCACAGCTCGGCATCCGGTGCATCTGATAACGAAATTCTGCCCAGGCGCTCTTTAACCAGATCGTAGGCCAGATAACCTATTCCTCCTCCGGTGAAGACCTGCCTGCCAAAGCTATTGGGCATTCCCTTGCTACAGGGGATGGCCGCCCGAAGGGCATCAAAGAGATCGTAGCCCTCCTTTATTGGCCCCTGCAAGATCGAGCCCTTTTTTTCCACATTCACGTAGCTTGAAAGCCTCTCCTCGATGGGGCCCATGCCGCCGCTAAAAAACTCCATGCGCAGGACGCGGTTCTTCACAGTAACTACTGCGGAAGGGTCGGCTCCCACAAAGGAGAACCTGGCCTTTTGGCCTGACTTTTCCACCGATTCCAGCAGATAAGGATACCTGCGGCCTCGGAGAGCCAGGTAAAGGGAGAGGGGTGCGTCCACGCTCACCTTATCAGTCACGTCCACGTAGATTGGCTCTACTGGGGAAGAGGACATGCTCTCACCTCCCTGACAAAGGAGAAAATCTTTTGCGGATCTTTCTTGCCACCGGTCTCCAGGCCGCTGGAGGCATCCACTGCATAGGGCCCCACCTTCTTTATGGCTACGGCCACATTAGCGGGATTAAGGCCGCCTGCCAAGATCACCGGTACCTTCAGGCTCTTGACTATGGCGGCGCTCTTGTTCCAATCATGAACGGCCCCCGTTCCCCCCAGCTTTCCATTGGAATATGTGTCCAGCAAAACGGCATCGGCACTGGCTGCATAATCTCTTATCTGATCCAGATTCGAACCGGCAGCAACAGTGGCCACCAGCTTCTGAGCAACTCTTCCCTTCAGCTCTGCCAGATCAGCGGCGCTTAAGGTGCCATGCACCTGCAACACATCAGCTCCGGTCTTCAGAGCTAGCTGCACAGCTCTCTCTACATTCACCGGTGCGATCACCGCCACGCTTTTGGTGAATAGCGGCACCAGTTTTATCAGATCTGCGGCTTCTTTTGCAGACAGGCGGTGCCGGGACTGATCTATCTCCACAATGAATCCTACACCGTCCGCTCCTGCCAGGATGGCCTGCGAGAGTTCTGCACGGTTCATGATTCCACAGATCTTTATCCTCGTCACAAGAACCGCTCCAGCTTTTTGGCGTCGCCGTCCATCTCTACCATTCTTTGCAGGAGATGCAGGGCTTTTCCCGAGTTTATGGCCTCCTCTGCCATGTTTGCTCCCTCTTTGAGTGTGGGGGCCTGTCCGCCGACATAGATCGCTGCACCCGCGTTCATGGCGATGATATCTCGGGCCATAGACCGCTCACCTCTCATCACAGCCACCAGCTTTCTGGCATTATCCTCCGGCAATCCACCTGCGATATCTTGCGGCCTAGCCAGTTGATACCCCAGATCTTGGGGCATTAGGATGTAGCTTTTCACCCTTCCGCCTTTCAGCTCTGAGACCATCGTTTCGCCGGTGTTGGTGATCTCATCCATTCCCATGCCATGCACTACCAGGGCCCTCTGTGTGCCCAGCATCAGGAATACCCTGGCCAGCTTCTCGCAAAGAAGCGGGTCATAGACGCCCATGACCTGTGCTTCGGCTCCGGCGGGATTGGTCAGGGGCCCCAGGATATTAAAGACGGTGCGCAGGCCCAGTTCGCGCCTAATCGGTGCTACACGCTTCATGGCTGGATGAAAAATGGGTGCCAGCATGAATCCCAGCCCCAGGCGCTCGATCATGTCCTCCACTGCCTCGGGCTGGGGACTGATGTTGACGCCCAGTTCCAAGAGTACGTTGGCGCTTCCGCATTTCGAGCTCACGGCATAGTTTCCGTGCTTGGCCACAGGCACCCCGCAGGCGGCAGCGACTATGGCCGCAGCCGTACTCACGTTGATGGTGTTGGTGGCATCCCCTCCAGTGCCGCATGTATCAACTAAAGTGCCTTTGACCTTGGGGCGGATGCAAACCGCTGAGTCTCGCATCTTCCTGGCAAAGCCGGCAATCTCCGAGATGGATTCGCCTTTCGAGCGCAGAGCAACCAGCAGAGCGCCTATCTGGGCATCTGTGGCACTGCTGAAGATCTCGCCCATGAGGGTCTCGGCCTCCTCCTGGGAAAGGTCCCCCCCTTCCACGATCTTTTGAAGATAACTCAAACTAATCACCAGCTCCAATGTATAATCTTGTACCATATTGGGTTAAAAAGTACATTGTATTTAAAGATTGTGCATTGTAGCTCAAAGAACAACTTTTCGCGTCAAACAGCTGGGCGCAAGACGGCGAAGAGATAGGTGAGAGAATCCGCACTAACGAGTATTAATACTATAATATGAATAAATAATAAAAATTATAAAATTTTACCATTTACCTGATTCAATTATTTTAAGATTGTCCAGGACCTGGGCGATGGCCTCTGGGCTCAACTTATTCTTCCGGCAGATCTCCAAGACGCGAGACAGTTCCGTATTTTCATCTGTTCCCGTGAGCTGGGTGGCATACAACTCTGCGGCATCAAGTCCTTTCGCGAGGACGATTTTTTTGGTCTCGGCAATTATCTGTGCGGTTATGCAGGCCTTGGCGACGCCAATCTCCTTGATAGCTTTTCCCATATTTTCCAATTCTTTTGAGTTGAGCATGCGTTACTTCTCCTTCATCATTCAAGCTTTTATGTAAATGATGGCTGAGAATAAATATCTTTTGAATGGGCCTAATCAGATCGAACTAAGGGGGATATACAAATATCTAAGGCTTCTTTTCTTTGCTCTTATCCTGGCCGGTTTTTTTGCGGGGATCATCTTCCTTTCCCTTGGGCACTTCTTCTTTCAGATCAGATAAATCTGCTCCGCACATGGTCTTCATGTCCTTGCAGCCCCTATAAAAATACAAAGGCTTTTCGGCCACCGCAAAACCTATTATCCCAGGGATAATTTCTGCTATACATGGCGAATCTCAATGTGGCGATCCTGGGGTCCCTCGACTATGGCAAAGAGCTCGGCAAGAAGGGCACTGCCAGCGATCTTACATTTTACAACCTGAAAAAGGGACAGAACACCGTCACCTTTATAGAGCCGACCCGCTACCCGGAGAAGCTGGCGCCTCTCTTCTATGCAGTTTCCATGGCACAGAAGGCCCTGCTGATTGTAGACCAGATTAATCCCGCCTTCGGAGAGTCGGTCATAATGCTGGATTCGGTAGGCGTGAAAGAGGGCATTGTTGTCCTGAAAAACTACCTTTCCCGCGAGCAGATTGCCCCTTTCATCAAGGGCACTGTGGTCGATGGCTATGAGTTCTTGGAAGACGACAAGAACGTTCTTCGCGAGAGGCTTTTAGAGGATGTAGGCAAGATGAATTCGCCGCAAGATGCAGCGACCGGATCCCTGCCCGTAGATCATTTCTTCAATGTGCGCGGCATCGGCACGGTTGTCTTAGGGTCAGTGGCCGAAGGGAGCATCAAGAAGCATGATGTTCTCATGGTCTTGCCGGGAGAGAAGACTGCCCAGGTTCGTTCCATCCAAAAGCATGATGAGGACTTCGATACAGCGGGCATAGGCGAGAGGACGGGCATCGCCCTCAAGGGGATCGAGGTGGAAGACCTGGATCGGGGCACCATCCTCACCAATGATAAATCCATCAAACAGGTATCCTCCTTGACTGGCAAAGTGCAGGTGGTCAAATACTGGCCGTCGGCCTTGAAGGAAGGTATGGTTCTTCATATCGGCCACTGGATGCAGTACGTACCGGCAAGAGTTGAGGCCGCATCATCAGAAGGGGACTGGCATAAAGTGGAGCTGAAACTCAAGCTGGACAAGATGCTGGTCTACCGGCCTGGAGCAAGGGCGGTTCTCACATATCCGGAGGGCGGCAAGCTGAGAGTGGTGGGTACGATAAATCTGCCGTAAGAAAAAAGGTCTTGCCTTGACAAGCCTTTCTTTTATCGTACGTGTTTAGCTAGCTAGCTTTGCCGTAAGCATTTGGAGACAATCCAGT
>CAZWHG010000055.1:0-18531 GCA_964633785.1 uncultured Methanotrichaceae archaeon
AAACTTCAAAGGCATTATTCTAATTTGCACAATTAATGTTACAGAGCACTAGGTTTCCATTGCTATCTTTTATATATATCCTATCTATCTTATCTAATGAAGATAGTGGTTTCATGTAAGGATCGTCGATCGGGGCCACCGTCTCAACAAAAAGGATAAACGTGTCCTTTTCTGAGGAGATATCATACCATTTATAGGAAAGCAGTGGGACCTCCTTCTCCACCGTCTGGCATTGACATTTGTTATCCACACAATTGCACTCATTATATTTTTGATATACCTTGCTATCCTTCATATATGGCGCACCTACAGACTGGGTCTGTGCCTGGCATGCTTTCTGGTCGCAGGGTGTTGGTATCTCTTTTTCTAATCTCTCGCACTTGCACTCATCGTCAATGCACTTGCAGTCCTTATATCTTTGATAGGTCTTGCCATCTTTAGTATACGGTTCACCGATCGGTTGATTTTGAGCTAGACAAGCTTGTTGGTCACAAGGTGTCGGTATCTCCTTATCTACAGTCTTGCACTCGCACTCATCGCCAACGCACTTGCAGTCTTTATACCTTTGATAGGTCTTGCCGTCTTTAGTATACGGTTCACCGATCGGCTGATTTTGAGCTAGACAAGCTTGTTGGTCACATCCATTTACTGACCCGCCAGGTTGAGGTGTTACGGGCTCTGGTTGGCAGGAAATTTCCTTAGCATCGTTGTCTATTACCCATAAATTCGTACCAGAATACTGGCCTCGTACTTCAACGCAGCGGCCTTTGACGAAATCGGATATCAGAGCATAAGATTTGGAATGGACTCTTATTATATCTCCAGAGGATATTATATTTGGATATGTATTTTCTAGGACAGTATCCACAGTTATATCAAAATAATTATCCGAACCCTGTATGCTGCCTACAGAATCAGATATCAACTTTCCCCTTACTGCGATAAAATCGGCGCGTGAAGGCATTTGGGGAGACTCTTCTTGCCCTTCATGATTAGATATGCCATTATAGCTGCATTCTCCTCCCATGAAATCATAGGCAGGACAAGAAGACCCATCTGGAAAGATACATAGATCTCCTTTGCCTGGAACCCAACTTCCTGAACTGGAATCCCAATGACCCGTATCAGCCTGATAGATGTAACCTTGATCCCTGCAATAGGCTGCAGCAGCTGCTTTTGGATCATAATTGCCGCTATCTGGTTTCCAATCGAGGGAGACGCTTGGGGGCGCAAGCAGAAAAAATAAAAGTACTCCCGCAATGATTGATTTCATTACGATCATCAAATTGGATACATCATATTTAATGGTTGTTCTATGATCGTGTAGCCGCTTCTTTTTTATTGAGTTATTTTTCGATTCGCGAGACCTGATAATGGCGATACATCCGTGATCTTGTTGCCACTTATATCCAGCCTTAACAGTTTTGAGAGGCCTGATAACGGCGATATATCTGTGATCTTGTTAGAATCTAGGAATAGGTATCTCAGATTCGTAAGTCCAGATAAGGGCGATATATCTACGATCTTGTTGTAACCCAAGGATAGCTGTCTCAGATTCGTCAGTCCTGATAGTGGCGATACATTCTCGATCTGGTTATTGTCTAATGCAAGCATAAACAGTCTCTTGAGTCTTGATAATGAAGATACATCCTCGATCTGATTAGCCCCTATTTGAAGCGATTCCAGGTTGTCGAGTCTTGATAATGGTGATATATTCGCGATCTTGTTATTCTGCAGGGCAAGATATGTCAGATTCGTCAGTCCCGATAGGGGCGATATATCCGTAATCTTGTTGCCAGCTAATACCAGCTGCGTTAGATTATTACAATTTTCCAGTCCGATAATATTTTTAATATTCTTATCGATGGCCTCGAGTCTATTGAGACCACTGAGATCTTCCGGAGAGATGTCTCCCTCTGGCTTGATAATTGCTGCTCTTATTGCGGCTTCGAGATTTGAGTCGGAGAATAGCGACCCAGTTTTCACAGGTCTTTCAACAATATTACCCTCAGAACCCTTAGCAATTTTATATTCAGAATAATTTTTAAAATCATCCATTTCGGAATTATGCATTTTATCTTTTATCCATGCACTCACATCTGATGATCCGCTATCCTTGTCTTCAACCTCCCATTTCCAGGAATTTCTCGTACTCCAATCTTGCACAACGTCCCATTTTCCGGAAGTTCTAGGGCCTTTTAGCAGGAATTTATAAGATATTTGATCTCCTTCAATATCACTTGCTTTTGCCGTCCAGGTTATTGTTGAGCTTGAGTCTTGAGGACTCTGCAAGTTTGGCGTTAAACTTTCGATATTTGGCGGGACATTGGAGGATATAGCCATTGCGAATTTGCATGTCAATACTATAATAAATAGTGCATATATGTGCCATCTCCAAGACATTCGGAGTCAACCTCATTCAATTTTTATTATTTGTCTACCACATCTAATCATTTAAACTTAATGATTATAAATTCTTACTCGTAAACTCGTGCGGGGGTCCCGTCCTCCGCATTTAAATAGATCGCTGCGTAGCTATTTCTAAAGTTGACTTCGTAAATTCATTACTAGTGAATTGGATCAAAATTATCCATCCTCACCTAGCTCTACCTCAATATTCATCCGGCAAGAGAACGCCATCTTACTGGTTGTGGAGCATGACCCATTGCTCTACGAGGATGCCGAGAAGAGAATGGTGGAGTACCTGGCCCAGGCCCTCAAGCAGACCTCCAGGGAGGCCACCATCCTGCTCTACGCGCCGGCGCTGGACCCTCTACTTGCAGAAGCTGACCGAGCTGGCCGACCGGGTGTTCTGCATCTACAGCGAGCAGGCTAAAGGCCGGATCGCGAAGGCTGGGGCGAAGATGCCGGGAGCACAGGCTACTTTGGAGGCATACTCATGAGGTGGCCCTGGAGGCTGCGGGGAGCGATCGAACCCAGGCGGGCATCTAGATATTAGTGACTCAGTGTCTCGACCATTCTCCACCGCAGAAATCTGTATTAAGGTGGAAAGTAAAAGCCGGGCAATGGAGGGTTCTGATATATCAGAAAGAGAAAAAATTCAGGATATTCCTTCCTTCACAAAAGCTCGATCGGATGTGGAGAAACTTAACGCTTTTAAAAGTGCTATGCCTTTACTCCGTATGCCATTAAAGCTAATTGGTGTTGATACCGACCAAATGGAGAAAGCCTTGAAGGACACAGATGGGCTAAAGGCATCAGTTGAGGAATTAACCAAAATTCCCGATCGATTTAACGATCAATTTGTACCTCTTGGCTGGATCATGTACGAGGAGATGGACCTCCAAGTTGCCAAGATGGCAATAAAAATGGCTGAATCAGGGGATATTGAAGGGGCTGATGCGTACCTCGCAGATTACTACGATACAGACACGGTTCAATGGATGCTGCGTAGGATGGAACGTGTCGAGGAATTTCGTCGAAGAATGCCTTTGGCTAAGAAACCATTAACTGACTATCGTGAGGAGCGTTATCATGCCTCTGTGCCCGTGGTGATTGCGCTGATCGACGGTATGGTAAACGAGCTTCATTTAAAGGCCAGAGGGAAGAGGCTGAGCTTTTCTGCAGAAGATGTTAATCTGGAGGCTTGGGATTCTGTCAGCGCTCACAGCAAGGGTTTGGGACAATTGGTTCCCGTATTAATGAAAGGTCGCTATAAGACCACAACGCAGCAAATATTCAAACCTTATCGAAATGGCATAATGCACTGTATGGATCTTGGCTATGACAATAAAATTGTCGCAGCCAAGACTTGGGCGGCCCTTTTCGCACTTCGTGATTGGGCCATAAAGACGGAAGAAGGTGCCATTGAGCAGCCGCTCCCAGACAAGCCGCTGGAGCTATCAGATCTGATTCATCAGATTCGCGAGAATCAGGAAGATCAACAGCTTCTGCAAAAGTGGAAACCAAGGAATATCAAACCAGGCCAAGACATCCCCGTCTCTGGAAAATCTGAGGATTACGAGGCAGGCTATCCTGAAAAATCTTTAGCAGAGTTCCTTGGATACTGGCAGATCAGAAATTACGGATTTATGGCAAGGAAGTGCCTTTCTTCAAAATCGGGTTCTAAAGGTCCAGCCAATCCACGAGATTTGAGCTTGGCATATTCAACGAGATTTTTGAAGACCTTTGAAATCAAACTGCGCGCGGCCACCCCACCCTAAAGGGATGGGGTATGCTTCGGGCCGCGCGCCCAGGTTGACCGGATTTCAGGAGTATCCGAACCTTCGGTTGCCTGGATATGCTCATCAGAATAATTGCATATTTGCGTTCGGCTGCATGATAGCCTTGTTAATCAATCTCAAGAAAACATGAAATCCGGGCGAGGGTCCACTTCATCCCCAACCTAAAGGATGGGGAATTCGTGACCCTCCGCACTCCCGTTGTATTAAAGGAAGTAAAAGATCAAGCTGCTGCCGTGACGGTGGTAACTACAAAACTGGTCTATGAGGATTGCGGCCAGGAAATGAAGAAATCTTTTGAATTCAGGCTAATCAATCTCGATTCTGATTGGGAAGTCCAAGTTAGGGGATATCCTGATAGCAGATGGTTCATATTGAATTGGGATTGGCTGTAGCTTCATGTCTCAAATTTCCGACTCTTCTTTTTAGTAAAAACGATGGAGGCACTAGGCAAAGCTCGTCGAGCTCAGGCGGACGTTCAGCACCAGGGTCATGGAGCTGGAGACGGCCAAGGAGATCCTGGTGGAGGTCTTCCACGCCCGGCCCGGCGAGGTGGAGGAGATGATACAGAAGAGGCTGGAGGAGAGCGGGCCGGAGGAGCACGAGGAGGGGAGGTGGCCAGCGACGTTCTGTGTGGGGGGGTAGTTGTAGGGCGGAGAATCGAGAGCTTGAGGATTTACGCCCAGAACTTACAAGTTATATGTACTGCCTTATATGGCAAACCGAATCGATCTGAATCGTACCATGGATAACAACATATTTCTATACTTTCGACAAATTTGGGTTTACAATCTTCAGATATCGGATTTCCGGTATAACTTAAAGCGAAAAGCAAAACTAAGATCCGTCGCGCACTATCAGGGGGTTTGAGCTGAAAAGAGTTATTATAATAATATCTTGCAGTTTAAAGCATATCGAAAAAAGACAGATTGGATTACAGGTTATACGTACTTATAGATGAGGATCAACCTGTATATCCCAGTTCCTTCACTTTACCTACTTCTTCGGATCGAACTTTATTGCCCTATCGTATATGATCTCTGAGAAGGATGGCCCTGTTTTTGTTGCCTTCTCATGGTAAAGCCTCCATCCAATGAAGAGCGACTGATTCAATCCGATGCCGTAGCCTCCCGGACCAGTGGGAACCTCAAAGCAGTGTGTATCGCCATTGGCGTGCCTAGCGATCTTATAGACATAGAGGTCTTTTGCATTAGGATTATCGGGAAGGTATTCCTCAGCAGTTCCATTGAGATCAGGATCATTGACCGATCCAACACCATTCCACCCATCTGCTCCATAGAGTGCGAAGTTCGAGTATGTTGCCTTTCCTGTGGCTACATGGTTAACACCATAGACGATTATGAACTCATTGGTATCGTTACCCAGATTAATTGCTGGATGTCTCACGAAAGGATAGTACAACGAGATATTAGGGAAAGGAGGTGTCGGCGAATTGACCGTTTGGTTTGCTGTCCATAGATAAATTGCATCGTTATTAGGACCTAATGAATTGATCCCTTTCTGGAGGCCATCAATACCATCTAGTATCCACAAACTAGTCGGCAGCTCAGTAGGATTCGAATTGCTATATTTTTTGAGAATCGCCTCACGTAGCTCGGCAAGATCATCCATATGGTCAAATTCTGTTTTACCCGTCCCACGGACTCTTCGCTCTGGCACATTGTACGGATCTAGTTTCGTTGATTCATTGGGAGTAACCCTGAGAATAGTCGCGGGGGTATTGTTGAGGTAATCGTTGCCAGCTTGCTTATCTTCAAATAAAGCTGGGCGAATATACATGCTAAATGTATCAGAGCTATTCTGCAAGCCCATATGCAACATGGATGAGGGAAGCACTACTGTATTAATTATGCCGTCAGAATATCCAGATGATTGTGCAGCAGCGCGTATCCGCTGATCAATGCCTTTATCGGCGGTAGTGACTATCATTGTAGTTTGATTGAATGGACTTCCTGTGGATCCATTTGGCGTTCCTGCTGTCTTGATAACATCCAAGTTCAGTGGATCGCCTATGTTGGAAAAGATCCACTGGGTCTCATTACCATACGTCCTAAACATTAAGTCTGCATCGAAATTGAAGAATCTACACTCAGGCGGTGTTCTTCCTACGAAGATAACTGCTTCATCAGGACTGAGAGGGTAGTATGCAGTCGCGTTTCCGCTCTTCCCTAGCAGTTTCGCAATTTTATGCCCTAATTCATTTACCTTATGACCAGGTGCTGGCGGCACAAAATATGCCAGGTATCGGGTAGTGGGATTGTTTGCATATGCGGAGGGTAACACTCCCAAATTGTATAACTTAATTAAATCAAAAACCCCCACTTCACCTTGTTGTACAGTGAATCCATCCTTTTCTAAGTCCTGTTTAAAAGCCGTTACATTACCTATGTCCACATTTTGTGCATAGCATGCTCCTATTAACACGGCAAATAAAAGTGCCAATATTATCCAGACCCTCATATATTATATTCCTCCTATTAGTTAATTTATCCTTAATAATCATCAGCCTTACAAAAATCTTTGGGCGCGTTGTCGAAGCAATGTATTGAAGAAATGGTGAGCAAACGAATAATAGTGCGGGGGTCCCATCCCCCGCACGCAACTCTCGCAACCTGGGGCGGCGGGAGATCGATGCCGCGCAGTAATCCTGAAAGGGCGCAGGCCAGGAAGCAGCAGTCCCCACAGGGCGCTTTCGTCGCACCGCCCGGCTTTGACCCCCAGGCCAGGCACGATCAACTCATATCTTAAGAATTTCAGCGTTTTCCGGGTCTAGTCCGCTCCATTTTACCCTATACCCAAGCAAGCTGAGTGCTTGGCTGTAAGCCTTTATTCCATATCTCTCGAAGATCTTGAGGGCATCAGTATGTTTCGTCACACCTATCAATTCGCACCGAACCGTTTCGAGGATCTGGTTGCTTACAAGCTGATCGCCCAAAAGTGAATAGCCGGACCTATTCTGGCCCTTGATGACTTCTTTTAGAGCCTCTATACTAACGCCGTATCTCTTGGCAACCTCATCGAGGTGGATAACACTTACGTCGCTAAATGAAATTTCCATGTCCTTCAGCTTTGCCATTTCTTCTGCATGCTGCTTTTCCTCATATCTTCTCAGAATCTTGATAATCTCCAGATGCGGAATTTTCTTATCATAGAACAGGAGGTTGTCTGCCTGAAATTCTGAACTCGTACATGCCAGGTTTCTGTTCACGAGCAGGATCATGCTTTCTTTTTCCTGCAGCGGATTCAGCTTCTGAATTTTATGTTTGAGATATTCAGGTGTCCAGAAGCCTATGATCTCAACGTATATCCTGGTGTCATTTCGCTCCAAAGAAAAGTCTGGAATGAAGGCATACTGCCCCGCTTTCAATACAGTCGGCTCTCGTTGAACTGTCCAGCCCTTGAATCCAAGCTGATAGAATTCTTTCTCAATGGCACTATCGAAGCCTATATCCGCCGTTTCTAACTCAGCGCCGAAGATAGATCTCCTGGTATGGTCCAGAGTGAAATCGTAAATCCTCTTTCCCTGAAATGTTTTCCTGGATATGCTGGCCCTCAAACTCCATTTGCTGGATTCCATTATGGTAGGCAGCAGTCTTGCAAAAGCCGAGCCATATTTTTCGGTTAGTTTGAACAGAGAAGTAGGCCCTTCCAGGGATATTTTGCCATCCTGTATCGAGTAGATGAGGCCCAACTGCTTGATCTTCCTGAACACTGGTTGGTAGTTATCCTCTATCTGAATCTCCATTCCTGTTGCCCGGAAAAGGAGGGTCTGAGCCAGGGATAGGTTATAATGCCTGAGCAGATTCTCCGGGGCAATGGTTTGAAACTCTTTTATGACGAGGTTTCCTTCCTGGTCAGCCCAAAGTGCCTTTTCCAGGTCATCAGGCTCGATCGATAGCTTCCTGGCAATCTTATCGAGAACCCTCTCCCTCTCGTCCTTGCTGGTAATAAATCCCCTGGATTCCTCAAAGACCATCTTCCTGGCAGCAATTGAATCGATAACAGAGTCAGTATCTATTACGCATCTCCTCTCAAGGATCTGGGCCAGTCCCCTGATCAAGCGGTAGTTGATCTCTTCGATGCCCTCCAGCTCCTCGATAAGCTCATCGTATGCCCTGCCCACATGCTCCTGAAAAGCTGCAATAACCGAGCGGGCAATCTCCAGGGTATCCTGATCCAGAAGAGCATAGACAGGCTCTATCTTTCCCTTAGAAATCTTCGTAACAAGTAGGTCGTTGGTAAGCATTCTTTTTTATCCTATTGCTTCAATGGTCTTTTTCTTCTCCTTGCAGTGTTGACCTCACTTGTTTCAGCGGATACGATCTCGTATAGCACTGCTTCCTTTCCTTCTTTCTTGCGAAGAATCCTGCCCAGCCTCTGGATAAAGGCTCTCTCGCTTCCTGTTCCGCTCAGAATAATGCCCACATCAGCATCTGGAACATCTATGCCTTCATCCAGGACCTTGGAGGTGACAACTGCTCTGTAAACACCGGAGCGGAACCTATCCAGAGTATCGCTTCTTTCTCTGGTTGTGGTTCGATAGGTAATCGAGGGTATCAGGAATTGCCTTGAGATTCGGTGGACCAGCTTATTATGCTCGGTGAAGATGAATATCTTACTCTCCTTATGCTTTTTCAGGATCTCGGCGAGTTTCAGTGTCTTCGATACGCTGTTGTAGGCTACGTCCCTGGCCTTATTCCTGGCAAGGAGTGCCCTTCTGGCTCCCGGATCTCTGCCACTCCTCATAACCAGCTTCTGAAAGTCGGCTGGGCTTCGGATGGTGAGTTTGATTTTGGCGAGATAGTCTGAGAAGATTTTTTGGCTTATCTCATATTCCTTTTTCTCTTCTTCGGTCAGCCCAACTGTGATCTTCTCAACCCGGAATGGTGATAGATGGGTTCCCGTAAGCTCTTTTACCTTCTTTTCAAAGACCTTCCCACCCACGAGCCGGTTGAGCTCCGCATGTAAGCCATCTTCTCTCTCAAGAGTAGCAGTCAAGCCCATCCTATAGGGAGAGGCGAACATCTCAGCTATGTTTCTGTATCCAGCGGCAGGGAGATGGTGGACCTCATCAAAGATTATCAAACCAAACTTATTCCCGAGCTTATCGGCATGAATGTATGCGGAATCATAGGTGGATACTGTTAAGGCTCTTATGTCCCATTCACCTCCACCCAATACCCCGACCTCTGTCTTGAACTCTTTCTTCAGCCTGGTGCGCCACTGATCCACCAGATCGAGGGTGGGAGCGATTACTATTGTCGGGGTGTTCAGCAAGGATATGGATTTTATTCCGACGAGTGTTTTGCCGCTTCCTGTGGGAAGAACGATTATGCCACGATTGCCGTTAGCTATCCAAGCATCCAGGGCCTGGTTCTGATAATCCCTCAATACAACCATGCTTTGCAGTTCGGGACAGGGCAGGAGATTGAGAACGTCATCTCTGAATTCAAAGCCAGATGCCTTCAAGAAATCGATGATATCCCTGTAATACAGGGCCAAGGCTCTGTAGGTTTTGGAGCGCTCATCCCAGGTGGAATTCGGGACCCGGACATCTCCTTGAATCTGAATTGTGCCTTTATCAAAGGTAAGCTTCATGATCTATTGGCTCTAGTTTTTATATATCAGAGTAGATACTCTTAGCCCTATCAATCTGATCTTCTTATTGCCCCTCAAGAAGGCATCAATCAATCTCTTGGCATTATTCCTGAGAATATCCAGGTCATTCGTCGGAAAAGACAGAGACTTGGCGCGAGTATAGGTCTCGAAATGCTCGTACCTGATTTTAATGGTGATGGTTTTAAATCGAAATCCATTCTCGATCAGTTCTTTGTGTATCTCCTCCGCCAATTCATCCAGGATCCCAAGAATTTGGCCTCCATCGTCTACATCCTTCTCGAAGGTCACTTCCCTTCCGATCGATTTTGTCTCATATCCTTCTATGACCTCACTGTAATCGATGCCATTGGCGTATTCATGAAGCCTGCTACCCCAAACGCCAAAGAGTCGAGTTAATTGCTCAGGATTTATGGCGGCCAGATCGCCTATAGTCTCGATTTTGAGGTCTTTTAGCCTTCTCTCGGTCTTGGGTCCCACGCCCGGTATCTTCCTGACTTTTAAGGGTGAAAGGAACTCCTTCGCATCCTCTTCTCTAATTACGGTCAGCCCGTAAGGTTTCTTGTAATCTGAACCGATCTTGGCAAGCATTTTATTGGGCGCGACACCAATGGAGCACGTCAATTTCTCCTTATCCAGGACCTCTTCCATCAATTTCCTGGCAAATTCCCTTGCATCGTCGAAGTCCTTTACCCGACTCGATATGTCGAGGTATGCCTCATCTATTCCGCCCTGCTCAAATTTATCGGCATGACTCTTGAGAATTTTCATTATGCTATTGGATGCCGGGATATAGAGGTCGAAATGAGGTCTAAGATAAACGCCTTCCGGGCACAGCTTCCAGGCTCTGGATATGGGCATGGCTGATCTTATGCCGAACTTCCGGGCTTCATAGGAGGCACTGCTAACGACGCCTCGGCCTTTACCTTCTTTTGGATCAGCTCCAACAATTACCGGCTTGCCCTTCAATTCTGGGTGCTTCCGAACTTCTACCGATGGGAAGAAGGCATCCAAATCTACATGGAGAATTACTCGCATAATGCTTATCTACCTAGATGACAAAATCTAATAGCCATTATCCTTTGCCTGGTTTCTTCTCTTTGGACAGCAAGGCCGCCACCGTAGCGATAATCATGCATATCAGCATGAGCAGCCATAAGTCCTGGTAGGATTCCAGGGACCTGGTGGCCAGCATCAGGCCGGAGACCTGCTGCAGTATGGCCCCGCCTGCGAAGGGAAATATGTTGAGAGCCGCGGTGCTCGTCCCCACAATGCTTATGGGGAACAGCTCCTTGATCTGAGCATAGCTCACCACGAAGAACCCGCCGAAGAAGCCGAAGGCGAAGTTTATCGTCATATAGGTCTCAGTACTGGTGATATGCCCGGCGGTCATCCATATTATCGCCCAGATGATCGTATACACCACGGTTCCTATTATGAGTACCTTCTTGCGGGACTTTAGAATCTTGTCGGAGATGTATCCGGCAGTAGGGCAGCCCAGGATCATGCCCATCCCAATGAAGGTTAGCACCAGCCCGTAGGTGGGCCTATCCCATCCCAGGATGTCATGGAAAAACGGTCCCGCCCACAGTCCTTGATAGACCATCATGCTGCCGTACATGAAGAAGAACCATATGGCCAGGGGCCAGAACTTCATGCCTGCCCCGAAGGTCATCTTGAGCGCCCTACTCATGGGAATCTTTTCCGTCGTCTTGACCTCCGGGGCCAACTCGCCCGACTCCATGGCCTCGATCTCCTGGATACTGGGAAGGTTCATGTCCGAGGGCCGGTCCCGGGTGATCATCCAGACTAAAGCCGCCAGGACGAGCGTGACCATGCCTAGTATGATGAAGACCTGCTGCCAGCCCAGGGCGTCGGACAGCAAGGCCAAAGGGCCAGCGGCACTCAGGGCTCCGATGTTGCCCATCGCCAGCAGGATACCGGAAAGAGAAGCAAACTCATTCTTGCGGTACCAGGCGGCCAGGATCTTCATGGTGGGGATGTAAACCATGGCCACGCCTATGCCGATCAACAACCGTCCTGCGATGACCGTCTCGAAAGTAGATGCGATCCCGGTGAGGATCGCGCCGGCCGCGGCTATAAGCGTGAAGAGACTGACCGTTTTGCGTGGTCCCCAGTTGTCGGTTAATAATCCAGACGGCAACTGCATGACTGTGTAGGCGTAGAAATACACAGAGCTCAAAAGTGCGATGGAGGCGGCCGTGCTCACTCCGAAGGTGATCTGCAGGTCGGTAGACACGACCGCCGAGGACACCCTGTGGAAGTATACAAAGAAGTAAGCAAAGGCCAGGATCCCGAACACCGCCCATCGGTAGCTCAGGACTTTCTTCACTTTGCTTTTTTCCAATGCCATGCTTAAAACCTTCCTACCATCGGACGAGACGTTGAGCTCTTTGGCCATTGATTAGCCATTATCAGGTTGAGGCGACGAACATGTTCGTTAGGTGATAAGTTTATGAGTTCAATGGCGGAAATGTTTGACGCTCCGCTTCCAGGCCACTGCAAATAATTTCTTGGGGCCACCTACTTTTTCTATCCTACCGTCTCCCCGCTCCCCGAGACATTCAGCGTCCTCATCGCCCCGTGGAGATGCTGACCGGCGCCCTCAACAGCCACCTGGAATTGCAGCGCTACAAGGTCCTTTTCATCAGCGGCAACTACTCCCGCATCCTCAGCCGATTGAACCGCAACTTAAAGGAACTGGAAGTGCGCCACGCCTTCACAGTCTTCCAGCTCATGACCATCCCGGAGGAGAAACACCACAGTTTCCTGATCGTAGAGCATGACCCGTTGCTCTACGAGGATGCCGAAGAGATGGTGGAGTGCCTGGCCCAAGCCCTGAGCCAAGGGATAGCAGGGTCGACGACATGACCATGGCCTAATGTAACCCATACTTATGCAGTCATTTGGCTATGGCATTCGCCAGTTTCTTTCCGGCCTCGTTGCACTTTGCCAAGACCTCATGTGATGGTGCCCCCGCAACAGCCACGCTTTCGACGGCTTTCTTAAATTTGAATGAGCCGCATATGCGATCAAGCACCTCAAGAGCCTTATCTCCTCCTCTCCCACCAGTAGCGAATGCAGCGTACGGTTTTCCTGTCACCTTACCCTGGGAAGGATAGTAAGTTCGGTCAAAGAAATCCTTGAGTGCTCCCGATATATAGCTAAAATAATCTGCAGACCCGAAAGCTATTGCATCGCACCCGAGAAGGTCTTCCAGCGTCGCGTCGAATGCTTTCTTGATGACAGCTTCGGTGCCTTGGACACTCTTCGCCCCCTCCTCGAAAGCCTTCGCCATCTTTTCGGTGTTTCCTGACAATGTGTGATACACGATCAAAACTCTGGCCATATTTTCACCATAATCCCATTTTTTGCCTTCAATTACATTACACTGATCCCTCTTATAGATGTGCTCTAATTTAATCTAGCTCTAAACCGAATACATTTTCGTGTCCAGCCATGTGGGCTTTCTTCAATACTCCTCATGATAGGTCAGCTTAATAAGTTCATTCAGCATTCTTCGAGGCATGGTTCGAGTCGGCGTTCATGTCTCTATTTCTGGCGGTATTGCCAATGCCGTGGATCGAGCGGCTGAAAAAGGATGTGATGTCTTCCAAATATTCTCACATAGCCCCAGGGGCTGGAGGTTCAAGGATCTATCCGAGGAAGAGGCAAATAGTTTCACTGCCAGGCTAAAGCAATCTGGCATGGGACCTGTCTTCGATCATATGCCTTACCTTCCCAATCTAGCTTCACCAGATGCAGACATCTACACGCAATCAGTTTCGACCCTGAGATCAGAGCTTTACAGATGCGGCCAGCTCCAAATACCCTTTCTCGTTACCCACCTGGGAAGTCACCGAGGCTCTGGTCAAGAGGAGGGTCTGAAGAGGCTCATAGATGCGATATCGTCTGCATTTTCAGAGACTGATAATGAGGTGATCCTCCTGCTGGAGAATACTGCCGGAACCAAGAATAGCATGGGTGGGTCTCTTGGCGACATAGCTGCCATAATTGATGCATTGGATTCCAAGCGCGTCGGAGTCTGCCTGGACACCTGCCATCTTTTCGGGGCCGGATATGAGCTGAGGACACCGGAAGGTATCGGAAGCACATTGGAAGAATTTGACACCTTGATTGGCCTTAGGAGATTGAAGCTAATTCACCTCAATGACTCCAAAGGCGACTTGGGCTCGGCCCTGGACCGGCATGAGCATATTGGTCTGGGAAAAATAGGTGAGATTGGTTTCAGATCCATCCTCGGGAACGAGACTATCAAATCCTTGCCAATGATCCTGGAGACACCGATCGATTTTAGGAGAGATGATCAGGGTAATCTCAGGGTCGCAAGGGAGCTGGCTTCATTTTGAATAATTCGGGATACTCCGAATGCCTCATCTCAAGCCTTCTTGTTCTGGGGCAATAGTCCAAAGCATCAAGGGCCAAGGATGTCATTCAATCTGAGTTCTACTCGAATAAAACCTCCGGCGCATTCCGAAGTCCAATTGCCCCTTGCACGAGCCAAGACGGATAGCGCGCCAACGTGCACGCAACATGTAATTGGCCTCATTGGACGATCCGCTTCTTGATCTGCCGGCATACTCATATCAGCTCAACTTCAGGGTCCGTGTAGTGAGCTACTTCAATGAAGCTACCCTCCAGGCATACTTTGTTGGGCCCTTGGTCTGCTAGAGACCGTTCTAGAGGCTCTGAGGCCCCTACAGAAGACATTAGCTGCTTTTCATATAACTCGATGGATTGGGCATCTTACCGACCTGCAAGAAAAGGGCAAATTTTAACCAAGTTCGTTCTTAAGTATTGGGAGAGCCCGATCATATGCTCTAACGAATCCATATGCGTTGGCAAAAATGCCCTACTTTGATGAAGACGAACGAAAAAGTAATCATGCTAACTCAAGATCTGGAAATTGAGCGTGAAGCCACGTGGAGGGGTTTATTTATTGAAAGAGCTGAATCTGAAAGCAAGCGCCTGAACCCTATCGTGACCAGATTTCCGCCAAGTGCTAAATCCGGGCAAACTGATTATCGACCCGTTCTCTGTCCCTGTCTCGATTGTCCCACCTTATTATTTCTGTCCCATCTCTTATGGTACAAAACTTGTTAGTATGTCCCGTCTGTCCTGCTTGTACCACTGAATTCCCCTATAGGCCTGCAAGGGTTTTCTGAGCTGCATATTATGAGCCGCACATTCCGTGAGATCCAGACGGGGATTTGTAGGACGCAGCTTGATATGAGGTTGTTGATGCATAAGCCAAAGCTACACAGCATTCTGGCTGGCAAACCAATTTCTACATTAGAGCTATGCTTAAATTCCTTAAACTCTATTACATATCCATAATATTCGAGATCCTAGAAGAATGCTAGCATAGATGAGTTATACTAATCCTCGGGGCACATTCAATGAGCGATGACGAAAAAGAGCAGACCATCCAAGAAGAAGATGAGCATGGCAATATTCTCATCTATCCTGCCTGGTCAAAGAAGAATATTCCAAAGGACAAGCAGGATAAGTGGGAAGTTCCGATTTATCTCTAAAAATATCTTAAATAAATTAAAGAAAGATATTTTTATAATAATGTAATTGAGGAGAGTTGAAGAATGAGCAAAAACACGACCAACGTGCTTGTTCAGGAAATCATGCTGAACTTTGCCCGTCTGACAGGGCTTACATCAGAAGATATTAATCCCCGACGCTATCTATGGACGGATGCATTCGCAGTGTGCAACTACCTCGAACTCTTTAATCGAACCAATGACGAAACCTATCGGGATCTAAGCTTGCGCCTCGTCGACCAGGTACATCACACCCTCGGACGGCACCGAGATGACGACCCGAGACGTGGCTGGATCAGTGGCCTTGAAGAGCAGGAGGGTGAGCGGCACCCGACAAGAGGGGGCCTTCGGATTGGAAAGCAGTTAAACGAACGCAAGCCCAATCATCCACCCAATGAGCGTCAGGAATGGGATCAGGATGGGCAGTACTACCATTACCTGACGAAGTGGATGCATGCGCTTAACTGTGTGAGCCAGGTCACTGGAGATCCCTGCTATACCAGATGGGCTATAGAACTAGCAAAAGCTGCCCATGCTAGGTTTACTTACGCACCACCATTCGCCGGAAGGAAGAGAATGTACTGGAAGATGAGCATAGATCTCACCTATCCACTGGTTCCATCAATGGGACAGCATGATCCACTTGACGGCTTCGTCACCTACAGCGAGCTCCAGGCAACAGCACCAAGATTTTTCGAGGAATCATTGCCATTCGACCTGAAACTTGAGATTTCCGACATGGCTAAAATTTGTCAGAGCATTCGCTTGGCCACCGATGATCCACTCGGCATTGGGGGTCTTCTCTTCGATGCCTCCAGAATTGCACAATTGATTATAATGGGTGAATTAAAGAACTCAAGCCTGCTGGAAACTGTAGTGGATTCATCCTTGCTTGGAATGGAGGCCTTTGCGAAAGGTGGCTCACTGGAGTATCCAGCCGAGTACCGTCTAGCCTTCCGTGAACTAGGGCTATCTATCGGGCTATCGGCAGTCGAAAACTTGCTGAAAGGGATTGAGGAGAATCCGGACATATTCAGCCAGAAGTGTTCCTTGCAGCGACGGATTGAAGACCTCATGGGGTACGTGCAACTTGGAAAAGTGATCGAACAGTTCTGGATGGATGCCAAGAACAGGGAAGCTAAAACCTGGATCGAGCACTGTGAGATCAATATGGTGATGCTCGCAACCAGCCTGGCATCAAGCAGATTTCTGACGATCTGAGATAGAATAGCTCCTCCTGAGACACCAGTCCAACTCTATCAAACTAAAACTCTCCAAGAGTGAATTGATCCTGTAGCTGGATCTCTTTTGACTTGTGCTCTATCGAAAGCATATCCATCAACAGAAAAGCGTTCCTCACTGACTTGGACCGAGCGTGATTATTGAAGTACAGCCTCGCCTTGGCGGCCTTCAGCTCGGCCTCCTTGATGCGAGGCACCCAGGGCTCCAGTTGCACCTTCTTGTAGAGATAGTCATATCTATCGAGCCTATGGTCGTCCTCCTTCTCGCCCTTATACCATATGTCATAGTTGCGGCCATGGAAGCGTACGTAGGCATCGTCCGCAGTCTGCTCCGTGCCTACATGAAGCCCAGGGCCATCGATCAGGACGTTGGCGACATTTCTCTCCCTCAGAGCCTCCAGCGTTGCGGGATCGATCTCCTTGCGGCGATCGTCCAGCCAGCTCCCGTGCCGAAACTCGACAGCGTAGTTGTACTCTTCGTGAGAAACGGCATCCAGGACACCGTTCAGCATGGTGAGCGCTGAGCTATCGTTCTTGAAGTAGGGGGAGAGCTGTAGCAGCACGCCGCCTAAAAGGCCTGCCTCGGCCAGGGGCTTCACGCAGGTTTTCTCGAAAGAGGTAGCCCAGAAGATGGCTCTCTTTGGATCTCCCTCCACGAGCGCCTTGTGAGTGACGAGCTGGGGCACTTTAACGGAGTACTCAAAGTCCTTCAAATCCTTGGCCTTCTTTATCCAGGACTGGACCTGCAGCTCGCCCGGCGGCCGGTAGAAGGTGCTGTTGATCTCTACGGTATTGAAGAATTGGGCATAGTAAGAGAACCAATCGCCCTTCCTTTTGGCCAGCTCTATAGGGTAAAACCTACCTACCCAGTCATCGTAAGACCAGCCGCTGCAGCCCACGAGAATCGTCATAATCTAACTCGCAAATGGAGATCGTTGAACCTGCATTTATTTCTATTCATATTTTGCATGTTCATCGAAGCCCCATCTGCTCATGGACACTTTCACCCCGCGCCCGGCTCGACATTTAATCCCAAGAGCGCGCCTTCCTTATTATGGAAATCGAACTCATGAAATGGCCATGGAGGCGGAAGGAGAAGCTCTGTGAGTCCAGGATTAGGACCAACTCCAAGCTCATTGAATTGGAGACCGCCAAGGAGATCCTGGCGGAGATCTTCCACGCCCGGCCTGCAGACGTAGAAGAAATGATACAGAGTAGGCTTGAGGAAGAGAGGAGATTGCCAGAAAAGGAGAATATCTGGCCGGAGGAGCGTGGGGAAAAACTATGGCCTGCGACTCTTTGCCTGGGCGATTAGCTATGGGACGAAGTTTCGAGAGCGTGAGGATGGGCGTAAAGGACGTCTCTGCCAGATGGCTGAAGGCCAGCCGGGCGCTTAAGAAGGATGACCAGGTTTACGGGCAAGAGGTGGCGGATATGGCCAAGAGGCACTCCAGCGAGGCTTTCTATGCGCTTGATGATCCACTAGAGGCGGCCGTATTCTCGGTGATGGTGGAGCTGTTGAAGGAGCTAGAGAGGAGGCGAGAAGAATAGACATATGTGGATTTTCGACTCTTACTATAAGGGCTGCGTGGAGCTGTGGGGCCGGGAAAGGGGCCTTAGCAAAGCCTGCGCCGCCTATCCGCCTTCGTTCTATATGCATCTGAAGGATCCTCCCGCCCACCGGGAAATGATCGAGGCCCTGGAGAGTCGCTTCAAAGCAGAAGAATGCAGCTTCAAAGATCTGGATTTAAGAGATATGCATGACGATTCTCGTGGGCTGCAGCGGCTGGTCTTACGATGATTGGGTGGGGAAATTCTACCCACTGGAGCTGGCCAAGAAGAAGGGCGATTGGTTCT
>CAZWHG010000056.1:0-18172 GCA_964633785.1 uncultured Methanotrichaceae archaeon
AAACTTCAAAGGCATTATTCTAATTTGCACAATTAATGTTACAGAGCACTAGTATCTCTTGTGCGTCATTTGTGCCTTCGTTCCCCTTTTGTGGTTTGTTTCGCAGTTGCTGGATATAATTATCCGCTAATAGTAATGGCGAACCAAGGACATTGCTTTTCAAATTCAGCCCCGCAAAACTTCAAACACCAGAGGGCAGGCTCTCCTGGCCTCAGGCCCGATCGGACATGTGCCCCTGAGCGCGAGCCTGCGCGCGTGCATGCGGGCCAGCCTGGCGGACGGCGGCTATGGCCCCGGATGGCCTTTGCCTGCGAGAGGCTCCACCGATGCGGCCCGAGGGCTCTGGCAAAAATTTGTCCCATTCTCATCGAATCTTCGCGGCTTCGCATGAACCCGTGATCTCGGCCAATCCGGCCTCCTGCCCCCCAAGCACGATCGCTCGTCAGGCAATCCAGCCCGCCCCTGCCGACATCACCGCAAATCAGGACGGCCCGGCTCGATGGCGGCGGCCACAAGCAGCAGCCGGGACCCTAGCTAGAATGCGACACAAGTCCGCTATTTATCATTGATCTCTTGCAGAATATCCCTGACCTTAGCTTTTAAAACCGGCATATCAAGCTCTGCGGTATCCCAGACTTGCCTGAGATCAATTCCAAAATACTGATGCACAAGAATGTTTCTTAAGCCCACAATGTCGGCCCAAGGAATGTCTGGGTTCTGTTCTGTCAGCTCATCAGATAGGTGATTAGAGGCTTCACCGATCACCTGGAGATGATGAATTATCCAGACTTGTGTTCGTTCGTCTTCGGCAAAGGCCTGATAGCCGATGGAAACATACTTCTCAATCTTTTCTATGGCCTCGTTTATATCACGAAGATGCGCCTTGTCATCCCTCAAAGAGGCACCGCCTCGCTCAAGACTCGCTCTCGAATTCTCTCTCGCAGGCCACGGTCGCTGACCACATCGACCTTAATCTTCAGGAAGGATTCAAGCTCCCGAATCATGGCTGATTGGCTGAGCAAAGTTGAGCCCGGAATAAACTCTACCAGAATATCCACATCGCTCTTTGAGTCTGCCTCGCCTCTGGCAACGGAGCCGAAGATCCTGACATTACGAGCGCCGTGCTTTGCCGCGATCTTTAGAATCTCCTCTCGCTTTTTATTTCGGAGATCTTCAATAAGCATAAATTATTATAAGCCGTTCAAGGAGATCAAAGCTTCGATCCAAGAGGTTACATAACGACAACATCTCTTTTTGCTAATTCCCGCCGCCGTTAAGCTCTCGCCCGGTTCCGGCTCCACCTAACTCTCAGGCCCGACCGGGCTTCTGCCCGCCCTGACGACATCGCCGCCCAGGCTGGGCCCACAGACGGCGGCCACAAGCAGCAGCCGGGACCCGAGCGGCGCAAAAGCGCGGCCCTGCGGCTGCCCGGCGCTGCTGCCGGTAGCTCGCAAGTATTGCTTGATCGGAGACTCATCCTGAAATGATCTTATTCCCGCCCGCCAGTCCTTGGGGCGTTTTCCAGCCATCTTTCAGGGCTCATTGCAAGCACTGATTCGGACAGCTCTCCAACATCTCTTCATGCCGTGAAACCAAAACCGTCTCGAAATCCTCAGCAACTGCAACATATACGGCATCTGCACCACGAAGGCGATTTCAATAGCAATCTCTGATGCACGAAGGGCAAGAGGCAGATCCAGAGGAACCTGTGTCATCCCTGGAAAACGCTTTATGAGATTGACCAGTCATCCTGATAAGGGCGCGTCTCCGGTCGGCCTGGCAATAGCCGCCCCGCACTCGGCGAGCACAAGAGTAGGACAAAATATTTTTTGCTCATTTTACCCTATGCAGAAACCTGTAGCTCAGTGGATATTGTTTTTCAGAAGGTCGGGCTGCAGAAACAAAGACGCTGGCATCAATTGTCAGTTTCATCTCCTCATCTCTGCAAAAATCTGCAAAGCGCTCTTCTCGCTCTTCCTGCTGAATCGATTTCATGGGCCAAGGCTTGCCACTCTGCATCCCAGTCAATTTCCGCTGCCTCATCCTCAGAAGATCTTAGTGGAACCAATACGGCCATGGGTCTCCCCTCTGGGCCGATCAGAGTAGCTGTCTCACCGGGAGATAGCTTCGCTAGAATATCTTCGAGATTCTTTTTGGCCGAGTTTACAGAGACCTCTACTGACATGAATAACCCCCTGGTAATTATTATTTGACTCTCTTTAATTTATGTACAGCATGCTATTAAAAGTTAACTAGGAGACAAATTGTCTCAAAAGGCGACATGCCAGACCGGCCCCATGCCCCCGAGCGCGAGCCTGCGCGCATGCTGGCCAGCCTGGCAGACGGCGGCTGTGGCCCATCGCCAAATTAGTCCAAATATGATGCGGCGAGGAAGGGAGGCTAATACGGTTTGCATATCTAATAATCTAAACTACAATCATTACAAAATTATACGAAACTTTTATAGGAATTTAAGATTCTGACCATAAATACTATGGCCCCCAAGAAACGATTTAAGGAGGAGAATAGTCCGATACGAAGTAATCACAAGTGCTAACTAATCTCCAATCCATAAGTGTTCATGCAAAACCTCTTTATCTCATCCGCTACAAAACATTGCTCTCAGGCAGGGTATCGGATGAGAGAGGTATTGCTGGAATCCCGAGATGATAGGCAGCATGTCTATCTGCCGGAGAAGTGCATCGGCTGTGGATCATGCGTCCAGATCTGCCCCCATGGGGAACTGGTCATCGGCTCCGTGGGCGCTGTGGCCCGCTGTCTGATTGATAAAGATTTCATCGAAAAGAAACGGAGCGGAGAGTGCGTCTTATGCGCTCTGTGCGCCCGCGTCTGCCCCACCGGGGCTCTGGAGCTTCGCACAGCGGGCAAGGCCGAGAAGGACGGATCCTATCTCAGTGTGGCAGTGCAGGCTACGACTGTAAACGATAAATGCGTGAACTGCGGCCTATGCGTCGACGTCTGCCCCCAGTCCTGTATTGAAATAAAGGACCGGCACATGTCGGAAGACGGCAGCCTCAAGATGGAAGGCAAGACCATCATCGATCTTGACAGGTGTGTGCACTGCGGCTGGTGCGCTCAGATCTGTCCTGTAGGAGCCATAACCTTCCAAAAGCCTTTTGTCGGCCAGTTCTTGCGGGACGACAACGTCTGTCAGGCCTGCCGGACCTGCGTTCACACCTGTCCTGCCAATGCCCTCTTCAATAAAGAAGGCAAGGCCGGAGAGATCGTGGAGAAGGTGACCCACCGAAAGGATGCCTGCATTTACTGTGGAGCATGCCAAGAGGCCTGCCCGGTTAGAGCCATCTCCGTTTTGAAGAGCGCCGTAATCCCGGATTTGAAGGGAAAGAAGGCTCTGGAGAAGAAACTGAGTGCTCCCGCGCCCAGGCCCGCATTGACATCAATTCTCAAGACAGACGAGGATGCCTGTCTTGGCTGTGGAAACTGCGTCATCGCCTGTCCGGTCAATGCCCTCTTTGATCCCTATCTGGCCGCTGGCCACCTCAATGAACTGGATGAAAAACCCCTGCTGGAAGTCTTAAACGGCACTGTCGGGGTAGTGAATCAGCAGGTCTGCGGCTCCTGTGCCACTTGCAGCATGATCTGCCCGGTGCAGGCCATATGGTTGGAGAGACGGGAGGTGGCTTAGAATGGCTGCTGTTACTATTAGTGCTAATACTACAATTATCAGAAACGGCTACGTATTCGACCCGCTTAATGGAATAAACGGCGAAGTTTCGGATATTTTCATAAAGGACGGAAAGGTGGTCTCCAGCCTCAGCAGCGCTCAGCAGAGGGATGCCACTATCATAGATGCCACGGAAAAGACAGTCATGCCCGGAGGCGTTGATTCCCATTCGCACGTGGCCGGAGCCAAGGTCAATGCCGGCCGGCTCATGCGTCCCGAAGATCACTACAAATCCGTGCGAAGGAAGACGGCCTTAACCCACTCGGGTAGCGGTTATACCGTCCCTTCCGTTTACAAGCAGGGCTACGATTATGCCGCCATGGGCTACACCACCGTCTTTGAGGCAGCCATGCCGCCTCTCGAAGCCCGCCACACCCATGAGGAGATGTGCTCCACGCCCATTCTGGATATGGGCGCTTACCTGGTCTTGGGCAACAACTGGTTTGTCATGCGCTACCTGAAAGAGGGAGATGTAGAAAAAGCAGCAGCATACGTCGCCTGGATGATGAGGACCCACAAGGCCTACGGCATCAAATGCGTCAATCCGGCCGGTGTGGAAAATTGGGGCTGGGCCAAAAATGTTCACGGCCTGGACGAGCCCAACATTCATTTCGATATCACTTCTCGAGAGGTAATTCATGGCCTGGCAGAGATAAATGAATTGCTGGGCTTGCCCATGTCTTTGCATCTGCATGCCAATAACCTGGGCCATCCAGGAAATTGGGAGATTACCAGGGACTCATTAATGATCCCTTCAGACGTCAAGCCCAGCCAAAAGACAGAGGTCGGATGGGCAGAGACAAAGATGAACTCCCGTCGAAAACAGTCCGTCTACCTGGCCCATGCTCAGTTTAGCGCCTTCGGAGGCACTTCCTGGAGAGATTTTCAATCAGGAGTGGCCGGCTTAGTGGATTACGTAAATAAGTCCGAACATGTCGTAATCGACAACGGCGCCGTTCCATTCGGCCCGGCCACCGCCATGACAGGCGACGGCCCGGCCATTCACGACCTTTACATGCTATCCGGTCAGAAGTGGTCCAATACCGATGTGGAAATGGAGTGCGGTTCCGGGGTGATACCATTTGTTTACCTGAAAAGCAGCCCCATAAGCAGCATCCAATGGGCAATGGGCCTGGAGCTGTTACTGCTCATCAACGACCCCTGGAAGACCATTATGACCACTGACCACCCCAATGGTGGTGTATTCACTCAATATCCACAATTGATAACCTGGCTCATGTCCCGGAAAGCCAGGGACGATACGGCCAGGGAATGCCACAAGTGGGCTTACGATAAATCAAGCCTTGGCGGCGTGGACCGGGAGATGAGCCTCCACGAAATTGCCATATTGACCAGGGCCAACCCTGCCCGCACCATCGGCATGGCCTACAGGAAGGGCCATCTGGGACTGGGAGCAGACGGGGATGTGACTGTTTATGACATCAATCCGGACAAGCTGAACTCGAACGAGACGGCAACATTGACGGCAAAGCTGGCCCGGCCCGAATACACTATCAAGGACGGCCGGATCGTGGCCCGGCAGGGTGAGATCGTGGCTGTGCCGGAGGGCAGGAGATATTACTGCCGGCCTTATGTTGATGAAGCTCTGGAAAAAGAGATGCAGTCCGATGTCAAGGACTGGTTCAAGTACTACACAGTAGGCTTTGCCAACTATCCTGTGCCGGATAAGTATCTGAAAAATCCGGTAGCCATCCCGGTGAACGCCACACAGGCACACGCCCTGGTGAGGGGGTAAAATATGGCAGAGATTCTTCTGAGATGCAAGGGCAGCATAGGAATCATGATCGAGGCCGAAGTCATCCGGCCCGATTTATTTGCCGGAAAGAAAAAAGAGGAGATTGAGGAGCTGGTTGTCTGGCAGGGAGCTATGCAGCTTCCTTTAGCCGAGTTCTTCGAGGTGAATGTGAGCCGGGGAACGCTGCCTGAGGAGGATAAGGCTGAAGAGACAAGCATCATCATCGAAGGGGATGTCTCCCGGGTCAAACGCATCGGCCAGAGCATGAAGGCTGGCAGTATAAAGATCCACGGCTCGGCAGGTATGCACCTGGGCGCAGAGATGGCGGGAGGCAGTATCTTACTGCGGGGCGATGCCGGGTCCTGGGCGGGCATGGAGATGAAAGGCGGACTGATTCATATTCTGGGCAATGCAGCGGATCATGTTGGCTCTGCCTACCGGGGAAGCTGGCGTGGTATGACCGGCGGCGAGATCCAGATCGACGGCAACGCCAAAAGCCAATTGGGCGGAGGAATGGTCGGCGGCCGGATAATAGTAGCCGGCAATGTGGAGAATTTCTGCGGCATTCGGCAGAGCGGGGGGCTCATCCTGGTGAAAGGTTCGGCTGTGCGCGGCGCGGGAGCGGAGATGAATGGAGGAACTATTGCCGTCTGCAAAGCTATAACGCAACCATCCCCCGGTTTTGTAAAGACATGCCGGGAGGAAAATCCAAAACTGGGAGACGTGCAGCTAGAGGGATGGTATGTCAGGTTTGCCGGCGACTATGCTCTTAGCAAGAATCCCAAAGGCACTCTCTATTGCCAGGAGGGCTAGGGGGGATGCAGGCAATGCTTAATTTCGCCGATTTTTCAGGAGTGGCAGATGATATGATAGAATTTCTGCTCAATACCGGAAGCACCATTGAAGAAGGCAGGCTGGCCAAAGGGGGAAGCAAGTTCACCGAAGAGTACACCCAGGAATGCGCCGTTTGCGAGATGAATCCCCTGGACTTTCAGGCCATGGGAACGCCGCAAAGGGTACTGATATCCACCATGGACGGCCGGCACGCCGTGGCAGTTTACGCATACAGTGCAAACTCTGTAGAGCCAGGTCAGATCTTCATGCCCCGGGCGATTTGGGCCAATGTGGTGGTGGACCCGGAGACATTTTCCACCGGCTCGCCCCTCTATAAAGGCTCACCCGTGCTGGTGCAGCCTACGCTGGATGATGTATTGGATGCGAGAGATCTGACCACTAAGCTCTATGCAAGGGGCAGGTGAGGATAACGATGGCGTCAGAAATATCAGAGGTAACAGAGACATCAAAGAACATCGTCTGCCCGGTTTGTGGGGCATCCTGTGACGATATTCAGGTGAAGCTATCCGGCGACGGCATCACGGTAAAGAATGCTTGCAAAATGGGCAATGCCAAGTTTCAGGAGATCGTCAGCAGTCACAGAATCCGTCAACCTCTCCTCCGGGAAAGAAAAATAGTTCGGCCAGTTCAGTGGGAGGAGGCCCTTGATAGGACGGCCGAGATTCTGGTCGCAGCCAAGCGACCTCTGCTCTTTATGGGCAGCGAGACCTCCTGCGAGGCTATGGAGGTGGGGCTTCATTTGGGTGAGTTCCTGGGCGCGGTGGTTGATTCCAACTCCACCGTCTGCCACGGACCTACCGCCATGGGCATCCAGGAAGCGGGGCGCGTGGGGGCTACCGCCGGACAGAGCAAGTCACGATCCGACCTGGCCGTCTACTGGGGTTCCAATCCTCTGGAGTCCATGCCCAGGCACATGTCCCGCTATGCCGTCTACCCGCGGGGCTATTGGACGCGGCGGGGCAGGTTCGATCGCACCATCATCACAGTCGATCCGAGAAGAAGCATAACTGCCGAAAATTCCGATCTGCATATCCAGCTTCAACCCAACACCGACTATGAACTTTTATCGGCACTCTTGACGCTCCTTCACGGCAAGAGGCCGCACCCCTCGGTTGAAAGAATAACCGGTGTCTCCATCGCCCAGATGGAAGAGATGCTGGAGCTGATGAAGAACTGCAAATTCGGGTCCATTTACGTAGGCCTGGGTATTGCTTCATCCTATGGCAAACACCGCAATGCAGAAGCTGCATTTAATCTGGTTAAAGAGTTGAACTCCCACACCAAATTTGTGATCGGGGCGCTACGGGGCCACTGCAATGTGGCAGGCTTCAACCAGATCGCCTCCTATCTCTATGGCTTTCCTTTCGGCCTTGATTTCTCGCGAGGATATCCGCGCTATAACCCGGGCGAGTACACGGCAGTAGACCTGCTCAGGGATAGAGATGTGGATGCGGCTTTAATAGTCTCCGCTGATCCTGTCTCGCATTTTCCTGCGGCCTGTGCGAAATATTTGGCCGAGATTCCGGTGGCATGTATCGATATTGCTCCCTGTCCTACTACTATGATAGCCGATGTGGTCTTGCCGGGCGTAATCGATGCCATGGAGTGTGATGGAACCTTCTACCGCCTGGATGATGTTCCCATCTATTTCCAGCCCTTCACAAAATCGCCATTCAGTTTTACACAGAGCAATGCGGATACCATGAAGCAGATATTTGAGAGGATAAAAACTATCAAGAGATGAGAATTGTTACCGCATGAGGAGAAATTCTAAATTTGCTATGTTTGCTGTCGACAGGATTTCATGTCGTAGCTGTAGAGCCCGAGCACCCTCAACGTCGGGGTGGCTTGGATACAAAATGCTGGAATCACCTCAAATTTAGTTCAGTCAAATCAGCTCTTCAATATGCTTCATCCCGGCGACATCGGTCAGGTCGCTGATCGACTCATGCCTGACGTTGATGCCGTATTCCTGCGCGGCGGCTACCAGATTTGTGCCGCCCACAAGAGCTATTCCCACGTGATCCCTCTCCACAGAGACGCCCAGCACATTCATATTCGGCTCGCCCAGCTCCAGGACTCCGGTAAACTCCGCCGCAGTTAGAAGGTCGAGCACTTCCTCGATTCTCTCCCTGGCCAGCATGGGAGCCTCCTGGAGATTTCCCAGGATGCGCCCATTTCCCGTGCTCATCATTCCCGTAATATCCGTCAGCTCCTGGGAGGTGAGAACATCTATGGGATCGATCGTTGTGGCCCAGTACATGAGCATGTCTGTGAATCTGGTCGGCTCGCGCTCTATCACTTCTATCAGGCCGCCCCCTTTGGGACGCACGGGTATGCCGGACTTGAGTAAAACGCCGCTAATGGTCAGGCTGCAAGCGGTCTTAATCTTTATCAGACCTTTCTCTTCTCCCAACATAATCAAAGGCGAGACGGAAAGGCCGCTCTGAATGATATCGTAAAAGACAGCTAGCGTATCATTTAGGAGTTGCTTTTCAACCAAAGATGTGTTGGTGATGATTTTTCCTTTCATCTTCACCGGATCAAAGCTCACCTGATGCATGAGGTTCTCAATCCGAGATAAGGTAAAGACCAGGGGCTCAGAGGATTTCACGATAGGTAATATGCAAAGGGATTAATTAGCTTTTCATCTGCATCATGTTGAGAGCGTCAACTTGGCGCATTGAAGAGCTGTTATCAGACCGCAGGGTTAAATTGTAGAAGAACTGGAAAGACGGTTATGAGCAAGAGGGAGACAAATTCGTCTTTCCAGTTCGACAGCAGCATGAATCATATTCGCTATTTCAGGGCCAGTGAGCCAGTCCCACCTTTGCCGCCCTCCTGGTGGCATTGCTGACACCGGCCTTAGGGTCAGCGTTCCGGAAGTTAATGATGCTGGCCGTGAACATATCCGACATCAAGCCTCCCGGATTCTTTTTAAATGCATTGTTCTCAAATATTTCCGGATTCAAGCTGGTTAGATCGATAGCAAGCGGATTTCCCCAAATGTATGCCGGATCCATTGGATTTATTATGGTTCTGTTAATAGATCCGCTGTTAGCATCACGATTAGGTTTTATAG
The DNA here is from genome assembly GCA_964633785.1 of uncultured Methanotrichaceae archaeon. GTDB lineage: Archaea > Halobacteriota > Methanosarcinia > Methanotrichales > Methanotrichaceae > Methanothrix. The sequence continues at coordinate 9,400 of CAZWHG010000056.1, forward strand.
CTTCCGACGGCGATTCTGCAAGAACAGGTGCGATCAAGGCAATCAAAAGGGCTGCAAATACTGCTTTTCTCGAATAAATCATATAACATCTCCTATGAGTCTCTTCATCACAGTCACTGAATGCCGCCCCCTCCCCGATCTACGGCAGATGACGATATAAACTATGGCGACTATATACTTTGCGGTATTACCGCTAATCGTGCAATCTTAAATTATGATGCTATTATGTTCACGATATTTCGGCATAAAAAATAGTTTGCGAGATTATCTTGCGAGCCTAGGTAACATCCTTATTCTGCATTTCCCATTTAGCTTTTGCATTGCCCGCTCCCTCGGCAAATGCCTTTGCCGCAACATGCAGTGCGTCAAGAGCTTCGGGCATACCGTCATCAGTATCAGTGCTCACGACCAACATCGCGCCAACGTCGTTAGACATCATGCATGCTATTTGATAACAGCCAATGCCCTCTGCGATATTGTTTTTAATGGCGTTTAGAATGTCTTCCAGTGCCTCCACAATCTTTTCGGGCTCTATCTGCATGGGGATGATTGCCTGCACACCCGTTTCCAAATGGCACACACCCATACCGGGGCAAATGCTTGACTTGACCGCTTCATCACTCATATTCTTTCTCTCCTCCATTTTCTGCGACTCACGCTGTAGATCTTCTTGCACTATAGCTTGCCGACCTGCAATCCAACCAATTTGTCTCTGTTTTCCTGGGGCGACCCGCACTCATCCCTACCGAGATAAATACATCCTGATAGGATCACTATCTAAACACGTACGCTGCCTCCTCCCACGCCTTCTCCAGAAGTTTCCCGTAATAGCCGGCATCGAACTTCGACGCCGTCCTCTCCGGCTCCACCTCCCACCTTTTGGCATCCTTCACCACATAGCCTATCTCCATCCCCGGCGCCAGGAAAATGCCCTGCTTCTGGTGAGCCTCTACCGCCGAAGCCTCGGCACACCTGCGTGAGTAGCTCAGCCTGCTAACCCTGCGATGAATGGCCAGCTCCCGGACGTCTGCCTCTGCAAGTTCCTCCAAGTACCGCCTGTGCACCTCCCGGGCCTTGGGCTCTATCCACTTCAGATCATCTCGGTTCCTCGCCCCGGCCAGAATCTCGAACAGCTCTTTTTGCATCCGCAGCACGTATTTTGGCGTGTCTCCTTTGCGGGCCATCACTCCCCGGATCTTCATCTTGCCCGTGTTCAGCCGCCCAAAGTAGCGGTTGTAGGCTCCAGAGCCGTCTGCCATGGGCAAGAAGGCGATCCAGTCGTATGAATCCACCTCCGTCAGGATGCCGGTCTCTCTCTCCACAGCTTCCTTGAAGCTCGCTATGGGCTCACCGATAACCCATAAACAGTCCACGATGCCGTGCAGGACCTGGAAGTCCATGCTCTCAGCCAGCTCCTTGATCTGCATGAGCAGCTCCCGGGAGATGCCTGTGATACGCTCATGAACCTGGATCTGGCCGAACTTGGCATTGCGGTAGCCGGTGTAGCCGAAACAGGTTACCAGCATCCACTTAAGGACAGAGTCTATGCCGGCAAAGTCCGGGTTGATCTTCTTTCGTCTCTTGGTCTCGATGCGCAAATTGAGCAGCGAAGAGAGCACGGTGCTCAAAAAGCCCTTTAGCTCGGGATCTCGAACGGTCTCGGGTGAGAGGTTGTACTTCACGATGATCGATGGATAGAGGGATGTGAAGTCGATCTGGTGGACCCGCTCGTACACGCCCGGCTCGGGCTGGAAGATCATGCCGCCTTTGTCGCAGGCCCTAAGCTCGGAGATGTTCCGGAGGCCTTCTGCATCTCTCTTGCGAAAGGGCACTGCTATGCCCCGGCGCAGCGCCTCGAAGACCTCGTAGCTGGAGATGAGCGTGCCGGGCGTGAAGCGGGCCGTGAGATTGGGGGAGAGGCCGGAGAGCCGGGAGGCCATGAGGACGCCCATCAGGCCGCTCTCGGCATAGACGAAGCTCCTGGCAGTGTCTATGAGTATCCGGCCCTCGGGGATGAGGGCGCCCTCTTTGTGGTTGACTTTTCCATAGCTCCAGTAGGATTTGGAGGCCATCGGCTTGAAGAAGCCGCTGCGGCTGATGGTTGACTCCAGGTTGTATCTTGCGGCCTTGTGGATTATGATGGGGATCCAGGTGTCGGCATGGGGAAATAGGATCAGGTCGGGATCGTGGGCCTTGATGAGATCCAAGAGGTCGGAAAGCACCTGTCTCTCCGATCCTTCCAGCCTTCGTATGTGACCATCCTGGATCTCGATGCGGTTGATGCTGATATCCCCTGGCAGGGAAGGATCACCGGCCAGCTGCAGCTCCAAGCTGGTAAGGGGGACCGCAAAGTCGGGCGAGAACCGGGAATCATCTCGATCACCACAGGGGAAGAGATTGTGCTCAGCCAGATAGCGCTGGTCCTGCCGGACATCGACATTGTAGAGCTCGGCCTGGTGACGGGTTTGGATTTCGATCTTCTCGGCAACTTTGCGGCCGGCGTAGATCCTGTGGCCCTGAAAGGTGCCGAAGATGGTTTTGAAGCTGCATTCCTCTGCCTTGAAGCGACTCTCCAGGGCCTCGATCATCTCCCTGTGGGCAGGAGGGTCATGGAGATGCATATAGAACGATTGAGGATAGGCGACGCTGGCTTTAGTGAGGCCTCTCTCCCGGCCCCAAAGTTCCACACAGCCCTTGTAGTAAGAGTCGAAGATCCACATATGCCTATTCTTCTTGCCTCCTCTCTAGATCCTTCATCATCTCCACCAGCACAGAAAACACCGCCGCCTCCAGCGGGTCGTCCAGCGCATAGAACGCCTCGCTGGAGTGCTTCCTGGCCATCTCTGCCACCTTTTGCCCGTAAATCTGGTCTTCCTTCTTCAGAGCCCGGCTGGCCTTCAGCCACCGGGCAGAGACGTCCTTTACGCCCATCCTCACGCTCTCGAAACTTCGCCCCATGACTACTCACCCACGCAGAACGTCGCCGGCCACAGCTTTTCCCCGCGCTTCTCCAGCCTGCTATTCTCCTCTGGCCCTCTCACCTCCAGCCTCCTCTGAATCATCTCCTCCACCTCGCCGGGCCGGGTGTGGAAGACCTCTGCCAGAATCTCCTTGGCCGTCTCCAGCTCCATAGCCCCAGTGCTGACCGCCACCCGTACCCGTCTGGGTTCGATCGGCCCCCGCAGCTTCCAAGGCCACCTCATGAATATGCCTCCAGCGTTCTCTGCTTCTCCCTGGTTCGCGGGTGGGCTTTGGCCACCTTCCGCGAAATTTCACGTGGGCCTTCCTCGAAGTAGAAGACACGATCGGCATTCTGCACCAGGTCCTCGAAAAATGGGTCAATACCCTGGGCATAGAGCAGCACGGCTGCCTCCTTTGCGGCATCGCAGAGAGCATGGGAGACGTACTCGGTCATCTCTTTAGCGTCATCGTAGAGGAGAGGGTCATGCTCGATGAGAATCAGCGAATGGTGGGCCTCCTCCAGGATGGTCATGAGCTGGAAGACGGTAAATCCCCGGCGAATTTCCAGGGCCTCAAACCTGCGGTCCAGCCTGGAAAGGATGGCGGAGGTATTGCCGGTGACGTAGAGCACCCGGAACCGTTGCAGGTTCAGGTTGCGATTTAGGGCAAGGATGAACATCTCCCTGGGAGCCATCAGGGCATTGAAGGACCGGGACCGGAGGGTGACCGTGGGAAGAATCTCGAAGTCCATGTTTAAAGGCTGGAGCTGCGAGAATATGAGGGCGAGCCGGGAGCGGGGCGAAAGTGTCCATGAATGAAAGAATAGGAATAAATGCAGGTTAGAGAATCTGTACCAAAGAGACAACAATGACAATCCTGGTGGGATGCAGCGGCTGGTCTTACGACGATTGGGTGGGAAATTTCTACCCATTGAATCTGGCCGGGAAGAAGGGCGAATGGTTCACCTACTATGCAAATTACTTTAAGACGGTTGAGATCAACAGCACATTCTACCGGCCTCCGGGAGAGCTGCAGGTCCAGTCCTGGATAAAGAAGGCCAGGGATTTGAAGGGCTTTGAGTACTCCGTCAAGGTGCCCCAGCTCGTCACCCACAAAGCGCTCGTGGACGGGGATGCACAGCGAGCTATCTTCTGGGCTGCTTCTTTCGAGAAGACCTGCGTGAAGCCACTGGCAGAAGCAGGCCTTTTGGGCGGCGTCTTGTTGCAGCTCTCCCCCTACTTTAAGAATGATGCTTCTGCCCTCTCCTCACTAAAATGCGTTCTAGATGCAGTTTCTCACAAAGAGTACAACTACGCCGTTGAGTTTCGGCACAGGAGCTGGCTATGCAAGGGCCAGAAGGAGGTTGATCCCAATGCTCTCGATGCTTTGAAGGAGAGGAATGTAGCCAACGTCCTGATCGATGGCCCCGGGCTTCATGCAGGCACGGAGCAGACTGCGGATCACGCCTATGTGCGCTTTCATGGCAAAAACTACGATATCTGGTATAAGGGCAAGAAGGAAGGCGAGAAGGAGGACGATCACAGGCTGGATAGATATGATTATCTCTACAAGAAGGAGCAACTGGAGACCTGGGTGCCTCGCATCAAGGAGGCAGAGATGAAGGCCGCCAAGGTAAGGGTGTACTTCAACAACCATGCTCGATCCAAATCGGTGAGGAACGCATTTCTGTTGATGGATATGCTTTCGATAGAACATAAGTCCAAAGAGATTCAGCTACAGGATCAATTCACGCTGGGAGAGTTCTGAGAATTTCCAAAAATTTCATATATTCGCAAAACTACTGTTTAATCATAATGTTTAATAGAGGGGGAAAATTTATCAGATTATACAACCAAACAGGAAATATTACATTATTGATCATTGTGAGTACGTTGATGTTTTTAAATTCCTGCACATCAGCGGATGAGGCTTTTTCAGCAAGCGATCTCACCTATATAACAGAGCAGTTCCCGCCCTACAACTATCTGGAGAATGGCAAACTGCAAGGCATCTCCGTAGATTTGCTGGAAAAGGCATGGGAGAAGATAGGTGTAGACTTGAACCGGAGCGTCATCCAAATCCTGCCCTGGAAAGAAGGTTACCAAAAGACGCTGGATAAAACGAGCACCGTTTTGTTTTCGACGGCCCGCTTGCCGCAAAGAGAACAGCTCTTTAAATGGGCCGGACCAATCGGACCGATAAGGAATGTGCTACTGGCAAAATGGGATAAGAACATCCGCATTACAGCTCCAGAAGATCTGAAAAAATACAGGATAGGGGCCATCAATGATGACAGTGCCGTCCAAATGCTCCAAGATAATGGTGTGAAGAAAGAAGACCTGGTGCTTGAGACTACGTCCCGCCCGATTATCAAGATGCTGCAGAACGGGAGCATCGATGCCTGGGCTTACGGAGATGTTGCCGGCATCTGGCTTATTCGAGAGAGCGGCGCAAATGCGAGCGATTTTAAGGTAGCCTACGAATTTGGGCAGACCGATTATTACTATGCCTTCAACAAAGAGACCCCAGATATTTTGGTCAGATCCTTCCAGGAGGCCATAGATTACGTCAAGGTGAACAAAGACAATAATGGCGTAAGCGATTATGAAAAGATTCTAGCAACCTATATTCCTACGATGGATGCCGGCAATGCGGAGGACAAAGATAGAGCCCGGGCCTTCTTGAATGAGGCTGTAGCTTTTGCAAATGATAACGGCATAGAGAAGGCCCTGAAGGAGTTCAACAATCGCTCCGGATCATTTGTCCGAGGAGATCTCTACATATTCGCTTACGACTTCAACGGGACGAATATAGCTCATCCCATCAAGCCCGAACTGATCGGCCAAAAAGGCCTACTGGACGCTAACGGCATAGACGTGGTTGGTCGCGAGATTGCTTTGGCTAAAAGGGGTGGAGGAGTTATGTATATAGTGTTTCCCAATCCAAGCCATGATTACAAAGATGAGCTGAAGCTGATCTACATTAAGGATATAAATAATAGTATATATCTTGGCTCCGGGTCGTATCTCTCTAATATTTCTGCAAATTTTGCCGAAGAGGATAGGGAGGAGCTTGTGGCTTTTGTAGAAAAGGCCCGGCAGTTTGCTCAGGAGAGCGGCAAGCAGAAATCACTGGAAGTTTTCAATGATCCAAAAGGCAACTTCACAGGAGATGGACGCTATATCTTTGCCTATGATTACGAAGGAAAGACATTGGCCCTTCCTTATCAGCCTGAGCTGATAGGCACAAGCCGAATCGATGCCCTGGATCCGAATGGCGTTGATTTCGTCTCGCAGGCCATGGACATGGCCAGAACGGGCAATGGTTTCACCTATTACATCTACCCCGACCCAACCAGAAACATGACCCAGACATTAAAGCTCAGCTACGTAGTGAATGTCGATGGCACCTGGTTCCTGGGTGCCGGGATCTATGCGAAGAGTGAAGAGCACGCAGATTAGTTTCTAATTTGAAAAGGTGGAAGATAAATGAATAAAAAAGATTCCACAAAAAGCAGATTTTATTTTGCTTGTCTGGCGATTGGCATCGCTCTGCTTTTTTGCTCGTTCGCCGCCTTTGGTCAGGATGCTCCTATGGGTAATGTATCTGCACCAGATTCTGCGGCAGATATGCTCTTCATGCTGCTCCAGATCCAGGCAAATGTGCAAGGGAGCCTGAGTGATTTGGACTTGGATGTAGCAAATGCTTCTCAAGACCTCTCAGCTACGGGCCTGGAGGGGGCTGGCGCACGTGAAGTCCTGCGCAAATTATTAGAGACTAATTCAAACTTAGCCGAAGCAGTGACTTTCAGCAAAGAGGGAATAATCATTGCCGCCGGATGCAACGGATGCAAGGGAGATGAGGGCGTCGATATAGGCAGCCAGGAACATATTGCTCATGTCTTAAAGACCAAGACCCCTACGCTCAGCAGACAGTTCCTGCTGGTAGAAGGATACAACGGCACAGCTCTGGCATATCCGGTATTCTCACTGCAGGGTGAGTTCTTGGGAGGCATCAGTGCAATCATTGAACCTGATAAGTTGCTCAATGCCGTGGTAGCTCCTCAACTCCACTTCGATATCGATAATAGAAGCAACATTACCGACTACAGCTTCTGGATGATGCACTTAGACGGCCTAATTGCCTACGACCGGGATGCCAGCCAAATAGGCAAATATCTATTCGAGGATCCGCTTTACGAGCCGTACCCCAGCCTTCTGGCCCTGGGAGAAGATGATTGCGGCGAGATCGGGACATGGGTACTACAGTTTCCAAGTCACACAAGGAAATAATAGAGTAGTGACCAAAGAGAGCTACTGGACAACGGCGGGGCTTCATGGCAGGGAATGGAGGCTTGTCGTCACCAAGATGATGCAATAAAATCGCCAGTACATCCTTATTTTTTGGCTTGGACCGAGGAGCAGTTCCTTAGCTATTATTTCTGTTATCCGCGAGCAATGGCTAAGTTGGATAGCCAGACCGCCGCCAAACGCACGCGCGCCCGCGCGTGTGGGGCCCAACTGCGCTCGATGCAGGCGTTACATGCGGCTAAGGGGGCAGGAGGATACAGCCGCTCGAATTAGGATTAGCTTTATCAAGAAATAAATCCAAATGATAAGCAATATGAAAACCCTAATTCAGACCTATAAAGAGGGTAAATTCTTCGTAGCAATTGACTTAATCACAAATGTGGCAGATCAAGGATTAACGGAAAGTGAGGCTGTTTCTAATTTGAAAAGGGGACTTGAGGAGCACTACCAGGTTCTTTTAGATCTGGCACCTAAAGGACGAAAGCTCTCCTTCCTGGATATCGAGGTAGAAGCGCTTGCCGAAGCTTCCGGCAATCTCGGCTAAAGCGGCCATCAAGGCTCTGGATCATTTTGGATTTAAAGTCTATCGCCAGACCGGAAGCCATATTCACCTCTGGAATGAAGAAAGAAATCTTGTAGTTACAGTGCCGAATCACCCAGAGTTAGCGAAGGGCACATTGATCTCGATTATGAAGCAGGCGAAGCTGGATAGAAAAGAATTCATTGCCGCATTAACGGAATAGAAACACAGGTCACAGCAAGCCCTCGCCTGCCGCCGCTTGCGGGGCGCGCGCCCGTGCGTGGGGGCCCGGCTGCGCGCGTTGTGCCGGGGACGGGGTAGCGCGGACATGGGGCAAAAGGTGGCTAGGAGCGCGTGAATTTGCGGGCATTCTCACTGTTGCATGAAGATTGATTATGGTGCGTTGACCAATACATTCATCTGATTATTCTGCATAATAATTCAGTATGCGGCTGCATGTCGTGGTCAGAAGGGATGAGGATGATTATTATGTTGCCACGGTTCCGGAGCTTCCCGGCTGTTACACACAGGCCAAGAGCCTTGACGATCTGATGAGCAGATCAAGGAGGCCATTTCACTTTATCTGGAGACGGAAGGCAGCAGCACCATTGGAGGCTTTGTGGGAGTGCATGTTGTTGAAGTTGAGACCTTTTGAAGCTAGGGTTGTCATCAAAGTACTGTAAGAATCGGCTTTTTCCAGTACGACAGAGAGGCAGCCGCATCTTCATGAAGCATCCAGATGGCAGAAGCACGGTGATTCCCTTGCATCCGAGATAAGAGATTGGGCGGGGATTGTTAATGAAGATGAGCGATTTAAGGGGCAAGACAGAGGTTTTATGGCCTGCTCACGAGCCGATTACACCGAAAGCGGAATCAATTACCATTCTTCGATTTAATTAGACAGAAAACAAAAGAGATTAAATTAGGTGAGCACGGCAGCTCTCTGCATCCTGGCCTTCGAGGGCGCATAGCAGCCCCATCG
>CAZWHG010000057.1:0-17635 GCA_964633785.1 uncultured Methanotrichaceae archaeon
GATACAGGGCCTTCCTTATTGATATCAATTTACAGAAAATTCGTTACGCTGCCGCATCAAATGATACAGAACAAAAAAAAGAATAAAGGATTCCGCTCTATTTCTTGAGCAAGCGCGGTATCGCGTCGAGCGCCTTGGGATTGACAACTGCCGATGTGTCTCCCAGAGCTTCTCCCAGGGCTTTGGCCTTGATCAGCGGCCGAACCGGCTTTCCTGCCTTGTTCCTGGGGATATCCTCAACAAAGATGACATCGGAGGGAATGGCGATGGGGCCCAGGGTCTTTCGCACGAAGTTCTTGATATCTTTTTCTAAAGCAGCATCCTGCCTGGCCTCAGGCTTCAAGACGGCGAAGACCACAATGCTTTCGCCCTTTACCTTGTCCGGCTTGCCCACGACCGCTGCAGCGGCGATGGCGGGATGCTTCTCTGCTGATGCCTCAACCTCGGCATTGGATATCCTGTGGCCTGCCACCTTGAGGACATCGTCTCCTCTTCCCAGAGCCCAGATGTATCCTTCCTCATCCACGCGAGCCTTGTCTCCGGAGAAATACTTGCCGGGAAAAGCAGTCCAGTAGGTCTCGTTATACCCGGACGAATCCTGGTAGACCTCTCGGAGCATGGAAGGCCAGGGCGCTGTTATGAGTATGTTGCCCGTACTGCCCGCAGACACGGCTGCACCTTTATCATCCACCACCTCGACATTGTATCCGGGCAGAGCAAAGCTGGGCGAGCCGGGCTTGAGCGGGGTTATGGGCAGGGGAGCGATGACCTGAGAGCCGGTCTCGCTCTGGAACCAGGTATCCATGATGGGCGCAAACCCGCCGCCAACGTACTGCCTCCACCAGACAAATGCCTCGGGATTCATGGCCTCGCCTACCGAGCCCATGAGCCGAACGGTGGAAAGGTCGTACTTCTGGGGCCAGGAGGGGCCCTCGTTCATGAACATCCTGATGGCTGTTGGCGCAGTGTAAATCACAGAGACTCCGTAGTCCTCGATGATTTTAAACCACCGGCCGAAGTCAGGATAGTCCGGCGATCCTTCATACATGATGCTTGTTGCACCCAGGCAGAGTGGCCCGTAGGCGATGTAACTGTGGCCTGTGATCCATCCGATATCAGCGGTTGACCAGTAGACATCCGTATCTTTGATATCGAAGACCCAGGAGGTGGTAAACGCCGGGCCGATGCTCATGCCTGCGTGGGTGTGCACTATGCCGCGCGGCTTTCCGCCAGCTCCGGCGGTGTAAAGGATAAAGAGCGGATCGGCACTGTCCATGGGCAATGTCTCGCAGGAGCCGGACTGGCCAGCCACAAAATAGTCCCACCAGACATCGCGCCCTTCCGTCATGGGCGTTTCCTGGCCGTTTCTCTTTACAACTACTACCTTCTCTATGCACTTCAGGCCAGCTATGGCCTCATCAGCCTGGGGCTTGGTAGCAATGGGCTTGCCCCGGCGGTAGGAGCCGTCGCAGGTGACCAGAATCTTGGGCTGACAGTCCTCCAGCCGGTCACGAACAGCTACCGCGGAAAAGCCGGAGAATACTACAACATGAATGGCCCCCAGTTTTGCACAGGCGAGCATGGCCACAGGCAGCTCGGGGATCATGGGCAGATAAATTCCCACGCGGTCGCCCTTTTTTATGCCTTCTGCCTTGAGGGCGTTGGCGAATCTGTTGACCTGTTGGGACAGCTCAAAATAGGTGATCTTGCGTACATCGCCTACGGGTTCTCCCACAAAGATGTAAGCCAGCTTGTTGCGCCGCCAGGATTTGGCATGTCTGTCTACGGCATTATAAGCTACATTGATCTTGCCGCCCATAAACCACTTGGCGAAGGGAGCTTTCCACTGAAGTGTCTGCTTGTAGTGCTCGAACCAGTCTGCATAGGTTTGGGCCATCTCATCCCAAAAAGAGACGTAATTGGCAGAGCACCATTGCCGCAGCTCGCTCTCCGACTTGAGGCCCTTTGCCTTCATCCAGGCTATGACATTGGAGTTCTCGACAAGATCTCGGGGTGGATAATACAGAGCTTGATTTGCGGTCTGAACCGATTTTTCCGATTTTTCATCATCCATTTTAAATCGCCTTACAATATTTGCAGCTTTAAAAGACATTTGTATCAAAATTGATTCTTATTTTCATATTTTGAATTATAATCGATATTCAAATGCCTTTTTAACACCTAATTCATGTCATATTATGAAGATATAAATCTTTCTCAACTATATTATGATTATATATTGCTAATCATAAATTATTCGAATTTGACTGCTTTTGAATTGAAAATTGGCAAATAGTTGCAGAAGCCAAGAAGAAAGACAAGTCCTCCCTACAGAGTTGAGGCTTCCTTAATTGGGGTAATAGTAATATATACAGAATGTCCATCAGATTTTGGAGGATTAAATCATGAAAAAAGGTTTAATATTGGCAATTGCCGGATTTTTTCTAATTTCAATTGCCAGTTGCAGCCTCGATTCAGGCAATACCGGTCTGTCTCCCATACCATTTGATCTGAAAGGATATGGTGCTGACCGGATAGCGCCCGAGAATCCAGGTGCAGAAGTCTTAACGAACAGGAAAAATGCCTTATCCAATAATTCAAGCCTCGCCCAGGTCCTTCATGAGGACGTCATGCCAGCTCCCCGGCCGAATATCATAATCATACTGGCCGATAATATGGGATACATGGACCCTGGCTGCTATGGTGGCGGCGAGGTATTGGGTGCGCCGACTCCCAGGATGGACCAGATGGCCAAGGAAGGCCTCAGGCTGACTTCCTGTTACTCGGAGACACAATGCACACCTACGAGAGCGGCCATGCTCACCGGAAGGCTTCCCATCAGATCGGGCATGACATTGGCCTCGGCTGCAGGCTCCAAGGCCGGCATATCTCCCGAGGAGGTTACGCTTGCGAATGTGCTGTCCGACGCCGGCTATAACACCGCAATGTTCGGCAAGTCTCATTTGGGGGATGTCAATGAGAGTATGCCTCAAAATTTGGGATTCGATGAATTCTTTGGTATATTATATCACTTAAACACCTATAGTCTCAGGGAACGCATCGGCTACGATCCCAACTGGGAATCGCCGGATCCATTTTATGGATTGGTGGAAGCTAAAAAAGGCGGGGACCTTAAACTGGTGCAGCCATTGAATATGACCTCTCTGGCATTTGTTGATGAGCAGTGCGTTGACAAGGCAATTGCATACATCAATAATCAGTCCAACTCCACAAAGCCCTTCTTCGTATACCTTCCCTTAGTGCGAACGCACTTTCCCAGTGTTCCCAATCCGAAATTTGCAGGAAAGTCCAGCAAGGGTCCATATGGCGATGCAGTAATGGAGACGGATTATCATATCGGAAAAGTTCTCGATGCGCTTAGTGATGCAGGAAAAGACAATAATACGGTAGTGGTTTTCACAAGCGACAACGGACCGACACTCGATCAATATCCGGACTGCGGCTACTCGCCATTCCGGGGAGGAATTGGCACAGCCTATGAAGGCGGCGTGCGCATTCCCTGCATATTCCGGTGGCCGGGCTCAATAGATGCAGGAAGAACATCCAACGAGATTGTGTGTCTCATGGATCTCTTCAGCACCTTTACGGCACTTGGCGGCGGAAAGACTCCAACGGATAGGCCCATTGACGGCATAGATCAATCGGATTTCCTGCTGGGAAGACAGAATAATTCCAACCGAGAATGGGCCGTTTGGTACATGGGAACTGATAGTGCGCCTGAGACGCCACCAGCAGCAGTACGCTGGCATCAGTTCAAGATTCACCGGATTGCTTACGACTCATTCCAGGGACCTATGAGCGATTACGGCCAGATTCCGGCAGTCTACAACATCGAAATAGATCCGGGTGAGCAGCATAACATTGCAGGAGAGCACGATTTCGTAGTAACTGCATACCAAAAGATCTATCGAGAGCTTGTGGCCAGCATGAGGAAATATCCGAATACGCCCTCGAGGGCATATCCAATTGTGGGAGGAGCAAGCTGATCGAGAGAGCTGGATTTTATATCTTTTGATTTTTTTTCCCTGCCTTTTTAGCATCATTCTCTTGATTCTATTGGATGACTGGCTGGATGACCTGCTTAACGGTTTCTTGTTACTCTTTTTGGCGGAGGTCCGAGCGCGGTGAGACGCACGGGTGCGGTCCTGCACCCTCAGCGCCCGGGCAGGCTTGGAAATGAGAAGATTAATGAAGGCCTGGAGGATTATATCTATCAATGAGCAAGAAGGACTCTTTGCCTGCTTTTCATCTTCTGGCCAAGCCCACGGGTGCATTGTGCAATTTGGGCTGCAAATACTGCTTCTTTCTATCCAAGAAGAATCTCTATCCAGGCAGCAGCTTCAGAATGTCGGATGAGCTTCTTGAGACCTATATCCGCCAATACATCGAAGCTCAGAAGATCCCCCAGGCCACCATTGCCTGGCAGGGTGGCGAGCCGACTCTGATGGGACTTGATTTTTTCAGGAGATCAATCCAATATGAGCAGAAGTATAAGCGCCCGAAAATGCAGATCCAGAACACCATGCAGACCAATGGGACCCTTCTTGACGACGAATGGTGCGAATTTTTCCATGAGAACAACTTCCTCATCGGCCTGAGCCTGGATGGACCGAGAGATCTTCATGACACCTACCGGGTGGATAAAGCCGGCAAGCCCACCTTTGATCGGGTAATGAAAGCAGCCCGGCTACTCCGAAAGCATAAGGTAGACTACAATATCCTGACCACAGTTCATGCCGCCAATGCAGATTATCCGTTGGATGTTTACCATTTTCTCAGAGATGAAGCAAAGGCAAATTTTATTCAGTTCATACCCATAGTAGAGAGAGATAATGATACAGGCTTTCAAGAGGGCGACGTCGTCACGGATCGTTCCGTCAAGGCCGAGCAGTATGGCAGTTTCTTGATCTCCATCTTCGATGAATGGGTTCGCAAGGACGTGGGCAAAACTTATGTGCAGATCTTCGATGTAGCCCTGGCCGCCTGGTCGGGAATGCCCCCTGGGATCTGCGCTTTTTCGCCGACCTGCGGAACCGCCATGGCTATGGAGCACAATGGCGATATGTATTCTTGCGATCACTTTGTAGAGCCCAAACACCTGCTGGGCAATATTAACGAGAGGGGCATGGCCCAGTTGTCCGGCTCGCAAAAGCAGCGCATGTTTGGCCGAGATAAGTTCGATACCCTGCCCGGATACTGCCGCAAGTGCGAGGTTCGTTTCGTCTGCAACGGCGAATGCCCCAAGAACCGGTTCATCAAAACGCCGGACGGCGAAGCTGGTCTTAACTACCTGTGTGCCGGGTATAGGGATTTCTTCAGACACATCGATGGGCCTATGCGGTTTATGGCCCAGGAGCTTCGTCAAGGCCGGGCACCTGCTAATATTATGAACTATATGAAAGAGGGTCAAATCTCGCATATGGTTATGAAACCGGGCAGGAACGATCCCTGTCCATGCGGCAGCGGATTAAAGTACAAAAAGTGCCACGGCCAGACGGGATAAAATAGAGGGCTGGGCAGGCCCGCCGGGAATGCTCATGTTTTTCTCAGGTTCTCTTCCAGGTAACCAAACAGCCGGTGTAGATAGTACGGGTCATAGCTGAGATCGTGGTTCCTGTTAGTCATGATCAGCAGGTCGAAGGACCGATCAGCGTTTATGAAAGCATTGACGAGCTGCATGACCATGCAGGGATTAACGTTGTCATCTGCATCCCCGGCTATGAGCAGCAGCTTGCCTGTCAGGTTACCGGCCTTCAGGGATGTCACCTGCTCCACATAATCAGATGAATTCAGGCCCTCGTACTTCTCGCCCCAAAATGCGCCGTAAAACCGACCATCATAGTCTCCGCTTGAGGCTACACCCACCTTGTAGAATTCAGGATAGGTGAGCAGAGCCTGAGCGGTCATAAATCCGCCTGCCGAGTGGCCGAACATTCCGATTTTGCTCAGGTCCATGTAAGGCCGCTCAAGTGCCAGCTGCTTCAGGGCATTGATGTGATCCGACAGTGCGGCATTGCCCAGATGGCCATAGGAAGCATCATGGAATTCCTTGGATCGGTAGGGAGTGCCAGGGCCGTCCAGGGTGACGACTATGAATCCCAGCTCAGCTACGGCCTGAGCCCTCCAGAAGATCTTGTTCACCCAGGCCTGGTCTCCAGGGAAGGATTTTGCGGTGACGATGATCCAGGGTCCGGGATAAACGGTCTCCACAACGGGATACTTTTGGGAGGCATTGAAGTTGGTTGGCTTGATCAGCAGGCCGTAGAGATCAGTCTTGCCGTCCAGCGCCTTTACGTGAAACCTCTCCGGCGGTTTCCAGCCCATATCAGTAATGTTATTTATGTCTCCTTTCTCCAAATTTAAAGTTACATTGCCGAACAGATCTCTAATCACCGTAACCGGAGGCTCGTCCACTCTGGAGTAAGTGTCTATAAAGGCCGTGCTATTGGGATCGACCTGGACATTGTGGTCTGCGTCCTCCGGCGTGAGCAGCTGCAAATCGTTGCCATTCAAATTAACTCTGTACAAATGGCGATAGTAGGGGTCACGACCCGGCTCTCCGCCTCCTGCCGTAAAGTAGACCTGTGAGTTATTTTCATCCACAAGCAAGAGTTCTCTCACAACCCAATTCCCGGAGGTGATGGCGCTCTTCAGCTTTGCATCATTGCCATAGAGATACAGATGGCCGTAGCCATCCTTCTCTGAGAACCAGACAACGTCTCCGTTATTCAGGACCCTGGCATTAGGAGAGCTGGCATAATCCAGGTTGGCTTCGATGTAGGTCCGGCCTTTCTCCTCAAGGATTTCTAGAGTGTTGCCGCTGTCAGGATCGGTCTTCAGGAGATGCAGAGCTTTCTCTCCCCTTTCTGCATATAGCGAATAGAGCACCCGGCCATCCTCACTCCACCATTGCAGCACATCATCTTCCGTATCCATCAGAGATACCTCGGGTTGGGCTTTGTAGGATACCGGGATGACTTCTTTCCCCAGAACGTCTACTACAATTGGTTCATACATCGGCACAAACTCATCGTTGGGCATGGCGAAACGATAAGTCCAGGGCTTTGGCCTTGAGTTGTCGCCAGGCACGTATTGGAGAAGATGCAGGTTGGTAACATTTCTCTGGTCCATCCGGAAAGAGGCGATCCTTCTGGAATCGGGAGACCAGACCGCATAGGGCATTGGAGTCTCATTGAGACGGACCTGGCTTACCGGGTGAGATACTGTCTCCGAGCGCTCAGCATAGGCATAATCCTTTGTTCCATTGCCGGTCAACTGATATTTTTCACCATTCTTAGTATCTCTGATCCAAAGGTTGTGGTCCCGGACAAACGCAGCGAAGCTGCCATCGGGAGAAAGAGACTCGCCCGGGACCGCCTCCTGCCCGGAAGGCACCTCATCGATTTGGCCGCCAGTAAGGTCGAATTGCATTGTTCGGTTGAATGCCGAAAATTCAATTTTGTCACTTCCTTGATGCATTGCGATCTCAGAGAATGGGAGATGAGCAGGATCGATTGGCTCACCTACGGCCGAAGATAGGGACAATGCCAGCAATGTATGGTTGAATGCAGGCACCCGGGTCTTATTCCGGACATCGACGAGAATGAACTCCTGGCCATTCCTGCCTGTCTTTAGATACCAAAACGACTGCGAGCCAGGTATCCAGTTGGGATCAACGCTGACATTGAACAGGGATGCAACTGCATTTGCGGGTATGAATTGTTCGGCCGCGGCATATTCAGAAGACCCGGACGACGAGTTGATAAGTTCTGCAGCGCCCGCAAAGCCGGACCATGCTGAGATGCAGATTACCAAGAGAATAAAGCTGATACGGAAAAATCTATTGTTCACTTTATGCACCATCCAGCTCAGCACTCAGCTTCCTGGTATTTAATTTTTTATATTACATTAGCAGTCAATAGAGAATGATATTGATTGCATTGCTTCTGCTATTATAATTATCTATGAGCAAAATTAATATATATGATAATGATAGTAATAGGTAAGAGGAGGTATTTATATTTCAAGAAGAGCAACTTTGATGATGGTTTTTTTAGTTTTTTTATTCGCTCTAATTACTTCTGATGGCCTCGCCGCAAGTAATAGCGACTTCGCGGGCTTATCAGACGACCTGGCAATGAAAGATCGACAGTTGGCGAGCCAGACACTGGCCGCCGACGATCGCAGTCGATCCGCCGGCTCGCTTGATAAGTCAGGCCTGGAAATGGTTACGAACAGAAGAAAGGTATTGACGGAGAGTTCAACGCTCGATGATATTGTCAATGAGGACGTAGCCGCACCCCAGAATACCGTTCTGGTTATACAGGCGGCAAATAGTAAATCCAGTTTGTCCGTCTCTTCGCAGAATGGCTCAAACTGCGATAGCCAGAAGATCGGCTTGACCTACAAAGACTCTACCGAATGCTGGCCTGAGAAGATCCAGCCCCCTAAGGGTGCTCCCAATGTCGTCTACATTGTGCTTGACGATGTGGGATTTGGCCATATAGGCAGCTTCGGTGGTCCCATCGAGACGCCAAATATCGATCGTCTGGCAGAAGGGGGGCTTCGCTACAGCAATTTCCACACGACCGCCCTATGCTCTCCCTCCAGAGCTTGCTTTATGACCGGCAGAAATCATCATTCAGCAGGCATAGGCGCGCTTACCGATATGGCGGTGGGATATCCCGGATACAACGGAAACCTCTCCAAGAATACAGCAACACTGGCCGAGATGCTTCAGGGTGTCGGCTACAATACCTTTGCCCTGGGCAAATGGCACCTCGTCTCCACTAAAGATATCAACGCCCAAGGTCCCTACGATAATTGGCCTACTGGCCGGGGATTCGACCATTTCTATGGATTCCTGCAAGCCCAAAGCAACCAGTGGTATCCGACTCTAATCGACGATACCCGCCAGATAAAACCACCGGCCACACCCGAGGAGGGCTATCACCTATCGCAAGATCTGGTGGACCAGGCCATAAAATACGTGAATGATCAGCAATCGGCAGAGCCGGGCAAGCCTTACCTGATGTACCTGGCTTTCGGCGCCTGCCACTCACCCCACCAGGCTCCCCGGGAGTACATAGACAAGTACAAAGGCAAGTTCAACCAGGGTTGGGATGCTGTCAGGAACGAGACTTTAGCCCGGCAGAAGTCTATGGGCATCGTGCCCTCTAACACAAAGCTTCCGCCGCGCAATGCCGATGTAAAGGCATGGGATAGTCTGTCAGCGGACGAGAAGAAGCTTTTTGCTCGCATGATGGAGGTTTATGCCGGATTCCTGGATCATACCGATCATCAGATCGGTCGGCTGATCGATTATCTCGAGGAGACTGATCAGATCAACAACACCATGATCATCCTGGTCTCAGATAATGGCGCCAGCATGGAGGGAGGCACGAACGGCTCATTCAGCGAGTATATGACGTTCAATAATATGCCTGAAGAGAACGTTAGTTTCCTGCTCAATAAGATAGATGAACTGGGCGGGCCGATGACATTCTCTCACTATCCCAGAGGATGGGCTATGGCCGGCAACACTCCATTCAAGCTCTACAAGCAGTGGACCCATGAAGGAGGCGTCCACGATCCACTGATAATCTATTACCCGGCAGAGATCAAAGACCAGGGAGGAGTTCGCACTCAGTTCACGCATGCCATCGACATTGTCCCAACGGTCCTGGAAGTAGTTGGCATCGAGGCGCCGGAGGTCTATAAAGGCATACCGCAAAAACCGGTAGAAGGCGTTAGCATGGCTTATACCTTTGACCATCCTGATGCGCCGAATCGAAAAGATGTTCAGTACTTCGCAATGCTGGGCAGCCGTGGAATCTGGTATGACGGCTGGAAGGCGGTAACCGCCCATCCGCGCGGCTCAGGAGGAAATTTTGACGAAGATGTCTGGGAGCTATACAATCTCACCCAGGATGTTTCCGAAACGCACAATTTAGCAGAGGAGAATCCCGGCAAGGTTTTGGAGATGGTGGAACGATGGTGGGCGGAGGCCGGAAAATACAATGTACTGCCGCTTGATGATCGAATGCATATGTTGATGGAACACGGCACCAAGGGCAGGTTCACATACTATCCAGGTATGGCCCCGATCCTCGAGCCCGGAATTCCCGACACGAAATTCAGCTCCTATACTATCGACGCGGATGTTGATATTCCGGAGAAAGGAGCCGAAGGAGTTCTCTTCTCCATTGGAGGGCGATTTAATGGACTCTCACTTTATGTTCAGAATAAGAAGCTCGTCTTTGACTACAATTACCTGGGCATAAAACACACAACTATTGTCTCCGATGCACAGGTTCCTACGGGCAATTCAACTCTCGGCTTCAGCTTTGACAAAACGGCAAAAGCTGATTTCCTCAATAACACCGGTGCCACCGGGATTGGAACACTCTATATAAACGGAAAAGTTGCGGGCAAAGGCGCAATCGCTCCCACGGTGCCCAACATCTACTCCTGGGAGGAGGGACTTGAGATTGGCACAGACAGTCTAACACCAGTGACGGAGAGCTACAAGAGCCCGTTCCAATTTTCGGGTAGACTTAAGAAGGTCATACTGGAGGTAAAAGAATAGTTTTAAGATATGCAAAAGGAACTGGAATTTGCTCTGGATCTTGGCTAAGCCAGGATCTATAATTTTATTATCTTTTTTTTAATTTTCAAATCAATATGTAGTGAATAAAGCAAGCTAATCAGCCGCAAAATGGAGATGAAATAAGTTAATATTCAAGGGTTTTCAGTCTTCGTGCAGAGGGGGAATAATGACATACAAATTCCATCAGATGGGAGTCATCCTGATAATGACAATACTGCTTACCACATTGAGCGCAAGCTGCCAGATACAGGGCAGGGTCGACCAGAATAATATGACGGATATTACTTCTAAGGAAGCATACAACCAACTCCTGAACACTTCCATGGAGATGGCTTACCTCGATACGATGATAAGCCTCTCACAGTGGGATCAGGATATCTCTATGCCTCAAAATGCGACGAAATATCGAGCCAAGGCCCAGAGCTATATGGAGGATCTGAAGAACAGGAAGTGGATCGATCCGGAATTCGGAAGGCTTCTCTCTATTGCCAATAATGGCAGCAATTGGTCTGTGATCGAGACCGCAAACCTAAGGCTCTGGAATCGCGATTACAATAAGAGGATAAATCTTCCGCCAGATTTCGCTATGCGTGAGTCCGAGATGGTTTCAAAATCGCTGGTTGCCTGGGAGAATGCCAGGGAGAAAAACAATTACACCATATTCCAGCCCTATCTTAAAGACCTAATTGAACTGAACAGGGAGAAGGCAAGAGCGTGGGGCTACGAGGAGCATCCTTATGACGCCCTCCTGGATGACTTTATGCCCGGAATGACAGCGGACAAGTGTGACAAGCTCTTTGAAACCATAAAGCCTCATATTATCGAGTTGATGGTCAAGATAAAAGAGTCCGGCATAAATGCCTCCGATACAAATGTCTATGGCAACGCCACCTATCCAAAGGAAAAACAAGAGGCTCTGCTGAGGAATCTCACCTCTGCCCTGGGATTCGATTACGGCGCCGGAATTATGGTTAAAGCCAAGAGGAACCCTTCAACCTACAGTATAGGTGTGCATGATGTCAGAACCAGCCTGCGTTATGACGAACACAATCCTGAGATCGCCCTTCTGGATGTGATTCACGAATGCGGTCACGGCATCGCCGCCCAGAGGATTCCTGATGAGTACGCGGGAATGCCCATTGCAGTGGAGCCGGGCATGGATATGGCCGAGGCCGAGGCCAGGCTCTTTGAGAATAATCTGGGTCGCAGCATTGCTTTCTGGCAGTACTGGTTGCCTCAGATGAAGAACGAGTTCAGACCAAACATGGATAATGTCTCGGTGGATGATATGCATAGATACATCAATCGGCTCAATGTTATCCCTGTCCGCATCGATGCCGACGAGGTATCCTACATAATTCATATAATCATCCGTTACGAGATAGAACGCGACCTCTTCGAGGGAAAGATCAGCGTTGACGATCTGCCGATGATATGGAAACAAAAGTACAAGGATTACTTAGGACTGAACATAACCGATGACAATAACGGCATACTTCAGGATGTTCATTGGGCTTATGGAAACTTTGGCTACTTCCCGGCTTATGCAATTGCTTCCATGAATTCCGCTCAGCTGGAAGCGGCCATGAGAAGAGACCATCCCGATCTTGACCGGAGATTCGCTTCGGGCGATTTCTCCATACCTGCCGACTGGATGGCAGAGCATGTCTACAAGTATGGTGCCGTCTTTGATACGCCACAGCTGATGAAGATGGCAACAGGAAATGAGACGCAGGCCCATGATTTTTTGAGCTACCTGAACAGCAAATACGTGAGACTGTACAATCTTAAGTGAACCCCATAATCAGGATGGCACCTGGCGACTTGCAGTGTTGTTGAGGACTGCAAGCCAGCCCATATTTTTAATAGATGAAAGCTCCTTTTCGCATATGAAGCGAAAATCATTTGCTGCTTGGACGGTGATAGCACTCCTATCCATAGCGTCAATATCTAGCTGTTATTCCGATCAGACAGAGAACAAAGACTTGAAGGTCATACACTTTATCAATGGTGCCATGGGCGACAAATCGTTCTTTGATTCGGCAGTGCGCGGCATTGCCGGAGCAGAGGAAGATTTCCATCTCAATGTGACGACGATTGAGGGAGGCTATGATACCACTCTCTGGAAGCAAATGATTGAGGATGCAGCCGCCAATAAGGATTACGATATTATGATTGTAGGCACTACTCCAATGCTAGAGCTGCTGGAGGAAGTGGCCCAATTGCACCCCGATAAGAAGTTCATCATTTATGATTCCTGTGTGAACTACACAAAGGGCAGTTTTGGCAACGTCTATTCCATCCTCTACAGGCAGAATGAGGGCGCTTACCTGGCGGGCGTTTACGCGGGATTGATGACAAAGTCAAACATAATCGGCATACTTGGCGGGCAAAACAGCACTCCCATAAATGACTTTGTCATTGGATATGAGCAGGGCGCAAGGTCTGTAAATCCAGATATTGATATTCTTGTAGCATATGCCGAAAGCTGGAACGATCCGGTCAAGGGAGAAGCACTGGCCAAAGCGATGTATGGAGAAGGGGCCGATATAGTCTTCCAGGCAGCGGGAACCACGGGATTGGGCGTCTTCCAGGCCGCTTTGAATTCAGACAAATATGCCATAGGTGTCGATTCTGATCAGGCGCTGCTAATTGAGAATACCGACCCCGAGCAGGCCAAGCATATACCCACATCTATGATGAAGAACGTGGACAAGAGCCTCTACCGCGCCCTCGGACTGTATATTGATGGCCAATTGCCCTTTGGTCGGGTCGAGACTCTGGGCATCAAGGAAGGGGCCGTGAGTTTGGCTAAGAGCAAGTACTATCAGGAGATTACCCCTGAAGACGTTAAAGCTAAGATAAATCAGACTGAAATAGATATCAGGTATGGCAAGATAAAGGTAGAAACGGCATTCAAATGAGCAATCCAAGAAGATATGGCAGCTCGCCATTTTCCGTAGCTGTCATCCATGGCGGCCCGGGAGCCAGAGGCGAGATGACCCCTGTAGCCCAAAGGCTTTGCGCCGGTCGGGGCATTTTGGAGCCTCTGCAGACGGCTCATTCCCTGCCGGCCCAGGTTGAAGAGCTGAAAGGAATTCTGGGAGAATGTGCAGATCTGCCTGTCACATTGATCGGCTTTTCCTGGGGTGCGTGGCTCTCATTTATCCTGGCAGCTTGCTATCCGGCTATGGTCAAGAAACTGGTGCTGGTAGGAAGCGGTCCTTTTCAGGAGAATTATGTACCAATAATTATGCAGACGAGGCTTTCGCGCCTTGATAAGAGGGAAGAAAGCCAGGTGAGAAGAATATTTGCCATCCTGGATGGCCCAAATAACGACTATCGCGAGAAGAACAGGGCACTGGCCCTCATGGGCGAGCTTTTCTCAAGAACCGATGCATTTGATCCTATCGATTGCCATGCAATGGATTCAAACAACGAAATCATACCATGTCAGGCAGACATCTACGAATCCGTCTGGAAGGAGGCATCGCTCCTGAGGCAGAGCGGAAAGCTGCTCGAGCAGGGCAAAAAAATCCGCTGCCCGGTGGTAGCCATGCATGGAGATTGGGATCCGCATCCATGGAAAGGCGTTAGTGAGCCTCTGCAGGCTACCCTGAAGAGCTTCAAGTTCATTTTGTTGGAGAATTGCGGGCATATGCCCTGGATAGAGAAAAGGGCAAAGGACAAATTTTTCTCCCTTTTAGTGGAGGTGATTGATCTCTAGGCAGTTATATGCCTAAGAATTTATATTATTATGCCCGCATTTTTGCGGATCTCATGCAAATAATTCTGCAGCGATCTCTTGTAACCCCTTCGGGAGGCCAGCTTCTCTATCTCCTTCATGACACCGCTGCCGTACTGCATGGCCTTTTTTTCATATTGGGCAATAGCTGGTGACATATACCTCCCGGCAACAGCTCGCAGCGGTCTCTTGCGCACTCCTCCTGCCACCAGCATTTCCGGCGGCATTGCCCGGGCAGCTGCTACTACTCTGCCGTCCATGTAGGGCAGGGAGAAACATGTTCCATGCAATCCGGCCACTGCCTGATCCCTGGCCAGTTGTAGAGCAAGGCCCTGGAAATCCCTCTCCAGATCCTGGGCGAGAGTCTTGGTCAGCAAATAGCGGGAGTAGCCCCCAAAGAGCTCATCCGCTCCCTGGCCGGCCTGGATGCGCGTTTCGCCATGCCGCCCTGCCCATTGGCAGACGAAATAGAGCGTTGTGGCAATGGATGCATTCACCGGATCAATCTTGGGAATGACGGCCAAAACCTCTGCCAGGACATCTTCAATTAGTGCCGGATCTATTATGTGCTCATGAAGAATCAGGCCGAACTCCTCTGCCGCTTGCTTCGCGTGACTAAGGTCATGCGATCCGGCAATTCCTACAACAATGCACTCTCGGCCGGCCAGGCGGGCAATAAGTGCCGAGTCCACGCCCCCCGAAAGAGCCACAACGCCCTCATCGCTGCGAAGCTGTACAGCAATTCTAATGGCCTCATCCAGATCCATGGGCGGATATTTGGGGTCAACTTTTCCCGTCCCTTTGCCGCTACAGACTACGGTTCCTGCCGGGCAGTCTCCGGGCATTATCCCGAAATGATCGCGCGCCTTGCAGCCACCGCATTCCAAGAAGAACTCGCCGCCAAATCTGCATATCGCGGCCGGATTTTGCGCAAGAATTGCCACGGCATCGCTCTCTTCCAGCCGCTTTCCCTCCAGCTCCATCCAGCCCTTAACCTTTAACGAAAGATCCATTGATACTTGGCACCTCGAAACCTACTGCATCCAAATTGCCGGTATCCAAAGCATCTGTATATTGTTTCAGATACATTTGAAAATTAAGATCCAGGGGTTATATCCGCATATCGGACGAAAGAAGGTTTAAATTAGGCAGGAGTCTTGATAAAGCCACAGATAAAAAGGTGTAAACAATGAAAGAAATGCCAATTGGAGCTATAATCCTTGCTATACTGATATCGTCCACTCTGGGAACTGCTTTCAGTGAGATAGGAGCTGCTCCGACCAAAAACGCCACAGAGAACCCCGGCAATAGCTTCACTGAGAATGCATCAATCAAAACAGGGAATATATCTATAAATGCTATTGGAAATTTGACCATAAGTGCGACAGGCAATGCAACAGTCAATCTGATGTTCAATAATCTAACGAGCATCCAATGTGACTGAGCCGTCAAGGCAGATAATTCCGCTAGAAACTCAAGACAAATATTTCTATTTAAATTTAAAAAAATTCTGCGTCCATCAGGACACAGGATAATCCTAAATGCCGACACCTAATATCCGGTTTTAACTAGAGGAGCCACTCCAATGTCGAGATACTGGTCTTTCTCATTGCTATACAGCGGCCAGGTCACATTAATCCCACCATTGGGATTGCCCGTCTTGGCAAATCTGGTCCACATGTCCATGACGTAATCCGAAACATCGCTGCTGGTTGCATCCGCTTTCCAGTAGCTTGGCCTGAAGACAAAGTAGAGTTCGCTGGTGTGATATGCTCCATAGGGCTGGCCAGTCAGGACATAGGTGAACTTATACAGATATGTGCTCTGGTTGAGGTTGGCCATAGAACCGGCAATGAACTTAGAAGCGAGGGCAAAATCAATATCCTTAGCAATCCTCTCCACACGGTGCTGGATCTCTGAATCGTTTTTGGCTGGGTACCTGGCTAGCATCTTAAAGGCGTCCGGTCCAAAGCTGTCCTGCAGGAACTTCCAGTAATCCTCAGGAGTCATGTTTGTTTTAGCAGCCAGCAAAGTTCCTTCATCGGCATTGGATCCGATCATGAGCGAGACTGGATTTTGCCGACCCTGCCTGAAGGTCTCCTGCGGCTCTTCTGGTATAAGCCACCCGTCAATGGTGGGCTTGAAGGCCACGTTATGAAAACCCCAGAATGTTGAATCCCACACATTCGGCGTGCTATTGACCAGGTCAAAAGCACTCATGTTGCGCATCTTCTGGACGGCATCAGGCCCGGAACATCCCAGGCTCTCGGCAAATTTCTGGCCATATTCTTCTGCCTCTGCCAATGTTCTGTAACCTAGTATTGCCGGGCCGTTAGACCAGACTCCGCCGCTCTCGACGATGGCCTGGCTGCAAAGCCCTCTGCTCCTGGGTATTGCCAACTGGCTGATGATGTTGGCAGCTCCTGCCGACTCACCAAAGATGGTGACGCGGGCGGGGTCTCCCCCAAAGGCAGCAATATTCCTCTGGACCCACCCCAGGGCGGCCTCCTGGTCAAGTAGGGCGTAGTTGCCCGAGGTATTGTTAGGGGATTCCTTGGAGAGCAGTGGATGAGCCAGGTATCCGAGAACGCCTACCCTGTAGTTGAACGTAGCCACGATAACGCCTTTCTTAGCCAGGGCGGTCCCATTATAGAGTGGGAGAGCGCTAGATCCTCTTATGTATGCCCCACCGTAGCTAAAGACCATCACCGGCAGCTTTTCGCTGGAATTAGCTGCGGGAGTCCAGATGTTCAAGGTTAAGCAGTCCTCGCTCATGTTCCCCGGGTACCACTCAGATCCAAAGTCCTTTGAGACCGCCTGAGGACAGGACGGGCTGAACCTATCTGCCCTGTCGATGCCTCCCCAGGGCTTGGCAGCCTCCGGTGGCCTCCACCTCAGATCTCCAGTCGGAGAAGCTGCATACGGGATCCCAAGGTACACGCTAAGTCCGCTCTGGTTTATCCCCGAGACATATCCTCCTTCAGTCGTAACAACGCCCAGCCCCTTCTGCGTGTCTCCTGCCGCAGCACATACCGTTATGAGACTTAGCCCGGCGAAAATCACACAAATCAGCGATTCGAGTTTCTTAATCTTTTCAGCATTTTCCACTTTACATCCCATAGGAATCGCTCCATTACAGATTACTATCATTATTAAGTTTTTGTACGTGTTTAGCTAGCTAGCTTTGCCGTAAGCATTTGGAGATAATCCAGTCCTCTCTGTCCCCATGTTGCCAGTGTCGTCATAATTCTCTCATGAAT
>CAZWHG010000058.1:0-17344 GCA_964633785.1 uncultured Methanotrichaceae archaeon
GGATACAGGGCCTTCCTTATTGATATCAATTTACAGAAAATTCGTTACGCTGCCTATTTTTAAAAATAATGGACTCAATTCTTGCATCCATAATACTCTCGATCCATACAACTTTGATACAACTTTTTCATTTCCGTTATCACTAGGCCTTGATACAACTTTTATACAACTTTCAATTTCGACATCAATAGGCCCAATACAACAAATACAACTAAATTACAGTAATAGGAGGGGGTAATTTATATGCAAATATATATAATATCTAATGCATATTTCTAATTCCTCAATGCGTGACCATAAGCCTAGAATTTAGTTGTTTTTGTTGTTTCTAGCCGCTTCATAGCGAAATCTAGAGTTGTGTGGAAGTTGTGTGAGTCGCTTGATTGCCATTCCAAAAAGTTGGGAGAAAGTTGTGTGAGATTTTAGGCTTTAGGTTCAAACCTAATCATCTCATTCATTAATGATACTCCACCCCCTAATCGGACTGCATCCCCCGAAGGTAAATCAAAACTTAGAATTCTGTATTTGGACTCACTACCCTCTTTAATAACTTGCATGCCAGGGACTTTATCAAGCAAACCCATTTTGCCTTTATTTGGCACTCCTGCAATTAGGTTTCTGATTGCTTCATAAGTATATGACTTTCCATCCTCTTTATGAAAACCTTTAACGATATCATTAATACTCAGATATTTTGGCTTGCTTTCAGTATCGTCCTTTTGATGACTCATATTATTGGCTACCATATACTCAACTAACTTCAACTCAACCTTGGTCAGTTTTGCCGTTTGGGTTTCCTTATTAACCTCATAGAGTTCCTTTGCAGAATAATAATCCTCAAGACTCGCTAAGATAACACCATCTTCAGATTCTACTCTCCTAATATATTTGAGTGCCGCAAAAGCCTGAATTAATGCCTTGAATCTGCCGGGGTTCCTTCTATCTTCAGTATTAATCCAATTGATATTTTTACCATATGGCAAATCTACTCTAAACTCGTTCATTTTTATAATGCTAAATATTGACCTGCATACTTTTGTATTGTGGGTTTCACAAATTCCACTATCGTGAGTGAATGTATGGCTTGCCACAAGATCATTTAGTTCCTTAGATTCATCCACATTACTATCATAAAGCCGATTGACTAGCTCGCTGCTAAAATCGGTTTCAACACTCGTGATCCACCACACAAATCTTGCCGGTATGTACATTTTCTTATATTCGTTCTCCTTTACGAGTGTAATATGTGGTGTTGGTTGCTGGAAATTACCCATTGATCTTTTTAAGGTGCTGTCTAAATCTTCTTTCATCTGTATATCATCACAGAAGAATACAGTACCTACTTTTAGGTGTTCGGCTCGATATAGAGACTTTGCAGAAATTGAACCTGCATCTTTATATTCGTCGGGCAACAGAAAATATATTGTTTCGGCCAAATGGGATTTGCCTTTGCCAGAACTTCCCGTTAATTTTGGCTGAATACCACTAGTATTAGAGATTATAGTGCTTACGAACGATAATATCATAACCTTGCATAGAGATTCATCACCTAAATGTACTGTTTGTATTGTGTCTATAATGTAATCTAAGGCTTTTCCATTGTTCAATAAATCAAAGGCTTCTCTAATTATGGTTAAATCACTAAATGGTTTAAATTGGATGTTTAAAGCATTGAGTGTATTTGCACATTCTTTTATAGGTTCTATTTTCCCTTCTTTTTTAACCTGCTCAAAATCTGCATTTAGTTTACATATTTGATCTAGCAGCTTATCACGGTTTTGTTCTATTTCTTGTAAGGTGATTTTTGCCATTTAAATCGCCGCCGTATTTGTAATTTCGGCAGGTATAAGGCCATCTTCTATTAGTTGGGCTTTAGTTTTTCTAATACTCATAATATTGGATTTAGCCACGGATATGACACTACCGCTTCTATTTTCAATTATTATAAATAGACTAGATGCTCTTAAGAACTTGCCGTGTACCGGATTGTCTTGCGTGTTCAAGCGAATCGATACTACTTTTTTCAAGTATTCAAGAAATTCTTCATGATCTTCTTGTGTTTGGTTTTTCAATCTCATATCATTGTACATATATATCACTTTCCTTTCTATTTTTTACATTATTTATTCTCCATTGATAGAATAAGCTACCAAATCGTTTAATTCCAAATAATGCTTTTACACTCATCGGCTAATCTTGTAGATATAGCCGGGGGATCAGCCCGGATCTACTTTTGAGAATAGCTTGCATAAGATATATTAACCATATCACGAGACTATTTAAATGTTTTGGTGGATTTTCGATATGCATAGATACCATAACCTTTATATATGCATACTATTTTTAGGAACGTAATACTTTCTTTGTTTTAGTTGCTCCCTCTTTAATCGTACGTGGAGCAAGTTGATTTTGCTTAAATCATGTCAATTTAATTTCAATCCTTAATAGAGGGCCGCTTCCGCTATGACGCTTTTTATAAATTTTCTTTGTTTTGCCTCATTACATGACTATTTGAGGCCCGGAAAAGAAGGGGATAGGTAAGATTCTTATGCAGTAAAGAGGGAGAAGAAGCCAGGGGGGGCATCTCATGCAGGACTCCAGGGCTTGTAGGACATCGGCCTGACACCCTACCTGTCTATCCAGGATTGATGCACGGTCTGCCCGATTTTGATCTAGTAAAATTTCAATTCTGTTTGTCAAATCGGTTATGAATGACTCCGATTGTTTGGTCTAAAAATGTATTATAACTGTACAACAGCTCTAATACCAGAGTAGTCACTATATAATTAACGGTTTTTTGCATACTATTAATATTACTGCTATTCCTATGATCTCTAATTAGCCAGCCTTCGCGAAGGCTAGATTTTCGACTTTTTGTTTTGTGGTACACTTGAATGCTTATAAAAATATATACAAATTATAGTATAATTTTAGTATTAGGATTTTTCAAATGAAATTAGTAAAGATCAAATATAACCTGTATTAAACAAGAAAAACTAAGAAATACC
Source organism: uncultured Methanotrichaceae archaeon (assembly GCA_964633785.1). GTDB lineage: Archaea > Halobacteriota > Methanosarcinia > Methanotrichales > Methanotrichaceae > Methanothrix. The sequence continues at coordinate 3,009 of CAZWHG010000058.1, forward strand.
GTCAGATGTAGGAGGGATTGTATGAAAACGATAGCTTTGCTTATCGCATTTACATTTTGCATATCAATATATACAAATAATGGATTGTGCCAATTGCCAGACGAATTCAACTCAAAATCTGTTGGCAATTTAAATATTAAAGTTACTTCGAATGATGTAAACGCGGAAAATAAGACTACAAATATCACTTTAAGTAAATCTATAAAAGCAATTGATTCGAAGCTAAGATTCAGATACGATATTATTACCCCACCCGTAGATGATTTTTATTTTGTGTTAGCATTAGACAGCTCAACAAGCCTAAAGACCTATCCCAATGCAGAACAGGCAAACGCGATTATTGACGCTGTTCCGAAATTTTTAGCTAATACAGCGGATACATACAAAAATAAAAACTTTAATATTTCGGTAATCAGTTGGGACAATGATACGGATTTTGCCTATAGCAGTCTTAATAATAAAGACCCAAAAACTGCAAGATTGGTTCCAATTCAAAAAGCTAACGACGAATTAAAAAATGGGATTTTTAAAGAAATCGATAATCCCAATTATCTCTATAGAATTCACGATGGAGAAGGAACTAATCTCTCCGTAGCTTTGATGGGCGCAATTGATGTCTTAAAAAATAATCCTATCGTAAAATATCACAGGACATCAAAATTTATTATTCTTGTAGCGGGTGAAGATGGCGAATTCGATAAATGTAATGAGAGTCTGCTACTTAGCGAAGCCAAAAAAGAAGGCATTTCAATATACGCAATTGTTATGAACCCAAGTGATAATGGTAAGATGTTGGGTCACTTGGCGAAATTGACGGAGGATAAGACACAATCCTGTGAAGGAGCACCAGGAGAACTGCCAGATCTATTAAGGAGACAATTAGAAAAGGCACTGGCACAAGCAATTTCGGAACCCGCAGCTACAAATGTAACCCTTGTTGAGCCCTTGACTAGCTACCTTAAGTTGGGAAATGAGGCGTTAATTGAGGTAAAAGGAAATGGATTTTTGAATCCGTACAAAGTAAAATCAGCAATTAACAATTCGTCAGTATATTTTATTATTACGGAAGGCCTATTTGCAGATAATATCACAACAATAACATTTGATGCAGATATAAGTCTTAGATTGCCTGGATCCTTTAACGATAACACACCGTCATTCCTCAACTACACATGGCTAAAAGAAAAAGATGGGTTCAGCATCTCTATACCTCGAAACGATGTTGGTATGGTAAGTGATCCCTCTGTGAGTTCTATGCCAGGTGCGAGTGTGCCAGACGCTAGTAGTGATTTTGGGATTATGACTATACTCAGCTTATTGATCGTAATCATGATTCGTAGATCAATAAAGTGATGGTGCCATTATGACTCAAAACAAATTAGTGGAAGCACTGAAAGAACATTCGTTAGAGGTAATAGTTCTTTCATTGTATTTTATTTTTCCTCCCGCCAAGTATGTGGCAACCTACAAGTCTTGGCCAGAAACAGAACACTTCTTAATTTCTATATCGATTTTTTTATTGAGTGTTTATTTTTTAATGATCTTGGTTGGGGAAGATCGCAGACTTGTAATGATTTCAAATAAATTTGGAAATATAAGTAATAGTAGTCCATATAATAGACTTTATATGATTATATCTCATTTTAAAATATCTATTATACAGCATTGCCCTAAGCCGTCAAAAAATAGAATAACATCATCTATAAAGATGATTTTAATACTTTCAGGATTGATGACATTTTATACACTTAAAGGGCTACAAGAGAAGTTCATAATTAAAAAAAGTGGGTTTTTTTGGGATTTCATTATCAATTATATTGAATATCTGTTAGTTATTTTAGTTATATTATTTATAATATCTTGGTTTATAAAAGAATTTGAGGAATATATTAAGAAATGTTAAACCATATTTCCCTAAATTTTAATATTCTGACAGAATAAGAAATACGGAGAATTCTGAAGGCATAGTTCTATAATTCAATATAAAATGCATGCCAGAATAAAAAATTAAAAAAGGGATCTGATTCTACCCAAGACCTTAAGATTTGGCCGCATTATAAATATATGTAAAAATTTTATGAGGAAATTATATCGTAAGATATTGGCTATGCTTCTCTCTTTTTACAGCATCGCAAAGATGAGTATATCGCAAAGTAGTATGAATATCACGATGTCTCAATAATGCTTGGATAGTTCGAAGATCACAACCATTAGTAATCATTAATGTTGCACTTGAATGCCTTGAGAAGCAATGCATACCGCCTTTCTTCTGAATACCTGCATTCTTCTTATAATACATGAACATCCTCCAGATATCTCCATTAGTCCATCTATGGCCAAAATCTGTAATAAATAGTGGTTCGTGTCCATCAATAATCAATTTAGGCTTTTTCTGTATGTACTGGTTAAGGGTCTTTGCTGTTTCATCATTAATATATGCCAGCGCGTCAGAGTTATTCTTTGTCTCTCGGAGCCTCAGTGTTAAGTCATTTGAATCATAGTCGGAAACATCGAGGTTGCATATCTCGCCGCTCCTTAAGCATCCAAAGAAAAGGACTTGCATCATACACTTGTGTTTTATGTTATTACATGCTCCAAAAATCTTAAGGATATCCGTTTCATCAAAGTAATATGGGAGTGAATTATTTAATTTTAGAAATGAGAGATTCACAGGTTTGTTAATCATCTTGTGGTACTTGATAACAGCCGCCGTAAAATTATTGATCGCACTTCGCGATAATTTTTTTTCATGTAGAGAATTGTAGAATTTTTCTGCATCTGCCTCAGATGGAATATCCGTCTTTGTTTTAAGGAGATAAGCGTTAACCAATTTTGTATAGAGCTTGATTGTGCTATCCTTGAGTCCAATTCTGTTAAGATATTTCTTGAATCTGGTCAACGCGGGCTTAAGGTCAGGCTCTTTATCCATGCTCCAATTAACTGCTATCTTTGCCAATGATATCGCATCCTAGGAGCATTTGGGAAGTATCTATTGGCCTATGATAAATCGATATCAAAAAACCGTTATCTGTCGCAAGGTTCTATTGCCAAACCCTTGAACTCCTGCGAGAATAGATCTTGAGTCTATCACCGTTGGCCTGGCTTGGTTATCCCCGCGATAGATAGCGATTATTGATCTACTCCTAATCGCACCTTTGTATCCTAAATTCGGTTAATGTATAAATAGCTTCCCGCTAATTGAGTTATATCTATTATTGTGGAAAGCATTATCCTACTTTCGTTAGAGGTATTAGCTAAATATAATTTATATTAAATGTTACAATTATTTCGATAAAGTTTAATTAATTTTAAGCATAAAATCTAGTTTTTTTTCAGATCTTGTTTCATCTAGGATGTCGCACCTGTCGTATGGTGAATAGAACGCTCTTTAATTTAAAAAATAGAAGTATCTGTCTTAGATCCTTTTACTTCCCATATTTCCTCTGCAATCCGGTAATATCTCCCTTTCCAAGATAGCGTTGTGGGCCATTGTAGGAGTTCATTGCCTGGTACCAATCTGTAGAGCCGGATAGGTATAAATCGCCCAAACCTAAGGTATGGCCGAGTTCGTGAAGAGCGATGCTTTGCACGTCTATCGTGTAGCTGGCGGGATATATTCCTTTCAAATTTTTACCAGAACTTACCCAATTGTTGTCCCATGTCGTTTTCCAGATGATATCCGTTGTAGAGCCATCAGCTTGGGTTATTCCGTTTGTGTTGTAGCATACATCCGAATCTGCAACTAAACCGCGTGATGTCCACGTCCTAGCATAAGCAATGGCATTTCCACTTATGGGTATGAAAGCGTGTACGCTATATCCATCGCCTTTGTCAGCTTGTACGCTTGAGCTGACAATAACATTGTCTACAAAGAGCTCTTTCTTAGTTGACCTATCCCAAGTTTCAGCTGCAGTGGCTATGGATGCACTGGTCGTTAATGAATCTAAACCTTCACCAACTAGATTTTTATCATCTTTCAGGTAGAGTTTTACGGGAGAGCCTATCTTGTAATTTAGTAGTTTGTACGAGCTCGAACTGCCCAAATAAGCAAGATTAGTCATAACTTCTCCTGGTAAGGTCGGATCGCTCGTAGTAGTGATCGTACTTGCTACCGCGGCAGTTCCTGTTGGGGCAGTCGGGATGCCTCCTTTTGCTTGATTTACTGCCACTATGCCGAATTTGCCTATTTTATCATTTACTGACATCGAGAGGCCTTCAACCTCCATCTTCATCGCGCCGGAATATACTGCCTGAGCTATTTCTCCGTTTAGCAGATCAACTCCCGCAGAGGAAATTGTCCCTCCAACGTAAGCTGCATTACCAGAAGCAGAATTGCTGCGCTCGGTTAAGGAACCTGCATCTTCGAATACACTGGCTACTATCATTTTATTGGTCGGTGATACTGCAGTTGTGCCGATAAATCCCACATCGCCAGCCAGGTTCGCAGCATGATTAACTAAAACACCATTTTTCGATCCCATAGATGATGAAGACACGCTCATTGAGCCCGAGCTGAAGACAGTGTTGCGAACACTATTATCTGCTGTAGAAATAGACTCATCAAGGCTGTTTATTCCTGGGCCTTGTACCTTTGTCTCTTTGGTTATGGTGCCCGAATTAAGGGTAATAATGTTCGATGAGGTTGTGGTGTCGTCGAATATATAGTCTCCAGTGAACCACGTATTTCCTAAGGGTCCACCAGATCCGGCATTAATTGATATGGCCATTGCGGTCCCTAAGGAGAGAAATGCAAGAGCAATTACGCCTAAGTAGAGCTTATTTCTCACAGACTTGACCTCCAAATATATCGGTTGCTTAATTCGTGGTTATAAATAAATATTGCTCATTGGGATTGATGGGTATTTTACTACCCATGCAGGCACCGGCTATTTGAGAATATTTGCCATCCACAGCGTCCCGCGCCCGCGGCCTGCCGCCCGCTCTGGAAGCCTCTCATGCGTCCACGTGGTTCACGCAGACCCAGTGATAGTATCCGTGAATGCCCGTTCCCGTGACCTCGTCAAACTCTTCCAGCTCCTGGCCGCAGATCTGGCATATCTCGCCATCCGGCACCTCGATCTCGCCGTCGTTGCATAGTACTAAAACCATTTCAAGCTCTCTGGAGGGCAGCCGGGGCCATGAAGCTTTCGGGCAGTTGAGGTAAAATTGTGCATCTTTCTGCCGTCCGCGGTTTAGTATTCAGAGCTGAATAATTTAACCCAGGTTTACGGAAAAAACCTCAGAGGCACAGAGCGCACGGAGGACGAAAGAACGTAGACTATGCCTGCGTTAACGCGCAATAAGACCACCATTCCTACTTCTCTTTCGATCCGCTCTCAAATTCCTGGAAGGTGCGTAGCGCCGAGGCCAGCACCCTGGTCTGGCCGATGATGGCGGCGATGAACACTGCATCCAGGATCTCGTCCTCGCTCGCCCCCGCGCGCGCGGCTGCGGCCATGTGCACCTTCAGGCACTTATCAGCGCCGGCGCTGGCGGCAGCGGCCACGGCCAGCAGCTCTGCGACCTTGGGCTCCAGGCTTTGCGGACGCAGGGCATAAAAGTCCTTGAGGGCGGAGAAGATCATAAACTGTGGGCGGCGGGCCATGACCTGCAGAATGAAGGGGACGGTGCCCAGCATCTCTTCGGTGTCGTCGAGGATATCCTCCTGGATGGAGGCGCTGTTCTCCAGGAGGGCTTTGATCAGGGCTTTGTTTTCGGGCTTCATTTCTGTGGGTCATCTCCTTGCCATTGGGCGAGCTTTTTCTTTGCCTGCTCGGCGTAGGGGCTTTCAATCTGCCTGTAAATCTTAAGGGCTCTCTTCGCGTTCTTTATCGCTTCGGAGCGCCCATCTAGACTAACTAGAGCTAGACTCGTATTCCATAGAGCGTTTCCTTCGCCCCTTCTGTCCCCTATCTCGCGTGCTATTGTCAAGGCCAACTCGTAGTAATCGATAGCCATGCGGACATCGCCCAGACCTACGTAGGCATTGCCAAGGTGGCAGAAAGCTTTTCCTTCACTTCCGCGCTCGCCAATATTGCGGGCGATGACCAGAGCCTGCTCGCTGTAAGCCTCTTTCAAATTTCTTGCCCTGGGCATGACATCATCCAGACTCTGGTTAGCTCTCTAATATGATAATCATTTTGATGCCATCATCAATCAGCATGCCATATTAGAAAATAATATAAATTTAATAAAAATAAGGCAGACAGATCACTTTTCGCTCCCTCAAGCCTCCAGCGTTATCGCCCTGATCTCGATCTGGATCTTCGGCTCATTGGAGTCGAGCACCAGCTCCAGCCGGTCCAGCGGCTTGCTGGGATCCGTGTCCACCTTGGCATAGAAATAATGCCCCTGATACTCGTAAGCGGAGCTGGCTGTGCTCGACCAGGAGTAGGCCGGCGTGACCTTGCTGTGCTTTAGCTGCGACTGGGTCTCTGTCCGGTCGTAAGCCCATTCGGCAATATTCACTCCCATAATCAGATCCGTTGCGTCGTGGCTCCCGTCCTCGTACCAGACATTGATGTGGCCCACCTTAGCGTTATCCGGCACTTCGATGCTCCATCCGGCAAACTCCAGAACATGCACTGCCCTGGCATTTTTCCCTATCAGATCGATGGAGTCGGTGGTCTGCTCTGCGTTAGCCTTCAATGCCACTCCTTCCACCTGAAATTCGATGCCGTTGTAAGTATGAGCGGTCCCGGTCCCGATGGGCGTCAACTGGCCAGCAGTATTCTTGTCTCTCCAGGATGCCATCCATTCTTGAGCTGTATCCCAGTCCACCTTTCCCGGAAATTGAGGGAACATCATAAATCCGGATGTCTCCTTGGATATCGCACATTGCGAGCCATCCCCGTTGCAGTAGACATTCCAGACTTTGGGCTTATTATTTTCTCGCCAGGACGCCATCCAGCTCTGAGCCGTATCCCATGTCACCTTTCCCGGAAACTGGGGGAACATGAGCTCACCTGTGGTTTCCTTGGAGACGGTGCACTGCGAGCTGTCTCCATTGCAGTAGACATTCCATACGGCTGGCTGAGCCGGATAGCCGTTGGCCTGCATCCAGGTCTGAACTGTATTCCAGTCCACTTTTCCGGGGTAGACGGGAAACATCAAATCCCCACTGGGCTCTTTGGCCACAGTGCAGCGTGAGCCGTCTCCGCTGCAGTAGACGTTCCATACATTCAGATCCTCTGTGCTCTGGGCTGAAGCCAGCGTGGCGATTGCTGCTATTCCCAATACAATTACCAATATCGATTCAATTTTCATAGCGGTCCCCTTCCATGTATCTGGAATTATCTCCTATCCCTAAACCACATTGATCTGGAAGCTCTTCTTATCCCCCACAAGCATTGAGCCTGATACCGTTCCCAGAGCAGCTTCCACAAGCCAGGCTCCCCCCCTTCTGGGCTTTACGGTCATGCTGAAGGTTAATTCCCCGCTGCCGGAAAGGGACCGGCTCAGACGGGAGGCCAGGAGGCCCGATTGGTCGCGAAGCGTTGCCTCTATCTTGGTTCCAGCGGCTAAATTGGAATAGATGGTGTGCACCTTGACCAGGCTCTCCTCGCCTACTGCAATGGTGTCGGGCGGGACGACATATTCGATACTGCCAATCTCGGCGTCCGGTTTGTACTCCGGATTCTCTACCAGCAACGTGAAGGCTCTGCCGGCCACAAGCTGGTCTCCTTTCCATATTTCCGCCTTGAGATGCCACTCGTTTATGTATTCGGGCCATCCCGATGGAATGGAATAGCTGGCAGGCACCATGATCTCCGCGGGCGGGAACAGATAGATGCCGCTGCCGGAAACTGTAGCCTCGCCGCCGCTCTGAAAGCGGGGCGGATAATCGGCATAAGCGAGGTGCAGGCTCAACGTCGATTGCGCCAGGTTGGCGTAATTGATGCTGACCACAATGGGCACACGTTCGCCCACGGTTAGAGTTTCCGGCGATGCAGGATATTGAAGAGTGTTGATGCTTACTGTTCCTCCCTGGGCTGGCACAATTGCGATCAACGCCAGGCTGAAAAGAATAATGCCAAAGCATTGGTTTCTCATGACAGTATCCTCCTATCTTTTTCTTGATTTAGGGCTAATATCAATTATTAAAAGTTATAAATAAGCTTAAGCATCAGTCCCTACTCATATTTGTTCCGCCCGAGCACCTCTGCCTCAGCATACAATTTTTTCGAAGCAATCCTTGCAGAGCACCTTTCCGCCAGCCGTCCGCCCCAAGATCTCCATGAAGCCTTCTCCACATTCCTGGCACTTGAGAGAAGGATAGATCCTGGCTTTCTCCGGTGCAGGAATATCAACTTCCCTCACCGAGAGCAGCTCCTCGTCCTTGCCGTTTAATATTTCCTCGATGACCCGAGCCCTCAGCCCCTCAAATTCCTTCTTCTCTTCACCAGAAAGCTTTCCGGTCGCCGCCTTCTGGCGCAGAGCGTCCATTCCCCGGAAGATATCGCCCTTGAAGTAGATCCTTAGCGCCCTGTCATTATCGCGGGAGTAGAAGGTAAAGACCTGCTTGCCGTTATCGACAAAGATCAGATTGCCTTTGCCGGCTGTGCAGCCCAGGAGCGACTGCACCGCATCGACGCTGCAGGATTTGTTCTCGGCAATGCAGACCAACTCCTCATCCTGGGAGCGGGGGTAATGCTCTTTGACATACTTTGCCACCTTGTAGCCCATAGCAAGGCCCGGGCAGATGTGGCCGTGAAACTTCGCCGCCTCTTTGAAATCGTCTTCCATAACAGTCACCTATAATTAATTCGGACGGATTGGAATAAGTAAAGAGCGGTCGGCCTTCAATGAGGGCGATATGGGCATATTGTATCTGTTTTGATCTTCCCATTGCGTGTGTCTCAGCGTCAGCTCTTTGAGTCGATCATGCCTGTAATAATCGCTATCTGGACTGTTTTCTTCTCCATTTTCTATCTATCCCGGATAAATAGTGATTTTCTAAAGGAAGGTATCATCATTGGCATTGCCTGGCTCTTGATCAGTATAGTGCTGGACCTCATGATATTCATTGTTGGGCCGCTAAAAATGCCTCTTTGGGACTATGCAACGGATATTGCAGTTACCTATCTCATGATCCCCACAATCACGACCGGGTTTGGCTATCTGATGGAGCAGCGAGTTCGGATAAATCAGACGGATTGATCTTTCCAATACCCCCGCCTCTCCCTTTTTCGGAAACGGAAAATCTCATCTTCTCTAAAAGCGACCTCGTTTCCCCTCGCCCGTGCAGCAGCACCTCGGTCAGATCCTCTGGCTCGTCGATGTCGCATCCCGCACGGAAAGACTCGAAAACGGAGACCTCCAGGCCCGCCTGCTGGCCGCAGGCCAGATGCTTGGGAAAGCTCAGACCCTGGTAGCAGGTGCGAAACTCGGGTGTCCTGATAAGAATCATGTTTGTCCCGCCCCCACGCCCCGGACAGAGCACCACATCTCCCCGGCAGTTCAGAATTCCCGCCACATCATTTTGCGTCAAGAGAGCCAGATCGGCCATGACGATCAAAATATCCGATGGCCATCCTTGCATAGCCTCACCGGCAATAACTGCATTCAGAGCATCATTCAGATCCAGCTCCGACTCCAGAATCTCAACATCGTAACCGACCTTAGCAGCGTCCAGACCCGGCCGGGAGAGAATCGTCGCCCAGCCAAAACCTAAAACGGCATCCAAGACATCCTTCAGCATGGCAAATGATAAAAGCTGTCGCTCTTGGGGAGTGAGAACACAGGCCAGCCTGCTCTTTGCTCCTTGATTCTTGAAAGGAATTACCATGTGTATTGGCTGTCCCACGGACGAACAGCTCTAACAAGCTCTGATAAAATCCTATCTCTTCAGCCTGGGCCGGATCACATCTTTGTCCTCAGCCATGAAGACCGAGCCGTCGCCGCTGCGAGGGTACTTCAGCCCGCGAAAAACGACCGCCGGAGTCCCGTCTCCCGCCTCGCCCATGAGCAGATTGGCCATTGCTGCGATCTCGTCCACAATGGCCTCCAATGTGATCTCCAGGGCCTTGCCGTGCAGGTCGCGCATTCCTCGCCAGTCGCGCAAAGCAGCTATCCCTGCCCAGCCGATGGCGACGCCCGCCACACCGGAGCGAAAAGGCCGGCCGCAGGTATCGGTGATGATTACGGCGCAGTCCTTGCCCAATTCGGCGCGCAGCCGCTCCGCGCTCTCTACCGGGTTTTTTGGCAGCAGCAGTATCCGGGCGTCTCCCACGTTGGATTGATCAATGCCGGCATTAACGCCCACATGACCAAAGCTAGTTTGCACCAGCAGAAAGGGCTGGTCGAGCAAAACCTCAGCCGATTCGTCCAGGACCGCCTGTACGAATCTGGAATCTTTGCCGACTTTCCCGGCAATGGCTACAGCCCTGTCGGTGGGGTGATAGCTTTTCATTTCCCGGAAACGGCCTTCCGACTTGGCCACGATGGTACTGGCAAGACAGAGCACATCTCCATCTTGAAAATCGAAAAGAGATTTGACCATTGAGGCTATATCGTCGCCTTCCTTGATGATAGGCAGGCCGCGAATGACATGGCCTTGCATTGATGACATTCTATCGAAATCGGGCATCAAAGGGCATCTTGCTGAGGAGGTAGAGCCTGGCCTGAACCAGGAGATCAAGAAGATAGGAGTAGTTCTCGGCGACGATCGCCATCCTCTCCTCGCTAATCTCTGTCCAGGGAAGACCACCATATCCTAAGGCATATTCCATCCAGAAGGCCGGCGGAGAGAACTCAAGTAGATACTTGTTCTCCTCATTAAAAGAGAGGGTGATCTTCTCTTCCATCTAAGGCACCTTGCCGGTTCGCTCCACAACCTCGGCGAAGGCCAAAGTTCCACTGATCTTCTTAATCTTGGCCTTGACGATCTCGCCCTTGACGGCGCTGGGCACGAAGATGAGGTACTTATCCACCTTGGCGATGCCGTCGCCCTTGTTGCCTACGGACTCGATGCGTAGCTCATAGGTCTCACCTTCTTCTATGACGTCCTTTTGTACGATTGTGGCAGCCTTTCTTTTTCTCACCGGTCGGTGAGCGCCACAGGCATCACACTTGAGCGTCAGAACACGATCGCTCTTGAGAAGGTGGGTATCGGGCAGCCTGCACTCTGTGCAGACCACATATTCCTCGAAATAGGACTCTATCTGGCGGGCGATTGCAGTCTCGCCGAACTTTCCCTGAAAGACGCCTCGTTGCCCTTCGATCTTGCCAGCTGTTCCCATCTCCTGGAGCAGATACTTCATGAGGTGCTCCGGTTCGCGATTTAGTGTGTCCGCAATGCTCCCGAAGTTCTCCAGTACGGTGGTCTTGCCTTCGTAAAAGACCTTGACGGAAGGTATGACGAACCGCTCCTTGGACTCCCGAGTGGCCGGCATCTTCTTCATGGCCCGATCCAGGCCCGCTAAATAGTCATCCATCCAGATACCTTAATTATTTTATCAGTTCTTGACCTGAATCAACTATGATCTGGGTCGGTGTCGGCAATTTATGCCCTGCCCTTGTCAATGCCACTTTGGCATCATTAAGGTATGCGAGGGGTATTCCCACAGTAAAGAGCTTCTGGCCTGCTTCGACCCTAGCCGCAGTTCCCACAGCCTTGCCGAAAGCCATCCTCATGCCGCTGGAGACACGGTCCGCGCCTGCGCCCGTGGCCTGCTTATTTTCCCGGATGACATGGTGGGGATAGGTGCGCAGCTTGAGGTGAAAGTTGGTTCTGCCTGCCATTTTCATGAGGAAACGGTTGGCTGAAACTCTGGCAGCTTCAAGAGCGGTATGCCTGATCTGGCAGGGCTCCTTTACCACCAGAGTTATCTGGATGGGAAAATCTTCAGTCAAATTTCCCATATCATAGTGTACTACTTTGCTTCCCGGAACGCCGCCCATGTATTTTCTGCGTGTGTAGGGCCGTTCTCTCCTTCTATACATGCTTGCTGGCTTGCGTGTCAAAACGAAATTCCTCCGATAATCCTGAGATTGGTGCTACTATGCACCTTGCTTATAAGGTTTGGCCTTGGCTGCCGGCTTACACTGTGACGGGTGTAGAGAAAGACATCTCTTTGGCCAGAGGCCTCTTCATGAGGGTACGGATATCTTCCGGACTGTTTGCATTTGCGACTGTCCACATGAGCTTGACCAGGGCCATCTCGGGCAGCATATCCTCGCCCTCAACCGCTCCCGCATCCAGCATGTCGCGTCCTGTATCATATACCCGATCGCATATTCTGCCTCGCAGGCATTGCGAGGTTACCACCACAGGGATATTCTCTTCTGTAGCCCTCTTAATGCCTTCTATCCAGTCGGATGCCACGTGACCTAAGCCAGTGCCCTCCAGCACGATGCCGCGATAGCCCTTGTCGATATAGTAGTTTAAGATCTCCGGCGAAGAGCCGGGTGTGTACTTGACCAGAGCGCAGTGAGGCTCAAGCTTGTCCATAAGCTCCAGCTCCACCTCGTCGCGTCGCCGGTAAGTTTGGAAAGTCTGAATCTTTCTAGTAAGATAGTCAACCTTCCCCAGTGGCTCCTGATTTATGCTCTGGAAGGCGTCCCGGCGGGAGGTATGCATCTTCCGAACACGCGTGCCGCGATGAATGGAGCAGTAGTCGTCGCTGGTTGTGCCATGCATCACCACACAGACCTCGGCGATGTCGCTGATGGCTACAGTGGCAGCACAAACAGCATTCATAGAGGCATCGCTGCTGGGCCGGTCGGAGCTCCTCTGCGAGCCGACGATGACCACAGGCACCGGCGTCTTCAGCATGAAGGAGAGCGCCGCCGCGGTGTACATCATAGTATCCGTGCCGTGGGTTATGATTACGCCCTCTGCGCCTGCACGTATCTCTTCGGCAACTGACTGCGCGAGCTTTATCCAGTATTCGGCGCGCATGTTCTCGCTCAAGATCTGATAGATGACGCGGGCGCGGTAGTTGGCGATATCCTCCAGCTCCGGGATGGCGGATATGATCTCGCCGGCGGAGAACTGGCTGGTGACGGCACCCGTGCGGTAATCGACTTTGCTGGCAATGGTCCCTCCGGTGGATAGAATGGAAACCAGAGGGAGCCCCTCCCTTACCGGCAAAGGCCTGGTCGTGTGCAACTGCGGACTTTCCAGGCGCTTTTTCAGGAGCGCGATCTCACAACTGGCAGCATTTAGGCCAATATTGTAGCCGTTGTCCAGCTTTATGACCATGTGTCCTTCGCGCCGGGAAGGCATGAGCACGCCCTCAAAGGATGTGCCGTTCCTCTTCACGGAGATTCTGTCTCCCAGATCCATTTTTAACTCACCAGATTCACATTTACCCCTGCTACTTTATGCTAGGCATCTAAAAACGTTGCCCTTGGTGTCTAACAGGGGACAAAGAAGATTAATAGAGGAGAAGGCGGCAAAGTTGATAGCATGATCTATTTCGTGACCAGCAACAAAGGAAAGTACGCTGAAGCGCAGGCGATCTTTGGCGATATCGAGCAAAGGGACATCGGCTACGCCGAAATTCAGGCAGACACTTTGGAAGAGGTGGCTCTTTATGGCATGAAAGAGGTCGCGGCCCGGTTGCAAGGACCGGTGATGCTCGAAGATGCTGGCCTATTCGTAGAAGCTTTGCAGGGTTTTCCGGGCGTTTATTCGGCGTATGTGCAAAAGACCATAGGCAACGCCGGGATACTGAGGCTCATGGGAGCCCGGGAGAATCGATCAGCTTACTTCAAATCGGTGGTCGCCTACACTGAGCCAGGCATGGAAACCATAATGTTCTCCGGAGAGGTGCACGGACATATAGGATTTGAGGCGCGAGGCAACAAGGGCTTTGGCTATGACCCCATCTTCTATGTGGGCGATATGAGTTTGGCGGAGATGGATCTGGAGAAGAAAAACCAAATCTCTCATCGCGCTAAATCCATGTGCGTTCTAAAAAATTGGCGGAATTGCCGCTAATTATTTTTATTTCAATTATCTCCTGCCTTGCTTTCATTCCTTAATCTACAGTGATCCTATTGATAGCATAAATTTATATAGTAATAATATACAGTTACTGTAATGGATTAACAATAATGAGAATTGGCGTGAAATATTATATCAAACCCTTTCAAGGGGGTAATTTCATCTTTGATTAATGATATAATGTTTATGTTAAACTAAGTAAAGAAGTAAAAATAATAATAATGTTGGCCCAGCTGCATAATTCGTTTATGGACGGATTATCTGGTCACAATCGTCTATATGATTACAGAATGATTAGTAGTATTTAGGAGTTGTTGGTGATGGATTATATCGGCTCTTCGCTGTTTCATGTGGGTAAATTGAATTCAAGTTTTCCCATCCTAAG
>CAZWHG010000059.1:0-16318 GCA_964633785.1 uncultured Methanotrichaceae archaeon
AGAGTTACTATATAGGTTTACCCCGCTACCCACAGAGAATAGCGAGGAGCCCTTTAAATGCTATTTACAGAGCCTCGCGAAAATCTGAGGTTATTAGAAATCCTCTATCAGATATTTTATTGAACATGATAAATATATATGCGTTGAATTTGGAGAATCACGGACATTGAGTCTAATGACCTCGATATAAGCAAAAGGAATAAATGGTTAAAGCTCAAGTACCTGAAAAAGGGTCTGATTGCGTACCCTTTTGAGAAAGGAGGTTCATGAAATGAAGTTGATTCTTACATTATTCGTCGTCGCAGTTCTTCTGGCAAGCGTTGCCGTCACGGCCAGCGCTGCCGATGTTTTGGATTTGAGCACATTGGGCAAAAAACCGAACATAGAGGCTGTTTCTCTGCCCAGGCTCTCGCCTACAATGCCAACTATTGCACCGACCGCTCTGGGTGGCAACCTGAAAAGCAATGTACTCGATCTCAGCACTCTGGGAAAGAAAGCACAGCTCAATGTGAGCGCTTCCGTGATCAAGGGTCCCACTCCGGTTACAGTTACACCCATGTTCGCCGTTAAGAATGGTAATGTGACAAACCAGGCAGGCTCTGTCTTTACTCTGCCTCAGGCAATTTCTGCCGCCCCATCAGTCTACACCCCGCCCATTGCCATATTTGGCGGAGCTTAAAGAGGAAGAAATGAACGTTTCGCTGAAGGTTGATGGAAAGGTGGTCGATTTAAATGCCTTCACCCAAGAAATCATCGGCAATGCAGCAATAGCTATGGCCGAGTCTCTGCGGGGCGTTGGCCAGGATTGGAAAGGAATTGAGATCAAAATAGAAAAGTGATAGATCCCTCAATCCTTCTTGCTCTTTTTGAAAACTGATGCGAGGTCAATAAAATAGGTGCCTTCCTTAACCGCCATAATCAGCTCGTCTCTTTCGAAGAGAGACGGCAGGTTCAGCTCGTAGGTGCCGGGTGCCGTTATCTTGACGCTCTCCAGAGTCTTCTCTTGAGACTTGCCATCACTTTGATGGTTATCCTCGAGCTTTTTCTTTGAGGGAATGTATTGCGTTGGAGGAAGCGGCGCGACGGAATAAGACTCTGGCGAAGGTCGCATCTTCTCTTCCATTACCACTGACTCTTTTTCACTCATCCCGGGAGGTACACGTACACCCATAGCCCGAGTTATAATCTGCTCCGACTGCCGCATCTGGGCCCTGCAATCCAGTGGCTTCTTTTTCACGAACATGAACTTTTTCCAGCCACAATTAGGGCAGCCCTTCAGGATATCATCTCCCGAATCGAAGATGTTGCTACAGCGGGTGCAGATATGAGGCATCTAGTCCCCCACGGAGACCTTGGTGCTGATCTGATATTTATCTTTCTCAATAGTGCGAAGCTGGTTGGCAGGGCCTATGACAGTCATCCTTCCCTTAAGAGTTCTGCCAAATATCTTGTCCAAAAAAGATCCTTCTTTCTTGGAAGGGTAGCTCTCGATCTCTATCCCAGAGAACTCGTCCACCCGAATCTCAGTCATGGTCATCTCGATAAGGCGCACCTCCTCATCGGAAGTCAGGCCGCACTCCAAGACCACAATCTTGCCGTTCTTGACCTTGTCCAGGATGAGACGAATCTTCTCCATGGAGGTCATTTTCTCCAGCTTCTCCCCGGAGATGAGGTCCATTTGCACTTCTCTCATCAAGATCACCCAAAATAAGCTGCTATCGCCTGATAAAGGTTATCTATATTCGATCCTTCCAGTGCGGAAATTTGTACCATGGCGTGCTGGGGGAAGGCAGCCTTGATTCTGGCAGGCGAGGCGTTGGGCAGATCCATCTTATTGGCCACAATGAGCAGAGGAAGTTTCCTTGCTTCCATGTTTCCAATCACAACTACATTGACCTGAGTATAGGGATCCTCGGTTGAGTCCATAACTAAGAGCACTCCATCCAGGTCATCCAGCCATTTAATGGCTTCTATGACGCCTTCCGTAGCTTCTTTGGCCCTCTTTTTGGATTCTGCCTCTGATAGGCCGAAGGCCATGAACTCCTTGAAATCAACCTTCGTGGCCATGCCTGGCGTATCGACTATATCCAGCTCGATGCTCGAGCCGTTGGCGTGGATCACCACCCCCTCCTTTCTCATAGCCCTGCGGGTCTCATGCGGAATGGGGGAAGCCACTCCAAAGCTATCTCCCCCACTCCAGTCATGCAGAATCCTGTTGGCCAGGGTAGTCTTTCCGGCATTAGGCGGGCCGTAGAGTCCTATCTTGGCCCTCTTCTTTTTAAATATCCTGTCTATCCAGGTCCCAAGGCTCTCCTTGAGGCTACTGATGAAACCCATGTCTTACCTCAGACCCGATAAGCGCATATCTCTACTAATAATTTTCCATGGCTTTTATTCTAGCATGCTTCTACCCAAGCTAATGCCTGATTTGAAATTTTAAGAGATGATGTGTCATCGTATGGACTGTAATAATATAAAAAGAAGAGCCCGAAAAAGTAAACAAAAGAAAGCAATGCCTTAGCCAAATATTTCCTGAGCCGGGCAATGGCAGACGAATCCATCAAACTGCCCGGTGCTGCGCAAAGCCTTCCAGGCATCTTTTAGGGAAGAGTCTTTGACATTGGCATAGCTTTCCTGCAAATAGGGACAGGCTCTGACGCTACCGTCAACTGCCACATGCATCCACCTTCTTGCAGCCATGCAGCCCATCAATTGACCCTCAAAATATGTACTGGCAAAGAGCCGAGGCCCTCCTGGCGTGGAGTTGATCTTCTTATAGAGGCTTATGATCTTCTCCTTCTCAATCAATGTCAGCTTTTCCTCAGGAGTCTTGGGAATGCCCTCCCAGATAGATAGCTCCTGCACACCCAATTTGGAAGCCAAATCGTAGAGATCCGAGATTTTGTCCACCTGACCTGCCTTTATATGACAGGCCATAGTTACCATCAATCCTGTTTGCAGAGCGATTTGTATGGCTTCTATTGCCTTGGCGTGAGCGCCTTCAATCCCCCTCACCTGGTCGTGCTCCAGAGGATTGGTGCTGTAAATGCCAATGATGAGATTATAGAGTCCTGCTTCTCTGAGCTTGACCGCCTTCTCTACAGTCATATCAAGGCCCGGCGTAAAGAGATTTACAACTGCCTTCTCAGGATCGACATGCTTTATCAGTTCGTTGATATCCTCTCGCAAAAGGGGATCTCCTTCAGTAAATGTTACGATACAGGTGCCCATCTCCAGGGCCTGGTCGATAACCCAAAAAATGTCTTCGCGAGAGAGCTCCCCCTCACCGGCCTTTATCAGACAATGGTCGCATTTTGCTCCACAGCGTCTTGTAACCTCGACGGAGAGAGTCTGAGGCACCGGCCGGCCTATTGCAAAGCGTGCTTCATTGACCAGCAGTCTCTTGAAGGGACCACTGGGAATAGGCGGAAGCCAAGTACTGGCAACCATATCCTTCAGCCTGATCTGAGCAGGCTTCTCTTCCGCCAGCCTCTGGTTCATCATCTTCAAAACCGGCTGGATCATCCGTGCCAGAGCACCCGATGCCTGCAGGGCTCGAAGATCCCGATCATAGTCCACGCATAGCGCGGCCGTCTTGATAAGCGGGGTCATTATGCTCCCACTTTTTTCGTGGCAGTTATAGAGTTATCGCTGCAAGAAGAGATAAGGTTAAATTGACCCTGCCTCTTGTACGAGCCTGGTGTTGCGAAGTGTCTGAAGTTGTACTGGCCTATTCCGGAGGCCTGGATACATCTGTTTGTATTCCGCTCCTCAAAGAGCGCTATGGATTTGATAGAATAGTCACCGTTCTGGTGGACGTAGGCCAGCCGCGGTCGGATATCGAACGCGGAAACCGCAGAGCAAATCAACTGGCGGATGAGCACTACACCATTGATGCGAGAGAAGAGTTCGTAAGAGACTACATATTTCCGCTCATCAAAGCCAACGGCTCTTATGAGGGATATGTTCTGGGAACGGCCATCGCCCGGCCGCTGATCGCCATCAAAGCCGTCGAGATCGCCAGAGCGAAAGGCATAAAAAACCTGGCGCACGGATGCACCGGTCGTGGCAACGACCAGCTGCGCTTCGAGGCAATCTTCCGGGCCACAGACTGCCGGGTCATTGCACCCATGCGAGAGCTGGACTTAGCCCGCGAATGGGAGATCGACTACGCGCGCGATCACGGCATTGAAGTGACCGTTACCCGCGACAAGCCCTGGTCGATAGATGAGAATATCTGGTCTAGGTCCATCGAGGGAGGCAAGCTGGAGGACCCCTATTTCGAGCCGCCCGAGGAGATCTATGGCTGGACCCG
Organism: uncultured Methanotrichaceae archaeon; assembly: GCA_964633785.1. Classification (GTDB taxonomy): domain Archaea; phylum Halobacteriota; class Methanosarcinia; order Methanotrichales; family Methanotrichaceae; genus Methanothrix. Next base: position 4,316 of record CAZWHG010000059.1, read on the forward strand.
GAAACCGGATGCAAGCAAGAGCGCGCAGATTGTCGAGATCGGATTTGCAAAGGGTGTTCCCGTCTCTTTGGATGGCGTGCAGATGGGAGGCATTGAGCTCATCGAGAAGCTCAACTTGATTGGTGGCGAGCACGGCGTGGGCAGGACGGATATGGTGGAGGACAGGGTGCTGGGCCTGAAGGCGCGCGAGAATTATGAGCATCCTGCGGCAACCATCATCCTCACGGCGCATAAGGACCTCGAGCATCTGGTCCTATCCCGTGCCGAGCTTCGTTTCAAGGTCATGGTAGATGAAGCGTGGTCAGAGCTGGCCTATATGGGTCTGGTGGAAGATCCGCTATACTCCGATCTGAATGCCTTCCTGGATCAGTCTCAAAAGAGGGTCAATGGTTCGGTCAAGATGAAGCTCTACTGCGGAAATGCTATTCCAGTGGGCCGCCAATCCCCCGACGCACTCTATGCTCAGGACATGGTCTCTTTCGATTCCCAGACCTTGAGCCAGAAGGATGCTGAAGGCTTTGCCAAGTACCATGGCTTTCAGGCCAGGCTGCTCAAGATGAAGGGACTAAAAAGCACATAGAAAAAAATGCAAGGGCAGGATTTATTTGATATCGCGACCCAATATCATCAGCATGTCCGGAGTTGTGATATCAGAGGACGCCAGGTGGGAGGATCTGGCCGCACTCGCCCTTGCCTTCAATGAGATAGTTCAGCTTCCCGTTACGATGCGCTCGGCGAAATTTCCCGGCGTGCGGGTCGAGAAAGGAAAGGTACTGGATAATGAATATAGCGGCCCTATTCTGGAAGAGGCTATTCGAACCGGCAAGAGATTTCGCACCACACCAAAAGAGGGTGTTTATCGAGATATTCCTGTGTCTGTCGCCCCCATAATAATAGAGGGCCAAGCCGTTGCCGCTATCGGGATCGTGGATGTGATAGGCACTATCGACATTCCTGAGGTCTTCGGGGCATATGAGGATGTATTGAAACAGGTTTCCGGTAAGGTGCTAGAGAAGAAATGATGATCAGGAGTGCGCAGCCCTGGGATCTGGCCCAGATCGTGCAAATCGAAGGGCTCTGCTTCCCGGAGGAGACCGCTTTTCCGCCCAAGATGTTCGCCTACTTAATACGCTATGCTGTGTCTCTAGTGGCCTCTGAGCCCGAGAAGAAAGTATTGGGCTTCATCATGGGGTATACCAGTGGAAAGGCAGGTGCCGTCTATACCCTGGACGTTCATCCTGGTTACCGCAGGAAAGGCATCGGTAGCAAACTACTGATGTCTTTAGAGGAGAAGCTGGCCTTATTAGGTGCCCAGGCGATTCGACTTGAGGCCGCATTAGATAGGCCCGGGGCGGTAGAGCTGTACAGAAAAGCCGGCTACCAGGAAAGGGAGCTGGTCAGGAACTATTATGGTAGGGGTGGTCATGCCGTGCGGATGTGGAAGAATCTGGATGTGTGTATATGCTTAACGATGTAGCCCGGATGAGAAGCGGCGAGATGGAAGCCGATCTTTCTGCCAAGGTGGATAAGCTGATAGATGAGTTCATGGCCATAGTTAATGCCACGACCGAGAATAGACATCTGCAGAGGGGCATTGCCAGAAGTCAACTCCCTAACAGCATGGTAGCCATCCTGGACAAGAATAACCTCTCCATTCTGGCGCAGTTTAGGTTGGAGAACAGGATTACGAGCTATTTTTACAGACCGGATATCTCTCTCTCGCCCCAGCAGGCGGCCAATAGCGCCCAGTGGGAGTTCGGCTTCACAGATGCGTTTATCATCCAGATTCCGGCAAACCTGATAGAGCAAAGCACCGAAGACCGTCATGCGGCTCTGCAAAAAGTAGCCTCTGATCACATCGACTCGGAGTTCCTGAGGCTGCAAGAGATGCTTAGCCTCATGCGCACCCGTCCCATATTTGGACAGGCAGCCGAGCCGGTAGGCGCAAGGACGCTCCTTCTGCTTCTGCCCCAAGATGCTAAGCTACGAGAAAATGAGGAAGCCATTCTAAATGCGAGCCGAGCCAACCACCTGCCGATTATCGAATCAGAAGACATCAGGAGTGGTAAATCTGCCGTGCATGATATGTGGCTTTCACTCAATTACGCGGCAGTGATCATTGCCGATCTCACCGGACAGGACGGCGGGGTGATGTACGGACTAGGCATTGCTCATACTCTGGGAAAGGAAACGATACTGATTCACCCGCAAGACTCAAAATACCTGACGGATATTCCCAGAACATACCGTATAGTGTACGAGGAAAGCGATGCGGGCAGGGCAAAGCTGGAAGTGGATCTTTCCCGTATGCTTGACACCATACTGGCGCCTGCTGTGAAAGATTAGGCCAAAGGCCAGGGTGAAATGCACCGGGCCTATAATGTTATATATGTCCTGTATTTATACGAAGCTGCGACTCCGAATTCAGGTCTCCGAGCTTCATTTGACCCAGGAGGGGAAAAGAGGTTGAAAAAGATAAGGTTGGCAATCGCGGGCTTGGGAAACTGCGCAAGTTCCCTGATTCAGGGGATCGAATATTATAAACATACTGATGAGAAAGAATGCATCGGACTTATGCATTATGATATATGTGGTTACAGAGCTGGCGATATAGATGTGGTGGCGGCCTTCGACATAGATGCGCGCAAGGTAGGCAAGGACGTAGGCCAGGCCATATTTGCGCTACCGAATTGTACCCAGGTGTTCTACCCTGATGTTCCCCGCAAGAATGTAGCGGTCAAGATGGGGCCGGTTCTAGACGGTTTTGCTCCTCATATGCTTAATTATCCTGAGGATAAGCGATTCGTCATAGCTGATGCCAAACCATGCGACGTGAGACGCGAGCTGGAAGACTCCGGCGCGGACGTGCTGGTAAATTATATGCCAGTCGGCTCGGAACAGGCAACCCGTTTTTATGCGCAAGCTGCCTTGGATGCAAGCGTTGGTTTTGTTAACTGCATGCCGGTCTTCATAGCCTCCAACCCAGTGTGGGCCAAGAAATTCCAGGATGCGGGTGTTCCAATTGTCGGCGACGATATAAAATCTCAGATCGGTGCCACCATTGTGCATCGCGCTCTCACTCAGCTATTCAAGGACAGGGCCTGCGCCATGGACAGGACCTACCAGCTAAACATTGGTGGGAATACTGATTTCCTGAATATGCTCAATCGGGAGAGGCTCAAATCCAAGAAAATCAGCAAGACAGAAGCTGTGCAGTCTATTCTGGATGTGCCTCTCAATGATGATGACATACACATCGGTCCCTCGGACTATGTGCCATGGCAAAAAGACAATAAAGTCTGCTTCCTTAGAATGGAAGGGAGAGTATTTGGAGATGTGCCCATTAATCTCGAGCTGCGCCTCTCAGTAGAGGACTCGCCGAACAGCGGGGGAAGCTCCATTGATGCTATAAGGATCTGCAAGCTGGCCAAAGACAGAAAGATCGGTGGGCCGCTTCTGGCCATATCCGCCTATACCATGAAGCATCCTCCTGTCCAGTATCCCGATGAAATGGCAAAAGAGATGGTAGACAAATTCATCTTGGGAGAATCAGGCGAGCTGGAGAATGTGGGGATCTGCCAGCCGCAGTCTGTAATGGTTAAATAATTGCATGTGTTTTGGCCGTGGCGAACACGGCCAAAAGACGCAGCTCTTTTATTCCAGTGATAGCCTATGTTCTTTCAATATGCAGATGCAGCTAGTGTGCATATGGCCCCCGGACTGATTCGTCGAACCCTGGTGTGCGGAGACAAGCTGATGATTTGCCTGTTTGATCTGGACTTGGGTGTGGAAATTCCCTGCCATTCTCATCCCCATGACCAGGCAGGCTATGTGGTTTCTGGAAAGATACGCATTACCGTGGACGGCAAAAGCTGCGATCTTGGAGCGGGGGACAGCTACTCCGCCTCCTCCGGTATATTGCACTCGGCAATGGCATTAGAGCCATCTGTGGTAGTGGATACATTCTACCCCCCCAGAGATGACTATCGCGCCATTCCCGATTGATGCGCCCCAGAACAGAAAAGAGAGATGGCTCAAATTTGATAATTTCTAGCCACAACTAAAAAATTCAAGTAAAAATATAAACATACTTTTAAAATAAAGTCGGATAATTATTTTTAATATAAAATATTTTAATGAGAAAAAGTTAATTACACGATGGGATTCATTTAGGTTGACAATTGCAGAATAGCAAAATACATATAAAAAAAAGTATTTTTCTATTTAATTCGTGCCTTCTGAAATAATCAGTATTTAATATTCAAGAGGAAGAAAAATGGTGCACACTCTGCGTCCGAGACAACTTGATTATGCCAGACAAATAAACGAATACCTGAAAAACAGTCGTCCTGAGGAACTACTCGATTTAGAGGGGCCAGGAACTGAATCTTTAGCCGCCTGGTTCTTAGGGCCTAAAGCTGAGAATCAGGATCTTTTTTCAGAGCTGATAATGGAAGGAATCAAAGCTAACTGCAACGACAGAAAGCAGTATTTCCTTGAAGACCCGAAATATGTCACAGAAGGCCTTAAAAAACAAGATGAATATATAAATTGTGTAGAATATATGAAAAGTGAATACAACGAATTATTGAAGAACCTCAAGAAATCGGTTCCATTTTTCAGCTACCGTTATCAGGCACATATGAATTGGGATCTGACCATCCCGGGAATGCTGGGATACTTCTCTGCTATGCTCTACAATCAGAACAATGTAGCTGCCGAAGCATCGCCCGTCACGTCCTATCTCGAAGCCCTGGTTGGAGACGACCTCTGCAAAATGCTGGGATTCAATGTTACAGATTCGAACGATGAAAATGAAATATTGCCCTGGGGGCATATAACCTGCGATGGATCAGTTGCTAATCTGGAAGCTATGTGGGCTGCACGCAATTTAAAGTATTATCCAATTTCCGTAGCCTCCGCCCTAAGAAACGAATCAGCCCTTGAACCGGCAAAAGGCATGCTTGTTCCCCTTCTGGATGGCAGATGCCGCCAGCTGATTGACCTGGATACCTGGACTCTCTTGAATTTAGGCATTGATGATGTTCTCGCTCTCACCCAAAGGATGGAAATGGAGTATGGGATACCGGCCGAGATAATTAAGAACGCTTTGGATCCATATACTATTCAGAGCCTGGGATTTGATGAATTCAACAGACGCTACATTAAAGACACACCACCTTCTGTCCTGATGGGACCTGCTACGAAGCACTATTCATGGCCAAAAAATGCCGCAGTTCTGGGTATTGGAAAGAATAATTTCTTGAATATTAATGTTGATATGGATGCTCGAATGGATGTCAAACATCTGCGTACACAACTGGATAAATGTTTGACGGCAAAACAGCCCATTTTAATGGTCGTAGTGGTCTTAGGCTCAACGGAAGAAAGCGCAGTTGACCCACTGGCCAGAGTTGTCGCCTTGAGGGACGAATACCGAAAGTCGGGGCTGGAATTTGCCATCCACGTAGATGCTGCCTGGGGAGGTTATTTTGCCAGCCTTCTGAGAAAGCCCCATAAATGTGCGTCTGATGTGACAATGGATTGCCACACGCCGGACCTCATGCTGAGCGATTATGTAATGGAGCAATATAACGCCATCCCAAAATCCGAATCGGTCACAATTGATCCGCATAAGGCAGGCTATATTCCTTATCCCGCGGGAGGTCTCTGCTACCGCAATAGAAGCATGAGAAACTTGGTCGCATTTCTGGCACCGGAGGTCTACCACGGAGAAAAAGTTGATGCAGTCATGGGCGTGTTCGGCATCGAAGGATCAAAACCGGGAGCCGCTGCAGCAGGTGTTTACTTAAGCCATCGTATTATCCGACCTGATCAGAGTGGCTACGGAAAGATTCTCGGAAAAGCGCTCTTCAATAGCAAACGCTTCTATTCGGGGATTATTACCTTAGCAGAGCCGGAAGATCCATTCATCGTCATTCCTGTGCAGCAAATACCTGCAGAGAGGGAAGGCAAAAGCCGAGATGAGATTGACAAACAGTTGGAAGATATAAAGAAGAATATTGTCGAGAAGGAAAATAAGGATATAAAGCCGAAGGACATGAAGCTGCTAAAAAAATTGGGATCAGACCAAATCATCATCACCTATGCCTTTAATTTTAAAGACAAGAATGGCGTTCTCAACACAGACCCCAAGAGTGCCAACGATTTCAATCATAGAATTTTCGAAGAGCTCAGCCTAACACCTGGTAATGGGGACCATAAGCCCTTGCTCATCATCACCACATCTCAGTTTGAACCCGAGGTATATGGCAAGGAGTTTGTGCGCACCTTTATGAAACGTCTGGGTGTCGATGATGCCAATTTGATCACCATGAACTTCTTATCATCGACTACCATGTGTCCCTGGCTTACGGATACGGAAAAGGGCAACTTCATCCCGGTACTTACAAAGGCACTTAGGGATGCCGTCAAAAAGATTGTTAGTGAGTTTCAAGCATAGATCCAATCGTAGAAGATCTCGCTGGCCACCAACCAGCGAGATCTACAATTACTATCTACAAGCCAAAATCGATGAAAATCCCCATCATCTTGTCATCTTTAAAGTATCCGTAAACCGGATAGTTACCCGGACCCGGTGTAAAATGCAGGCTATTGCCACCATCACTTGCAACAATTAAGCCCGAGGCCACATTCAGATATCCAATGATCCTGCAGTCCGGGTAGTGGCTTGCCACACCAAGCATCTGATCGGAGCCCGCCGCTGAACTCGATGCAAAGGGCTCGCCGCCCACCCACGCATTTCCGATGCCTTTGTTAAAGAGATTCTCAGCAACCGATTCTACGGGACGCTTCTCAACCTGGGCCCCGCCGATAGGAAGCATAGATAGCACTAATGCCACTACCAGTAAGACCAATATCGCCTTTGCAAATATCCGCATATGGTTCACCTATCTGAGATATTCTTTGAATAGAATTAATACATACAGGGTTATGCATTCTGTATTTATAAGATATGCATTCTATCTCATATTGTTTTCCCTAGGAGATACAATTACGAATCAATCCGCCATAGTAATAGTGGTTTACCTGCTGGCCATGCTGATGATTGGAGCCTGGGGGCTGCGCTTGCGAGGTCTGGAGGATTTTCATCTGGCGGGCCGAAAATATAAGAGCAATCCTGCTCACCGGCACCTTTTGTGCCACAATTGTGGGGGCTTCTTCCACCATTGGCATGGCCGGCCTGGGGTTTCGTAGCGGTCTGCCGGGTGCCTGGTGGATGCTCTTCGGCACCATCGGAATGCTAATCCTATCGCTTTTTTTGCTGAGAAGATCCGATCCAAGGGTTTCTACACTCTGCCGGAACTGGTGGGCTCCTTTTACGGTGAGAGGGTGAGGACTGCCGCATCGCTTCTCATTGCCGTCTCCTGGGTTGGCGTGATTGGCGTGCAGATAGCCCCGCCGGCAAGGTTCTCAATGCCGTCTTTGGAGGAGACGGCGTTATATTCATGATCGCCTGCAGCCTGGTATTCATTCTCTACACAGCGCATGGAGGGCAAAGCTCCGTTGTGAGAACCGATCTGGTGCAGTTTCTAATAATAACCGGAATGGTTGTACTATTTTTTGCAGCACTCCGCTATGCAGGTGCGGGCCCTATTTTGAGCCAGAGTTTTCCTACTTCGCTTAAGATGGGCGGCTGGGAGGTGTTATCCATGATAATAGTAGTGGGCTCGGCCTATCTGGTCGGCCCGGATATGTATTCGCGCCTGCTTTCCGCCTCCGGCCCGAGGGAAGCTAGGATTTCGGCATTATCCGCGGCCATCATCCTCGTACCGCTGGCATTTATCATTACATCCCTGGGCGTATTCTCCCGGTCTCTTTATCCAGCATCCCCGCCGGAAGGGGCCATTCTTCGCTCATGACGGGCCTTCTCTCGCCGGGAATGCTGGGACTTGTGGCCGCCGCTCTTCTGGCGGCTTTCATGTCGTCGGCGGACACGAGCCTCATGACGGTCACATCCATCCACACCTTTGATATCTACAAAAAGGCAAGGCCCCAGGCAAGCCCGGCCCATCTGATAACCGTCTCCCGGATCGTGGTCGTGCTCATTGGATCCTGTGCCCTTCTTCTGGCGATATCGCTGCCAGGCATTATCAAGACCCTGCTCATCGCCTACACTGTCTTCACCAGCGGCCTGCTCCTGCCGACAGTTGCCGGATTTTATAAAGATCGGCAGGGCCTGACTTCAGGGGGAGCGCTCTGTGCGCTCGTGGGTGGGGGAAGTACTGCTCTATTCCTTGGTCAAAGCTATCCACTGCTGGGCATGGCCGTCTCTCTGGTACTGCTATTGGCCGTAAGCTGTCTGGAAAGAGATAATGACATTCATATCCTGTAATCGACATGGAGATATATTGGCAATTTGAGACCTAATGCTAAATGTGGGTTTATAATCTGCTTGCTAATCACTTAATTTGTTACCTCGCTCAAAGATATTGAAACTTAAATAATTTATGAGTCACAACATACAAATTTAACCTATTAGGGGGCAGAGTTCAATATAGCTATTTAATGTGAGCTGAATTTAAGGCAGATGGTTTTAGAGGCAGTCCATCGGCGATCCACTCCACGGTGAAAGCTGAAGCTGTATCGGATGCATAGGGCTTCCAATCGTCTCGCTCTTCTGTACCTCTGACTTCATCTCCTCCTACAGGACGCGGCAGATCAGAGATGCCTCGGATCACCATGAACCCGACTGGAGTACGGAGGTTTTGTGCCTGCTCTATAGCACTACCCACACCAGCACCTTCCATTTCTACGGCTTTGATTTTTGGCCACATCTTGATCACTTGGGAGAAGAAATCATTCGTGGGATCATCAATAACCTTTTCGCCCGAAGCAATCTCACCACTAATAATCGCAGGCACGCATTCTGCGGGCGGCTTTGTTCTAATGCGGTCACGCCACTCAGGCCGAATTGCATAGGCGCTGGCGCCTGTCAGCAGCCCTTGATCAGTTTTATAGGTCCAATTTCCCCGTGGCATGAAATCCTTCTCGATCTTACCGTATTCATAACCGTAGATGACATCGGCGATTACCACATCTCCTTTTTTCAGATCGGCATATTTCTTTTTGGTATCAGGCAGACCGCCAGCTACTCCTACAAAGAAAAGATAATGCGGCTTCCATAGACTAATAGCTTCTCTGGTGGCCAGAATGCTTTGGTTGTTCCCAGCTCGACACATCATACCTATCGCCACGGTATAGCTTCCATCAAATTTCGGACAAAAGATATCACCAAACTGCCAAGCATAAAGGTTGGGAATTGGACCGATATCTGGCGGCTGGCGAAGGCCAGATAGCTGAGCGCAGACTCCACTATACTCTACTGGAAGGACGCTAAGGATAACGACGTCCACTAAGGATGAACGTTTGTCTCTAAGAAGCGGGCCCAGATATGACAGAGCCAATTCTATTTTGTGGAGCTTATCCGTAAACTCAGTTTCATGATCAATCTCATCGATAACTTCGTACATGGAGCCCATTTCATCCTTCTGAAGCATCTTGCAGAACTTCTTTAGCTGGCTGACTATCCTAGAGCTACACCGCTGCATGCTAACAATATCTCCGGTGGAGAGAGCCTTAGCCGCCTTGTGCATCTCGTTGCCCAGGGCCTCGTACCTTGTATCTGATTCATGAGCGATCTGGCAGATCTGCCAGGCCTTTTTCTGAATCTCATCGATTGTGGCCTGTATCCTCTCTTCTAGGAGCGGATTGCATTTTCTCATTAGCATAACTATTCCAGGAGCACCTTTTTCCGCAGCACTCATATGTTCCGCAGCTCTATCGCAATACCACCTGTAGGTATTTAGTTCATTAACCATGTCCTCAACGGATTTACTCTTCAGCTTCTGAGATTCGTACAGAGCCTTGGCTAAACTCTTGACAGACTTGATGAGTTCTGCTTTGCTTTCAGAACTGCCAACCGCTTCTTTTGCCTCCGCCAAGTATCTCTGCACCTCGCCCTCCTTTGCACCTTGGAACGTTAGGACGAAGTATGAACGGTAGAAGGGTAAGCAGAATTTGGCAGGGTTATACGAAGTTCCCTCTTGAGACGATTTCTCAAAATACACTATTGCAGTATTTAGCTCTCTCAATAGAGTATCTCTGTCCTGAGCCTCCGTAGCCTTGAGCACAGAAGTCATTCCAAGAGAATGATAAGCATGCATTCGAACATCACAATTCCCGTCCTCGGTGAGTCTTAGAAGTGCTTGGAACGCCTGAGCGTTGTCAGGAATTTGCCTGAAAGCTTCACCTAAAGCCGATGCTACTCCTAGCCGCGCAACGCTATCCTTATCGTGTGTAAGGCATAGAATATCCCTCCAGGCCTGGAACTTATTTGGTACATGACCGAAAGCTTTTCCTAAGGTTCTTGTAGCTCTCCATCGCACCACACTATCTTCATCTTTGGTGAGGCTTAGAATATCCTGCCAAGCCTGGGACTTATTTGGCACATAACTGAAAGCATCTCCTAAGGCTCTTGCAGCTCTCCATCGAACATCACTGTTCTCATCTTGAGTGAGCTTTAGAATATCCTGCCAAGCTTGGGCCTTATCCGGGACATATCCAAAAGTTTTTCCTAATGCCCATACAGCTTTCTCTCGCACGTAACTATCTTTATCATAGGTGAGCTTTAGAATATCCTGCCAAGCTTGGGCCTTATCTGGGACATAGCCGAAAGTCTGACCCATGACTTCTATTGCTCTCCATCTCATTAAGCCGTACTCATCTTGGGTAAGCATCAGAACATCCTGCCAGGCCTGAGCTTTATCAGGTACATTACTGAAAGCCTTTCCCAAGGCTCCGGCAGCCCCCAACTGCACATCGCTATTTTCATCTTGGGTAAGCCCCAGAATATCCAGCCAAGCCCGAGATCGGTTTGGTACATAACTTAACGCCTTTCCCAGGATTTCTGTTGCTTCCCACCGAATGTCAATATTCTCGTCCTGAGTGAGCTCAAGAAGAGCCTGCCAGGCTAGGTCTTTATCCGGTATTTCTCTGAAAACTATTCCCAGAACTTTTGCGGCTTTCAATCGCACCGTACCATCATTTACCCGGATGAGCATCAGAACATCTTGCCAGGCCTGAATCTTATCTGGCAGATAGCCAAAAGCCTTTCCCAGAGCGTCCACAGCTTTTTGTCGCACGCGACTGTTCTCATCCTTGGTGAGTGTAAGAAGAGCCTGCGATGCCTGGTCCTTGTCTGTTACATCGCTGAAAACCTTTCCCAGAGCGTCCACAGCTTTTTGTCGCACGCGACTGTTCTCATCCTTGGTGAGTGTAAGAAGAGCCTGCGATGCCTGGTCCTTGTCTGTTACATCGCTGAAAACCTTTCCCAGCACATCTGCAGCTCTTTGACGTACATAACTGTTCTCATCCTTGGTGAGTGTAAGAAGAGCCTGGGAGGCTTGGTCCTTGTCTGTTACATCGTTAAAAACCTTTCCCAGCACATCTGCAGCTTTATGCCGTACATAACTGTTCTCATCCATGATGAGCTTAAGAAGAGCCTGCGAGAGGGCGAAAAAAGGACAAACGACAGAAAAGCCAGAAAGTTCTCATCCATGATGAGCTTAAGAAGAGCCTGCGAGGCCTGGTCCCTATCTGTTACATCACTGAAAACTCTCCCCAACGCTCCCGCAGCTTCAAATCGTATATAATTATCTTCATCCTGGGTAAGCGTCAGAAGAGCTCGCGATGCCTGGTTCCTATCTGGTACATCGCGGAAAGCCATTCCAAGTGCTTTTGCCGCCCCCATTCGTCCATATCTGTCCTCAACCCCGGTGAGGCTCAGAATATCCTGCGAGGCCTGAATTTTATCTGGCAAATAGCTAAAAGCCATTCCCAGTACTTCCACTGCTTTCTGTCTTACTACGCTAGCCGCATCCTGACAGAGCATCAGAACATCCTGTGAAGCACGCGCTTTGTCTGGAACTAGTGCTCTGTAACATTAATTGTGCAAATTAGAATAATGCCTTTGAAGTTTTA
>CAZWHG010000060.1:0-16225 GCA_964633785.1 uncultured Methanotrichaceae archaeon
ATGATTACGGATATGCGCTTTTAGTTTAAAAAAGTTGCGTTAAAAACTATATATAGGCCATGGTCTCATCATCTCATTGTCCTCATGGTCCAGCATGTGACAGTGCCAGACGTACCCTGGCCCAACGGTCAGATCGAACGGGAACGTTGTTCCGTCCAGCGGCCTGAACTGGACCCTGATCGTCGTTACCGTCAATGGGTTGGCCTGCACCGTATCCTTCCACCCCATTTTATTGTTCTATGCGAGTACCGGGCTGCCTAACAGGTAGTTTGCCAGGTTCAATTCTTGCGTCGGATGGTCGAGAGGCGGCTGGCCGTTGAGCGCGATCCAGTCCATCATGTATTCACCATGGTTGAAGTTCTGGCTGCTCACTACTTGGAATTTTACGAGGTGCAAGTGCATCGGGTGCAAGTCCATCGATGGATTGGCTATCTGCCACTCCTCTGTGTCGCCGTTTTTCGGCAGTTCAGAGACTGGATTCATCTCGGGTGAATTTTAAGTACTGCGTGTCTGATCAGTAAGCATGCATCCGCTTGAAGAACTGATTGCTGCCTCTCGTGGTGAGCTGGAGGTTGACCTGCTTTTAGAAGGCGCAGAGGTGGCCAATGTTCTCTCCGGTGAAGTGTACCGGACGGATGTGGCCATTCATAAAGGCCGGATAGCGGGCTTCGACTGCTCCGGCGCCCGGCAGATTCTGGATGTGAGCGGCAAGATTCTCGCTCCGGGATTCATTGATGGCCACGTCCATATTGAGAGCGCCATGGTCACCGTGCCCGAGTACGCGCGCGCCGTCGTTCCCAGGGGCACCACCACCGTGATCACTGACCCGCACGAGATCGCCAATGTCTGGGGCGATGCCGGCATTCGCTACATGCTACAGTCCTCCAGAGATCTCCCCCTGAACGTTTTTGTCATGCTGCCCTCTTGCGTTCCTGCCACCAATCTGGAGAGCGCCGGAGCGGCCCTGGGTGCGGATGCACTGGCCGGACTGATAGAGGAAGAGGGAGTCTTGGGCCTAGCCGAGGTCATGAACTATCCGGGGGTCATCTTCCGCGACCCGGAAGTGATGAAGAAGTTGGCTCTGGTCGGAGGACGGCCCGTAGACGGCCACGCTCCCGGCCTGTCGGGGCGCGACCTCTCCGCCTACATCTCTGCAGGCATCCGGTCCGATCACGAGTGCACCACAATTGATGAAGCCCGAGAGAAGCTGCGCTGCGGGATGTACATCATGCTGAGGGAGGGCAGCGCTGCCAAGAATCTGCTCGATCTGCTGCCTCTGGTCAACGCCCAGAACGCCCGCCAGTTCCTCTTCGTCTCGGACGACCGGCATCCGGCAGATATCCTTAGCCAAGGGCATATCGACTTTATGGTGAAGACGGCCACCCTGCAGGGCCTCGATCCCATCATCGCCCTGCAGATCGCCAGCCTCAATGCCGCCCAGTGCTTCGGCCTGCGGGATTTGGGAGCCATCGCTCCCGGCTACAGAGCGGACATTGCCGTTTTGGATGAGCTGGAACACCCCCATGTGGTCCGGGTAATCAAGGACGGAAAGGTGGTGGCGGAGGATGGCGACCTCATCGCAAGGCTTTCCGCTCCGGTGAGGCCGGGGCACAAATCGATGCAGATTGGGCCGATCGGCCCGCGGTCATTTGAGATCCAGGCGGAGAAGGGACCGGCCAGGGTTATTGGCGTAGTTCCTCACCAGATCATCACAAAGGCTCTGCAGCTTTTGCCCAAAATTCGGGATGGAAAGGTCGTCTCCGACATAGACCGGGACATCCTGAAGATGTGTGTGGTGGAGAGGCACAAAGCCACAGGCAACGTGGGCCTGGGACTGGTGCAGGGCTTCGGACTGCGCCAAGGCGCCATCGCCTCCTCCGTGGCCCATGACTCACACAACATCGTCGTCGTCGGGATCTCGGATGAAGATATACGGATGGCGGTTCTGGCTGTCGAGCAGATGGGCGGCGGGCTGGTGGCGGTGGCGGATGGAAAGACGCTGGCGAGCCTGCCTCTGCCTGTGGCCGGGCTGCTCTCGGAAGGATACATGCGGGATGTGGCGGAGGGGATAGCGGAGTGCATCGATGCCGCTCACAAGCTGGGATGCAAGCTGGAGGACCCCTTCATGACGCTTTCGTTTCTCTGCCTGCCGGTGATCCCGGAGTTGAAGCTGACGGATAAAGGGCTGGTGGATGTGAGGGAGTTCCGGTTGGTGGGGATGTTTGGGGGGAAGGATGAGAATTGTTGGCAGACGGGCCTGTTGTGACCTCACCTTGGGTTTTAGTATCCCGGATCCAGAGTAATACTTGAGACAGATTGCGATTCTCTTGCTGCGGAAACCAGTAGCATATATCATAGTGAAAACGAGCGGTCAGATCTGTACTGATTAGGGAACTTTCTGTTTCGGAAGCTGATATTCGGCCTAGACCAAAATAGGAGAACTCGACCCATTTGTCCAGTTTATGGCCAAGCTCAATTCAGAAGTGACTAACATACTTGGAAATGGCCGATAGTAACGAATTTATAATATCAATGTCGTTATGTCTTTGTGAGTAGAAGATCTAAAATTCCGCAAAGCGTAGTGGATCGAGTGATGGTTTTATGTGGGCATAGATGTTGTTTAGAAAGAGAACCAAATAATCCAAATGATCCGTTAGATATTCATCATTTAGATGAGAATCCAGATAATAACGATCAAGATAATCTAATGCCTCTATGCAAAAATTGTCATCTTTGACGGGTTCATGTTTCCGCAAATTTTGCACGACGATATTCTATTGATGCGTTGTTAGGCTAATTCTAACCGCTAACTGCCTAACCAAGATTCAAGCCAGTCATCCGCGTCGCCAAGCTGCATCCCTACAGCCCTCGTAGCTCCAGGCCAGCGGAAATCCCGGCCACCGAGCGGCTACTCGCAATCCCGCCCGACTGCAAGCCGCCCAACCGGATCCCCCGGCCCCCCTGGCGTGCGGGCGTCCCCATGCAGCGGAAGGCAAAGGCCCGGGTCGGACGTAACCGTAATCATGTCATTGGTGAGAAAATATGTAAATAATCCAAAGTCCAACCTCCTTTTAGATCGTCTTGATTACCATGACACATCCCCCCAGCAAGGTTAGAATAGATTCCGTACGATATTGCATCACAGCAATTCTACTAATAATAGCATTAGTCATGGCTTTATCACCTGCCTTAGCCAGCGATAATTTACAGATAAACGTTACCTCTCCGAAATGCGCCTCTGAAAATGCTCTCCAGGATCTCACCGTATCGTCCGCAGCTACCGTCTTTGCAGCCGGCCTTTTAGCGGGTTTTAATCCCTGTCTTCTGGCCATACTGGCATTTCTGGCAAGCTCAATGCTGTCCTGTACGGGCCGCAGGCGAGACATCTTGACAATGGTGGCTTTCTTTTCCCTGGGTATGTTTGTGGTCTACATTATTTTTGGATTGGGCTTATTTAGCGTTCTGCAGGTAAAGTCTACCTCCGCTATGTTCCGCTTTGTTCTGGCTGCGGTCCTCTTGGTTTTAGGGATAATGCAGCTAGAGGACGCAAGGAGACTGCAGCGTGGAGGCACGTCCCTCTTCCGAACGGATTGGACTAAGAAATATGTCAAGAGTGTCATTGCCAGCCGGAGGCTAAGCCTCTATTTCCTCTTAGGGGCGCTTTTCTCATTGGTAAGGGCCCCCTGTGTAGGAGGAATCTACATCGCTATCATCGGCATGATCACCTGCCAGGGGTTTGCTTCGTCAGGGATTACTTATTTGATGATTTATAACCTTGGCATAGCACTTCCAGTGCTGCTCATGGGAGGAATCATTGCATTAGGTATGAGCCCAGGGCAAGTGGATCATTTCCGGAACCAACACAGAGTTGCCATCCGACTGATAACGGGAATCACGCTGTTGGTTCTGGCTTTGTTCATGTACAGACAAATAAATTTGATATAGAAAATCGAAAGTGATATCTTCATGAACCGCATATATTTCCCGGGGTGAAAGCATTTCGACAGTAGGTATTGATGGAGATTTCCTTTCAGGTTTTAACATGACTGGTGCAAATGAATATCTTTTGGCCCTTAAGATCCTCATCGTCCTATTTGTAATCCTCATTGCGATATGGAAGCTGCATCCCCGAAGCATATTGAGATGCTGATTTCGGATGATCTCTCTGTTTGTATAAATTTCTGCTAGATTGCCGGCAAGCCGCCTCCCTGCCAAACTGCAGAGCGCCCAGGTCGGCGCGCATGTGCAGCCACCGAGCGGCCACACGTGCACATTCCCGCTCGACTGCATCTCTGCTGCCCCAAGCGGGCCTCACCAGATTTTTGGCAGCAAACGATACTGTATTCTACTGCGATATTCGGCATAGCCTGGCAAATCTCTCGCCAAGACTTTCTCTTCATTCAAAATGCGAGCAATGATGAGCGGAATATACAGCAAAAAAATGGGAACCCCCGCCCATGACCCCAGAGCAATGGGCAAAGCCAGCATCATCATCAGATAACCAAGATACATCGGATGGCAGATTATCGCGTAGGGCCCGCTTGAGATCACCCTCTGACTCTTTTCTACAACAATTGTCCGCGATGCATAACTGTTTTCCCGAAAGGCCAGAAATATTATGCCGTAACCAATAAGAGAAAAAGCATCTGCCGAAATTACTACCCCCGCGGGAACATTCGACCAGGAATAGTACAGGTCGAGGCCGATGACGGTGATCCCTGCAATAAGAATGGCAGTTCCAACTATGATAATTGCTGCCTGTTCTTGTTCTTTCTCCTTATATCTCATCCGCCTTTCCAGGAATTCCGGATCTCGATTTAGAAAATAGATAACCACAAAAAACATCGGCACAAAAAGAACGGCCCAATACAGCCACCCCTGCCAGTAGTTCCGCCCGAAAAAATCCAGCAACGCCGCAGATATGGCAGAAAATCCGCCGAAGCGGATAACCATAGCCCTCTTTAATGCCACCATCCTCATTTCGTCCATAAGAATCCTCAAAATACTTAAGAGAGAAATACTACTTAGAACCCTATCTAAAACGATCTGATGATAGAAAGATGATCGACACACTAGCCCTGACCATTGCTACCAGGCATATTGTCTCTCGAAGACGACAGACTATCCTCTGTGTGCTGGCAGTAGCTTTAGCGGTGAGTATTTCGGTCATATTTACATCTCTTGTCACCGGCCAACAGCAAATCCTCACAGATCTCGTGGAAGAGAAGCTTCCCCATATTGTAGTAAAGCCGCTGCCGGGCGATGAATTCATTCATCTTTATAAGAGCCTTGGAGATAAGATCAGCACCCTTCCCGGCATAAAATCGCGCGCTTCGTCCCTCTCTTCCACAGCCACACTCTCTCGCAAAGACAGGACCAAGAACGCTTTGCTCAAGGGAGCAAATCCCTATGAAATAGACAAGATCTACAAGATCGGATCATCAATTGTACAGGGCGATTTAGGCAGCATTCAGCAACCTGGTAATGCCGCATTGGGGCGTACCTTAGCCGAGAATCTGGATATCAAATTAGGAGATAAGGTCTTTGCCACGTTTCCCGACAGAAGAGCAACAAACCTGACTGTTACAGGCATATTTGTTACCGGCACGCCTCTGGATGAAAGAGTAGCTTTTATCTCTTTGAAGACCGCCCGCAATTTTCGTAATAAGGGGGATGTGATAAATGCGGTCGAGATCAGCTTGCAGGACATCGACCAGGCTGAAGATCTGTCTGCCCGAATCACCTCCTGGGGCTACAATGCATTGAGCTGGCAGGAGAATAATCCCGAGATCATGCGGGCTATAAACATAGGCGGATTCTGGACCAGATTCTCAGTCCTGCTCTTTATGGTGGTGGCCTTCTTTGGCGTGGCCAGCATCATGAATCTGCTCGTGGTGGAGAAGACAAGAGAGATCGGCATGCTCATGGCCATAGGCGCCAAGAGGTCTAATATCCGGGACATCTTTCTGTTGGAGAGTGCCATCCTGGGTTCAATGGGTGCGGCAGCCGGCACTGCTTTTGGCCTGGTGGGCGTCATGCTTCTCGGAAATATTCACTTCGAGATCGCAGCCGGGGGCAGCGAGATTACTACTCTGCCCCTTATCATAAATCCACAGGAGATCTTCCTGCTCGTATTTTGGGCAATTGCTTTGAGCATAGTGGCCGCCGTCCTTCCGGCAAGAAAAGCCTCCCGGCTCGATCCGGTCATGGCCTTGCGAGGCGGCTGAAGATAGAGAATATGTTCGAACTTGATATTGCCAGGCGGCATGTGACGACCAACCGGAGGGGAAGCGCCTTCACTATGATCTCGGTCACCATAGCGGTCGGCATCATCATCATGTCTCTGGGACTTACAGAAGGGGTAAGGTTGCAGATCCTGGAGAATACCATCGAGAAAAATGCGCATCTCATAATCAATCCCAAGAAGACGGAAAGCTACATCAACATGTACCGGACGCTCTCAGAGACCATGGCAAATTATCCGGGTGTTTTATCAGTCTCGCCCCGGCTGGTGGGCCAAGGTGCAGCACGCTTTCAGGACAGGGTGCAAGGAGTAGAATTTGTGGGGGTGCGCCCGTTCCAGGAAAATCAGCTCATGGCTGTGCAAGAGTCTTTGATTTCCGGCAACTTCTCTGACCTCATATTCAATAAGAGGGGCTCATTTCTGGGAGTTAAATTGGCAGAGAGCCTCAAGATCAGACCGGGCGGCGACTTTCATCTCTATTTCAAGAACAATTCTGTGCGGCTCAAGGTCATCGGTCTGCTGGAAAAGGGAACAGTCAAGGATGAGACCTTGGTCTACATCTCTCTGGACACAGCCCAAGAGCTTATCGGCCAGGGCGACGTGGTCTCCGAGATAGGAGTGAAACTGGCAAATTTCGCCGATGCTCCTGCTCTGGCGCGGGAGATAAATGAGAAAAGCCCCTACAAGACCACCAGTTGGCAGGATTTCAGCAAGGAGATCGCCAGATTCGTGGGCAATCAGAATGTAACAAACATGCTTTTTTACATATTCATACTATTAATATCGGCATTTGTAATAGCCAATACAACAATTACGGTGGTCAGCAGACGGAAAAGGGAGATCGGCATTCTCATGGCCATGGGAGCGGATAGAATCTCCATACTCAAGATATTCTTGCTGGAGAACTTGCTCATCAGCGTGCCGGCAGGGGCCTTGGGCTGCTTGCTCGGCCTTGGCCTGGCCAAACTGATATCCCTACTTCCCCTGGATGTGACAAGCACGGGCAGCAAGGCAGGTGTGATTATTGCAGCCCGCCCGGAGTACTTTGCCTATGCTATGGTCTTTGCCCTGGCCCTGAACCTCATCGCAGGAATTTATCCGGCTTATACAGCCACGAGACTTGATCCCGTGGAGGCGATAGCGAGTGAGTAACGACATAATTGTGCTCAAAGATCTTAGCAAGATCTATGGAAACGGCGTAGAGGTAAGGGCCTTAGACAACGTCAGCGTCAAAATCGAGGCTGGCGAATTCGTGGCCATTGTGGGCCCCAGTGGCAGCGGAAAGAGCACACTGCTCAACATGATCGGCCTACTGGACACGCCTAGCCGAGGCCAGATCTTTCTCAAAGGAATAGATGTCAGCCGGGCCAGCCCGAAAGAGCGGGCAAGGCTGCGAAATAATGAGCTGGGCTTCGTCTTTCAATACCATCATCTCATCCCGGAATTCTCCGCTTTAGAGAATGTCATGATGCCCATGCTCATCGCCAAGAAGGGCAGAGCTGCCGCTAAAGAGAGGGCCCTTGAGCTCCTGTCTGCAGTAGGCCTGGCCGATCGACAGGACAGCCGTCCCAATCAGCTTTCCGGCGGCCAGAACCAGCGAGTAGCCGTGGCCCGCGCCCTGGCCAACGGGCCGTCCATAGTGATCGGCGATGAGCTGACCGGCAACCTGGACACAAAGAGCTCCGACCTCATCTATAATCTGCTGCGGGAGCTGAACCAAAAGATCAATCAGACCTTCATCTTAGTAACGCACGACATGGCACTCGCCGAGAAGACGGACCGCATCCTGCGCATTGTGGACGGCAAGCTCGTCTGCGAGATGCGACGCAAGGATGGAGGCTTTGTCACCAGTGATAGCTGTGATCTGGACGAGAATAACGGCAAGATAATAAGAGCATAGATTTGATAAACTCCCAAGCTATGCCATTAGGCCGAGGAATTATATGAGTAAGAGATCTATCCAATTTGCAGGCGCTATGTTAATGTTGGCTGCCATTCTCGCCGTCTCCGCTCAGGAGAATACGACGGCCCTGAATAATGCCGGCATGAACAACACAACGTTGCTCAATAACAACACACAAAATGCCACTATAAGCGAACCTATAATTGTGGCAGCAAATGAAAGCGTGATGGAAGCTCCCATTTTGCCGACCGAGACCGCTAATGAAACGGTTCAAAATGAAACCGTTTCTGCAGAAAACGAATCCGCCCCGGCATCTGAGATAATTTCCGCCCAGAATGAGACGCTACTCGCCCCAATCGAGGTAGTTGCCTCTCAAAACGAGACGGCTCGGTCTCAAGAGACCACTCTGTCTGAGAATGTCACAGCCCCAGCAGAACCAATTACATCCAGCCCGGTTTTGCAGCCAAGAGCCATGCAGATCGGATCTCCCCAAAGAACAGTCTTCGCCATTGGCGGGATCGGAAATTCCCCCAATCAATTCTCAATCGACGGCAAAGCCCTGGCCCAGGGGGCTTACGAGATCGGCCTGCCTGCCAAGACTATAATGGACCTGAGCGCTCTGCCGTTTTTCGTCAATAAAATCTAAATCTCAGCATCCGGGATTCCTGGGTGATCCCAGGATTTTTTATTTTTTAGTTTTGCGAAATTTCTCATGGACTTGCTGAAGGATAGTTAATTTGATATGCTCCTAAGCAATTATTCCCCGCTTGAGGACGAACATGAATAAGCAGTTCATATATTTTACAGGCATCCTGATTCTGGCAACGACGGCAACATTTGCCGTGACCGCTCAGGAGACCGGTGCTACCGCGAACAATACTACATTGAATAGCACTATTCAGAACAATTCCACGACGGCAAATGATTCTGCCGATGCTGCATTGAATTTTGGTGCAGAAGGTCATAACGCCCAGAATCTAAGCACTGTGGAAGGGCAACCGATTGTAGTCGCAGATATCAGCGAGATGGCAGGCGTTGCACCATTGGTTGCAGCAGGTGCTTCCTCCGCTCAATCTGCCAACAAAATCGAGAATTCATTTAAGATTGGAACGGAGGTTGGTGGCTTGGATCCATTTAATCCCAAGCATGTGAAGATTGATAGCCTGAAGCTGGGCATCCCCATCAAGGAAATGCGAGATACGGGAAAGATGTTTTTCGTCTGTGATATCGTGTAGTATATTCTCGTCTGTGATACAGCATGACATTTTTTTATAAAAACTAGGGAGCAACGGGGGGGAGAATGCCCCCTGCAATCCCTCATAGATAATAAGCAGATTCACTAAACAGGAAAATCCTCCAGGCTCACAGGAACCAAACCGCATTACCGTCCAGCACCTCTTCTAGTGTGACCTGCCCCAGGTATAGCGGACTCCTTCCCGTGTCTTCTGGGTCTCAAAGAGGAGAGGCTCTTGCATGCAGCGGCTTGTGGCTTTGATGAAGGTCCCGGTCTCAGGCGTGAAATCCTGGGCAAAAGCCGCTCCCACTGAAAAAAATATCACATTCTTCCTCCTAAGAATCAGCATAATAAATCCGCCATATCAGCTTTATTAGAAGAATGCCTAAATAATTTTAAAAAATAGTTTGCATCAACAAGAGCTGGAGGCCTTTTGCCCGATGTCCTCCAGCCGGGATAGGAAGAAGCCCATCCCCCTTCTACGGAAACGGGCCTCACCCCCTAAATCCTCAGCTACTCTAGCACCCCTGCGCTCCAAAACCAAAAGTACCAGACAGCCCACGATGCACAGCAGCCCGGCCATCATAAATGTGATGGAAAAGCCCACCTGGCTGGCCACGGCAGCGCCTGCTGCGCCCGTAGCCGCTGTCCCCATGCCTGTGGATGTGTGGTAAATGGACCACTGGAAGCTTTCTCTGCCCTGGTCCAAATTCACGGACCACAGGCCAAGCCAAGTTGGGTAGGCCAGGCCGCTGCCCAGTCCATAAACCACCTCAGCCAGGTAGATCTGATAGATGCTGTTTGCCGATAGGTAGATTATAGGAACACAGGCCATCAGCAGCGTTCCTAAGATCAGCCACCTCTCTTTCCCGGCATGGCTATCCACATAATGCCCAAAGGGCAGTTGCACCAAGGACTTGGTGAGCATGAAGAGGGCGCTCGCCATACCGGCAGTCACCATCGTCCCCCCTGTCACGCCACCATCGTTAATATAAATGGCAAGTATGGGCTGAATCAGCCCAAATCCCGTCAGAACGAATATGTCCGAAAGCAGGAGCAGTTTCATTGTGCGATTCATCATAGCGAGTCACCTCCGAATTTCATAATTTTTTTTCCAATAATACTATACTACGATAGCGCGCCGCTCCCTCCTTTTGCGATTATATAAATAGTTCGCATTAATTAAAGAGAGTGTCATGGCCAAGCAAAGCTAGAAAAAGGTCCGTTCTAAACCGGATTTTAGGGTGATGCAGTAGACAGTAATGCTTAGCTTCATCAGCTACTCTTGGGTTGAGGGCCTATATAAATATATCTGTAGCGGAACTATGCAAATCAATATCATGCGATACTTTCTAATGACGATCTCAGAAAACGAAGACCTCCTGGATGAAGGAACGATGCAAAAAGATCAGTCGCGTACGTATGCTACTGGAAAACGCGGGCATAATTAAGGTTACTGCCTAAATGAAAGGCATAAATATGATTCCCAGCAATTAAGATAAGTGTGTACAAACAGATAGAGCAGGCCCTAGAAAAGATCGGCACTTCCAGCAAGTCAAATCAAGAGAAGATGAAAGCCATCCTAAAAAGATATGCGACGGACGAGATCGGCCTTGACGAGACTTACTACGATCTTCTGGAGGAGGAACTGATCCCCATGCCCCAAAGGTGCGGCATGTCCGCCAAGATTCCCGTCACAATCGAGGGTGAGAAAAGTCTCAAAGAGAAGATCAAAAGCATCATCAAGTAAAGAGACAGATGGTGATATCTAATAGACCTAAACGTGGCTGCGAAGGCGAGCCCATACAACCCTGGCACGGCCTCGCCTTTCTGGCCTTACTATTCGTACTGTCTATTGTACTGGGTTACCTGATTCATGGATAGAGAGATATAGTCAACACGCGCAACCATTTTGCATGAGCATTGTTGGCCGCATCAGTTCCATCGAGTTGAGGGATCTGCTTTTATCGCTGGTAGCACTGGTTGTAGCCTTTTCTGTGCTGATGAACGGGAAGAGAATTCCCGATGGGGAGACGATCCTCATCATCACAGTGGGCGTAGGAACAGGCTTTTTGCTGCACGAGATGGCACATAAGTTCGTAGCACTGCACTTTGGCTACTTTGCAGAGTACAGGGCCAACCGGAAGGGGCTGCTGTTCGCGGTAGCTGCATCCTTTGTCGGATTCATCTTTGCCGCACCTGGTGCAGTTATGATAAATAAGCCCAATGCACCGGCGGAATTCTATATGCATGACCCATTCGGCCAGGAGGAACTGAAGAGAGAGATAAGAAAGGAGACGCTCTGGATATCACTGGCAGGGCCCATGACCAACATCATCTTAACTGCATTCTTCCTTCTCGCACTATTGCTTGCCCCATCGAGCAGCACAGCAGCCATGGCGGCCAACTTTGCCTTATTTATCAACCTGACCTTAGCGGCCTTCAACTTGCTTCCCTTCGGGCCCCTGGACGGTAAGAAGATCTTTGACAGCAACCGCACGGTATGGCTGCTGGTGGGCTTGCCTACGATTCTGCTTGCACTTCCGGTCTATTTTGGAATTATATGAAGCGACTAATTGCTCATGTCTCAGGAAATATAAAGGGAGTAGGATACGGCACCATAGTTGTTACCCTGGCCGGGACCCTTGACCTCAAAGGATATATTGAGATTCTTCCCGATGGCAAGGCGTTCATTATCGCCGAAGGCTCCAAAGAAGATTTGGCAAGATTCGTCGGGGCTATACGCATAGACAACGCAAAAATTGGTGTCAAAAAGATTCTGATCGACTGCAGAGAGCCAACGGGTGAATTCCATGATTTTCATAAGATTGCACCTTTGCAGGAAAAACAGATGCATCCACTTAAGAAAGCCCAAAAAACGATGACAGATAATTTCCTGCAGGCGCCTGCAAGAATGGAAATGGTATACCCCGAAATATGCACACCCAATCATAAGCTGAAAAGGGCGGGAAATGGTCTGGAGCGGCCGGAGGGTGCTATTGAATTAAGCCCAGGAGAATCCAGCAATCCCACAAAGCGATAGAACGCTGGCGAAACTGCAGAGAAAGCTATCCTTAAATAAATAGAGATGCAAGAGGAAATAGATGCTCCTACTCACAGCAATAGTATCGGGAAGGGTTCAGCACGTAGGCTACCGGTCTAGAGTGGTGACCATGGCCAGGACCCTGGATCTTAAGGGATATGTAAAGAACCTGGCTGACGAAAGAGTATTGGTTGTCGCGGAAGGTGAGAGAGCGGATCTGAAGAGGTTCTGCCGGGCCATTCGGATGGATGATCCACTGATCAAAGTGGAGGACATGCAAGTGCAACTCTCCGAGCCGAAGGGAGCCTGGGATGAATTCTACAAGATCTCGGGGGATAAAGAGACGGACTCCCGGCTGGATACAGCCACTGTATTTCTCAAAGAGCTAATTGTCGTAGTAAAGGGCGGCTTCAAGGAGACCAACTCGCGCCTGGGCAGCATGGACAGCAAACTCGACAAAATGGATGGAAAGCTGGATCGAATTGCCAGAACGCAGGAAAATATAGCAGATAAAATTGACAGTGCCAGAAAAGAGATCGTCTCGGAAGTTAAGGGACTGCGCCTGGATCTAAAGGAGTGCACTCTGGCAAGGCTTCCAAGAGGAAGATCAATACATTCGAAAATACAATAAAATCTATTTGCTAAAATTGACAAGGATAGAAGGGATGTGTTAGATAAATGTCTAAAGACGAAACCATGCAAGAGATAGCTGAGACGCTTGCCTCCATAAACGATAGCCTAGAAGGAATCAATGCAGAGCTTGAGGACATCTGCATGTCGAGCAAGATGCTCATATTCTTTAAGATGATTGAACTTCGGCCGGAGATGAAGGAGAAGCTTGGGCCTTTGATCGACGACCTGGCCGAGTCAATGGATTTGGACATGGGTGAAGAACCAGAAAAGGAATAAATGTCAAAAATAGGGCGGAAGAAGAGCTGCTAACTTTCAAGCTCCGCAGCCCCCGCCGCATCCGGCTCCGCCCGCCGTCGAGGTTGTGGTGCCTCTAGATCCGGTGATGGGATACATAATATTCGTGTACCCGGCCAGGTTCCTGTTTGTCCGATCTCTGGAATAGCCGGATAGATCAAGAATTTCCTTGCCGGTGGGCTCTGCGTCATCCGCGGAGGAGGGCACGGCATTCAGATTGACTGCCAGATCATTTGATGATTGTGTCGTGGACTTGTCTATTGAGGTGCCATTAATCATGCTGCTATTCAATGAAGAATTGTTCGTTGAAGAATTATTCGTTGGTGCCTGAATCTCCGGAGAGCCGCCCAGAGGATGCACATTTTTTCCGCTCATCGCAAATGATGCCTCCAGATTCAAATCACCCATATACACCATCGCTCCGCCCGGAGACCACTGGGCTGAGGCATTAGAGGCCAGGGCAATTAGCATTACTCCAATGGCCAAGGCCGAATATCTTGCCGATAACATATGTATTAATTCCACCATGTGAAAACATATTTAGATTCTTAAATAAAAAATATGGGTTTATGTGCCCGCTCGGGCACATAATCTACCGCTTTACTTCTTGGGTGGCCAATAATCCTTCATCCAGCCGATGATGCGTCCGGAGTCTTCTGGGCCGACCATAATTTTGGCCTTGCCTGCGAAGAGATCCTCCAGCTCACCGGAGAACTTGGCAGCCATTCCGGGCAGAACCATTGCGGGATACTTCTGGTCCTCCCACTTGAAGGCAGCCTCGTTGAAGGAATCCAGGATCTTGGTCGGGCTCAACTGGCCGCCTGCCACAGAAGCCTGCACGCCGATTCCATCGGTATTGATGGCAATGATGTAAGCATCGATTCCGTTGGAGGCGATATCCGACTCTACTGTGTAGTAGGTCAGGGCAAAGTTCGTGGTCAAGAAGACAGGGGACTCGGTGCCTGGATTGCCGACCTTGTAGATGCCGGGCTTAACCTGCACGGGCGTCCTCGGATCGGTATAGATGTTGAAGCGCAGATGCATATCGGGCATCATGCTGTGAGCTTCAAGAGAGTGCTTGATCATGATGGCTCCGCCGCGAATGACGAAGGCAGCAGTAAGCACGGACTCCCAGTAGGATGCGCGTACTGGATCTTCAGTGGTCAGCCAGGCATTGATGGGCAGCACCATGACTGGATAGGCGATATCCCTCTGGGCTTCTTCAACAGCCGCTCTTCTCAGGTTGATGAAGTTGAGCAGAGTCTGCTGTAGCAGTTTGCCGTTGGGTGCAGTTCCTGGGTCCAAGATAAGATCGGTGAGGCCCATGCCGGCAAAGGTGACGGCCATGGACTTCAGGCCATCCAAATCGAAGGGCACACTTAGGGTTACTGGCACCTTGTAGTCAAAGGCGAGCTGTGCGACCTCCTTCCAGTTGTCTTTGTTGGCGGCGTAAATAAGGGGCCTGACTTTGGCGGCAACCTCAAGTCCTGCCTTGAGGACATTGGGATTGAAGGAGCAGAGAATGAGCGGGAAGTCGGAATTGGCCATGACCGTCTTGACACACGCTGCAAACTTGGCCGGGTCGTCGCTCACAGAGCGGACTGCAATCATCTCTACATTCTGCCATTTGCCGATGTAGAACTTGCGCCAGGTAGAGATCTTCTTGACGCGCTCTACCAGCTTTGCCTCTTCCATGTTATCGGCTACATCGTAGGCAAATGGAGGCTTGTTGAAGAAGGTCATCTGGTGGCGATACATAACGTCCTCGCCGCCGACCTTGACCTGCTTTTCTCCTACGCCAATGTACACCATTCTGAGCTCAGGAGCAACGATGCTCTTCAGAGTATCAAGCTTCTTGGCGTACTTCTTCTCATCGATCAATGGAGTGCACTCCTCTACCTTGCGGGTTCTAGCGATTAGGCCAGCGGCAAAGGCCATGCAGGTCTCCTCTCCGCACTTCTTACAGTTGGTCTGTGGAAGCTGCTTGTAAAGGTTAAGCGGGCTAGTTTCCTTCATTGTCTCTCACACCCCCATCTTGAGCCAGGCGGCAGTATCGGGCGTCTTGGCCTCAATTCTTCCCATCAGGGACTGAGTGATCTCATGCACATAGGCAACAGCCGTCGGGTGCATCATCATGAAGATGTCCACACCGGCCATGGCCAGAGAGTATCCGGTCAAAATCTCCCATATTGGACCGCGGAGCATGCGATCTCCCCAGTCGGAGTCGTCCTTGTTGGGTGAACGGACCATCCAGGACTCTCTGACACCCCAAGCGTTGGTGGTGCCGGAGGACATGGGGAACGTCAGTTCTTCGTCGCCCTTCAGAGCGCCGAGGCGGATTCTCTCCATGTTGGAGTAGGCGAAGTCCAGGCCGTAAGCGAGCGCGGCTGTGGTTGGGTCCATGACGATGGACTCGCGGGGAACGCCGGCGACCTTCATGAGCTTCCTGTTCAGCTCCTTCTGAGAATTGATCTCGAGCTGTGTCCAGGCCAGGCACACATGTCCGTTGTCCACACAGGCCTTGCCTATCTTCTCCCAATCCATATTCAGGTTGGCAGAGGCGATAAGAACGCGCTCGCCTTGGGCGACTTCTGCTGCCTTGGAGAGCACAATTGGGTCCTTATTGGGGTTGCCGGATCCGCCGATACAGATCGGCACATCCACAGCCTGCAATACCTCTTCAACGGTCTTAACGGCCTCTTGAGCAGAGGTGTCCTTGAGGAGCGGATCAGTGCTGATCAGGTGAACGGTGACCATGTCGGCGCCGAACTTCTTGACGGCCTTCTTGGCCCACTCGCCTGGAGAGTTGATGACGTCCTCATAGTGCATCTTGACGGCCTTGGCCATGCCGATGGGCATGTCGAAGACGTCCAT
>CAZWHG010000061.1:0-15782 GCA_964633785.1 uncultured Methanotrichaceae archaeon
TAGGAGTTACTATAAAGGTTTACCCAGCTACCCACAGAAAATAGCGAGGAGCCTGTTTCCATCATAATGCATAAAAAGTAAACAATCCCATATATGAATATATAGGCGAAATACTGATCCAGATTACCTAGAAGTAGAAAGGGATAGAGCCTCAGGGGAATTGTGGCGTAGATGTCTGTAGGCTCCAATTAATAATGGTATTTTTTGCTATTTAAATTTAATTATATTAATTAAATCCAATTTAGAAATAAGAATAGTCATCATAATAATAGCTATTCTAAAGATGTTTAGTAAGACTTTTTGGATAATCTGCCAAATGGGTGAATATTAACTATTGATTTGTCAAATATTGGCAAAAATATATCATTATAAGGCGAAATCTTTATATAACTACTATGATTACTAGCAATAATATGAATAGCAGACTTGTCTACATTTGGGATATATTAAAAGCAGCTTCTATGCTGATCTCTATTTGGCGGTGGGAGATACATATGATTAGCAGGTATGGCTTTGATCATAGATACAAAGACTCTTGGGAACGGCTTTAAGATAAGTCCATCATCGCGATGGTTTCGTTGCCTTGGGGTTGAGTCTTCCTGAATTGGCACCACTTATTTATCCAGTTAATTTTAATTTGATCTTATTATTATATTGAGATTTTGAAATCCGTTTCTCAATCCATCGATTCTTATATGATTTTTGCTTGCTATGTTATCACTCACATACCAATCTATAGCAAAGCATCAAATAACGAGATAATTATTCACGGATCAGTAAATATAGTTATAATTTTTATATATATATATATATAAATCCTTTTAGAATGACCCTCTAAAAAATCAATAGCAATAAACGCTATATATCTTTAAATACATATAGTTCGCTTAGCTTTAAAATTAAAACAGCCAAAGGATTCTTATACAATACATTCTATTAATGTTATAGAGTGGGAGAAAAAATGTCTTTAAACATCTTGTTAGTGGACGATTGCGAGGTTAATCGAAAGATAGCATCACCCATGTTGAAGAAACTCGGTCATGAGGTAGATCTTGCTACAAATGGTATCGAGGCAATTGAAGCTTTAGAACATCAGTCCTACGATATTGTCCTCATGGATATCCAAATGCCAGAGATGGATGGGATAGAAGCAACAAGAATCATCCGGCAAAGATGGAATAATGGACCAAAGATCATAGCTGCTACAGCACACGCCATCTGCCTTGATGCCTGTCTTGAGGCGGGTGTTGATGATTTCTTAACCAAACCACTTAGAATAGAAAAGTTAAGAGCTGCAATCGAATACAATATGCCTATACCATTATTTGTGACGAGCGAATTGGAGGAAATTACTGCTAACTGCGACATCTGCGCAATGGAAACAGGTCCCGATTGTATGGCATAGTACTCGGAAACGACAATGGGTGAAACTATGAAAAGAAACAAACACCGGATCATCTCCGAAATCCTGGAAATATGTAGAAGCGGTGTTAATAAAACGAAAATAGTATATCAAGCTAATCTTAATTTTAGGTCCGTGAATCCATATTTGCAGAATCTCATAGAAAATCATCTACTGGATGTCGATCAAGGAATATACCTAACCACGAAAGAGGGCATAAACTTACTGGAAAGCATCAATCAAGTCAACAAGATACTATATGGATATGATAAGACTGAGCCAGTAGCTGTTGAGGAATAACTAAAAACCGGGCATGCAGTCTGCAAATTAGGACTCATATGATCCATTGGGCGAAAATGGTGGAAGGCGGAGTTGCCTTCTGATCAAAGGGTTGTCAGTTCCCGAAGTCTTTGAATGGAATCCATTGCCTTGGAATATTCCCTGCTTTTCTCAGCTTCATAATAATTTATGATCTCATCGGTGGTCGCTCGCAATGCATAGATTTTCAAGGGTCTGCCTTTTCCCATGCTTTTGATTTCACTCTCAGTGAGCCAGCCCCTTTGTCTTAGGGTCCGCATGGCAATGCTGACTTCTGGTTGTCTCAGGTCTGTCGCAATTTCGATTTCCTTGGATGGTTCTTCATTTACGCCCTTGGGGTATGTTATAACACGAGCTACATTTCGGTTTATGCCCAGGCTCTCCAGGCACTGCACAAACTCCAAGTCCTTTTCGTCTGCGACCTTGATAGCGACGTTTCTGATGATGATTCCTCCTATTCTGTTCTAAGCATCGATTTCAAACCGAATTATCTTTGCATAAGCGCATCCTGCATTGTTTTCGCTAATATTCTCAATTATAAGCAATTGTTTGCAGTGGTAACCCTTACTATCGCTGTTCTCCTCGTAATACGGACAGCTAATTCCTAAGGGATTACAGCCAATACGAAATACTTCAATATCACCCTTGGCTAAAGGACAATGATAGGTTTTGCTGTTATCATACTGACAGTATGATCTAGATTCAGCAGCTTTTTCTGACATGTCTCCTCACTGTCCAATATCTATGTTCATAATGATCCCTGGCATTAGCTTGGATGCGATTCTTGACAATTTTCAATTACGGCACCTTTGCTCAGGTCTTCTTAAGTATTTCATCAGAACTGCCTTTAGCTCATTCAGCTTCATTGGCTTGGTGATGTAATCATCCATGCCTGCCTCAAAACATTTTTTTTCGACATCAGGATGAATATATGCCGTTAAGGCTATGATCCTGGGCAGTCCCGATGCAGAAAAACGCCTGCGTATCTCCTTGGTAGCAGTGATGCCATCCATCTCAGGCATAATGATGCCCATCAGCACCAAGCCATACTTCTGTCGTTTTAAAGCTTGTAGCACTTCTAGACCATTATTTACCGCATCGACCTCATAACCCAGCCGTCGGAGCATCGCTATAGCTAGTTCCTGACATGGAGGATTGTCTTCTGCCAGCAATATCCGTTCATTTGCTGTCGCCCGTATCACATCGACCTCGCACTAAATGGAACCACAACTTGTATTCATGTACTATATGGACCCAAATATATTAAAAACTTTCTGACCCGCCTGCGCATCCTATTTCAGAGGGCCCTTTGGAAGCAAGCTGCGTCACACCTACTGAACATCTCCCTTCAGTTCTCTCCTCCCGAATATTTTATCAATATGGCCTCTAGCTCATTCTTCTGTACTGGTTTGCTGAGGTAATCATCCATGCCGGCTTCAAGACACTTCTCACGGTCGCTCTCAAGAGCATAAGCGGTGATTGCAACAATCGTGGGCCCGTTCTTGGGCAGAAGCTTGCGTATCATTTGAGTGGCAGTGATTCCATCCATCTCTGGCATCCTGACGTCCATTAGGATCAGATCGTAAGACTGGCGTTCGAGAGCCTGGATGACTTCCTGGCCATCTGCTACAGCATCGGGCCTATAGCCCATCCTCTTCAGCATTTTAACGAGCACTTTCTGGTTTGACGAATTGTCTTCAGCTACAAGGATCCTTAGAGCCTTTTTCCCAGGCCCTGGGACGCTTTTCTTGACAGAATTAATGTCTAAATTTCCGACAATCGGCTGTCTGCCAGGAATAGATTCTGCCCGAATCATGACATGAAAGGTCGTTCCCTGGCCAGGGATGCTCTCGGCCCAGATCTTTCCACCCATTAATTCCACGAGATTCTTGGTTATAGCGAGGCCGAGACCAACACCTTCTCGTTTTCGGCTAATAGTGCCTTCCAACTGAGTAAATGGCTCAAAAATCTTGGTGATCTTATCCGTTGGTATGCCTATACCAGTGTCTGTAACAGAGAAATGGATCTGATGTTGGTTGCCTTCGACGACTTGGGATGAGACTGAGACTGATATATCTCCTTTGTCAGTGAATTTTATGGCATTACCGATCAGATTAACCAGAATCTGCCTGAGTCTGCCATGGTCTCCGATGATGGTGTCTGGTGTGCCATAGCTGAAGGTATAAGCCAGGTTCAGGCCCTTCTTATTAGCCTCAAGTGCAACCATATCCAGGGACTCCTCGACGCAGTGCCTGAGGCTAATCGGCCTATGCTCAAACTCTATCTTCTTCTTATCTGCTCTCGAAAATTCCAGGATATCGGCGATGAGAGCCATCATGGCTTCTCCTCCATTCCTGATGCCCTCAATGAATTCTTTTTGCTCAACATTGAGATCATCATCCAGAAGCAGGCTGGTATAACCGATCACAGCATTCATGGGTGTCCTGAGCTCATGAGACATGTTTGCAAGGAAGGCAGCCTTAGCTTCGGCTGCGACCTCGGCAGCTTCTTTGGCCTTTATAAGTGCTTCCTCCGCGCGTCTATGCTCCTCAATCTCCATCCGCAGTTCTTCATTCATGCATTCCAGTTCTTCCTTTGACTGTGATAGTTCTGCGGTTCTCTCTTGGACGCGCATCTTAAATTCTTCTTTGGACTTGCGTAGTTCATTCTCCGCGCGTTTTAAGCGGTTTATATCAAGATTAATCCCCGCCCAGCAAATGATTTTCCCGTTATCGTCTTTTACCGGAACACCTCGTGCTAAGATGTAATGCCACATATCATCCTTGCCGCGGAAGCGGTGCTCTATGTCCCAGGTTCCCTCGGTTTGTATGCACTCTTTCCATGCTTTTATCGTTCGTTCAGTATCCGCGGGATCTAAAGTATCGCCCCAGCCAAAATCTGAGCATTGCTCCTGGGTGATGCCCAGCAGCTTAAGGAAGGATGGACTCGCATAGATGTTCCGGCCGTCAGGATCACAGACCCAAACGCCGTAGTCTATTGACTCTCCTATAGCACGATAGAGCCGCTCACTGGTACGTAGATCTTCTTCCATCTTCTTTCGCTCTGTGATATCCATAAACAAGACCGCAAATTGAAGTGGTGCCGAGCGATAGGCGAAAACCTCGTAATGCCTTCCTAGAGCGGGCGAATAGTTCTCGAAATTGGCCGGCTCACCTGTAAGAGTGACCGCACCGTATTCTTTGACCCACCGCGGGTCATCGCCCGGCAAGATTTCGTTATGAGTTCTGCCGAGTATATCTTCTCGTTTAAGACAGGTTAGCCGCTCGAAAGCTGGATTAACATCAAGAAAACGGTAATCACAGGGCACTCCTTGATCGTCGCAGATAATCTCATGCAGAGCGAAGCCCTCGGTCATCCCTTTGAAAAGCCCACGATAACGATCCTCGCTCTCTCGCAGGGCCTCCTCGGCTTCTTTGCGCTCTGTTATGTCAACGCAGATCCCCATCATTCTGACCGGTCGGCCTTGATCATCATACGTGCCATGTCCTAATGCATTGATCCATCTTACTTGACCGTCGGGCCGTATAATCCTATATTCGCTGTTGAGGCCAGTATGTTCCTTTAGTGCTTGATCAAGACGCAAGCCGGCAATTTCCAAATCCCCAGGATGCAGGACTGAGTTCCACGCCTCAAAAGATGCTACGTCTTTCTGCGGATCAAAGCCAAATAGGTCAAACAACGCGGATGACCATTCGATTTGGTCTTTAGCGATATCCCAATCCCATACCCCTACACCAGAAGCACGTTGTGCAAGCTCCAGGCGTTCATTCGCCTGTCGCAGTTTCTCTTCAAACTGCTTGCGCTTGGTGATATCGAGGCCATAAATGCGGAAACGCCCTTTGTTGGGTACATAGTATATTGTTTGCTGGTACCATCCATCCCCAACTGGTATATCGCGTACATGCATTTTTGCTTCGTTTTTGGAAAAATCCTGCGCTAATGCTATCCAATCAGCTAGCCAGGGATGGAGCGATCCGCGTTCTTGGAGATCTGGGAACAACTGTTTTGCAGCAGGATTGAGGAAATGCACATTGCCAGCCATGTCGACTTCGATGATAGGATTCGGGTTTAGTTGGGGGAAAGATGCCAACAACTCCCGCTCATCTTCGGCTCGCTTACGTTCGGTGATATCTCGGAAGACGAGCACGACTCCCATGATTTTGTCATCACTATCCTTTATGGGCGCACCGCTATCATCAATTGGAGCTTCCGTTCCATCCTTGCGAATCAAAACGGTGTGATTGGCAAGACCCACAATCGCCCCTAATTCGAGCACTTTGGCAACCGGGTCATCAACTTTTTGGCGGGTGTGTTCGTTTATTATATTGAATACATCAGTCACCGGGCGCATCGAAGCCTCGTAAAAAGTCCAGCCGGTCAATTTTTCTGCCACTGCGTTCATGAAGGTGATCTTGCCATCTGTATCTGTGGCGATAACCGCATCACCTATGCTTGCGAGGGTTGTGGCGTAGCGCTGCTCGATTTCTTGAAGAGCCTGTGCGGTCTTTAGCTGCTGAGCGCTCTTAATGATTTGCCATTGGCCGGAGCGTTTTATCAGGGCGAACTGGTGATTGGATACAACATCCAGGATTTCCAGGGCGCTGCATTTTTGGAGACAATAAGTGCAGATAGCCAGCATGCGATACTGGCCGATAACGTTGTTGACTGCCTCTTCGTACCGGGTGAAGTCGTCCCAATCGGCCTGCTCCAGCCAGAAAGTGTTGCCGGAAAGTCGTAAACCTTCGTATCCTTTTTCGAACGCGGCATTCAGTTTGTCAATCCAACCCTGGAGCACTTCATCCGCTGAAAACTTGCCGGAGCGGGTGTACCACCGGCTATAGTCGAGGATCTCAATCTGGCCTTTTGCGATGTAATCGTCCAGGTTTGGGACTGCCGCTCTGAGGGCTGCAATTGCTTGATCAACCTTTAGAGGCTCTGAAGTCACCCACATGCAGAACTCGTTAGCGGCCAAGCCTTCCCTGAAGTACGGCACCAGAGGTTCGATTAAGTCCTGGCTTGTTTCATAGAATTGGCAGAAATGAGTTCCCCAGGGAACATCGCCGATAACATCAATTCCAGATCGCCTTATGACAGATCCCATCGTATCGCTCCGTGGTTCCTTGCCTTGTGTACATCTGTGTGGAAAGCTCTTGACTGTCTTAGCTCCTTAGAGGCAAGATGATTGACGTTTGTCATTTTGCACCCAATTTATACTCTTCGTCCTTTGGCTTCGGTGCTCCTTAGTTGGGCCCTTAGTGCCTCAAACCTATAACTCACAGAACTGCTTAATTAAACCGGCTGCATTGACCTCCTTTTTCTCTTCAGAGGAAGGATGATGAGTGAAAGTCAAAAAATATTCCTATAATAATCTTGCAATTTAGGGCTTATTTTAAAAGAAATTATGCGGGGATATTTATCACAAACACTTCATTAGCCATCCACCATAAAGTCATAGTTCTTTTCGCGGGCTATAATAGATAAGCTATTATTCATTATATTTATTTAGTTTCTTGCGGTCGATGCAGCTAGGTCCGGTTTTTCGGGGCTCCAGACAGCCTGCCCACTTTGCCGAATCCATCCTCATGTAAGCTTTATTACCAAAACATGTGACCATATCTTTTTCACGCCACACCAGAGCCACAAAGCACCATTTCGTTAGCTTTTAATGAGTTGGACAATAACCTATCAATGCGAATCCTATGTCCTCATGGAAACTAAGATGTGCTAGGAAGAAACCAGGATGCACTTTTTTGGGAATTCATTTTGCGAGGTCATTCAATCGGGGAATGGAAGGGCTAGAGCCTTCATGGGAATCGGGAAAGGATATTCTGCAAGCCCAAAGACGATTTCCCTAAAAAGTACACAATTCCCCTATTATACTATAGTTTACATAGGGAGAATGTAGACTTTTTAGGGAAATTATACAACGGGGTCAGGACTTCCTCCGTCTCACTTCTCATTAATCTGAAATACTGCTAAAAGCCGCACCGATCACACAGATTTTATAATCCCTTTTTTGTCCTGGGAGCATATTCCCGGTCAAGATCAAAATTTGGAGGGCCCAGTCTTCAATGATTTATATATCATGACCCGCATTTTCAATGCTAGAATCCTGTCACCCTACTTCTATGTTGTTTTCAGCCATCTGGTGAGCATTTCCGCCAGTTCTTTTTGTTGGAATGGTTTGGCAATGAAATCGTTCATTCCTGCCTGGATACACTTCTCCCGGTCACCTTGCATAGTCGCGGCGGTCATGGCAATGATGGGAATGCATGGATTGAGCGCCTTCGATCCTTGCTGGCGGATGACCCGCGTGGCCTCGAAACCGTCCATCTCCGGCATCTGGCAGTCCATTAATACCAGGTCGTAGGGAATCATCTGGAGCGCATTGACCGCCTCCTGACCATTGGCCACAACATCAGCCCGGATCCCCATCTTTTTCAGCATCGCCTGTGCTACTTTCTGGTTTACGGGATTGTCCTCTGCCAACAGGATGCGGACCTTATCTGGAAGCTGGGTCTCATCATCGCCCACGTCCGTCTCTTGATCCCTGCTGTCCAAGATCCATTCGTCTGCTTGCTTGCCGGGAATCTTCTCGAATCTAGCTGTGAACCAAAATGTCGATCCGACTCCCTCAATGCTCTCCGCGCCAATATTGCCGTCCATCATCTGGGCCAGTTGTTTGGAGATGGCAAGACCCAGGCCCGTTCCGCCGTATTTGCGTGTGGTCGAGCCGTCTGCTTGCGTGAAGGGCGTAAACAGAGCCGTTATCCGGTTGGCAGGGATTCCGATGCCGGTATCGCTGACCGAAAAATGGAGCAGGATGTTTCTCTCCTCCACGAACTCCACCCTCACCCGAATCACGATCTTGCCCTTGATCGTGAACTTCACAGCATTGCCCACCAGATTGGTCAGAATCTGACGCAGCCTTCCTGGATCTCCGCGCAGGAACAAAGGAACTTCAGGCTCTATAAGGCAGACCAGCTCTAGCCCTTTCTCATGAGCATCGATGGCCAGGAGATCTATAGCATCTTTCAACGTAGAACGGAGGTCGAAATCCAAAATCTCTAGCTCCAGTTTGTGGGCTTCGATCTTGGAGAGGTCCAGGATGTCGTTGAGGAGAGATAAAAGGGTTTCGCTGCTGAGATGAGCAATTTCTGCATATTCACGCTGCTCGGCATTCAAGTTCATATCCATCAGCAATTCGGTCATGCCTATGATGCCGTTCAATGGGGTGCGGATCTCGTGACTCATGTTGGCCAGGAACTGGTCCTTAGCAGCATTGGCCAGATCGGCTTGCACAGCCAATTCGTTGGCATGTACTATAGCTTTCTCAAGCTGCTGATTGGCCCTTTGCAGCTTCTCCTCGGCTCTCTTGCGCGCGGTGATATTCATGGCCACATGGACCACGCCCTGGACACTGCCATTGGAATACTTGATGGGAGAGCTGCGGGATATCCAGGTCTTGCCATCTGGGGTCACTAGCTCTCCCTCCTGAGAGCGACCCGTTTCGTTGGCCTTCAATGCCGTGCATTCCGGACAAGGCTTATTCAGACCCTGGAGAATCTCGAAACAGTACCTTCCCTGCAACTCGTTCATCGATAATCCGAGGGACTTTTGTACTGCCTCATTGACCCAAATGATGCGCATGTCCGGGTCCAAATACTCCACAGCAACGTGCCTTAAGCCGCCCAGGATTGCCGCTTTCTCTTGCTCTGACTCCCTCTGCGCATTCACCGCATGCCTGCGATCGGTTACATCGCTGAGAAAGTTCAAGGTGGCCGGCCTGCCCTCCCACTCAATCAAGACTGCATCGATCTCTACCCACCGAATATTCCCATTTTTGGTCGTTAACCTGAAGGAATATCTGGATTGAGAAATATCTCCTTTGAACCGGCTCAGATGACGTTGTACTACCATATCCCTGTCTTCTGGATGGATAAATTCGGGAAAAGGTCTTGAAGTGAGTTCCTTCTCAGAATAGCCAGTTATCTTACTCGTCATGCGATTTACGAATTTTAGCATACCGTCCTGGGCCACAATGATGGCTTCGTTAGCGTTTTCCACCAGCCTGCGGTATCTCTCTTCAGAGGTTCGTAACGCTTCTTCTGTTCGCTTGCGCTCGGTGATGTCTCGGATGGTTCCTTGGTAGCCAATAATCTTCCCAGTGCGATCTTTTCTGGCAACAGACGTTATGAGTGCCTCAATGATCGTGCCATTTTTTTTCCGCAGCTTGACCGGATATTCCTGTGTATACCCTCGTTCGTTTATGATCTGGAGATGCCGTCTCCTCTCGTCAGAATTCGCATACAATTCTCTAATTTCTGTTTTCAGTAGATCTTCCCTGCTGCCATAGCCAAAAAATTGAACTGCGGCATCATTCAGGTCAACCCAGCGACCATCAACGGATGTGATAAAAACGCAATCTCTTGATGTGCTGAAGAAGACTCGGTACCGCTCCTCGTTCTCCCTCAGCGCCTCTTCCGTCTGCTTACGTTCGCTGATATCGCTTGTGGTGCCAACGGCAGTAACTCGGCCATCCGGGTGGGAGTAAGCCGAACCCTTGGAACGAACCCAAAGCATCGTGCCATCGGCCTTTTGCAGACGATATTCTGCGGTTTTATCTTTCCCAAGCGTTCGAACACCTTCGGAGAGCATCTCCTGCACCGCTGGCAGGTCATCGGGATGGACATAAGAAAAATACTTGTCGAAACTGCTTCCTATGGTGCCATCCGGCAATCCCAGCATCCTGTCCGCAACCGGCGAGATATAAGCGTCGATGTGTTCTCCATTCGCATTGACGTCGAAATGCCAGACGATGTCGGATATCATCGAGAAGATCTTTTCGTACTGAGCTTTGCTATCTTCTTGGATATTTTCCTCTTCTCGCAATACTTTCTCGGCTCGCCTGCGTTCAGTGCCGTCATTGCTCATTTTATCGTCAATAAAGATTCTGATTTATACATCTATTGGATTGCATCGATCACCTGGCCTGCGATCCTCACGATTTTGATGGTGATGCATTCAGGCCGGACTTAAGCAGAGCATCACGAATTTCCTCATAAGATAGATACAGCTCGTCTTTCTGGCGGTCAATCTGGGCCAGCTTCGGCTCGGCAGAGAGCCAGATCTGGAGCAAATCTCCGCGAACCATCTTGACGCTGGCCAACATATCTTCTTGGGAGAGCCTGTAGACGATGTGGCTCCCAGTAGGTGTGTACCAACTGGGATGTGTCGATTTGAGCCGATCAACATACTCGTCCCATTCAAGCTCGCCCGGAATATGCGCGCCATCTGCCTGCACCGGCTGGAGATCTATGGAGAGGTTCAGGTGAGCCCTGCCCCCGAAGATCTTCTGATTTACACACTCCATCACCTCATGATAACTGGGACTATTTTTGTTCACTTCCAGGCTCTGACCTCGGAATATCTCGTTCGCAACATCGGGAAAAAAGGGAGCAAGCCTGATCCCTTCAGTGGGTGGCGTGACCAGGGATACTCCTATGAAGAAAATGGCACTGAGAGCTAAACCTACCAGGACACCGTGCTCGGTTAGTATTGGAGAGATGGTGTCCAGCGATTGCTGGAGCCAGAAGGTCTCATAGGAGATGAGGATGATCTGAGTGCCTCCACCAACGAATAGAGCCGCAAGAGCGCCCCATTTGGTGGCACGCTTCCAGTAGAGCCCACCGATTATGGGGAAGAAGTAGGAGGTAGTGCCTATGACAGTGGCGATTATCACTGCATCCATGATGCTATCCATGTTCAGGGCTATGAAGGCGGATGTGGCGATCATGACCACAACCAAGACCCTGTTTATAATCAGCATCTCTTTCATGGTAGCGCCAGGCTTGATATGCCTCTGTATCAGGTCCCTTGAGATGCAAGAAGCTCCCGATGTAGCAAACGTAGATGTGCAGGACATACACGCTGCAAGGAATCCGATGGTCAACAGAGCCAAGATAAGAGGAGAGACGTTATCACTGATGAGCTTTGGATAGAGCATCTCCGCCTCCACCTCGCTCCCCGGCATAGGATATAGCGCAGAAAGACCAATGGCCGTCAAGAAGCAGCACAAATAGATCAGGGCCATAAGTGCGGCTCCCAAGATCAGACCCCTCTTGGCAGATTTTTCGTCACGAGCCGCCCAGATTTTCTGCCAGGGGTCCTGCTCTGCCACCCAGCCTGGCAGGAGGGCCATTTGAAACACCAACGCGCCCAGGACGCCGCCCATTACAAAGGGGTTCCACCAATCAGAACCAAGGGCAACGGCGGTAGCGGTGAGTGAGATGCCTTCACGAATGGGAAGCACCATGGCCATTGCGGCGACTGACACTGCCAGCCCTGCCAGCAATGCATACTTCGGCAAATCTGCCCACACCACTGCCTTAAAGCCGCCTACGCTGACGTAGAATGCCACTGAAATAGCCATGATCAGGATAGCATAGACGGGCTCTGTTCCAAAGAAGGTGCCAAGCACCAGCTTGAACCCTATGAAATCAGTGACCGAGAAGAGTATCATCATGATGGTGACGGCCACGGCCACAGGTGCTCTGACCAGCGGGTCGTACCTTATTTCCATGAGTTCGGGCTGAGTTAAGGCAGGAATGTTCTTGATCCTTCCTGAGATGGCGGCTATTATGACTAGGGCGGCGATGTTGGGGAAGACCCAGACCCATATCGAGCCTATGCCTATGAGGAGAAAAAGGCCCGTCGCCAGCAGCAATGCACTTGCATTGATCCATGAAGCGGCTATGGACAAGCCCAATATTCCCGCCCCTAACTCTCTCCCGGCAAGCCAGAAGTCAGTGACCGATTTCTGCCTGCGAGAGGCAAGAAAGCTGATGCCTACGAGCATTGCTATGTAAAGGGCAAGGAAGGCCAGAAATAGATGAAAGGAATCCATTAGAGCACCTCATGCGGCAACGCTTTTGTGTTTGAGCCCGGAGCCGCTCCTTCGTATTTTGCTACAATTCTTATCTCATCGGTTATTCTTCCTACTACTGGCAGGCTAATGATTCGCAATTGACTCACCACGCTTGTATCTGAAGATATCTTATATATGTCTATTTAAAAAACTAAATTTACCTAAAGGCAAGTTGACTTGATTAATATCACATCCCGGCTCATAATCGCATATACAGAACCCACATCTATAGGCGATGTCATAGCTGGTATAGCTCGGAGAATTACAAGCAAGCTTGCCATTGACTCGCCTTCAGCTTTCAGGCACATCCGTAGTTTAATGACAGCATCTATTTAGTAACTCCCGGTTACCTTCTGATTTCGCAAAATAATGGTTATTTTAGTCTAAAAACCACTGATTTAGCTTATTTCTTGATTGTAACTGAGTAACTGGAAAAAAAAGGAAACTCTATAAGAACAATATAAATAAATTAGTGTACCAGATTATCGGTTACTCAGTCACAAGAATTCAATTAGCTCAATTGAATCATTATTTACAGAATTTTAATTAATCTTAATAGAGTTAGCAGATGAAATTTTAGGTATTCGCTATATTGACCTGCAATGAATTTTACGGAATTGCTAAGGTGATAAATATGAAATTCAAAAATAGAAATATAGTAATAAACTCCGGTGGTTATCAAACCATAAATATTCCCAAGGTCATTAGTGACTCTGGCTGGAATGGCGTATCGACTTGCGAACTAGAATTTAATGAAAGTGAAAATATCATAATAATTTATCCGAAGAGAGAGTGATTATAATGCTAAAAATTGAAGAATTTGCGGATGCCAAAAGACATCCAGCTAATGCATATGAATGGAGAATGGCACGAGCTTATAGAGAAGCCGTTAATGATCTCGAAATTGCTGAAAGTGATTATGAGAACCCAGAACCGCAGATTGATGAAGCGGAAAGAAGGCTTGCTGAAATCGAGCTCGACATCGAACGTTTTATGGACATTGTAGGCGGCTATTCTCGACATGATATTGCATATAGATTGAACCGCTGCAAGCTGAATCTCGCAAATGCGAAACGAAAGGCTCACAACATTTTGAAGAGAGCAATCCACGATAATCCTGGATTGAGCCCTGATAATGCGGAAAAGTTGGATATTGTGCAGGCAGCATTTGCAGAACGAGATGCTATTATCGCGGAATTGAAGCCAGTTGTAGCTGAATTAAAGAAAAAACTCATGAGTGCAGAGGAAATCCTAGTAAAATACTGATAATGAGTCAAATTTGAAGGTGAGCCGCTATTTGCGGCTTTAGACAAATTTTAAAGAGGAATAATAATGGATAATCAAAATAAACAAAATACTATAAATATTGAACCATTTATGAATAAGATCAATGCCTATGTTCTCAAATTTATGGATAAATCCATAACGAGCAGGCTTGTGGAAAAGAACGGCGACTACCTTACGATTGAATTGAAATCCGGCAGCGTGATCGTGGCTCATATCGATTCGCTGGTTTCGATCTGGAATATCCGAGAGAAGCAGGGGGCGGTGTGAGATGGCAGATATAAACCGCTTCTCGGATGAAGAAAGGAGCAGGATAATTGCTGATGCTGAACAACGATGCTTGGAGATCGCTGAGGAAATAAATGGGATTAATAATAAGATAGATCAGGAGCTTGACAGCAATAGGCCGGATTTTGAGTTTATCGAAGAGTCAGGCAAGAAGTTGGATCTATTGAGGGAGCTTGAGAGGATCGAAAATCCAGCAATAAAGCTCGCTGCTATGGAAATATTGAAGTTAGGTGATC
Source organism: uncultured Methanotrichaceae archaeon (assembly GCA_964633785.1). GTDB lineage: Archaea > Halobacteriota > Methanosarcinia > Methanotrichales > Methanotrichaceae > Methanothrix. The sequence continues at coordinate 14,477 of CAZWHG010000061.1, forward strand.
CAATCCAGTATATGATAAATACCTGTAAGCGGCGGGTACTCGGCGCAGATCAGGGCCTGAGAAAGGTAATATGTTGCGTCTCAATCCAGAATGTCCTGCAAAGCATGGGATTGCATCCCAAATTCTCCGGCGGCTCTGGAGATGGCAAGACATTGATGTTGGTTATCTTCGCAGATCTTCTACCCGTCGATGCAGTTGTTTTTGGCAGTGCTTCAAACATGTCGGTGTTCTACCATAACGATGGCAATCGCATCCTAAGGATCTCCGATGATTATAAGGCGGGCAATGAGGCATTTGGTACGATCATCAAACAGACATCTTCGGTGTTTCATAGACCTTACAAGCACAGGACGGTCAAGAACCAAACGCCGATTGTTCTTGAGATAGGAAGCGAGCAGACCTGGGCGATAACCTCCGTGGACACCTCACAGGACATCCAGGTCTTGAACCGCCAGCTACCCATCAATGTTGATGGATCGGCAGTGACGACTGCGCTGGTAAATGCTGCAACAATCGAGCGGTATGGAAAAGGAGAGGTGCAGTTCACAGTAGACGATCAAGTCCTAGTCTGCCGGGCTATTTGGCAGACCCTAAGGGATGAAGGGTACATCAATGTGCGTGTTCCCTTCCATGATCGCATAACATGGCACGATAACAGCAACCGCCGCAATCCTTCCATCTTCATGGATCTGGTGATAGCGCACACGGCTATGTACCGCTGCCAAAGAGCACAAGACGCAGATGGCTTTTATCTGGCAACTGAAGATGATTTTAACTCGGCTAGGAACCTGTTTGCAGACGATAAAGATGCACAGGAGTTCGTCTCCAGATTGACCGGGAAAGAGCGGGAAGTTTGTGATATCCTTGTGGCCAACCCACTTGGATTGAGTAGAGAGGAGATTGGTAAGAGACTAAATCCGCCTGTGTCGCCTCAGAGAGTGGGTCAGATTCTTCACGGAGAGACGGGGAAGGGCGGACTCATGCAGAAAGTGCCAATAGAAACGGAGGAGATATCCGAATCCGTGCGCATAGATGACACTCATAGCAGGACACAACGTCGTACACTTCACAAACTTTCTTCATTCGATAAGCTTGGTGTCGATTCTATTGTTACGCTGGCCCCGAAAGGATAAGGAAAGGATGAGGAAAGGGTCGATGAAAGGTACAAAAACAATATCAGTAGTAAGTAAGAAAGTAAAGAAAGGATATAATGAGAGAGAGGTGCTTTCCTTGTGTCCTTCTCTTTGTCTCTTAAGGCAGCGTAACGAATTTTCTGTAAATTGATATCAATAAGGAAGGCCCTGTA
>CAZWHG010000062.1:0-15245 GCA_964633785.1 uncultured Methanotrichaceae archaeon
AAAACTTCAAAGGCATTATTCTAATTTGCACAATTAATGTTACAGAGCACTAGATTCATCGATTTTAGAATATCGCTATTACGAAGCGGAACACCGCGATCATTAAGGATTGTGAATAACCGAAAAGCATCTTCTAAATCTTCCGTGGAGACATAAATCATCAAGACATTGTTGAGCAAGAAATATAGAAGTTTTTCAGGCTTTATTTCTGTATTTTTTTTAAAAAATTCACGAATCACAATTATCGCATTTGCCATATTCCTGATCGATACGTTCTCTTTTTTTCTTAATTCGTGTATTTCATCTTCAATTTTACTTGTACCGGAATCTGTTTTAACATAGTCCTCGATGAATTTCTGTGTCTCTTCTCGAATTGCAAAAAAGAGTCGTGTGCGCTCAGGAATATTTTTATATTTTTGTGCTTTTTGATAGATGCACTCCTGACAATTATCCTTTGCTTCAGTATCTTCAGTAAGATCACGAATTGCGGCGAACAACATTAGAAGTGTCGTCATCCGTTGCTGGCCGTCCAACAGGTCGTTCTCGTCATATTCTTGACCACCTGGCACAGCGGTTTTTGACTGAAAAACAAAAGATCCTAAGAAGTAGTCGAAGTCTGGTTTTTCCGTCAATGCAAATGCCAAGTCTCCAAGAAGCTCGCCAACTTCATCGGTTCCCCAAACATAAGGACGTTGATATTCGGGGATTCTGAACCACATGCGAGAGAAGATATCCCCTGCCAATATCTTTTCGCTTTTGATTACACCTTTAGACGACATTGGATCTTCCTACCTAATATGTCTTTAATTTCAGATACTTATCTTGATATTTTGCATGATATATATTTCCGTGCCACTAACTATTAAATCAATTATGGTCAAGGTATAGTAACTATATTAACATAAAAAGCTTCTTGTGATTAGGAATTTATCCCATTTCCGAAGGCTTAAAAAAATTAATATAACAATTTAACAAAGAAGAATATCTACGCTTCCGCCTCGCCCATTAGCCTGTCCACCAGCCACTGCGGCTCAAACTTCACCAGGTCTGGATAGGTCTGGCCTATGCCCAGGAAGAGCACGGGCTTGCCGGTGATGTAGGCGATGGAGATGGCGGAGCCGCCCTTGGCGTCGGCATCCGTCTTGGTAAGAATGGAGCCGTCGATGGGCACCGACTCATTGAAGAGGCGCGCCCGCTCCACAGCATCGTTTCCGGCTATTGCTTCATCTACGAAGATGAGCAGATCGGGTTTGGTCACGCGCACAATCTTTCTCATCTGATCCATGAGATTGATGTTTGTGTGCAGCCTTCCCGCCGTATCCGCCAGCACGATATCCTTGTTGTGTGCCTTGGCATACTCCACGGCATCAAAGATCACAGCCGCCGGATCGCCGCCCGTCTTGTGCTTGACGACCTTGAGGCCCAGGCTGTTGCCGTGCACCTCCAACTGCTCAATGGCTCCGGCTCGGAAGGTATCGCCCGCCGCCAGGACTACGGAATAGTTCTGGTTCATCAGATACCTGGCCACCTTGGCGATGCTGGTCGTCTTTCCCGTGCCGTTCACACCAACAAAGAGAATCTTGACCGGTTTTTCTTTGCTCTTGATGTATTCGTCAAAGTCCAGATAATTCCTGGAAAGAATCGTCAAAAGAGCATTTCGAAGTGACTGCTCGGCGATAGCACCTGTATCTGCGCCAATCTTTCTCTTCTTTCCCACCAGATCATTTTTTACCTCTCTGATGATCTCTTCCGCCACGGGCAGGGCCACGTCGCTTTCCATGAGGGCCATCTCCAATGCCCACATGGGGTCCACCAGATCCTTCTCTTCCAGGATTACTTCCTGCTCAAATATCAGGCTCTTGGCCTTTTCCAGGAAGGAGAAGCGGCTCCTCTGTTTATTGTTGGCTTCGGATTTTTCAGGAAACAGAGATGGCTTTGGGGGAGATGCGCCGGAAGGAGTTGCACTGGACGCAGGAGACTTCACCGGGGCAGGTTTTTGATCTGCCGCTGGGTGTGCATTGGCCTTGCCAGCAGTCTCTTTATCGCCGGACTTATTATCATCATCTTTCTTTCCTGCTAACTTCTCGGCCAGGGAGACCTTCTCGGCAATTTTGGAGGACAGAGCCTCTTTGAAGCCGGAGAGCTTCTCCTTGAAGCGACTAAACAACCCTTTCGCTCCCCGTGCCGTGTTGATGCTGATTTGCGCTATCTTCAAATTGCTGCATTATGGCCTGGACCTTCTGCATCTCCTGATCGATCTTGGCAAGCACTTCATTGAGCTTTTTAGATCCTTCAAGAACTTCCGCCTTGCGAACCTTCAGAATATCCTTAGCCTCGGCTGCGGTCTTTTCGATGCTAACTCCCGCGCCCACATTCAAGACTACTTTCTCCTTAGAGGCAAGGTTTCCGTGGATAAAAGACCCCGATCCGATGGGAACGAGAATCTCCTGTCCTACTTGTGCCGTGTCCAGGGCCTCTATTGCAACCAATGCCCTTTCCAGGCCCTCAGCCGTGAGCTGCGTCAGGTTTAGCTGCTGCATGATGCCGTCCGCCTGTGCCTGATACTGCTGATATGCGGCCAGGAGTCTTCTGACTTCCTCCTCGCCTCCAGGAGCGCTACTCAACAGCCGACACCTCTTCTATCTTGATGAGGTCCCTCTTCAGGCCGTGTTCGCTTCCCATGAGGGAATAGACTTTATTTTCGGCATTCTTCTCATTCTGGCTCTCTACAACCTTGCTAAAGGGCAGCCAGGTCTTGCCGACAAGTCCTCCCTTGTACTTTCCTTTGATCTCGAATTTGCTCACTATTCCACCCCTACTCGATTCATCAATCATCAAACCAGGAAACCCAGTGCGTCCTCGATGCGCCCCAGCTCCGGGCCGGAGGTTCCAATTCCAGCGAAGTAACCATGGCTGTTGGCCAGCACCCCTGAGCCCACCAGCGGCGAGCCGAGGTTCACTGTGCCCACGTCCACGGGCAGCTCGAAAAGCCTCTCTAAGACGGCGATCTCCTCTTCAGAGACGCGTGGGTGCACAAGAAGCCCTTTATTGGTAGCCACTCCCGCCATTCCCACGGTCTTAAGGCTGCCGATAGTGCCTTTTTCCACCTTCACGCCTAAAGTCTGCTCTATCGTTTCACAGGCCCTGCCGGACAGTTCCGGATGGACCAGGGCAGCGCTGTCGTTGACCAGTATTACATTGCCCGCGGCATTGATCCTGGCGGGCAGCCTTGCCACCCGGCCGTGTTCGCGAAGAATCTCGAGCTCTTCGCTGCCAGCGTGATGAGTTACCACGAAGCCATTGCTATTGGCCGCGACCAGGGATCCCAAGACGGAGCCTACTCCGGCCAGTACCTGCACGGCCGGCACTTTCAGCCCGGCCTCGAGAACTTGCCTATCGGCTTCGCCCACTTCTTGCGGCACGAGTACAACTTTATCCGTGCATTTGGCAAATACTCCGATAAGGCTGCTTCCTGCAATCTTTATTCGCTTATCTGTCACCAGCAAACTCCGCCTCAACTCCGCCGTCTTCGAACTTGACTGCGCGTACCCTTACGCGCCGGGGAGGCTTCATATCGCCTCTGGCCCAGATGACTTCGCTCAGGCCGGGGTCGATCTTTATATTATTCTTTGCCACTTTCATATGCCGGGCGAGGTAGGTTCTAATCTCAGTTATGGCCCGGTTGGACCTTCTGTAAATGGGAGCGCACTTGACTATACCCAGGGGTATGGTGTAAACTCTTTCTGTGTCCGCCATGTCTATCTCTCTAAGCTGCTTCTTCTCCAATGTCGTCTCTTGGGATGAGTGACTACCTGCCTCATGGTCTTGACAATAACCCAGGAGGGTACCCTACGATTCTGATTGAACGCCTTGGCAAGCCTGATCTTCTTGCCCTTTAATTTCTTGGACAAATCTTTTCCTCCGAATAACTCTGGTGTGCGTATGATTGGAGGGGAAGATCTCATCGACCTTAGCCTGGCCGCATCTCTCTTTTAGCGCATATCTCAGGCCCACCTCGAAGTCAGAGGCGGGATACCTCTCGGATAACTCTTCCTCGAAGTCCAAATAGCGCGAGGCCATGGCCCGGATGGTCTTTTGACCCAGGCCCGCCAGGGGTCTTAAGTATTGCATATGCAACCGGTCTTCCAGGCTTCGGATGGCGCTAAAACCCATTTTGGGTGCGCGATCATCCCGCCTCGTCCCGTCCGCCACAAATTCGCACTCTTTAGCTATTGTTTCTACTGCAATAGGATGAACATAATTGAGAGCATCATTGGGATAGCCCGTGCGAAGCAGTATCTCCAGGGCCTGCTCCAGGACGCCGTCAACAAATACCATCCTCCTATGGGGATGGTCAAGCTCTCGTGCTGCATCAGCCGCTCTCGTCCAGGTATCATCATGGCCAAAGCTGAAGGTGACAAGCTCTATCTCGTCAAAGAACGGTTCGAGAAGAAGAGCCGCCAGGCTGCTATCTTTTCCGCCGGAAAATAAGACTGCAACCTTCATGAACTGCCTACAGCTTATAGCCGCATTATCTCCTGGTTATGGTGATGTCTCGCTTCGTGGGCTGAGCCTGCTTGAGGATCGCCTTGAGTTGCTCGTCTGTGATTGCGCCCCTCAGCCTGCCGCTTTGAGCAAGCATGATGAGCTGACCTTCAATCTGAGTGACGAACTCAGGCTTGGTCATGCGTATCGCATTGAGCCGTTCCCTTGCTTCGGGGGTGAGGATGGTCCTCATCAAGGATGCCTTTTTGGCTTCCATCTCTTGCTGGGCCTGCTCTTGCGAAGCCGCGGCCATCTGCGAATCCATCTGCTGTTTTTGGATCTGGTCCATCCTCTTTCGTCTTAAATCTGCAAGCTCATCATCAGCCATACTTTTTCCACTCCTCGCTTAGGCTTTATGCCGAATCGACAGCAGGTTCTGCAACAGGTGCCGCCGTGCCTTGCATCTGGCTTCTTATCTTATGGGCTACTCCATCAAGGTATGCCTGACCTGCTGGGGTCATTTGGCGTCCCTTCTTTAGCTTCTTCACGTAGCCGGCCTTCTCCAGCTGTTGCAGGGACTCTCTTGCTACTGAGCCGCTGCCTTTGCAGAAGAATCCTGTGGCTACACCCTTGCGATGCTTTCCGCCGTAGAAGCTTCTAAGGCGGGAAACGCCCACCGGGCCGTCTATGTATATTCTGCGCAATACTGATGCGCACCGCACAAACCACCAATCTGGATTTGTGGGCGGCATCTCCTTATTTACCCCTGTCTTGGCAAACTCAGCCCATTCCGGGGGCTGAACCTTGCCTGCCGCCTTCAGCTCCTCGGCTACGGCAGCGATTAAGTCATGGGGAGGTACGTCGTAAACAGTTGTCAAATCCTTCAATCCTCCAAATGATAAGGAACAAACCAGAACCCTTACGCAGAAACAAGTATAAATGCTTTTTCCGAGCGATACGAATTTTGGAGTGTTTCTTTTGTTCTACTAGCTTAATAACTTAGCTATTCGAGAAGAGAACACCCTCGCATCGGCCAATGATGTTCAAGAGATAACACTCCTTGCAGCAAAGATCTATGTGTCATGGATTACCGGCAATTTATTTGCGCGTCATATTTCACCAAATATGTCGCACAAACTAATTTGTGCGTCACGGATGACGCGCGCGTGACGGATTTGCCTTTCTCCAGCCATCCGTCTTCCACCCAAGCCCTGAGATCGGTTCCTGGCCATTTTCTCGGAAGTGCCCTAGCTCAGCGGCCACCTTGGGGAGCTGTGATTGTCTCTTTTTTCAGATCAAGGTATCTCTTTATCCTTCTCCGCCAGACCCAGTACATTGAGCAGTCCCAGCAGGTTCTCTCTTGATAGTGATCCGTCAGATACCTTCTTCAGGACCTCTTTGGCATTGAAGGCCACACCAAGGCCCGCGTTCTTGATCATGAGGCAATCGTTGGCTCCGTCGCCCACGGCCACAATATTGTCCGAACTGATATTTTCCAGCTCCGCCAGCCGGTAGATGATGCCCCCCTTGGCCTCGGCATCGATGATATCTCCTTTGATCTCGCCGGTGACAAAGCCGTTCTCAATCATCAGTTCATTGGCAAAGGTGTAATCAAAGCCTAGCTGCTCTTTGAGCACATCGGTAAAATAGGTAAAGCCGCCGCTGATGAGTGCGATCTTGTAGCCCAGATGTTTTAGATGGTGCAGCAGCTCCTCCGATCCGGGGGTAAGACGCAGATCGGACGCAATCTCCTGCAAGGATCTCTCCGGCATTCCCTTGAGGAGACGCACCCTCTGGCGCAGCGACTCTTTGAAGTCCATCTCACCGTTCATGGCCTTCTCAGTTATCGCTTTTACCTGCTCGTCCACTCCCGCAAATCCGGCCAGCTTGTTGATGATCTCGAAATCGACAATTGTCATGTCCATATCAAAGACGATGAGCCGCTTCTCTTTGCGTGAACGCTCCAGATCCTGAATCACTACATCCAGCCCCAAAAGCTCACAATCCTTCTTCAGCTTGGATTTGCAGTCGTTTTCATCGCACTCGGAAAAGTCCATGATAAATTCGATGGAGATGAGATCTCCACGAGCCGTTACCGATGCCCTTTCGATGTTCACAACATTTCCGGCAGCCGCGTTTGCCGCATCGCGGATGATGCCCGGCCGGTCTTTAGCCAGAATGGTGACAACATGCAGGCTCTTTTTCGATTTTCGCCGGCCCCGGTACTGGCCCAGAGGCAAGAAGTTGAATTGAATGCCGAGATCTTCGGCCTTTCTCTGCAGCCATGCTTGCAGCTCGCTGGCTGTGACGCGCGCATTGGCAAAATCCGCCACCACAGACATGACAAATATACCCTGCATCACCCGCTGGTCCATGTCCACGATATTCACGTTCTGCTGGGCTGGCTCCTCCAGGATATCACGGATCAGTCCGGGCCGGTCTTTGCCCAGGAAGGAGATGACCCATAAATCGTCGTTCAGAGGGCACGTCCCCCATTTCTATGCGACTGCATCGGAGACAATGCTGGCCATTCATGTCTAAATACTTTTTCCGCGGTTTCGCTTGATCTCGGCAACTCTCATCATCAAATGCCAGGTATTCTCGACAGCTGCGATGATCAACCATACTATTACCATCACCATCCAACCCAGGTAGCGAGCCTTTCCCTGCAAGACATCTGCGCCGATAACTATCAAAGTCAAGTAACAGATCGTATTGGGGATCAATAGCCCTCTCAAGATCATGCTTGATGCGAAGACCCTATGCTCGCCCTTGCTTCTTAAGAATCTCAGCCACAAAGCAGCAGTATGCACTACTTGTATCGTTCCCAGAATGAGAAGCGGATATCCTATTCCAGAGGGTGTATCGGAAGGGACCGTGAAAATGAAGGCAAAGAATAAAATCATCAAGAAATTAATAAATATTTCTTCGGCCAGCATGCGAATGTCGCTTGACTTTTTTGCCTCGGCAATAACATCAATATGCAATGTGACTGCAACAAAGATCAGACCGACAAGGGTTGCAGATGCAGAACCTGTCAGCATGTAGAAATCTCGCCAGGAATCAATAGATTCGACAAAACCATTCATATTCCACCTCTCCGAGAGTCATCTCGTACCTATCTTTCGCTGTCATATAATACACATAATATTAATAATACATTGGCCGACGAAAAAGCAAAATTATAGATGCTCGTGAGTACCAGAGACAAGCAACCAAGAGGTCGTTTATGCACCAATCACAAATGCTCATCAACGGAGAAGATGTCGCCTCCTTATCCGGCAGAGTTGAAATCATCTGCAATCCGGCCAACCTGGAGCCTGTGGCCGAAGTCGTCGTCGGCACCCGCCAGGATGCCCGTCTGGCCTTGCAGGCGGCCAGGAAGGCTTTTCCCATCTGGTCGGCAACCTCCAGCCAAGAGCGGGCCAAGATCTTGCATGCTGCCGCTGATTTAGTACGGCAGCGAGCCGAACAAATTGCCAGGCTGCTGACTCTGGAGATGGGCAAACCCCTCAAGAACGCTAAAATGGAGGTGCTCTCCTCGGCGGATGTCCTTGACTTTTATGCAGAAGAAGGCAAGAGAAACTTTGGCGAGTGGATCACTTCCTCGCATAGCCGCAGCATTGTGCTCCACCAGCCCGTGGGCGTAGCCGCTCTCATCACCCCCTGGAACTTTCCCGTGGATCTTTTGTCCTGGAAGGTGGCGCCCGCTCTTGCTGCGGGTTGCACTTTCGTGGCCAAACCGCCCAGCCTCGCTCCTCTGGCAGCTACTCAGTTTGTGCGGGCGGTGAGCGAAGCCGGCCTGCCGGCGGGGGCGGTGAATGTGGTGCACGGGCCCGGGAGTGAGGTGGGCGCCGAGCTTGTGGAAAATCCCATCTCCCGAAAGATCGCCTTTACCGGAGAGACACAGACCGGTCGATGGATAATGGCCCACGCCGCGGCACATATCAAGCGCGTCTCCCTGGAGCTTGGTGGCCAGTCGCCTTTCATCGTCTGCGCGGATGCCGACCTGGAGGCGGCGGCAGCCGCTGCAGCGCAGCGCGCTTTCTCCAACATGGGCCAGATCTGTATCAGCGTCAATAGAATTTATGTGGCAGAGGAGGTTGCCGAGCCGTTCACAGAGAAGCTGGTACGGCGTGCCGAGCGTCTCAAGATCGGCGACGGCCTGGCGCCGGATGTGGACCTGGGGCCCATGTTCAGCCGGGCGCAACGGGAGAGAACAAAAGAGCATGTAGCTGATGCAACCGCTAAAGGGGCAGAAATTCTCACGGGCGGACAGGAGCCTGAGGGCGAAGCCTACGAAAAGGGCTACTTCTTCCGGCCCACGGTGCTGGGCGAAGCAAACCACCGCATGAAGGTCATGCGAGAGGAAACCTTCGGGCCGGTGGCCCCCATCATGAAATTTAAGACGCTGGAGGAGGCCATAGCTCTGGCCAACGACAGCGAGTACGGCCTGGCAGCCTACGTCTTCACCAATGACCTCAAGACGGCCCTGCTGGCTGCGGAGGGGCTGGAGGCAGGAGGCATCGGCGTTAATGTGAACAACGTGGTGGACCTGCAAGCGCCCTTTGGGGGATGGAAGGAGAGTGGTCTCGGCCGGGAGCTGGGACATTACGGCCTGGAGGCCTATTTGGAAACGAAGCACATTCGCCTGGGGATGTGAATGAGAACAATGAAAGAAATATCAAAAAAGCAGGAATTACTTTTTCGGGCACCCGCCATTCATCCAGGTACGATAACGTCCGTCTTCTTTATCCCCAGCCCCACTGCCGCCAGCGCCGCTGCACCTGCTCCGAAGAGGAATGTCGCCTCTGCCCCCCACCAGGCCCAGAGGGCTCCCGCCGTCAGGCTGGACAAAATGGCAGCCACTCCAATGGCACCGTAATAGAGCCCCAGTGAGCTACCCCGCAGACTTACGGGGCTGAGGTCGGAGACATATGCCCTCTCCGAGCCGTCCACCAGTGCGTAGACCAGCCCGTAGAGAATAAAGAGTGCTATCAGGCCCACCAAATTAGTTACAAGAGCAAATCCCAGGGCAGTCAGGGCGAAGAGGCTATAGCCCAGGGCCAGGACTTTTCTGCGGCCCACCCGGTCCGACCAAATGCCAACGGGCAACGCCAGCAGGGCGTAGACCAGGTTAAAGAGCGCATAAAGCAGAAGGGGCGCGGCCACTGCCAGAGCTCCGGAAAACAGCCCCTGGGCGCGCAGGATGAAGAACATGTAGCTGAAGTTGCCTAAAGCGAAAAGGCCGGCAATGATAAGGAAGCGGCGAAGCTGCGGCGAGAGCCCGGAGAGCTTCAGTCTTGCCTCGCAGCTCGGGGCCCGAAAGCTCTCCTTAACACGATAGAAAGGAAGCAGAGCCATTACGGACAGTACTCCTGCCACCATGAAGATGGAGCTGTAGCTCATGCCCCCCTGCCAGAGAAGATAGGCCAGGATTGAGCCGATAACCGCTCCCGCGGAGTCCATGCTTCTATGCAGCCCAAAGCCTCTTCCCCGCACTCCCTCCTGGGCCGACTCGGAAATCATGGCATCTCGCGGGGCGGAGCGTACGCCCTTACCACTTCTCTCCAGGGTCTTGAGCAGGAAGACCTGCTGCCAGGTAGCCGCCGCGGGCAAAAGGAGCTTGCCCACTGCCGAGAGGGCATAGCCGGCTACCACCAGCGGCTTTCTCTTGCCCAGCCGATCTGACCCATATCCTGCCAGGACTTTGAGCAGGCTGGGCAGGCCATCGCTTATGCCGCCGATGAGGCCCACGACCAGTCCTCCGCCTCCCAGAGAGGTGATAAAAAGGGGGAGAATGGGCTGAATGATCTCGCTGCTGATGTCGTTAAGCAGGCTTACAAATCCTAATAGTAGTATATTCTTGCTGGATTTGGCATCGGACACAAGAGATCGACCGTTCCCAATGATTGCGAATTCCACCACAACTATGAACCGGATTTCCTGGATATTGCCCCCACAAGGCTTGCCGCTTCATCCGGCGTCAGCTCCTCCGGCCTTCTCTCCAAAAGGGCTCTGTCCAGCTCCGCCAGAGCCCGCGGGCCAGCTCTCATGGCTGCCAAACCCTTCTTTACTTTTTTGCGTCTATTGTTGAAGAGCCCTTCCACGAGCCTCATGAATTCCGCCCCGTCCGCCTCCGGCCGATCCGATCTGGGCAGGAGCCTCACGACTGCCGAGTCAACCTGGGGCACAGGCCGGAAAGCCATCTTGGAGACCTTCTCCATGATTTCAATCCGGCAGAAGAAACCTACGGTCATGGCCAGACGGCCGTACTCCTCGCTGCCCGCAGTGGCCGTCATGCGCTGAGCAAACTCCCACTGATACATCAAAACCGCCGTCTCAAAAGGACGGGAGAGCAAACGATAGGTAATCTTGGACGAGATCTGATAAGGAAGGTTGGAGACGATTTTATTGTAAATGGGCAGCTCAACCTTCAATGCATCCCCGGTTATCACCTTAACATTAGAAAAGCGGCCCGAAAGCCTCGCTGCCAGATCGGGATCTATCTCCACCGCATAGACATGACCGGATCGAGAGGCCAGCTCCTGGGTGAGATTTCCCGGGCCCGGTCCGATCTCTAGCACACTGTCCTCAGGCTTAAGTTCGGCATAGCTCGCGATACGAATAGCCGCATCGCCATCCATGAGAAAATGTTGCCCCAGCTTCATCTTATGCGGGGCATTGTGGTAAATATGCGGTATTTGATTTTGTCATCAGTCAGCTCGTCCTCGACGCGTCTGCAGATGATCTTCTCAGGATTATGCAGCCCCTTCACCCTCTCCATCAAATCGGCAAAGCTCTTGAAAGCTCCTTTCTTGCGCTCATTGAGCACCGCCCACATCAGCTTCTTGCCTATCCCGGGCAATAGCTCCAGAGCGTGCATGCGGGTAGTGATGGGTCCGGCCTCGTTAAAGTAGCGAATGAATCGGGGTTCATTATCCAGGATTATACTCACAATTTGATAAGTGAGCTCAAGCTTGGCGTTGTTGGACAGCTCTGAATAGTCGATTCTGCGATTGACATGGTCAATGATATCACGACTACCGCTACCAATATAGACTCTAGTCCCGGCAGTCGGAACCGCGCCCTCCTTGGGTGTCATCTCCATGAGAACGAAGTTGGCCTCTCCTACGGCCTGGATAAGAGGTTGCTTTTGGTAGCTCCGAGAATCTAGAGTACGTCCATAGGGGAGGTAATCGAGAATCCTAGCTACCTCTTCTCTCTTCGGCGGTCTCCCCTCAGGCATTTGCCTTTACCCCCTGAATACGATCTCTAAAATACTGTTGAGCTCTTCTTCGCTTAAAGTGAACCTTTCCTTGGCATAAATCGCCCTCAGCTCGTCCTTAGTGACAGGCCTTATATCGGCGATCTTTACGGCAATTACTTTGTTCATCTTTTCCAGCTTCATGAGCTCCGCTACCATCGCCAGGCTTTCTTCTGCCGTGCCCTTGCTAAAGAGCTCAGCATGTCTGATGGCCCGACGCAGTTCGTAACCCAGTTCTTCTTCATCGGCACGCTTTTGCCGGATCTGGTCTAGGATCTCCCTGACCTCCGCCATGGTCAGGATGTCCTCCTGCAATATGCTTTTGACAATCATCTATTTTTGTGCTGTCAGATGTTCTGGTAATGTGATCAAGGTCTTGGTGGCGTTACCATCAGTGACCTTCAAGACAAAGGCTCTACCTCTCGTTCCTACAACCTCGCCCGTCTTTCCGTGGAACCTGGGATGAGGCATACCCTTGTGTATGCTGGGGTCTATGATCACATGGACCATTGTACCCATATCGAACTCCTGAATTGCCCTGACTACCGAGGATTTTCCCTTAGCCCTGACTGTCCTGCTCAGCTTATCTCTGGACTTCTTCCGCATTCCGTGATGATGTGCCATCTGATTCTCCACCTACATCTATTACATCTAATTCTTCGACGATCGCGTCGACCCTAAGGATTTCGGCGAGGTTTGGGCGGGTTCTGCCTCCGTCTCCGGAGATCAACTCTTTGATATACAGACCGCTGTCGCCTCTAATATTTATACGGGCCAAATTGCCCGTAACCTCTAGTAAATCAGCGCTATGGACTTTTCTCACCCTGACTTTATCAGCTCTTCGGTGAGACACGCGAGTTGGCGTACGCTGATCGATCGGCCCTTGCAATTCTTTCAGGACGGATTTAAGCTTTTCTTCTGAAACCTCTGCACCAAGCCTTACCAGGGCGGAGTAGGTCTTCTCAAATGTGGCCTCTTTGATCTTCTCTACCATTGCGGAATGCGCATTGGCTAGGCCCAAGACCTCTACCTTGCCTGCAGCATGGCAGTTGATCTCTGCCTCCAGTGCAGCCAGATCGATTGTCCTGATGAGGGGACGCACCGCTTCTACGATGAAGGGACGGCCGGTGCCCATCATGCGGGCGTCGATGTCCTCGCGACCTGCACCGTGAAAGACGGTATCTTCGGCTGCGGCTGCCGCCATCACCGCGGGGCGGATCAGCTCATCCACAGACTCCGGATACATCTTGCCCGTGCCCTGGCAGCGCGGACAGCCGCGACCACGACACTCGCGACAAGGCCAGCGTGTCTGGGGAATGCCGCGCACAAGCTTTCGGTAGCGTCCGCGAATGAAGAGGGATGCAACCTGCAGCTCGACCTCTTCCTTCTCCAAATTGAGGTGAACCACCACATCCGGATTCTTCAAATCAACCGTCTTTCCGGTGAGAGCGGCAAGCCTTTTTCCAACCTCGCGATTCAGCTCCGACTTGAAGGGCTCAGCGTGGGTCGAGCCACCGTCCGCCAGCAGCAGCTCCTCATTCTCGGCCAGGAGGCCGGACATCCTTGTGCCCACCACCAGGGTTTCGATCTCCCGATCAGCGATGGCGGCGGCTGCTTTGTCCGCCCAGGCGTCCAGGTTTGCAGGGGCCATCTCGCCCAGGCACACTGTGCAGCGGGCATCTTCCTCATTCTTGCGGCCCAGCTTGAGGCGCGCTGATCGGAAGGATGACGCCAACTCCTCTTGCAGGGCTAGGTCCTCGTCGACGGATGCCTGCATGGCCAGCGCTGTTTTGAGAGAGCGGCCACGCTCGGCATTGGTAAGGCCGGTGGAGAGCATGGCGAACTGGCGGCCCAGGCAATTGTCGCAGATGGGGCCAAGGCTGATGATCCTCCGGGCAGTGATCAGGATGTTGTCTCTGGGATTCTCTGGATTCTCAAAATTGTCTTCACTCATAATGACTCTTCATATCCTGCAATCGAGCTTCTGGTTTATTAGGGCTCGCAATTGATCCATGTTCATCTACTTGATGATCCTCAGAGCAAATGGATACCGGTATAAAATACCGTCATTGGACTTGATGGCGGCCACTATGACCAGTCCTATATTCGATATGATCAGGCCCATCATGAGCAGCATGGCCGGAAGGACCACATGGGGTTGATAGCGATATGGAGCAGCGAAGATCAGAAGAAAGATTAAGAGAACTAAGGCGATTGCACAAAAGATAAATGTAATCTGGAAGTTGAGCGCTTCCTTCCCTTGGTCATCTACAAACTCGTACTCTCTTCTTTTTGCCAGCCAGATCACTAAAGGGCCCAAAATGTTTCCGATGGGAACACCCAAGAGCATAAGAAGAGCGCTGAGGTGACAAATGGTGGCCCAGGTACGAGCATCCTTATCAGTTTCCATAGTATTCACTCGATACTAACGGTATTCACATTATATAAAAAGAAATCTAGATCAGGGAGCGTGGGCTGACGTTACTGGCTAAAAAAGAGATTCTATTCTCCGATATATTTCGCGAGGAAGTCGAAGGGAGCTGGCCTGTTATTGGCAAGCTGCCAGGCATCATATGAACAGAGGAGTACGCCCACAATCCATCCAAGTCCCGAGCTGATGACTGCGATCAGCGCCGAGAATAGGAACAGAACTATTCCTCGCTTGGTGTAGCCCAAATAAACGTGACCTAAACCGGCAATGATGAGGTTCAATATCACCGCAAGTAACGGACTTTTGGAATTAGACATGCAATAACACCCCATTTTCCTCAGACCTATATTATCTTCAATCCTGCATAAATACGTTGGTGTCCATGAACCAGTTTAAAAGAACAATGCAGTGATCGGCATGCAGGCTGGTCGGCCCCAATGAGACGACCCTTGCCCCGGCCTGCTCGAGCAGAACCTCCTCTTCAGGCGTCATGCCGGTGTGGTCCCCCAGTATGAAGGCAGTCTCACCGGAAAGGCCGCTTACCTCAAGGTCGCGAATATCGCTGCCATCCTCGCGCAGGTAGATCAATTTTGCATCTTTCAGATCGGCCAGCATCTCGATGAGGCCGCCGGTGCGCACAAAGATTCCGGAGGTGGACATGGCCCATTCCGCCGCAGCGGGCAGCGCCAGGGCTTTCTTTAGCAGAGCAGCAGTGGTGCGTTCGTCCGGGTTGAGGTGGCGAAGCGTCTCGCCCACGAGCCGTATGGTCTTGGGAATCTCCCCGCCCAAGAGGATCAGGTAGACGCAGACATCCTTTCGAATACCATGCGATATGACGAATGCGGCCGTTACGGCGCGACAGAGAATGTCCAGGCGGCCGGAGGTGCCAGGGATGTCTTCCAGGGAGAAGTTGGGAGTGGTGGTGGCCTTGTGGCCGACGACGATAAAATTGCGCATGGCTCTAAAGACGAGCAGGAGATACAAGCATCTTTCGGACTTAAGGGAATCTTGGGCAGCGTAACGAATTTTCTGTAAATTGATATCAATAAGGAAGGCCCTGTA
>CAZWHG010000063.1:0-15139 GCA_964633785.1 uncultured Methanotrichaceae archaeon
GTGGATTCCTAGATTCTTGTATGATAAGTTAAATTTGTTGTGTTAAAGACTATAAGTCTTGCGTTCCCATTGCTATCTCGAATAACGTCACTTGGTTTAAGTAGAACAGGACCACCGCTTGTACCTTCATGCAGAAAAGAATCAATCAGAAAATAAGGTTTCCCATCAAATGGCAAAGGATATACAGAAGCCATAATTGCACTTCGAATTATTGGAGTCTTATGCTTTGTATCCCTAATACCCAATGGATATCCGATAACAAGAAGGTCATAGCCTATTGAAATATACCTGCTAGGATTCAGTAAATCTTTCTTGCTGAATGGCATTACATGGAAATGGGGAATTATATCCTCTTTCAAATTGGCAAAGCTACCACATCAACTTCTTCACCATCCACCGGCTGGTGTTCGAGCTATAGCTCCTTTTCGCCCTCTCTTAGTGGAATTGAATATGTTTCACTTTTAGTTAAGTCATTCTGATCCGTATGCAAATTCAAGTCAATTTCTTCCGGAAAAAATCCTATTTCTTCATCAACTACAACGTGACGATTTGTGATAAAATATAAGTCACCTCGATCTTCATAAAGAAAGCCCGAAGCAGAACAATCTTATTTTTCGCTTGCCCTCTTGAATCGGACTGGTGATACTGCAAAGACTTCTTTATCAAGTATTTTCATGGTGCCCATTATACAAGTATCATGCCTTAATCGTTTTCTTTAGTTTATTTTTATAATTTAGATAAAATTAAATGGCAGGCGCGCCGCCGGTTGCCACCGGGCCTGCATGCCAGTTAATCCCGGAGCCTTCTCCTCCCCATATACCTGTAAGCGATAGTTACCCGCGGTGGGTCTGCTCCCTTCCGGGCCTGAACCTGTTCCCGCAATTATGGTACACAGGCCTT
The DNA here is from genome assembly GCA_964633785.1 of uncultured Methanotrichaceae archaeon. Lineage (GTDB taxonomy): Archaea > Halobacteriota > Methanosarcinia > Methanotrichales > Methanotrichaceae > Methanothrix. The sequence continues at coordinate 901 of CAZWHG010000063.1, forward strand.
CCATCAGGAAAACCCGTGGACCGGTGCCATCCCTGCAGGACGGAGAATCATAGTCGGCAACTGGACTGAGCACACAGCACCCAGTGTCTTCCGTCAGCTTCGCCCCCCGCTTATCGACGATTTCGGGTTATAGGTGACGCCGAACCACCCGGACTGCCCGCCACTTTTAACATTGAGGTGAACAGCTAATAAAGCTAACGCCGAAAAGAGGTAATAAATTATGCCGGAAGACTTAGCCAATAACATGGGTTTTATCATGGGAAACAAGCATCGCGAGAGGGTTGTTCAGGTCCTGGGCTCCAAGGGCAAGCTGTCTGCGGAAAAGGTTGCCAAGTTCGAGCACATCCCCGCACCATCCGTCAAGAAGATCCTGGCCGATATGGCAGAGAGAAGCCTTGTCTTTGAGAATGACGGCATCTGGTGCCTCACTGAGGCCGGCCAGGAGATCGTGAGTGAGATGAAGAAGAGGGCCTGATCTGCCAGTAGGATTTCAGTTATGACCATGAATCTGATGCGGGCAATCCGGGCCCGCCGGAGCGTGAGAGCCTATCAGGACAAATCAGTGGAAGAAGAGAAGCTTCTGGCCGTTTTGGAAGCCGGCCGGCTGGCGCCTTCCGCCCGGAATATGCAGGACTGGCGGTTCATCGTGGTGAAGGACGCAGCCACGCGCCGCAGGCTGGCAGAAGCAGCCCGAGATCAGCAGTTTGTGGGCCAGGCCCCCGTGGTCATCGCCGCCTGCGGAACCTCGGATCTGGTCATGACCTGCGGCCAGCCGGCCTATGCCATCGATGTGGCCATTGCCGTGGATCATATGACATTGGCTGCCGCCTCGCTGGGTCTGGGCACCTGCTGGATCGGCGCCTTCTACGAGGATTCTGTGAAGGAGATTCTGGGCGTGCCTCCGGAAATACGGGTCGTGACCCTGCTGCCCCTGGGTTATCCCGCTGAAGAGCCCAGCTCGCGGGGCCGCAAGAGCCTGGATGATACTGTCGCCTGGGAGCACTGGTAAAGGTCGGCCCCCGCGTGCGCCCGCATGAGCCCGGGCGCGCTCGCTGGAGCATGGTGAGTTGGAGCGGGCAGCGCTCCGCTAGCTCTTGCTTAGAAGATGCTCCAGCTTTTCCAGGCAGCTCCAGGTCAGGATCAATTGAGAGAGGCCGATGGCATTGACATACTGCTCGCGCCGATCGCTGATAACGGCGCAAGTCCCCAGCGAGTCGCATAGCTTCTTCTCCAGATCGGCAATCATGGACTGATGAATCTCGCCGTCCACAGTCATGATACCAACCTTTTTCCCGTAGTAATCATCCCGCTGAAACTCGATCGAAAAATTATGCTCCGAGCTTCTCAGAATCTTGCTCAGATCAATGGTCAGATCGACCTGAGATACGGGCTGGTCCAGCATCTGCTGAATTAGCCGCACCGAATACCAGTCCGGCGCGGGTCCCGGTTCCAGAAGAGAAGGATGAAACCTGGTATCCTGAATCTTGACTACCATCTCGGCATAGATCTTCTGGATGTCCACATAGAGCTTGTAGTCCGGCTCGCGCTGCAATATCTCAGCCATTACCTGGGATGGTTGATATCCCCGCTCGCCCACATCGCGGCGCACCTTCCACAGCCTCTTCACCGAGCGCGAGGGGTCCACAAAGATCTTGAAATCAATGAGGCTGCGCAGCCTCGGCGTGAAAAAGGGATGCAGGCCCTCTACGATTATAACGGGTGCCGGCCCAAAGGGCACTGTACCGCTGATCTCGCCAATGCTGTGATCGTAGACCGGCTTGGCGATCTCCTCACCGCGCCGAAGCTGCTCCAGATGATCCGCCAGCAGCTCCAGATGGTTGGCCTCGGGGTGCAGAGGCGTGATATTGCGCTCTTTTCTCGCCTTTCGGTCCAGGCTGTGATAGTCGTCCATGGAGAAGGAGCAGACCATCTCCTCGCCCAGTATCCTCTTTATGCCGCGCGAGATGGTGGTCTTCCCTGATCCGCTGTCCCCTGCAATCCCAAAGACAAATACTCTGCCCGATTTCTTGATACGATCCATAATCGATTTCATATTCTTTCTCAATCGACATGCCTAAAGCCGGATGAAGTGGCGGGCTTCTCTCCGCGAATGGCAATTCCCATATGAATCTGCTTTCCGGTATCAGTCTCGTCCAGGCCGCGCACGTTGTGCCAGCGCGCCTCAAACTCCTCGCGGGTCATTAAGCCCCGATCTCCCAGGATGTAAGGGTCTTCCAGGGTCACATTGTTTTCATCGATGCCAATTACTACCAGCCAGTGCCCGTTGTACCAGGTATCCGCCCAAGATTCATTATACTGCGAGACGCTCCTCCAGGCCTGGCAGTCCACTATGACCGGTATTCCCGCAGCCACATAATCTTCCAGATCGGCCATGGTCATGTTTTCTTTGTATTCAGCCTGCAGACCAAGAGCCAATGCCACCCTGATTATGTCATCCGGATATGTCCCGGACTCTTCGTTGGTGTTGAGCATCTCTCTTATGTCCTCTTCTCCTATGTCTCTTCCCCAGTAGCCCAAGACCGCCTGCATGGCAGCAGCACCGCAAGAGTATTCGGTACTCTGCCGGGTATCGGGCATACTGAATAGGGCAAGGTTCAGGATACTCGTGGAAGTGCTGGCATTAATGCTCGCGTCTGTAGAATTGTTGGCAGGATTTGCCTGTGCAGCTCCCGATCCCCAGGATGCAGCCACCAATAAAAAGCAGGTCATTAGCAGGAATAAGTTTAGTCTCATGCTAGTAACTTGGGTTTGACCTATATTATTTATTCTGTTTCTCGGCCACCAGATCTTCGAATTCGCGGGTGCGGTCCATTCCCTCCAGCTCGCGCTTCTCGATCAAAGCGGTATCTTCGATGCACTCCAGCTTGGTTTCGCCGTCGACGATTACCACCGACTTGGTCCTGGCCACGACAGAAAGGCTGCTCATGAGCCTGGCCTTCTTGAGCATGCTCTGAGAAAATTTGCTAACGCTGGTCAGCACCACCAGCTCCTCAGTTCTGGTAATGGCATTGAAGGGAGCCTGGGCAGTGGGAACTACCTCAAAGCCTATTTCCAGTAGCAGGCGCAGGATATTGTCCGTCACTGGTCCCTTATCCACCACATCATTTCCGGGAAGGAAGGGGTCCACGGGCTGGATCAGCTCCTGCTCGAAAATTTCTTCCAGCTTGATAGCCACATCCACCGTTGTGTCCATGTCCTCTACTTCATACTTGCTTATGGTGCGACGGGAGACACCAAGCTCAGAAGCCAGCGCTCCTAACGAGATGCCGCGCGAGAGCCTTAGCTCTCTCATCCTGGTGCCGTCAATACGCACATAAAGCCCACCGTGTGCAGCGTAGACCAACGGCAGGGCGCCATCTAATAGGCAGTCCGCCAGGGTGTTAAGACTAAGCGTAGGAATACCGTAGCGAAAATAGACCGCTCCCCTTTCCAGGTACTGGTCTCTGGTTTTCTCGCCCACCAGTATGGGGCTGGCAAAAAGATGCTTGGCCAGACGGCGCACCTCTGTGGCTGTCTGCTCATTCAGGCCGTCGATGTTAGAGAGAATCTTGAGGAGCAGGAAAAGATTACCCTTTCTGGCTGCGAGATCGAAGCTCCTGGGACGGAGATAGCAGCGATCTGATGTTGAAAATCCGCCCTGCCTTAGAACCTCCTCCACGCGCTCGGCGAGAAGTTCCTTATCCATCATTATATATCTCAGTTTGACGGCTATTTAAGGCTGACTATGTTCATTGGAATTGATGATACCGATTCTGAAAGGGGACTATGCACCACATACCTTTCCGCTGTGCTGATGGAGAGGCTCTCGTCTCTGGGAGATATGGTAGGCCTGCCAAAACTCATTCGCCTCAACCCCTGCGCTAGATATAAAACGCGCGGCAATGCCGCCATAGCCATTGAGCTGAAGAGCGACCGCCCGGAGGAGGTCAGGGATGTGGCCTTAGAGACGGTGCTGGAACTGTCCGATTTTTCCGGAATGAATACCAATCCCGGCCTGGTGATCGCACCGCAGCGAACGGCGCAGATGACGGACTTCTATCAGCGCGCCGTTACGCAGATCCTGGAGATAAGAGAGGCCAAAAAACTGTTGGATGAGGAAAGAATCTGGCATAGGGGCTTTAAGAAGGGGCGCGGCCTGATTGGAGCCCTGGCGGCCATCGGAGCAGTGCTCCCCGACTTCACCTACGAGCTGATCGCCTACCGGGCGCGGGCGCGCTGGGGCACGCCGCGCCGCATCGAAGAAGAATCCGTCTGGAGAGCGGATACACTCACCTATCCAAGCACCTGGGATACAGTGGATCATCATAATAATAGAATCGTCTTTGCCCCCCATTCAGGGGATCCGGTGTTGTTTGGTATAAGAGGCTGTGACCCGGTGGCGATCTTAAAGGCATTCCAGACTATAAAATCGGAGCCGATAGAGAGGAGCGTGCTCTACCAGACCAACCAGGGGACTGATGCTCACATCTTGCAGGGCGTTGTAGCCGATGTGTTGGACAATCAAAGCTACAGGCTGCACGGCTTTGTGGCAGAACCGGCAAAGGCTATTGCCGGCGGCCACCTCTTCTTCCCGTTGCAAGATGGCTGCGCCCGCATTAAATGCGCTGCTTTCGAGCCCACCAAAAACTTTCGTGCCATTGTCAAGCAGCTCATTTCAGGCGATGAGCTGGAGGTCTACGGCTCGGTGCAAGATGGATCGCTCAACCTGGAGAAGATCAATATAATGCATCTGGCAGATAAAGTGATGACTTCTGCACCTCTCTGTCCCCAGTGCCAAAGAAACATGGAGTCCGCAGGCAAAGGGCAGGGCTACCGCTGCCGCCGCTGCAAGACCCATACCGAAGAACGCATGCGACTGCTCCTCCCCCGCCAACTTGAGAAGGGCTACTACGAGGTGCCTCCCTGCGCTCGGCGCCATCTTTCCAGGCCCCTGGTGCGAATGTGTGGAGAGAAGACTCATTGTAGCAGATGAGAAAAAAGCAAAATTTTTAACCCATAATTGATCCACTACATGCAGATATCTTTAATCTAGCGATTGGGATTTGCGAAAAAATTAAATTACTAGTATAAAATAAAAGATGAGGCTACCTGCCTCATCCCATTTGCAGGGAATACTTACACTACGACAATATCCTGATCTGCCGGGATATAGCCCGTTATGTGGAAAGAACCTGGTTTTATGAGGTAAGCAGCCTTGCCTTCAATTGCCTGGTTGCCGCTGAAATAGCAATCATTCAGGTCGGTAATACTGCCATCGATAGCTGCATAGTATGCGCCGCCATTACCTCCGGCAATATTGTTGTAGAAATCATTGCCGCTGCCAACAACTTGGGAAGGTCCAATTCCAGGAAACAACGTTTGGTACTCATTAGCAACTGCCCCACCAAACATCGCCTCGTTGCCGGTAAAGGTGCAGTCCGTCAGCTTGAGGTATGCATTCGTTGTCGTTATACCATCAACGTTCGTGCTAATGATCGCACCTCCCCAGGTCACTGCATTATTGTCAGTGAAGGTGGTATCTTTGATTTCCATGTACTGCTGGTTCCTAATGGCACCGCCAGCATGTCCATTGGCTTCATTGAGTTCGAATTTGGAGCCCTCGATATACACGTTGCCGCCATCGTTCTCAATAGCGCCGCCTGCCGCAGCCTTGTTGTTGTAAAAATAGCTGTCCTTGATGTGAACTGTCGGCATCCAGGCATTTGCAGACTGCCTGATGTTTATGGCTCCGCCATATTCACCAGTGTTGCCGTTCTTGAAGTCGATGTTGTGGAAGCCAAAGTAATTGGCCCCATTATCCGAATACAGATCGAAGATCCTGTCGTCTCCAACGCCGTCACCAGTAGTATCTGCGTCGATCACCGTGTTCTCATCAGCGTAAGGCAGGTAATACTTAGCGCCCAGCAGGTTGAAGGACCTCTCGTAACCGTTGTTATTGTTGACGATGTTGTTCTCGTTGTAGGTTTTTTCCAGCAGGAAGATGTTGCTGTCGCCTATGCTAAACCCAGCAGGAACGAGGTCGATAGCATGCTGAATGGTCTCTGCATCATCGAGCTGGTGTCCTACGAGCAGTGTGGATTCCCACGGGCTGGCGCTTACTTCCTTGCCGTAGAAGTAATTGTCGAACCCATTGCCGGTATTGAAGTATTCTTCGTCCCACCCATTGGTGCGGTCATAGGATTCAACATGGCCGTACTGGTTGTCGACATGTCCCTGAGCGCTGACCTCCTTCTCGCCGGTTGCGGTCTTATATGAGGCAATGCCAATGTAATCAGTTAATGCGGAGTCGTCGCTCGAGCCCCAAATTTCTGCACCTACCCGGCCAAAGCCTCCATTCTTCTTTAGGTTATCTGAGTATCCATTGTTGACATAAATGTAGTCTGCTTCTATTCTGTCTGCTAAGATAACGGATCCCGTGTTCGAACCTTCTATACCCGAAGCCCCAAATAGGTCTTCCGCGTATATATCATTTCCATTGAGACTTGCATATGTTTCCTTTGTGGCCTTCTTTGTGATCTCCTTCTGACTGTTTTGCATCGAGAAATATTCAGAATCCACGGTTTCGAATTCTTGAGATATACCTGCATTTCCGGCGCCGGCGAAGTACTCTTCTTCATTTCCGGTGCTCATGTAGCTATCTGCCTCAGCCACTAACTTTCCTGCCTTGGAGAGCTGCATGTAGTAAACGTCGGTATAGACGTTAGCTGCGCTTACGTAATCAAAGCCCTGCATGAGCTGATAGGTATTTCCGTCGTTGATATAAGCCTCGTAATCCTCAATGGCTCCATCATAAACTTCAATGTAACCATCCATTTCTTTGGTTACTCCAGAAGCGGTCTTCTTGGTTTCCGCCCAGAAGTCCATATGGTCGCCCAGGGCCCAATCTGCACTCTGGTAAGCGAAGCATCCGCCAGACTTGCTGCTGGCCAGTGACAGCTCGTAGTCCTCAAGATAGCCCTCATCCACATGGGTACCAAGCTCGCCCTTGCAGCCTGAGAAGTATCCACTGGCCTCAATTTCGCCACCCTGGATGAAATTCCCATCTCCCGTGGCCAGGCTGCTTACCGTCTTCATGGTCTTGCCGTTCGCCCAAGTGCCTATGGAGAAGGTTGCGTCACCATTTACTATCTCCAAATCTACGCCGGACTTAACGCTGCCTGCAGTGGATGAGCCGTAGGCATCAAGGAAATTAAATCCTGCTGCAGTTACATCCAAGTAGGCGGAAGTCATTTTATTCCTGACGTCCTTTCTTCCACCGATATCACCCTCAAATCCATCGGCACCCCTGATCTTTATGCCGACCTTCGACTGAGTGGTTCCCACCTTGTATGATTTTGCGTAATTGGCGTTTCCAGACCCGCTGAAATGCAGGTTGCCGGCAGCGTAGTTGACCTCTGCGGCGTCATCTACATCTGCATCAACTGTTGCCTGGAATGCTTCATTATCTGTTGTTCCAGAAAATGATATTCCATTCGCTCCCATGAGAGAGAGCGCGAGGATGATTCCAAGGATAATCATGGAATCCCTGTACTTATGTATCAATTCCTATCCCTCCGATCAATTATTAAATATATAGTCACCTATGACCACGTGAGATCGCGATCATCATCATCCCGGTTGGTTTTAATCCTAATTTTATGGCTTCTACTTGTCTCCACCTCATTAGGCCGGCTCTATCATTACGAAGAGCGGGAAAGCGGATGGAATACAGGTTTGAGGCAGACTCAAAATGTGACAATGCATGTATCTGGCTTTTCCATGGGTGAAGGTTCATTTAACCGTTATGGGGAGATCGGCTTGGACGAAGTGAGAGTCAGAGACCGAACCTCTGCAGCTAATGGGAGCATCTTCTTCAACGAAAATATGGACATTAAGGCAGATGATTCCAATGATGTGACCGTTGCAGCGAACAAGCCCCCAGACGTCAATGACTGGTATGTCACGGTTAACGAATCCTGGCCGGTACGCATTGATTCTTACAGGAGCCTGGACTTTCAAGGTAGACAAATCAATGATCGAGAGAGCTTTGGTAACAACTTTGAGAATGCCGGTTCCTCACTCCTCTATGCAAAGAGCTTGCGCAAAGACAGCGCAGTGACCCTCATTCTCAAAGACGTGAAATTCGAGGCCATAATAAATGATACCAACAACGCTGAGAAATCCTTGCCAAATCTTACATTTATCATATCTGATAAATTCTTACCAAATCTTACATTAATCCTGGATCAAAGGCTCAGTTTCGATGGTCAGGCGACCCTCGAATTCTTGCATTCAAAGGACCGCGTACCGGTCATAAGCGGAGAAGACTACTATCGGGGGACCTTCACAGTAGAAAGGAACATCAATTCCACCTCCTTCCATGACAATTCCACAGATAATGATCAAGAGATGATGCCATGCTGCTTGAATCCCCTGGACCCGGGAGAATACAATCTGTTGGCATCACCAGAGGTGATAAAATGGTTACATTCAGGATAGCGTTGTTATGCGTTCTGGTACTCCTTATGGCCCCAGCGCACGCCCAGAAACAGATGGCAATTAGTTACCTCAATCATACCGAAGCTGATAGTGCGGTGGCATTGTCAGCAGGCCAGGCAGTCTTATTCACTGCGCCTAACGAAAACTGGACACTCACGGGGATCGCGTTATGTGGTAAGCTCAATTCCAGTGGCAATGGACTCTTCACTCTGGAAGTATGGGACCCCAACCTGCGCACCCTTTACAGGACAACAGACCAGGCGAGTTCTTATTTTGGTGAAAATATTTCTTGGTCGCTAGTCGACATTCCTGATATTAAAGTCCCTTCGAATTTCCTAGTAGGTGTTTTCGCTTCATCAAATATTTATATAGGTGCAAATATTGTGAATAAATCATCAGGAAGGTCCGTTTTAGTCTCGCGCAACATAAACCGCATACTGCCATGGTACATTAAGTACCCCCATAATAATACTGATTGGATGATTGAGGCAGTTGGTTACACCTTATCCCAGCCACCTCAAGTAAATCTGACTGCCAAAACCATTGGAAAAGATTTGTTGCTCCAAGCACAGGCGACAGATAAGGATGGCGATCTGGCAAAAGTCATGTTTTTTGTACTGGATGGTACTGGTGATGCGGTCTGGTCAGGGCAGAAGACGCTGAACGGATCGACGGTCAAGACAGAGATGACATGGTCCGGCCAGACATTCAAGATATCGAATGCTACTGAGGCGGTTATGAATGTCTACGCCTACAATTCTCTTAATTCGACCACTTCGATGGCTTCCTACGGAGCATTTGTTGCCCCGGCAATCCTTCGCATCAGCTCTCAAATTCCTGAGATTAAGGTAACTGCCTATTTCGGCAAAGATAAAGATCTGCATGCATTAGTTACGCAATCAGGTAACTTCGATTACGTCTCCCAGGATCTGCTTAAGACTCTAGATCCTGATGTGTCCTATGCTGATTACATAAAGAATAACCTGTCCTTGGTGGAGTTTCAAAGCTCTCTGACATTCTTCAAATACACCGAGGCAAATGGGCCCGTCGCACTACCTGCCCTGCGATTGGATAGATCCGCTTCGCAGCACATGGGTATTAAGATGGAACAGGTCTCGTTCGGCGCTGGTGACTACCATGGGCAAGTGATCGTTACCGACCAAGAAGGAAATGCCGCCAAAAAGTCAGCCGAGGCCGGGAAGTAAAGATTCGAAGTTTCAATAATAAAAAAGGTATGGAAGGCGGCCATCGTCCGCCTTTCTTTTATTTATTTCTTGAAGGCGCCTTCAAGGGGCGGGACAACTTGCTTCTTGCGAGATAGGCACTTCTCCTTATAGATGGAGTTATTGGCGAGCTTGCCGCCGAAAGCCTTCTCAAACCCTGCTGCGGCTGCCGCATTTCCAACGAAGAGCAGGTCGCTGGCTTCTTTCATTACATCAGTCAGCATAAGCACGACCATGTCCAGCTTCTCAGCCTCTTTTATCTTATTCATCTCATCCAGAATGGCAGCCCTCTTGGGTGCGAGGTCGGCTAGATCCATGACCTCGACCTGGCCCACGCCGGACTTGGTGCCTGAAAAGTCGAACTTCTTGAAGTCGCCCATGAGAATCTCCTTGGCGGACTTGGCAGACATGTTGCTCTTAGCCTTTAATAGCTCCAAGCCGAACTTCATGGGATCGACGCCCGCGATCTTGGCCAGCTTCTCGACGGCTGCCTTGTCGCGAGGGGTGCAGGTAGGGGACTTGAAGAGCACCGTATCAGAGAGAATAGCTGACATCATCAGGCCGGCCATTTCTTTGCTGATGGCGATATTGTTCTGCTCATAGAGGTTCGCGATGATGCCGCCCGTCGCGCCCACCGGCTCATTTAGGAAGAATATGGGCTTGCCGGTAGCAAGGCCGCCGATCTTATGATGGTCTACGACCTCCACGATATTATCCATTGAGAGCTTGTCCACAGCCTGAGCCATCTCATTGTGATCTACCAGGATGACCTTTTTGTCAGTGGCATCGGTGAGCTTCTCAGGATATGCAACTTTGAAGTAATCCAGCAGGAAACGGGTTTCGTCGTTGATGTCTCCTGCGGCAGCGGGAACTACCTCTTTCATTCCGAGAGCATTCTTCAGATTAGCATAAGCTATTGCAGATGTTACAGAATCGGTATCAGGACTCTTGTGCCCAACTACGTAGATCTTGTCGGTCAAGTGTTGCACCTCAGCATTGTTAATGTAGAACTTCGACTTAAAGCTTACTAGGCAATCGAGACACCGCCTGGAAATTGCGGTATCCTGTTGAGAAAACTTTATAAATTAAGACGGCATTCAAATAATGTCCCTTTAGAGGGCTGACATGAGCTTAGAATATGTTCTGCTGTGAATGTTGGTGCAAGAAGGGGACTACAGGCCGCGTTGATAGGTCCTTATGGTAGGATACTGACTATCTGTCTACCAATGACCATGAGACAACCCAAATGCGGTACAGACGCCCGCTACGAGGGTTACTGGGCTGACTGCGGATACCCATCGGATGACGTACCAGAGTTAGTATCGGGCGATAACATCTAATTTTCCTTCAAAGGAATCACCAGCGTTAATTTAATCACTCTTCAGCCCCGAAACCAGGCTTGTGAAGGGACTGCTCATCACCCTGGAGGGCATAGACGGCTCGGGAAAGGGCACCGTCGCGAAACATATTGAGGCACGGCTAGCAGAGACAATGCCGGAGAGGAGACTGGTGCTTACCGCCGAACCTACAGCCGGGCAGATGGGCCGGATATTGAAGGCGGAAATGGCAAAAGCCTATGATGAAGAGTCAGAGCCCTCGGTCGCCAAGCGCATGCGAGAGCTTTTTCTCTTTATGGCAGATCACGCCGACCATCTAACCAAAACGATCCTTCCTTCTCTGGAAGCGGGTGCAATTGTCCTGTCTGACAGATATGCCGACTCCACCGCCGCCTACCAGGGCGTAACACTGAGAGGAGTTGTGCCCGATCCGGTGTTATGGATCCAGAGTATCTACCGCCCCTGGAATTTACTTCCTGATAGAACGCTGCTCTTAGTCTTGGAACCACACATCGCCCTGCAGAGAATGCAGTCGCGTCGGGGGCTGCAGAAGTTTGAGAAGCTCGAATTTCTGCGGTTCGTGGATGAGAACTTCCGGCGCATGGCCGCCCTTGAGCCGCAGCGATTTGTGCAGATAGATGCCGAGCAGGATGCAAAAAATGTGGCGGAAGATGCCATGGACGCGGTTCTCAAGCTCATGGGCAAATAGACGGGCTCTTTACATTCTCCTGTAGCTAACTTTAAGTTATGGTCGTCTATTGCGCGTTCTTAGTGGCTTGTGCCTTTATGGGTTAGGTTTTTTAAAGGAATGTGAAATTCGAGCTTACTTACTAACCCCCTCACACAAAGGCACAAAGAACGTAAACCGGATTTTCTGATAAGGCCATTCCCAAAGTAATTAGACAAGAGCCAATTCGATTAGCTTTTTGGCCCACATCAGTTTTCTGCTTTTGCGCGGCGTGACGCTCTCATCCTCAAAGTCAAAGCCTACCAGCTTTATAGAGGCCGCCCCTAGCTCTTTGGCTAGGAATACACATCGATCTCCGTCTGTGAACCCTCCGAAGTTATAGAGGCCGGGTGGCGGACGGCATTGCACCGTGCCCATGACTCTCTCTAGCTGAGGAACATATCTATTCAGGGCATCCAGATTATCACCGTGGGCATGTACTACCATGATAGAGCCCAGCCCATTGGCCTTCAAAATGGCGGGAAAAGGTCCATCAAGGTCGGTGACCACAATATCAGGCACAATGTTGCGCCCTAAGAGGACCTCTGTGGCCCCATCTGCTGCCAGTAAGACCGCATCTCTTTTCTGCAGCTCATCCAGTTCCTTGTCAAGGGTTGGAGCATTGCCGCATACGACAGCCCTATGCCCGGCTACAGTTTCCTTTGCAGCTCCCAGCATAGGCTCACGATCGCGCAAGATCTCGGCCAAGAACTCTGCCGCCTCTTCGTCCCTGCCTGGAGAAAAACCGAAGTCCTGCATGATGGCTTGGTAAAGTGGCTCCCAGGTCGCAAATTGCATGCAAATGACTGACGCAACAAGATTTAAGATCTTTTCCCCAGAAATATTTTAAAAATCTTAGACCTAAGAAAAATGAAAAGAGAAAGGAAAATCCTCTCTCTACACTACGGGATAAGTTCTTGGGAACTCTGCAACCGTGGGTGCCTTGAAGCAGGTGCAATCGAAGACGCCCTTGGCTCCCTTAAGCTTTGAGTCTCCAAGGTAGGGGGTTGGTATGGTAAGGTAGCCTCCGAAGCAGCAGGGCAGCCAGTCCTCGCCCTTCATTACCAGGTGGTAGGGCACTTCGAGAGTCATATTCTTCTCAATGTGATAGGTTCCCCAGTAATCCTCATCGATCTCGATGGAGGGATTCTTCCAGGCACTCTTATGATTTAGGAAGCTTATTTCCCCTTCTCCAATCGTGTCTGCGTCTTCAGATACGGTTTGGGCGAAGTTCTCATTTGCCTGCAGTACGCCGATATGGGCCTTGCCATCCGTTACATCTTCTACCAATTTCATCTGAGTGTAACCGACGGATTCAAGCTCCGGGTCCCAGGTCATGTTCGTCTTGTCTTTGGCAACGATCTCCAGTTCCTTATCCAGAGCATGGGCGTATTCAACCTCATGATGCATGCTGGTGCCGGCAAGATAGTTCTTTACCCATGTCTTTTCTTTGAGCAAAGAGGCGTATTCCAGTGGATTTGCCGCGTAATAGCCGGTTCCGACAGCGATCCTCATGGGCGCATAGACCATGGCTACATCTTCTTTGAACTGGATGCAGTCCTGTTGGAAGTCATTGTAGTCGGAGTATACGTTATGTGTTGAGCGGTCCAGGTTCTGGTAGGTCAATGTGGCCTCGCTGTTTAAGGAGCCTGAGCCGTGAGCGTAATTTTTGAGCGCGACGTTTCCTGCCTTAGCATACAGGTAGGTAACGAAGTAACCATTTCCCTGCACACTCTGCTCGAAATCAAAAGTCCTATTGCTCTCTTGATATCCATTCGGATATGTAAAGGTTGCTGGCCAAACTACTTCCCGGTCTGGTGGAAATTCAGTAGGCATCAGAGCCATTGAACACCCTGTAAGAGCTACTAAAACCATCGCTATTAATGCTGTTAGTATAGCCTTCTTCAGATCAATCCCTCCATCTAAAGCGAATAACACTATTCTTGATGATCCTACTTTGCCTAGGTCAACGCACCTATTTTAATCTGTTGATTGCCTTTTTATTAAGAAGGAAAAGACATTACCTATGCGGCAATCAGGTTATATTGTTACCATCCACAAAGCGACATAAGTGAGAATTGGACCAATAATGCATACCAAAAGGTTAATACGTAAAGCGTTTCTCGATATACAATAGTATGTTCGCTCCTATCGATCTTATGATAAGGTCATCTTTTGGTCAGAGTCCTTTGCAAGAGAACCATGCTATTTGGGCAGAGAATCAAATAGGATTAACGATTATATATTAAGATTGATATCGGTCATAAGATCTGAAAATCGAGCATGCAAAAAACCCCACCATGTATAGTGCTAAAAGAGAGACCTTTGCCACCCAGGCAAAGGATTCCCGGGTTTTTTGGCTCCAACGTGGAGCCAAGCCCCAGCCGCAGGCTGGAACAGGAGGACAAACGGGGGATGCTGGCAGAACTGGAAGATAAGAGAGGCAAACTCAG
>CAZWHG010000064.1:0-14228 GCA_964633785.1 uncultured Methanotrichaceae archaeon
ATAGTATATATACTTTTCTATAATATAATTTGAGGCAGGTTTATAGGAATTCTCGCATATATTATTTAATAATTTCAATATTATTTGTCGGGACTTATAAGGCTTCTCAAGAAATGGCTTTATATTGAAGCATACAACATTTTGTTGCCCAGTGCATTGAGCCGGGCTTTTCAGAAGAGGGACTCAGATCCATGACATACATTGAAAGGTTTCAGAATGCGATATTGGCCATCTTGGCATGGACAATGACTCTTGTGACTCTTTTAGTCACGCTGGATGTTATCTACACCCTGGCCAAATATCTGTTATTGCCTCCCGTAAACCTGCAAATCAACGAGCTTTTGGGCTTTTTCGGAAGCATACTGCTGGTGCTTATAGGTGTGGAGCTTCTGGAGACCTTCAAGAACTTCAAACAGGATAAGACGTTTAATGTGCTGATTGCGTTGCTGGTGGCCTTGATCGCAATATCCAGGAAAGTCATCATAATGGAGATCGAGGGGGATCCGAATGAGATGGAACTGGTCGGGCTTTCCTCATTAATAATAGCGCTATCTGTAGGATACTATTTAATCAATAGAAGCGGATCGATAAAAGATAAATAACGACAATAAATCGATTTAATCGATGGTGCTGCAGCCCGGCGATTATCATCTCAGCATCACTCGGCTGAGTGTCACCAGGAAGAGGGCCATAAGAAGCCATCCCAGCAATGTCTCTATCACCGTCAATACCTCATAGCCCTCAATTATGCTGAAATTCTGGGGAGTCTTGCCTAGAAACTCCATGCTGCTGAAGTAGAAAGCATCATTGGGCGATACACTCGCCTTTACCTGTGAGTGCGTATTCGCACCGTCCGGCGAAAGAGCGTTTCCTGCCCAGAAGATGCCCGCGAAGAGGAGAATGATGGCGGCGCTCAGCAGAATGGTATGAGATGGACGCACTCCGTAGCCGCAGGAGAGCCATGCCAAATGATCGAAGAACATCGGGAAGATCCTATGCGAGCGCGCTTGTTTTTCCTTTCTGTACTGGTAATAGCAGTCGTCCTGATCCTCGAACTGCTCTTGGTTCCTGAAGTTTTTGGTGAGCGTCAGGTACACTGAACCGTTAAAGGGAATATGCTCTTTGATGGAGTTCCAGCGGACGACCATGCGGTTAAAATTGAAGTCCTTGAGGTGGATGCTCGATCCTTCCGAGAAGACTGCATCGGATAGATTCAATGTGTACACTTTGGCATTGGCCAGGTGAAAATATTTTTCGAACCTCGCCCGGCCAAAGTCTGCATCATTGAACTTGGCCCGCGAGAAATTGGCATCGATGGCGAAGTGGGATCGGGTGAAGTTGGCCTCTCTCTGAAACTCTGAATCAGAAAAGCCGGCATCACCCTGAAAATGAGAGCCGGAAAAGTTGGCCGCTTCGGTGAAGGATGTGCCGTCAAAGTCCACCAGCCCGGTGAAGGCTGCGTGATCAAAGAATACATCGCCCTTGATGACTGAGTATTCGATTTTTATGATTGATTTTACGATCTTTTGCCTGCCCTTATTCAATGGCAGATCCAGCTGGTGTAGATCCAGGTCACCGTAGATGATAACGTTTTCATACTCTACCGGCTTGCCCTTCTCGATCTTTTCCAGGATCTCCTCGGCCTTGATCATCAACAGGCTATCGACCATAAACGAAAGGAGAAATCGACCGAAGCAGATATTCTTTGCGGTACTTTAAATCCTGGGACGTCCTTGGCCAAAAATTTTCAAATATCTTCAAACCTCGCTCCCCAGCAACATCTTCTCCACAAAGTCCCAATCATGCTCGTAGATATGCGCGGAAGCGCTGGTGGTCGAGACCGATCCCGGCTCCGCCCCCACTTGGCCGCTGACATATTGCAGCAGTCTGGCCAGACCGTAGAGATTGGCGGGATAGGCTCCGGCAAAGTCGTGACTGCGAAAGAAGATGGATAGGTGCAAACGTCCATCGCGCAGCTTGAAGTCGTCCACAATCATGCATGGAACCTCATCTTTGCTCGCATCGACGGGCACAATCCATGTTACGGCCGTTGCCCGGCGCGTATTAGCCGAAGCCTTGAGCCGCAGGATAACCTGCTCTATCTGGTCTTGTGCGGGCATGCCCGGCAGACGCCAGGCACGCAGTCGCTCTCCGTAGGTGTACTCAAAGCCGGGATTCTCGCCGGATGAAAGCTGCGAAGCGTACTCCTCCAAGCGCTCCTCATTCCAGGAGTACTGGGCAGGAATCATCTCCCGGTAGGGGTCCTCTACCACTACCTGCAAAGATAAGAGCTCCCTTATCCTGGTGCCTCTCTCATCAGTGATCTGTGCGCCCTGCCGCCAGATGAGGTTGAGCCCCCGCAGCCAGGCATCGGTGATGGTTCTGCCCCGAATAAATCGACCCAGTCTTGCCATGGAAAAGCACCTGATTATCGCTGCTCGCCTGTCAGTTCCGCCAGTGCCTCCGGCGGAAATGCCTTGATGATATCTATTTTCTTGACGCAGCGTGTGCCAATAGCGTATTTTTTGGCAACAGGCTTCAGCTCCCTCATACAGTACTTTCTGGCGATCTCCTCAATATCCATGAGAAATACATTCTTTTGCATGATACTTAAGTTATTTTCATGCACTGGAATTTTCATAATCCAAGTAGAAATCGGATTGAGAGCATATGATGCCTTCATATCCAGATCAGTCTCATGTCACCAGGGCAGCGAATTGGTGCAGCTCCAAACCCAGGCCGCCATAGCTGAATTTAAGGTCGAGGATCCCATTTTGCGCCAATAATAATATCAATATTAATATAATCTCGAATAAGGTAAGCAGAGCTATGAGGATGGTGCCAATTTCCGGGGTTTGAAATGCCTCCGTAACAAAGTCCCAAAGAGTGCTTCCCACTACCATACTGCCTCCTGCAGAGCGCACCGGAAAAGATTCTTTGCCAGGTAATTAAAGGAGAGGAATGCGCAGAGTGAAAGTAATCAGAGGAAAAGATATTTTTAGAGATCAGTAGAAAACAATAAACAATGGGCGACTTTGAATGGGCGCTGGTGAGCGCCCTCAATTCATTCTTCGAGAAAGACTGCATCACAGCCATAGCCTACCGGCTCAAGCAATCGCGCTTCTCCGCCCAGTTTATGGACATATTGGTGGACTCCAAAACTCCCGAGTACTATCTGGCCATCGAGTGCAAGAGCCTGGATGCACGAAAGACCAAGTCGCTCTACTTTAAGCAGCACTTCAGCCTTGCCGCCGGAGCGCATCAGATGGAGCGAGAGACAGATTTCATCACCCGCTCGGGAAGACAGGGCATCCTGGCGGTGGAGTTGCGCTACGGTGCTGGCAAAGCGCGTACGGCGCACCTGGTTTCATGGGGGGAGATCTTCCAAAGATACAACGCTGGAGAGACGGGTATCTCTCTGCGCGAGATCGAGACTAATCCACCGCTGGAGAGAAAAGGAGGTAGCTACCAAATATCCCGGTTGGATATCGTGCGCATCTCCGGATACTTTGATTTGGCAGGCGAAAGCGACGGCCAGGGGGAAGAGCCGGCTGCAGAGGAATAAAGAATAGCAAAATGCAACTTTAAAATTTATGAGGTTCGCCCCTCTCACGAATGAGTAGAAAAGTTCCATTTTCGTGAATCTATGAATTAGAAGATATATTATGGTTATGCGAGAGGAATATCTTTACGCAGTTGCATATTTATACCATAATCTTAGGCTCAAACAATCGTTTCTGGGAAATAAACTATTTATATCATAGAGTATTTCTTATATCTGAAAATAGAATGAGGTTATTATGAGACAATTCTCTGTAAAAGTTCTGGATGACGCCGACCGGGAGTTCGTTGAGGTTTTGCGAGAACTCAATATCCCCAGAAATGTGGCCAGCATGATCACCTATCTGGCCAATGTCGAGGAGGCCACCTCTCGAGAGATAGAGATTGGCTCGAACCTGCGTCAACCGGAGGTGAGCATTGCTATGCGCACGCTGCGCAGCAACAACTGGGTGGAAGAAAGGGAGATTAAGAAGGATGGAAAAGGTCGACCCATGAAGGTTTACAGGCTTACCATATCCTTAGACGAAATCATAAAGCACTTTGAAGATGAGAAGCTAAAAGAATCGGCCAAAACGCAGGAGAGCATCGAGAAGCTCAAGGAGCTAAGTAGGGGCTTGAGCGTAACGCCCTCCTAGAGCAAAGATGAGATGGTAAAATGCATCCCATCTCCCATAATTGTATCCGGGCCTTATGTCTGATTTATTTTACTTCTTCGCCCCTACCCCGGAGGTCATCGAGGTTGTCTTCCATGAGCTTCTTGCTTTTGATCTCTTCTTTTTTGCCACCCTTTCTCTCGGTATTTCTTTTCTTAAAATCAGCCAAGAATCTCACCGATATCCATTCACGCCGGGAACTGTAATTAACCTTTCCATTGATGCTTACATCACTGCCAAATAGGCCCACTGGTCATAAATTCCCTTGGAGTCGCGATTATCGATTACTCTGCCCTTCCACCCGGCTTCACCAAGCACTTTCGCGATGAGTTCCGCCTCTTTTTGCGTGTAAACGGTAAACAATACTCTCTTTTTCGCAAGGCTGGATGCTTTGAGGAGAATGTCCCTCCAAAGAGGCCAGTTAAAATCGTCAATTAGCCCTACCATAAATCCCAAAACGGTATGAAAAGAACGGGCAGGAAAGATAAGGGGCAATAGCCTGGCATCCAGGACGAAGCATCTCTTAGGGTCCACAAGCTCGCTCTTTAGGCACTGACATAAGTCACAGCGATCGGAGTCCATAGAGAGAGGGCTATGCCCCTGGCGAATAAGCGCCTGTGTGGCCATGCCGCTGCCACAGCATATCTCCAGTATGCTTTCACCTTTGGGTAATATCGGTTGCAAGAGATGCATCAGCCTCTCGATTCTCTCTTCAACATAAAGAGGCGCTCCTTTCAGTGAGCAGCTTTCGCAAAAAAGCTCTGCCGCCAGAGAATTAGAGAAATACTCCGTCAGTGCCGAGAATAAATCCGTCTCATTTGCCTGCACCGTTTTGATGGTCTTTGATCGCCATTTTCCGGCATGCTCCGACAAAATTTTTTGGGAGGAATATTTATCCGTGAGAAGCAGCCAGATCTCTGCGGGCTCGGAAAGGTGCAGGGCGAATCCCATATCTTTGACCTCGATACAGGCATCTACATCCAGTCCTTCCTGCACTATCTCTGTGGTGACGGGCAGCTCCAGCAGATCTTGCCAGGACTCTTCGGCGAGAAATATATTCTCCTCCTCTCCCAGGTTCAATAGATGATTTAGTAGCACATCTCCCCTTCTCCTGCCCCGGAATATCAATCTTATCGCATTCGTTTTAGAAAGACTGCCGGAACAATTATATTATATTCCTGGCAAAATGGGGCTGTTTGAAACTGGTAGATCTGCCCGGTGTGGGCTCTCGCATTAGAGAGCGCCTCTTAGAGCAATATGGGGATGAGGAAAAAGCCCTGCAAGCGGTCTTAAACGCAGATGTCTCCGGCCTATGCAGGGCTCTGAGCGAACGCCAGGCCCTGCTGTTGGTCTCACATGCCAGGGGGTTGAAGTACGCCGTCACGCCCGAACAGTTTCTGGCCACGGATGAAGCGATCCGGATCCAACAGGCACTCATCTCCCGCATGGCCAGATATGCATATACCGAATACGCCCGGCTCAAGATCGGCACTCTGTTTGCCTCTTCCTCAGCACTGCTTCTGGCCGAGAACCGCGAGGCTGTCCTGGCAGCGGAGAAGGCTGCGCAGAAGATGCTTGGCCAGGGCCTGGAGGAGCTGCTGAAAAAAGTCCGGCCACTGCGGGAGAAAGCGACGGCGCGAGTCCGGGAAAGAGCGGTGGCCGCCACCTCGGCAGAGGCTTTTCAGAGGCTCAAGGCCAGGGGACTGGATGGGCTGATCGATCTGCATCTGGCAGAAAGCCCGGCGGAGTTGAAGGACCTGGCCGCAAGCTACAGCCATGTCTGTCTGGTAGGCAAAGAGATGGACGGGCAGGCAGCAGAGGATATGGAGAGGGCCGAGTCTTTGGAAGAGTGGTATCTGGTGCCCGAGGCGGTCCTGGGATTTTTTGAGGAGAATTTGGAGTGTCTGCTGGCGGCGGCCCAGGCGGCCGGAAAGCTGCAAGAAGCAGGCATAGCCGGATTTGCGGGATGGGAGAGCCTGCATAAGCAGCTCACCCGGTTAAATGAGGGCGGGGACAAGGAAGGGGAACGGCTGGAAAGGTTGGCAACGCGCCTGGGCGGGTGCGTGGGAGAAGCTGCCGCCTGGGCCAATGAGGAATTGAAGAGCAAGATCGAGAAGAGTTCGCTAACCCTGGGCGGCACGGACCTGCTCCTGGTCATGAGCCGGGGGGAGGGCGTGCGAGAGCTCCTGGAGGTGCAGATGAAGAGCGTCTTTGCACAGGTCCAAAAAGAGGCTAAGGCGCGCGCGGCGAGCGAGCTGGAGCTGGTGGGAGCTGAAGCAGCGTGGCTGGAGGAGATTTTCTCCGCGGAGGTCAGCTATCCTCTGGAGCTGGACCGGCAGGCACTGCGCTCCTTTGAGCAGGAGCTACGAAGCCGCAGAGAAGGGCGGGGGTTGAAGACAAAACGAGAGAACGCGCGGGGCCTGCAAGACAAAAGGGATGAAGCTGCTGCCCTCATTCATGCCCTGATGGAGTTTGACTATGCCTACGCCCTGGGGCGTTTTGTCCTGGCGGAGAATCTCACCTTCCCTGAGATCACCCTGGAGCCGTGCCTCTCCTTTGAGGAAGGCCGCCATCTCTTTTTAGAGAGGCCTGATCCCGTGAGCTACTCTCTGGGTGAAGGGGAGCACCCTGAGAAGGTGGCGCTGCTCAGCGGCGTGAACTCAGGCGGCAAGACCACGCTCCTGGACCTGATCTCCCAAATCGTTATTCTGGGGCACATGGGCCTGCCCGTGCCGGCGCGAGCCTGCAGGCTCTCTATCTTTGAGGAGTTTTACTACTTCAGCAAGAGCCGCGGTACGCTCTCCGCCGGGGCTTTCGAGACGGCCATGAAAAAGTTCGCCGTGGTGGAGAATGAGAAGCAAAAGATCGTCCTGGCGGACGAGCTGGAGTCCATTACTGAGCCTGGAGCCTCGGCGCGCATTATCGCCTGCATGCTCGATGAGCTGAACCGGCGCGGCTGCGTGGCGGTATTCGTCAGCCACCTGGCCGAGGATATACGCCGCTTTGTGGAGACACCGGTGCGCGTGGACGGGATTGAGGCAGAGGGGCTGGATGAGAACAACAACCTCTGCGTCTGCCGAAGCCCGCGCTACAACTATCTGGCCAAGAGCACTCCCGAGCTGATACTGGACAGGCTGGTGCGCTCCACCAAAGGGCCGGAGCGGGAGTTTTATGCCAGGCTGCTGGCGAAGTTCAAATGATGCATCATCTGCAAGGCCCTGGAATATTTTGGTCCTCCGTGAGTTCTCCTTGCGCTCTGTGTCTCTGTGGTGATAGTCCGTAACCATTTGGTCATTAGCCAGTGGATAACGACGATTCCAATACAGAGGCACAAAAAGTTCACAGAGGACGCACAGAGAACGCTTATAAATAGGAGAGCCAGCTTTTTTTCCGTTGGTGCTCCTTTTATATTCCAGAAACAGACTTTTATTATGGAAATCTGGCAGATAGTCGTGATCTGTATTCTCATGCTCCCCCTCTTTCTCATCGCTAACTACGTCATCGTCAAGAAGGCGGCATCGGAGCGAAGGAGTCGCGACGAAAGGATCGAGCGGGCCGTCTCCGACAGTGTGGCGGCCAGCTACGCGGACAAGAGCAAGCGCTTCGAGAGCTGGCCCAAGTACAAGACGGCGAGGAAAAGGAAGAAGGAGTGAGGAATTCAATTCGATTCCCAGAAGACTTCCAGCTCTTTTAACGAATCCATCTCTTCTCACCACGAATTGCGTTTCCACAAAAAAAAACTCCCACCCATGGTCCACGTCCTGCATGCACCCTCGCGTGTGTGTCCGGGCGCGCTGAAGCGCAGCTGGCCAAGTTCGACATTTATCGTGAGATCTTTTTAGGCTGATTGAAGGGCAATGGTTGGCGATTATGGCTGACTGGATTCGCGTCCTTCGCGGCTTTCCGTGAGATTAAAACGGGTCTGGTTTCATGCGACGGTGTGAAGTCCTGATGAATGACAATTCCTGTCTGTTCCATCGCCAACCTGCGGCTTACGATGTTGGCCAGCCGACGCTCTGGCAGGCAGGCCCAGATATCACAAATTTCTCGGCCATCCCTTTGTCCTCGCCCTGCGCAGCCGAGGCGATCTGCGGACGCTACCCTGGCGTATGTGCGTGGCTGCATAGGTCCACGCAAGCACGGCGGGGCGCATCTCTCCCGCCATGGGCTGTGGAGCAGTTTTGCCCGAGGACGGCCGAGAATAAGTGGTGGTGGGGGAAATGCAGTGCTATTTCTAATTATCTTATCTAAATTAGAGCATATCCTCTCCAAAGATTCTTACGGAAAAAATTAAATAAGACATTCGTATTACTGGTCAGTACCAAAGATACGAAATTAATTTCAGGTTGTCACCTATCCATGCCGATGAGATACGATTTAGAAAGCTATAATTCAAGTGCAAGAAAATGCATTGATGGGACAATCTACAATATACCAAAAATATATGAAAAAAGTAAAGCAATTCAATTCCCTCCTATTTTGTTGCCCATGCTTATACTGTTTTATATTATTCTCTTGCCGGCCGCTGCCTCGTCTCTGAGCCTCTCTGGCCCGCCCCAAGTAGATGTCTCGGGAGAGGGGGTCTACGGAATGAATTTTATTTCCAGCGATGATGCCGGCAGCCTGTCTGCGCGGCTCCTGGTTCCGGAGGGATTCGGCTATGCCGGAAACGCAAAGATCACTTGGGGCGGTACAGAGTCATCGATTGAAGCGCGCCAAAGCGGCCAGTCTTTACAGTGGGACCTATCCCAGGCGCTCAAGTCCTGCAGACACATAGTAGTTAATGAATGGGAGCCCAATCCTCCAGGCACTGATACGGGAAAAGAATGGATTGAGCTATACAATCCATCATCCCAGGCAGTCAACATCGGCGGATGGAAACTCGTCGATGGCTACTATGGCAAGTCGGTTTTCATTCCCCCGAATACAGTTATCATGCCTGATGGCTATCAAATCCTCTTCTGGACCAACGGCTCGTTGATCAACACCTACAAAACCAGCGTTTCCCTTTTGGATTCAGATGGCTGCGAGGTTGACCGCACATCCTTGGTCAAGGATGATAAGAACAATGACCTCTGCTGGGCTCGCAATCCCAATGGCAAAGATCTGGACGGGGACTCTGATTGGATATTTCAGGCGGCAACCCCAGGAAGTTCTAATGGCGGAAATTCTGCAGATATTTATGCCGGCGAGTCTCTGGGTTTGCAGTTCAATCTCACTGCCGAATGCAACGCACCTAGCCAGGCAGAGCTATCGGCTGAGATCCTCTCCTCGACGGGCAAAACGCTCGCGCCGCCACTTCCCCTAACCGTCAGAAGAGCGAACTTGAGCCTTTCCGCCTCGCCTGATCGATTCGATATTGCGAAGGGTGATGAGATTGCCTGGACCATTCTGCTGGAAAACGATGGGGAGGCAGCGGCCAACAACGTTGTTGTCAATGTGACAATTGATCCGGGCTTGCAGCTTGTAGACATCGATTCACCGAACAAAGAACAAAATTGGAGCTATGCATCTTTTCCACCAAGACAGACGGAGAGGATCATCCTCATGGCCAGAGCGCGATCCGCCCAGAGCAGCTACATCAGCACCTTTCAGGCCCGCTGGGGCTTTGGTCCCTGCCAGGATATCGGCCTGCTCTCCGAGCTGGGTGCAAGAACTGCTCTTCGAAAGATGCCAGACCAGCCTCGCAGCCTGGCTGTGGGTGAAACCGCAGGCTACGAAATCTTTGCTGACCTGCCCCGCGGCGCTCACAACTTGTGGATCAACGATACTATTCCCCCGGGCCTGATCTATAACCAGAGCAGTCTGTCCATACAGGGACCGGCTCTGCAGCGCGAGCTGGTTGCCGAAAATTCCGACGGCTCACGGCAGATCGGTTGGTTCTTCGGAGATGCAGGTCCCGCAAAGACCATCGAAATCGCTTATAATTGCCTGCTGTCAAACTCGCCCGAGAACCAGGACGGCGCCATACTGGCAGGAACTATGGCCCGCATGAGCTGGCTTGAGGGCGCCGCCGGCAAGACCGATGCCGACGAGGCCGGGGCTCTGATCGTAGTCGAGCCTGATCTGGTGCTGGATCTGCAGGCCGCCCGGTCCTTTGCCGCCCCTGAGGAACGCGTCTCCTTCACCCTTCTACTCTACCACTCCACCCAAAGCAGCGCGCCTGCCTTCGACCTGGATCTGCAGGCCCTCTTGCCAGCGGGGCTGGCCTACGAGCCGGGCTCGGCACAGATCCTGGCAGGACCTGCTGCTGCTTTTGATGCCGAAGAACTCAAATGGCGTCTGGAGGAACTGGGCCTGGACTGGAACGCCAGCCAAAAGGCCCTACTGCGCTTCAATGCCACGGCTCGTGCCGCCGCGGGCGAGCTGATTGAGGGGCGCGCGCAGGCGACCTGGACCAGCTGTCCCGGCGCAAGTGCGGAGGAGCGCACGGGGACGGGAGGGACGAACGACTACCTGAGAGAGGCCCAAGCCAGGGTGAAAGTCATGAGCCTATCCCTGACCAAGACTGCCGATCCAAAGCCTGCGCCGGTGGGCGAGATTCTTACCTACGTCCTCACCTACGAGAATCTTGGCGGCAGCGTGGCCCATAACGTCACCATTCGCGACCGCCTGGACCCGGGAGTTACCCTAATCTCTGCCGACCCAATTGCCGATGATGGGGACACCTGGAACATTCCAGAGCTTGACCCAAACGGCCCACACACCATCGTCCTGAAGGTTCTGGTGAATGAGACTCTGCCCGACGGAGCATTGCTGGAAAACCGCTTCACCATCAGTTGCGATGAGCTGGAGCCGAAATCAGGCAGCCTTCACACCCCTGTCCAGAACGGGACACTTCTATCCGTCAACAAGACGCCTCTACAAAAGGCCGTGCGCCGGGGCGAGGAAGTAAGCTACATCATTACGGTCTGCAACAAAGGCGGTCAGCCTGCTACCAACGTAACTGTGCGCGATGTCTTCGCCTCCGCCGTAGAACTGATTTCTGCCTGGCCGGAGACGGCTGAGGTGGGTGTCTGGCACTTTTCCGCTCTCGGCCCTGGCCAGTGCGTGCAGATGGGCCTGACGGTGCGAATTCCCAGGACGGACGTCCTCTACCAGAGCCGGCAGAATGTCACAGGCCGGGGATTTGTCCGATCCTACCGCGACTACAGCACCCGCCGCCCGGCTGGCCTTCTCAACAACCGCGTTTACGTATCCTCTGATCAGATGCAGCTCTCCGCAAATGCTATGGTGAAAATTTTAGCAGAAGATGGGACAGAGCTATCCCTGCGCGAGCACGGCAGCGGAGATTACGGAAATCGGGAAGAACTGCGCTTTCTCACCACCAACAAATCCATCCGCATGGAGAGAAGCGTGGAGGCGCGCTATCATCCCACAACACTTCTTCTTCCTGGAATCGGCTCGCCGAAAGTCTCCTGCCTCTGGCATGAGATTGTGCGGGCCAGGAACGGCATCACCAACACTTCCTTTGAAGAATCGTATCGATATTCCACAACCCTGGAAAGCGAGAGCCTCATTGATCTGGATAAAAACCAATCAAAGATGCAGATAAAGTCCGGCTTTCAAGGATTGGCCCATCTGGGAACGCTTAAGCTGTCGGCAGCGGGGCGCGGAGAAGATATCATTTCGGTAGAGGACTATGCGGGAGATTTTCAGCTCGCACAGAACATCCACGATATGGGCCAGGGTCTGATGATGGACCGCTTCGTCTCCGGCATGGGCTATGTGGCCAAAGATATGCAGGGCAGGGGACAGAGGAGCTACGAGTCAGGCACAGGATCCTATCGATTGGAAGAGAGCGGAGACACTTTTTCCGGCTTCATGAGCAAAGATTTGCAGGCATCTCACCATAGCGTGAGCCACAAAGTCACGCCTCGCACTCTTCTGAACGTTTCCCAAAAGTGGTCGGAGGGGATGCGACTTTTGAGCCTTTCCAGCATCATCGCCGAGGAGTACAGCAGCAGCACTCGGCTGAAGATGAAGGCCGTGGCTGCCAATCCCAGAGAACTGAAGAGCGAGGCCAACTTTTCCGGGACTGCAAAGCTGCGAACCGCTGTGGGCAAAAACGGAACCCTTGCGGTAGACCGCGATGAGATGCTCATGGGCGACTATGAGCTGAAGCGAAGAATCATACTCTCCGGAGCTGCCAAATACGATCGACCGCACCTTTATCTTCTCAAATACGGCCGGTGGGTAGGGGACGTGGCGGTTTATACTATAACCATCACCAATGACGGAAACACCACCATTGGGCCGCTCTTCCTGCAGGACATCTTCCCGCCCGGTGCCAGATTCATCAACGCCACATTGCAGCCCAACCAGATCGACCGGAACTGCTCCAATTGGACACTGCTGCATCTTTCCATCGGCGATACATTTAGAATCGGCATCAACCTGGATGTGGAAAAGTGCGAGGATGATATCATCAACCAGGCTCGCCTCGTGGGCAACTGCAGCCTGGGCCAGGTCTTCGCGCAAAACCAGTCGGTCATCAGACGAGAATATCTGGGGTGCTGCCCGCTTAAAGAGAGGCCCACTGGAGTGGCCGATGCTCCGGGAATAGGCTGCGCCTGCTGGGAGGAGGAGACGGCCAATGAGACTGATTATTTGGACGCTATGCAGATGCAAATGCAATGGGATAATGCAGGCGAAGATGAGGGATCGTGCCCCTTAAACTGCCCGGAGACAGAAAAAGCTCATGCTCCCCTCTGAAGCGGAAAATATCCTACGATTCAATAGGAAGTTAGAAGTAGATGTAATACACAATTTATAATCATCAATGAGGTGAAATTTATCATGGAACCCAGGATTCTGAAGATCGGAGAGAAGGTCACCGGAATGTACAGAGACATGGAGATGGGCGAGAGCCGTAAATTCTTCCGGGTTAAACTGGACAACGAAGAGTTCTATCTACCCAAAGATGTGGGCAACTCCCTGCTTGCGAGCCACCTGAAGGGCAACGATAGATTCACCATCCAACGCCAGTTGGATGTCTATGAGATCAGGCCGCTCCTGCCGGAGGCGGACTAGATTGGATTAACAAATATAGAAAATCTTTATCATGCATCAACAATAATTTTGATTAGTTGGATAGCCCAATGAACGGTGATCTGATGAAGAAAATTTCCCTTTTGGGATTGTGCTTGATCGCGATTATCATTACATCTGGAGTTGTCTCTGCAGTCAAAGGTACTACCTCGCAGAGAGATGCATCATCTGCCAAAATAAAACCGGATATAGTAATTAGTAATCTTCAAATCACTCCACTTGGCGCAACATCTGAAGGACAAAATGTTCGTATCACGGCAACTTTGACAAATATGGTCAGAGGTACAAGCACCGGACCATTCAAGGTAAGAATAGATCGCTTATATCCGGTTTGGTGGAATACGTCCCTCTGGGCTACACTACAATTTGGTGGCGTAGCGAATTTGGTTAATGATCCATCAAAGACATCATTGCCTGTGGTTACACTTTATTTTGATGACGCGATTCAGCCCCAATACACACATGCAAAGTATCAAGTAGTCGCCGATTCCAAGAATGAGGTGGAGGAAGCCAATGAGGACAATAATGTTTTTGAAGCTGAGTATTTCGTTGGCTAATTGTGGTGGTGAATTTCGCCAGTTTAGGATGTGGTGAGATAAGTGAATAATAAAACGGCAATATTGATTCTGATATTGGGAATAACTTTCGTAGGAATATCTGCGGCAAAAGACTATACCCGCTCATGCGATTGTCAATATTCTGTAGGCGTCGGAACCGCCAATGGCGACACCGTTGATGGCCCATCGTATACATATCCACTTTTTTCCGGCCAGGGAACAGTAGGCTATTATAACCCAAACGAAGCGAGAAGAAGAGCAAGACACAATCTCGATGAATGTATTCAGGCAGCATGGGACCATCGAGATGGAGTGAGCAGGCCGACCGAATGTACAGATGCCAATCAAATCTTTGTACGTGTTTAGCTTCTACTTGGGTTTCCAAATTTTTCCTTCAATCTATCAA
>CAZWHG010000065.1:0-12900 GCA_964633785.1 uncultured Methanotrichaceae archaeon
TTTTTCATATGACAAGCCATAAAATTTAAAACTTTCGTTACAGAGCACTAGTGCCAAGATAATTGAGATCAATAATGCTTTTCTCAATTCCTGCCTCCTCTATCTGTCAGATAGATCAGAAAATCGCACTGCCATTTGTTCTGTCACCACCCCATGCCCTTCGCTTAACCATTATTAAGTCAATTATTGCGGCAAAAAAAGCCTTTATTAATCTTGTCATTGGAGCAAATTTTGCTGATTTCTGCATCAATAAATACGATACCATTGAATTCTTTTGGTGAAATGAATGGGCTCAAAATTATACTGGGATGAGAAAATCGAGACATTGCCGCGAGAAGAATTGGAAAAATATCAGGCAGAACAACTGGCAAAACATTTGGAATTGGCATACAATAATTCCGGCTACTATCATTAAGCTTTCGACAAAGCTAAAGTTTTGCCATCCGACTTCAAGCAGCTATCCGACCTTACGAAGTTTCCTTTTGTTCATAAAAAAATCGAGCGCGACCGGCAGCTCGCAAAGCCGCTCCTGGGCGACATGGTTGCAGTGAATGAGGAAGAGGTAGTCTTTGTTTCGGCCTCCAGCGGTTCTACTGGAGTTCCGACTCTCAGCCCCTTTACTCATCAGGATTTCCGGGAGTTTCAGGATGTGCAGAGCAGGAACTTCTGGACGGCGGGAGTTAGGCCAACAGACAGATATGTACATGCCCTTAACTTCACCCTCTTCGTAGGAGGCCCGGATGTCATCGGAGCTCAGAATCTGGGAGCCCTCTGTTTATGGGTCGGAACCGTTCCCTCGGAGAGGCTGCTTTATGTGTTGAAGGAATTTCAGCCAACGGTCATCTGGACGACACCTTCCTATGCCTGGTATCTGGGAGAGACGGCAAAAAAGCAGGGCATCGATCCGGCCAGGGATCTGGCCATCAGGACCATCATTGTGGCAGGAGAGGCAGGTGGATCCATCCCCGCTACAAGAGATGCCATCGAAAAGCTGTGGAATGCCAGGGTATATGATTTCTATGGGATCTCTGATATATTCGGCTCATGTGCGGCTATGTGCAGCGAAAGAAACGGACTGCATATCGCCGAAGATCACATCTTAGTGGAGGTTATCAACCCTGAAACTCTGGAACCTGTACCCGATGGCGAAAGAGGGGAGATTGTACTCACAACGCTGCGAAAGACGGCCAGACCGATGATAAGGTTCAGGACCGGCGATATCGGGACAGTAAACAGAGAGCCATGCCCGTGCGGCAGAACTCATGCCAGAATCAATATCACGGGGCGTCTGGATGACATGCTGATCGTATCCGGTGTAAATGTATTTCCAAGCGACATAGAGTTTGCCATCCGTGGAACAGAAGATATTACGGGTGAATACAGGATCACAGCCATTACGGAAAACTTTACCACGAGATTTAAGGTGGAAGTGGAGAGGAGCTGCGGCTCTAAAGAGGATACGAACACAATTGCCGAAAAGGTATCCCAGAAAATCAAGACAAGGACCGGCGTCAAACCCAAGGAAGTCGTTGTTCTGGATGAAGGTTCTCTGCCGAGGGCGACACACAAAGCCAAGAGATTGGTTGTTTTAAGGAGCAAAGCCAAAATAGGTATCCCGTGATTGAGATACGCTGGCATGGAAGAGGAGGCCAGGGGGCTTTTACCGCGTCCAGGCTTCTGGCTGCATCGGCATCGCTTTACCAGGGAATGTACGCGCTGGCCTTTCCATCATTCGGTCCGGAAAGACGCGGTGCGCCGGTGCAGGCGTTTACTAAAATAGATGAGAAGAAGATCACCGATCGCAGTGAAATCGCCAGCCCTGATTATATTGTCATACTGGATGATACTCTCGCCCATGATGGAATTGCAGAGGATATTAAAGAGAATGGCCTGGTGATCATCAACACCAGCGAGCCGGAAAAATATGCCCATTGGCAGCAAGACCAGGGTAGCTGCATCGTTGCCTTTGATGCCACAGCTCTGGCGCTGCAGGTATTGAAAAAGCCTATCACCAATACAGCTATGCTTGGAGTTCTCATTGCCGTCTCAGGGATCATCAGCCTGGAATGCGCCGTCAAAGGTATGCAGGCTGTCATGGGAAGATCCATTTTAGCAGGCAATATCGAGCTACTAGAGAGAGCTTATGAAAAGAACAGGGTGAATTTTAGATGAGCACAAAGTTGAGCCGGCCCGCAATTAAAAAGCTCAAGAAGCCATTACATATCTCAGAGTATCCTATCGGACCCTGCTTTGAGGCAGGACATCTGGTCACTGAAAATGCAGGCTGGAGAATAAATAGGCCAGTGGTCCTGCCGGAAAAATGTATCGGTTGCTACAACTGCTATCTCTGCTGTCCGGAAGGGGTCATCTTCAAATCAGAGGATGAGGGCAAGATTGAGATAGATTATGCCTTCTGCAAAGGCTGCGGTATTTGTGCCAGGATCTGCAAAAGAGACGCCATTGAGATGATCAAGGAGGCTTGCGTTTGATGCCGGTCGAAAAAGCATTTGTCTCTGGAAATGAGGCTGTTGCTCTGGGAGTGAGGCTGGCAAGGCCGCATGTCATCTCTGCCTATCCCATCACGCCTCAGACGACCGTGGTGGAAAGGCTCTCCGAGATGGTGGAAGATGGCTCGCTGAAGGCGGAGTTCATGTATGTGGAATCGCAGCATTCAGCTCTTTCAGCCTGCATGGGTGCCAGCAGCATCGGGGCCAGGACATTTACCGCCACATCATCCCAGGGGCTTCTCTACATGGCGGAGTGCCTGCATTATGCAAGCGGCGGCAGATTTCCTATCTGTATGATGAACGCCAACCGATCGCGGGCATTGCCCTGGAGCATCTACGGGGACCAGCGGGATTCGCTTTCGCTTCTGGACTGCGGATGGATACAGGTGTATGTTGAGGATGCCCAGGAGAGCCTGGATATGGTTTTGCAGTCTTATGGCATCGCAGAGAATGGAAAGGTTCTCACGCCGGTGATGGAAAACCTGGATGGTTTTGCATTGACGCACACCTATGAAACGGTAGATGTTCCGACAATCGAGCAGGCTGATGCGTTTTTGCCACCTTTCGAAACGCCCTATAAACTGGACCTGGACAACCCCAAAAATATGGCATTCAGCACAGGTCCGGCAGACAATATGGAATTCAAGTACCAGCAGCATAAGGCGATGCTGGATGCCATAAAGGTCATCTCTGAAGTGGATGAATCCTTTTATAGTCATTTCGGACGGAAATACGGGGGAATGACGGAAGAGTACAGATGTGACGATGCCGAGATGGTGATGATCACCCTGGGGAGCATCACCGGAACCTGCCGGGCAGTGGTGGATGAGCTGAGAGAGGAAGGCTGTAAGGCTGGACTGCTGAAGATCCGTTTCATGAGGCCCTTTCCGGAAAAGGAGATCATGGACCTTTCCACTCACGTAAAGGCAATTGGCGTTATCGATAAGGATATCTCATTTGGATATGAGGGTACAGTCTTCACCAATGTTAACTCAGCACTGTCCAAAGCCCGTACTGGAGTATTAGCGCTGGACTTCATTGCCGGGCTGGGCGGCCGGGACATATCCAGGCATGATATCCGGAAGATGTTCGGGCACCTCAAGGATGACCTGCTGAGAAAAGAGAAGAAACGCGTGATTTTTATCAATCTCGGAGTGGCTATTTGATGAGTGACTGCGCAGCAAAAATTGCCGATATAGATACAGCAAATCCGAAAACAATAAATGCAAAAACCATAACAGATAAAGAATTCTTTTACGGGCATAAGGCATGCGCCGACTGCGGAGGAAGCACCGCCACCAGGCTTGTCATGAAAGTCCTGGGGGAGAGGACCTTTGCCGTCGTCCCGGCAGGCTGCATGTCTGCTGTAGGATTTATGTACCCCCAGCTCTGCTTCGCCAACAATGCTCTGATATCCACGTTTGCAGGAACGGCTTCCATGATGTCCGGAATTGCCGCAGGGGCAAAAGCCCTTGGACTACAGGATTTCCATGTGGTGGGCATTGCCGGTGATGGTGGGACTGCCGATATAGGACTGCAGGCGCTTTCCGGGGCCATTGATCGGGGTGATCGAGTGATTTACATCTGCTATGACAATGAAGCCTACATGAATACTGGAATCCAGAAAAGCAGCCTCACCCCCTTTGGAGCCAGGACTACCACTACCCCGGCCGGAAAAAGAATTCGAGGCTCGCAGACCCGGAAGAAGAACATGTTTGAGATCGTTGCCGCCCACGGCATTGAATATGCAGCC
This sequence comes from uncultured Methanotrichaceae archaeon, assembly GCA_964633785.1. Lineage (GTDB taxonomy): Archaea > Halobacteriota > Methanosarcinia > Methanotrichales > Methanotrichaceae > Methanothrix. The sequence continues at coordinate 4,261 of CAZWHG010000065.1, forward strand.
ACGGCCAGCGTCGGCTACATTCATGATTTGCTCCATAAGGTAAACAAAGCAAAGTCAGTAGGCGGGACATCCTACATACATATATTTGCGCCATGCCCGACTGGATGGGGCACGTCCTCCGACAGTGCCATTGATCTCGGCAAGGAAGTGGTGGACAGCGGCCTGTGGTATCTGGCGGAATGGGAAAAAGGCGAGTTCATTTTAAACAGGAATCCAAAGGAATTCGCATCGGTGAGGGATTCCCTTTCCAGTCAAGGTAGATTTAGGCACCTGTCGGATGGGGATGTAGAACAGATTATCCAAGAAAGGGATAGGAAGTGGGCAGCGATCAGAAGGAACTGGAGAATCGAAGCCAGAGAATTGAGCGAGAGATAGTCAATTCTCTTTCGTCTACGTCAACCTTTAAGAGAGTATTTTCTCCCGCCAGCCTTCACGTCCTCAACGACTATATCCAGTTCATTCAGACGGGCTCGAATCTCGTCAGCAAGCTGCCATTCCTTTTTCTCGCGCAGCTTCTGCCTCATCTCGATCAGGAGTTCTATCAGATTGCCAGTTATCACCTCTGCTTTTCCCGGCGACTTTTTGCCTGCTGCATAGAAACCGAGGCCGAGGATCTCTCCAAATTCCCGAAGCTGCTCACTTGCATCCTGCAATCCCTTTCTTGAGATGGCCTTCTCATTAATGCGACGGTTTACTTCCCTCACCAGGTCGAAGACAGCTCTCAGGGCATAAGGCGTATTGAAATCATTATCCATGGATTCCAGAAACCTGGCTTTAGCTTCGGCAACGTCAGGATCTATGCTGGGATCCAACGGTTCGGGCAGAGAGGACTCTAGCTCGGGAGCTGTTTCCAATTGCTCCTCAATGATCCTCGCAGCCTGGCGTATCCGCTCCAGGCTTTTTTGAGCCTGTTCCAGAGCCTCTTCGGAAAAGTCAATGGGACTTCTGTAGTGCGCCAGAAGAACGAAGAATCGGAAGGCATCAGCCTCATATTTTTGCAGCATATCTCGAATAGTCGTGAAGTTGCCGAGCGATTTCGACATCTTCTCGCCCTTAACATTAAGGAAGCCGGTATGCATCCAGTATCTCACCAGCGGCTTTTTCCCGGATGTCGCCTCCATCTGGGCGATTTCCGCTTCGTGGTGAGGGAAGATAAGGTCCATAGCTCCGCCGTGGATATCATACTGCGCCCCGAAGTAAGTCTCAGTGATAGCTGTGTCCTCGATATGCCATCCGGGCCGGCCCAGTCCCCAGGGTGAGTCCCAGGTCACCTCAACTCCATCTTGCCTCTTTTTCCAGAGAGAGAAGTCACCCGGATTTCTCTTGGTCGGATCCGGCTCTATCCTGTGTTTCTTCAAATCCTCAACACTCTGATGCGACAATTTGCCAAAATCCTGGAAACGCGATTCATCGAAATAGATGCCGCTCTGTGTCTCATAAGCAAAGCCCAACTCCCACAATTTCTCTATCTGGATGATGATCTCTGGGATGTGCTCGGTGGCGCGAGCATAATAGCTGACGTTGGTGACGCCAAGCGCCCGCATGTCCTCCAGGTATCTCTGCTCGAACCTCCTCGCCAGCAACCGGGGCGAGGCACCCGTCTCTGCAGCTCTCTGGACGATCTTGTCATCGACATCGGTAATATTCTGCAGGTAGAAGACGCTAAAGCCCTTGTATTTGAGATAGCGTGCCACCACATCAAAGACGATGTAGGTTCTGGCATGACCGATATGCGAATTGTCATAAACAGTGGGACCGCAGACAAATAAATTGATGCGATTATTATGTATGGGCTGGAAATTCTCTTTATTTCCAGTCATGGTACTTTGGATTTTCATGAGGCCGGGGTCGGGAGTCGAACCCAATTCTCGCGGTCTGCAGCCGCGCACTTAGCCGGTCAGTCACCCCGGCACCTCTGCTTCTCATCTATTGCATAAGATGCACTAATACTTACGGATTGCGGCAATGAAATGGCCATGGACATTCCATTACTCTGCAATCCAAAAGTGGCATCGCACTGCGACAAAGCAAACATGGAAAAAGGCCGCTTGGAGCAAATGAAAGCGGAAATTGAAAAGAAGCTCAGAGAATGCAAATAGATCTCATCTCCTCCGAAAAGCGATTTCCTTACGAAGGGCTTACAGAAGCGCGGTCCATTCGAGGGCGTTTGCGCATAAAATGAAGAAATATAGACACAATGAAGCAAATGCAATGTTTATCTATGCTCAATATATGCCTAATTTTCCATTGAAAATCCACACGAATTTGCCTGAATCCAAATCGTCATAAGCTAAGGCGATTACTTAACTATTGTGAACTGAGAGCGGTTCATATCGATGTAAGATTAGTGCAAATTTGTTAAGCATGAAGGTGAAGACGAATGAAATGGAACCGATTGGCGGGAGTTTTGATTCTGATAACTCTGATTGCCATGGCAGTGCAAGCGGTCCAGGCTGCGAATGAGCCTGCCTACGATGGCAAAGATGTTGTGATTCAGGGAAAGATCGAGATTGAATGTGCCTCAGGCTGCTGGTTCATCCTTAATGATGAAAGCGCAAGTCTGTACGTAAATATCCTGCCGAGCAACTTCGTCATTCCCCAAAAGAGCGGCTCTAATGCCAAGGTGTACGGAAAAGTGACCACCAAGAATGGGGACCCCACCATGATCGGCAAGATCGTGGAGATAGATGGAGAGATCTACAGATGAATTTCCTCACTCTGGCGGCAAAGAACCTGCTGCGACGGAGGGGGAGGACATTTCTGACGGTATTAGGCGTGGCCATCGCCATTACCGTTCTATTCAGCCTTCTGTCCCTTAACTCTGGGTACGAAAAAGAGCTGAATAAGGAGATGGGCAGCCTGGGCGTTCACATCCTGGCCGTGCCCAAAGGCTGTCCCTACGAGGCGGCATCATTGATCCTGCACGGTGGAGTGATTCCCAAGTATCTCACAGCAACGGATCTCAAAAACGTGAGTAGCATCGATGGGATCGGGCTGGCAACGCCCATGCTCATGCAGCAATTCATCCGGCAGGATGCCAAGACAGGCAAGGACGTTCCCCATGTGGTTTTTGGCATAAATATAGATGAGGTGAGAGAGCTGAAGCCCTGGTGGAGGGTGCAGGGCAGGTACTTCACAGACGAAGAGAGCAACGTCATGCTTGTAGGCAGGGGGCTGGCAGACAAGGAGAACTTAACAGTAGGGTCGATACTGCCTGCCGGACCATTCAAGAACTTTACCATCATCGGCATCCTGGATAGAACAGGAGACCAGGACGATCAGTTCCATTTCGTTCCTCTGGCCGATGCGCAGCGGGTCTTCCATAAGACAGGAATGCTCACCACCATTGCCGTCAAGGTCGAGGATCTGAGCCAGATCGAAAAGGTCTCAGAAGAGATGGAGAAGATCCCAGACATTCAGGTTGTCACCATGACCCAGATCATGGGCACCATCATGAACCTGGCAGGTTCAGCCAGGTCGCTCCTGCTTATGGTCATCGCTATTGCATTGATCATCAGCGCCTTTGGCATCATCAATACCATGCTCATGTCCGTGAACGAAAGGACCAGAGAGTTCGGCATGATGAAGGCCATCGGGGCCTCAGGCCTGGACATCGGCAAGATGGTTCTGGCGGAGACGGTATTCATCACAATTGCAGGGGGTGCCATAGGCACTGTTTCCGCCATCGTGGGATCGAGCCTGATTGAAGGTATACTGGGCTTCATCTGCGGGCTGTATCCAGCTATCATATCGTCCCGGCTCTCGCCCATGGAGGCTATCCGAGGGGGTGTAGAATGAGCGGCATAATTGAGGCCAAGAGCTTGCTTAAGACCTATTGTCGGGGCAGGAGGAGATTCATGCCCTCAGGAACGTGGACTTCCAGGTAAGCGATGGCGAGTTTGTTTCCATCATCGGCCCCTCGGGCTCCGGCAAGACGGCCCTACTCAATGTGCTGGGCTGCCTGGACGTACCCTCCCACGGAAGCCTGCGGCTGAATGGAACCGAGACGAGTGGGCTGAAAGAGAGAGATTTGGCAAAGGTGCGTCGGGAGAATATCGGCTTCGTCTTCCAGCAGTTCTACCTCATGCCTACGCTGACCGCGCGAGAGAACATAGAGCTGCCTCTGCTCTTCAGCAAGAAGAAAGGGAACAGAAACAGGATTGACGAGGTCCTGCAGATGGTTGGGCTCTCCGACAGGGGCGATCATCTGCCCGGGCAACTTTCGGGCGGCGAGATGCAGCGCGTAGCCATCGGCCGGGCACTGATCAATGATCCTCGAATCATACTGGCAGATGAGCCCACTGGCAACCTGGACGGTGCAACCTCGCAGATGATCTTCGATCTCTTCCGGGATCTCAGTCGCAAGGGTCTGACGCTGGTGATAGTGACCCACAACCTGGACCTGGCCCGCCAGGCGCAGAAGATGTATACGCTGCGGGACGGGCAGATCGTGGGATGCGAGGATCTAACCTGTGTATCGGGAAGACGCGATATAAAAGTGCAGCAAGAGGTTGTTTGAGCTGGAAGCATTGACTATTCAAATTCAGGAATCAAGGCATCTCTGCTGTGTATGCTATGGAACTTTTGCCGCATTACTTTTCTTTATATATCCAATCAGCCTGAAATGACCTATTCACAATTGTGAATTAATTGTATCTCATCTGGAAAATTAATTAGGGGGCACAATCATGGAGATGAATGCCGAAATCAAGGCCCTGCTGGTAAGCATCGGCAGTGCTGATATCGACGAGGACCTGCTGCGGGAGGCTACCAGGACCACCACACCCAGCGCGGGACCAGGGGCCGGTCTGGAGTCTTTCTTCCTCAAATCAGGCGGCCACAGGGTGAGGCTGTCCATCAACAAGAACTCTCCGCTCAAAGTGATCAGATGTTGCACGGATGTCGTGATTATTGAAGACGGAAAACCAATCGTCACCGGTAAGCTAGAGCCAGCACTCAGCCACTGTCCCGAGCAGGCTTATCTGACTATAAGCGGCCGCTGCATTTATGATTGCAGGTTCTGCCCGGTTCCAAAACTTCGCGGAGAGGTAAAGGTTCCCGATGAGATCCTGCGACTCGTAGAAGAAGCCAAACGCACAGGGCAGCTAAGAGCCATTTCTCTCACCAGTGGCGTGGAAAAGTCGCCCGAAGACGAGGTCAGGAAAGCGGTATCGATTGTGAAAGCCCTGAGGGCGCTATATGATTTGCCAATTGGCGTTTCGGTTTATCCTACAGATACATCCTCAGAGGAGCTAAAGCAAGCCGGCGCAACGGAGATAAAATACAATGTTGAGACCATGGACCAGGAGATCTTCGCCAGGGTTTGCCCGGGACTGATGTTAAATTATATTCTCAAGTCCCTGGAGGAGGCCGTGAAGATCTTCGGAAAAAACAGGGTCTCATCAAACTTCATACTGGGTCTGGGCGAGAGCGACGAATGCGTTGTGGAGGGAGTAACCAGGCTGGCAGAGATGGGCGTTATACCCAATTTAAGGCCAATATCGCCCCATCCATTAAGAAAGGGGGAAGCCGAAGTCAAGAGGCCGTCAGCCGAAAGGCTTCTCAAGCTTGCCAGGATTACCAGAAAAGTGCTGGAGGAGAACGGTCTTCGAGCTGATCTGGCTGAAACTATGTGCCTGCCGTGCACGGGCTGCGATATTGCGCCACATAGGGATGTTTAATTGTAGATGAAATTCAATTTAGATAAATGTTCGAGGCTCTGTCACTCTCCTGCAAAGATCAGGATTATCAGAATCTCCAAGGCTGGAATCGAGACTGAGTTACTTGAGCGGCCAATAATCTAAATGATCTCGCCCCACACCGCTCCAGAAAATTAGCTACAAAGGCTGTCTGGGCAGATCAAGCCGTCGGCCCTTCGGGCTTCCCTGACGGCGACGGCATGATCAGCCCAATCCATTGTGAGGATATGCTTTCGAGGCCGAGCAGTACGCATTGGCCGTTTTGGCCCTGAGCCCTGTGTTCCATGTTGCACTCAAGCACTTGGGGAAGTCGGGAAGGAAAGGGCTCGATCTATTACCGGATGTGCTCCGCACGGCGACCTAAGCTGAATACATTGGATCTTTGTCCCCCTGATCAGGATCCTGACAGCCAATGGCCTAATTCGAGGAGATCGACAGGCTGGCTCTGCATTTTGATAGAGGGGGCTTGTCGGCCGGGAGGAGGATCCTTGCCCTTGGCGAGCGGCCAGGATTTAAGAGTCTTCTTAAAGCCAAATTTTGCCTCAATCTCAGTTCTTAAATAAGTTAGCTATAAAGTTTAAAAGGCCTGTTCTCAAGGTCCAACTGCCTACAATTGTAGGAACCCTGAAGAATAGCTTAATATGGCATAACAATCGTTAATGCACTATTCACAATTGCGGACTGGGCATGAGCCAATAAGAGCAGGCCAATAGTGTGTCCAGCAGGAGACGCGAATCGCGAGCTAACACTTCCTTCGATATATGGAGGCCGAAAAAAAGTGCACGAATCCAGAAAGAGTCTACAGATTCAGAAAACATTTGAGGCACTCTTTGCCCTGGAGGATATCAGAGAGATCTTCAGGCAATCACTACCTGCAGGTTTTGATGAATTGCAGCAAGGAGAGTTTTCGAACACTATTACGAGGATTAAGAGCATCATCTCCGACTTAGAGAATGGTGAAGGCAAACCCGCCTGCAACAGAGTAGGAAAGCTCGAACCAAGGACCAGGGAAGAGGAGTTTATAAACATCCATCCCATCCAGGCAGCGGGCAGGCTTACGCCCGAGGCCCGCAAGGCCATTATATCTTATGGAGATGGCTACTCTACCTGCGACTACTGCCGAAAGCCCTTCCGGCTCGATAAAATCACCCGGCCACCCATTGAAGAGTTCCACCAGGATTTGGCCAAGTTCCTGAACATGGATCAGGCTCGGGTCGTCCCCGGTGCTCGCAGGGGATTTCAGGCAGTAACTCAGTCCATTGTGGAGAAAGGTGACAGCGTGATTGTCTCTTCTCTGGCACATTATACCGAGTTCCTGGCAGTTGAGGTTGCCGGCGGAGTGGTCAGAGAAGTTCCTCAGGACGAGAATCACATAGTTACGGCAGATTCAACCGCATTGAAGATAGAGGACGTTAAAAGAGAAACAGGAAAGCTTCCGGCGCTGATTATGATCGATCACTTTGACTATCAGTTTGCTAATGAGCACGACGTCTACGGCATAGCTAAAGTAGCCAAAGAGTACGGCATCCCGTTTATGTATAACGGAGCCTATACCGTGGGAGTAATGCCTGTTGACGGCCACAGAATTGGCGCCGATTTCATCGTCGGCTCAGGCCATAAAAGCATGGCCTCTGTGGCTCCTTCTGGCGTTCTGGCAACAACGGATGAATGGGCTCCCAAGGTCTTCAGGACAACGCAGATGATCGGAGACCTGACCCAACGGAAATTCGGCATAAAGGAGGTGGAGAATATGGGATGCACATTAATGGGTGCAACTCTTCTCTCCATGATCGCCTCCTTCCCACGTGTTCAGGCGAGGACAATTCTGTGGGACGAAGAGATTAAAAAATCAAACTACCTCCTGGAGCAGTTCTTGCGCATCCAGGGCTCAAAGGTTCTGAGCGAGTGGCCGCGAAGGCATACTCTGACCAAAGTGGACACTACGGCAAGCTTTGATGTGGTTGCCAAGACGCATAAGCGACGTGGCTTTTTCTTCAGTGACGAACTGAAAGACAGGGGAGTCGTCGGCGAGTTCGCCGGCGCTACGCGCACCTGGAAGCTAAACACCTATGGCCTCACCTGGGACCAAATAAAATATACATCAGACGTATTCCTGAATATAGCGGGCAAGTATGGATTGAATATTAGTTAATTAGAGAGGATTCAAATGAGCGAGAAAATATTCGGGCTAAGCACCCTGGCGGTTCATGCCGGCCAGGAGTCGCCGGATCCCGCCACGGGATCAAGGGCTGTTCCCATCTACCAGACCGCTTCCTACGTCTTTAAGAACACGGAACACGCGGCGAATCTCTTTGCCCTGAAGGAATTGGGCAACATCTACACCAGGATCATGAACCCTACCAGTGATGTCTTCGAGAAACGCATTGCCGCCATAGAAGGCGGAACCGCCGCTCTAGCGGTGGCATCCGGCCAGGCCGCTATCTCCCTGGCGCTGTTGGCCATCACCCAGGTGGGAGATGAAATCGTTTCCGCCAACAACCTTTACGGCGGCACTTATGAGCTATTCCATTACACCTTCCCCAAGCTTGGCCGAAAGGTTATATTCGTGGACTCCTCCCGGCCGGAAGAGTTCAAGAAAGCCATCACTGCCAGGACCCGGGCCATTTACGCCGAGACCATAGGCAACCCCAAGCTCGACGTGCCCGACTTCGAGAAGATCGCCAAGATCGCCCATGATGAGGGCCTTCCCTTTGTTGTGGACAACACTGTGGGGATTGGCATAGTCAGACCAATTGAATACGGCGCAGACATAATCGTTGATTCTGCCACCAAGTTCATCAACGGCCACGGAAACTCCATCGGCGGCATTATTGTGGACTCCGGCAAGTTCGACTGGTCTCGCGGAAAGTTTCCCGAATTTACAGAGCCGGATCCCAGCTATCATGGTCTCAAGTACTGGGATACCTTCGGCAACTTTCCG
>CAZWHG010000066.1:0-11676 GCA_964633785.1 uncultured Methanotrichaceae archaeon
CATGATTACGGATATGCGCTTTTAGTTTAAAAAAGTTGCGTTAAAAACTATAAATGGTTTTTAACGGTATAAGAGGGGGGTGTCCATTTTCCTATATGATCAGGGCACATCCTTATGCCCTTAACCTGAAAAAGGAGGTTATGGTTTGTCTGCAAGACACAAAGTAGTGGAGGCTGGATTCATATGCTGCAGAGGGCAAGATCTGGTCATAGCATCTCTTTTAGTGCTGATGGTTCACTTGTTGCTTACTGTCCCGATTACCGCACAGGTGAGCGCAGAGGACTGGATAAAAAGTTATGAACTGAGTGTCAATGGCTCCGATGTACCGGCCCTTTTAGCATACGAAAATGCCACTTACATAGATCCCGAAAATGTCAATGCTTGGATCAATAAAGCCATTCGAAGAAATAAGCCCGAAAACCTCTCGCTGCTTGGGAGGGAAAGCAAGTAGTTCGGGCCAAATGGTATGATTAACATTAGTGAATAATTACTTTTCGGTTAGGCTAACGGTTTAAAAAAATATGATGTTGTTGCAGCGCAATATCTTGCCCGTGGTGGGCCTGGGATGAAACATACACCTCAATCTCTACAAGATCGTGTTCTCGGGCTACTGGCCAATAGTGGGGCAAGTTGCTCAGGAGTGACCTCGGGCGAAGCATGGCGAGAGAGATTTGCCGGGCCCGGGCATAGTCCGGCGTCAATATTCTTCTAATGCCAGAAGTGCAAACCCATACCTTATAAAGGGGGAGCCTCATTTACTGCTACGAAACCAAGGACACTTCAAGCTGATGGCAAAGCGTGCTGTTCTTGGCAGATTATGAGGACAATAAATGGCAACCATCGAGGAACAGATCAAGGCACTGGAAGAAGAGATCTTTAACACTCAGAAGAACAAGGCTACTGAGCACCATCTGGGCAAGATCAAGGCCAAGATTGCGAAGCTAAAGGCTCAGCAAGAACTTCAGAAGATCAAAGGGGGCGGCGGAGGTAGAAGATACTACATCAAGAAGTCTGGAGATGCAACTGTGGCCCTGGTAGGCTTTCCATCGGTTGGAAAGTCAAGCCTGCTCAATCACCTGACCGCCTCCAAATCAGAGGTTGCTGCATACCAATTCACTACCCTTGAGGTCATTCCTGGGATCATGAAATATAAAGGCGCTGAAATCCAGATACTTGATATGCCCGGCATCATCAAAGGAGCCGCCAAGGGCAAGGGTCGGGGCAGAGAGGTCATCACAGCCGCTCGTGCCGCAGATATAATATTACTATTAGGTGACGTTTTCAACTACAAGCTGAATATTCTGGAGCGTGAGCTTTATGATGCAGGAATCCGGCTGGACAAACAACCTCCTAATATTCACATAACACCGGATAAGAAGGGTGGCATAATCATACGCAGCACTGTGAAGCTCACCCACATGACTGAGTTTGAGGTCGCGGATATCATTCGAGCCTATGGAATTGTCAATGCAAATGTCACAATTCGCGAAGACATAGATACCGACAGCCTGGTGGATTTCTTGGCAGGAAACAGAGTCTATATCCCATCTGTTGTGGCCATAAATAAATTCGACCTCCGATTTGGAGATGTGGAGAGCAGAATCAAAGAAGACCTCGGAAGGGATTATCTACCCCTCTCCTGCGCCACAACCCAGGGCCTTGAGGAGCTAAAGGATCTTATTTACGATCGGCTAGGCTTCATTCGCGTCTATCTCAAGCCAAAAGGGGGAAAAGCAGACCTGGAAGAGCCGTTGGTGCTCCTGGACGGAAGCAGCGTCAAATCGGTTTGCGAGCATCTTCATCGTGACTTTGTTAATCTTTTCCGATATGCCCTGGTCTGGGGCAAGAGTGCCAAGTTCCCAGGTCAATCAGTAGGGCTGGATCATGAGCTCAGAGACAGTGATATACTCTCTATAATTACTAAGAGAAGGTAGCAAAAGAGGAAGAAGGCATAGTAAAGTATGGATGAACAGACAGCATAAATAAATTTTTTGGTTTAACCAATAAGTATATAAGTTGAGCGGTTCTTTAAGTGATGCTGGATTCGTTGATTCAAAGATATTTGTTGAGATGTTTTCAGAGCAGCTTCGATTCCTTGAATCGATCCAAAAGGTAAGTGAATTAAATGTTTGAGAGAAAATATGAAAACAGCGGTAGCAGCAGAAGTGGCTACAATAGCGGTCCAAGAGAAATGACAGATGTTACCTGTTCAGAATGTGGCAAACAGACACAAGTGCCCTTCAAGCCGGATGGATCCCGGCCGGTATACTGCAGCGAATGCTATCAGAAGCATAGACCTGCTCGATCACCTGGTAGATACTAAATATTCGATATTTCTCAATTATCTATTGCAAGAGGGCTGCATCCGTTTATAACGGAAATCATGAATGAATGCGAATGCTTTATGCCCTCTCAATTTTTGCTATAACGGAAAAAAATAATGAAAATTGATTAGGACGAATTATAAATTGGGCATGAGGTAGAGTTAAATGAAACAAACTGAGACGCAAGATATAGTGAAGTTTGATGGCATAATCTCTGAGCTGGGGCGCAGAGGGATAGTTGTGCTTATGCATCGTCCCACACGATGGGGCTATGTTGTGGATGCGGTTATTCCTTCAATCAAGATAGTCATTCTGAAGATGCCGGATCTGACTAAACAGGTCAAAGTAGCCATGAGCCAGTTTCGAGACCTCATAAACAGGCTTGAGAGCGATGGATATCAAGTCATGGTCATTCCCAAAAATAACATGGATGAAGCACAGGTCAACGCTTTCTGTGATAGGATAGCTGCAAAGCCAGCTTTAGCTTCAGCCTGAACGCGTCGGTTCAATCAAGTTAGGAAGCTCAATTCTCATGGTCCTTTTGGCTCGGGAGAAATTCAACTTTCTTACCATCCAACACCTTTATTTCCCTGATAAAAGAGTATAAAGCGTTGAGGCTCTATAATGTTGGAAAGGCTTACGAAATCATTACTGGAAGCTCCGATCTTCAAGAGAGGAGAATACAACTACTTCATACATCCCATCACTGATGGAGTGCCCGAAGTCAAACCGGAGCTGATTCGGGAGATTACCGGCCATATTATGCGTATTGCCGATCTGGAGGTAGATAAAATTGTAACAGTGGAAGCCATGGGAATTCCCATAGGCATCGGTCTTTCCATTATTTGCGACATCCCCCTGGTGATAATAAGAAAACGCAAATATGGTCTGCCCGGCGAGATCGAGGTTTCCCAGGTGACCGGTTACTCCAAGTCGCAGCTCTTCTTGAATGGCATAAATAAGGGCGACCGTGTCATTATAGTAGATGACGTCATCAGCACAGGCGGAACGCTTCTTGCCGTGCTCAAGTCCTTGAAGATCGCGGGTGCCATTGTCAAAGATGTGGTAGTAGTAGTAAAGCGGGGCGACGGTGTAAAGCGACTGAGGGCGGAAGGCTACGCTGTCAAGACGATGGTTGATGTTGAGGTAAGCGAGAGTCGGGTGACCAGTGTAACAAAGTCAGACAATTCTGGAGCTATCACGGCGATTACTGCACCCAGCAAATATTAACCCATCGAGACTGAAATGAACCTAGAAAAAGGATTCCCGGGAAGAAATCCAGAAGAGTCACAAGAGCCTCCTGAAGTCTGCGCTACCAGAAGAAGCGCAGAAGGAAAATTGGAAGAAGATCTGCGCGCCGAGACTGTGAAATGGCAGAAGAAGGCGTGTGATCTATACGAGAGGGTATCAGGAGACGGAGAGTTCCTGGAGAACATAACAGCATACATCCACGACTGCCAGTACTTTTTGGGGAAGGGAGACCTCATAAGAGCTTTTGAGGCCATAATTTGGGCCTGGGCCTGGTTGGAAATCGGTCTTGAGAAAGGGCTCTTGCAGCAAAAGAGTAAAGATAAATGAAGGTAGGTCTTTAGCACCTTTGCCTTCTGCTTCACCAATCATTAGTAACCTATGGTTAGTATTATATACTTAGACTGGTCCACTTGTATTTAATGATCACTGATTATCGCACCCGGCTAGATGAAGCAAAGTCCCTGCCGGATATATTCGAACTGGTCAAATCATTAGTCTTGAAGAGCATGGGCAAGAGCCGGGGAGGTCTGATGCTGGGTATGGCCAACCTGGGAAACCATCCGCAGGGCTTTTTCGGAGGCTTCTTTACCACAGGCACCAATGTCATCGTCCTCAACAAGATCCCGCTGCAAAGGATCAAGGAGACACGCCCTGAGCTCTACAAGCCTTATGTCTTTCATGTACTATTGCACGAATACATCCATTCCCTGGGTTACCTGGATGAGGCAGATGTAAGGTCAAAGGTCTTTGCGATCACGAAAGAAGCTCTGGGAGAAGATCATCTGGCCGCGCAGATGGCATCAAGCAGCAGCGAGTTCATCAAGCACCTGGCCTACCCAGATGTATCCTGGAAGCCGGAAGATGAAGGACTGGAGTTGGTGGCTGGCTTTGATCGTTCCAGCGTCTCTTACATCGCATAGGATGAAAGACAATTAAGCGATTGTAAAAAATAGAATAGCTGTTACGGGTATTAAGAGGTTATCATCCAACGGGGTGGCAAGGCTTTCCACAGCAGCTGCTATTGCTGCCAACGCTATGCCAATCCATCCCACAAACAAACAAGCCGATAGGGAAAAAACAAAAAATGCAAATGATCCTTCCAGCGTTTTGCTCCGGTTATAGGGAAGGGAGTGAAGACCCAGGATGCCGAAAATAGTAGCGGCTGAGTCTCCGGCGGCCAAAACCACAATAGCGGCGGCAATCTCATGGGCATTGCCCAGAAAAAGAGCCAAAAGAAGCGCACCCACAACATACCAGAGGGCTCCATAGCCGGGAAACTTAACGTTCTTTCTCTCGAATGTCTCTTCAAGCCAATCAGCAATAGGAATCTTCTGGCCTTTTTGCATCAATAAAATCATTATGCAGCCGAAGATGAGAAAGCAGCTGAGAAAAATTATTAGATTCATTCTGCCTGAATAGAGCAGAATTAATATGAGGAAAAGGCCGAAAAAAAAGTGGAAGAGCTTCCTTCTCAGCTCAAAATAAAAATTACTTACCTTACCTATGTCCAGCAGGCATGGCAGCAAAAGTAACGGAGGATCTATCAGAAAGCTCATAAGTCGCATCTCGTATATGCTCATAATAGTAGTAAGAAGTATAAAAGCTGTGGGAAGGCGTTTAAGTTTGTAAACATAGATTCGGGGGCCTTGGCAGAAAGAAATTTGTAGGCTCAGCAAAATTTGCGGATGCCAAAATCAAGGTCTATATGCCCTGCGGGTCTGCCACCCTGTGTGATTCGGCTGGGCAAATCCTATTTTTCTCATCCTGACCAATGGCAAATGCTTAATTATCTGGCCGATAAGAGACCGGCGGTGAAAAACATGTCACGAAGCTACAAGCTTGTGCTCCTATTCCTTGCAGTATCGATTATCTCGATCTCGGCTCTGGCTGAGAGCAATTACAGCGTGAACCTCACGACAAATAAGTTTCAGGGTTACTATCTGGTAAACCAGAGTGGTTTCGCTCTTTATTACTTCTCAGACGACGGCAGCGCAGGTGGTGCCAGCACCTGTTATGACGATTGCGCCTCCAAGTGGCCGCCCTTTTACGTTGAGATAATAACCGTACCTGATAGTCTGAGAACGGCGGACTTTGCCACTATAACCAGAACTGATGGCTCAAAGCAGACCACATTCAAGGGCTGGCCGCTTTACTTCTCTTCCAGGGACCAAGCCCCCGGAGATATCTTTGGAAACGGACGGGAAGATAATCTCTGGCGTATAGTTGACCCTCAAGATCAGCCTCAGCTTTTCTAAAGCCCCGATTAGAGAGGATTGATAGTCTGGTGCCACAGGCACAAACTATCATCCTCTTGCTAACAGCACTATTTCTGCTAAAACGCATGCTTCAAGATTTTATCCCTGATATTGGCAGCTTGAGCAGGTCAGGCACACCAGCGTTGACGGCAATAGCGATTCTGAAATCGAAGTAACCTGCTTTGAACCGGATTTCAAGAACCTGGGCTATGAAAGGCCTTTTGGATAAGAGCGCCATAGAGCAAGACAGGTTAAGCCGGCTGAGGATGTTCAATGCCTGTAAAGATGCCAAAGCGGCTCATCAATCTCCGCCCCAGCAACTCTTCTTATTCTCTGTCCTCTCCAGTAGATCGCAAAGCTTGTTGACGCTCGCGACGACCGTTTTTCTGCCAATGCGATCTTCCGCCGCAGGCCGAACGGCAATGCCTCCGAAGTGGGCATCATCTCCTACTACTATCATGCCGTGTATGTGCATCCAGGAATGCACTGTCTCCAATGTCTTCTCCTGGCCGCCATTTCTTGCTCCCCCAACGCTGATGGCGCAGCCCACCTTATTCTTGAGACGAAAGCCCTGCCTGCGTAGCGGTATGGTCCTGTCGAAGATTGCTTTAAGCTGAGCTGTTACGCTTCCGAAATAGACCGGCGTCGCGATAATTATACCGTCTGCTCTCTCCAGCGAGGGGAGGATTTGCCTCATATCGTCCTCTTTTGGACAGGATTTTCCTTTGCTGCAATCCCCGCAGTCATTGCAAAAATCAACGCTCATCTCTGAAATAAGCAGCCTATCCGTCTCAAAGCCTCTCTCTTTAGCCACTGCCAGGGCCTCATTTAGGAGAAACTCTGTATTTCCGGCCTTTCTGGGACTGCCGCAAATGCCAACTACTATCACCTTTTGCTACCCCCTCTAAAGGACCCGGCAAAAGAAGATGTCCTTTCCATATCCATGCAATCTTTCTTTTCTGTATTATAGATCTACCTGTTACGATTGAATATTATAGGTAGTACCGGCTTGCAGCAGCTCTTGATTTACCACATGACTTTTATGCTATAAGACCTAACCAAAGGACGTAGGTCCATACATGCGGGTCGAAAAGATGTGCAGACAAAGGATCTTCCCTGCCTTTTTCGCCATCCTCATGCTTTGTCTGTCCGGGGTTGGGGTTGTATGGCAATATGTAGATAGCAACAGCCCAGCTTCTCAGAACGCTCCGCCCTCTTTATCGTCTGCATCACCAGCATCAGATGCCAAGGGCAAAGTGCCGTCTAATGATAGCAAATTTGCGACTGCTGGCGGTCTCTGGAGTTGGGGCGGATCTCCGAGGGGTTTTTCTATCACCAATGGAACGCTCAAATACCCGGATGACTACTATACGTCTCATTTTGACTTGGGATACAACAAAAGCGAGCCATCTTACGGACAGAATAAGCTTCAGAACCTGAGCCAATACTCCACAGGATTTGCCACTGGGTTTCCCACGAGATATTATCCTGGATATAATATCTATAGCCTTCTTTCTGATGGAAAGTCCAGCTACGATCCCTGGAATAACTATCCTGGATATGATCCGAATTATCCGTCTGGATATGCCGGCTCCTGAGGGCGACCGGTTTGCCTGCTTTTTCATCCGGTAGCACATGTCAATGGTCCGCAAAGCTCTATGCTTCGCGGATAAGCTAACGCAGCATATCGTATTTCTCCTCAGTCGAGCCTGAAGGATTTGCATAAAGGTCATCTTTCCAGAGCAAAGTTAATATCCAATACACGAATTTTATTATGGATTCTATGAATGTAGAGATCACATCGCTCCTGGACCAGGATGTTTATACTCAAAAAGGCATCTTTGTGGGCAGGGTGGAAGATGCCGTACTTGACCCTGAGAACGGCGTGGTGAGCGGCCTGGCTTTGGGAGACGTGAACCGGGAGCTATTTGATCAAAAGGGCAAGGGGATCGTAATACCCTATCGCTGGGTTACTGCAGTTGGCGATATAGTAATCATTCGGCACCTGACAAGAAATGCAAAGGATCAACGCAAAGTCGACTAGCTGGGAGATTTATTCCAGCCTAGGTGCTCGCGCACCGCTCGTAGTAAGAGCGGACGGAAGAGGTTTCAAAAATGTGCTGGAAGAAAGCGCTAAACCCTATGATATCGATTTTGCCCGATCGATGGCATGCGCTGTAGAGCGCTTTTTTTTAAATTTTGGGCCAGCTCCGGTTCTTGCCTTCACATTCTCCGATGAGATCAGCTTTGTCTTTCTTGATGCGCCCTTTGCCGGTAGAGTGGAAAAGATTGATTCCCTGGTGGCAGGCTTTCTTTCTGCTGCTTTGTCCCTGGGACTTCACAGGCTTGTTTCCATGGATTGCCGCACGATCCCTCTTTGTAGGGAGGAGATATGCAGTTACCTCGCAGAGCGGCAGGATGAAGCCTGGAGAAATCATATCTTTTCTTACGGTTTTTACATGCTTCAAAAGGAGGGTCTCAATGAGACCCAGGCTATGGAAAAGCTGCGAGGTTTGAGAGAGCATGAGATTCATGAGATCGTCTTCCAGAAGGGCATAAATCTGGCTAGGACCCCTGCCTGGGAGAGGCGAGGCGTAATGGTGTATCGCAAAGAAGGGCAAGTGGTAGTGGATTGGGAGATCCCGCTCTTCTCGGCAAAAGAGGGAAAAGCTATTTTGGCGGAGATAATTGGCCGTGCAAAGGCAGGATCAAATAGGTAATCATCATCGGTCGCTTTGAGAAAGAATCGTAAAATATCTCTTGATTATATCTTTGTTTTCGGGTGGAAGGCTCTCGATATAAAGCTCAGATGGAACTGCCGCTGCATCTCCTGCCTGGGATTGCAGGAAGACGCGCTCCACAGGCTGTGTGTTTCTGGCAAGAGATCCGGCTCCTATTCCCGGATAAAGCTTAATTTCCATCTTGTTCTCATTCAAGACGGCCAGAGAGGGATTGCCGAAAAGGTTGCCTGTAAGGTTTATTTCCTGATTTGTGCTTTGCGTCGGCATTTCATTCTCAAAAACGGAAAGCGCTTTATCTCTCAGATCGGCGAGAGACTGGAAATCCGATGGAGTGACCACTTCGCTCTGCGCCAGGAGAATGGCAATGCCTGATATGAGTACAATGGCAAATGCCCGGCTACTTATCTGCCTTGAATTGAAAATATCTGAGGGCTTGATTATGTTTAAGCTTGTTTTGATCTCTTTGGCAAGGTATTGCATGGGCAGAGAATCAACTTCGCGATTGTCGTAAGCGGTGCGGGCTTTCTCGGAGAGTTGTGGCCCCAAGAGCAAAAAGATGTCGACCTTTTTCCTCCTCTTGATAAGCGTGGCCCCGGCCAGACCGAGGATAATGGAAAGAACTGCGGGTGACGCCGCGAGGAGGGAGACATCCTGATAATAGAAGCTCATAAATCCGGGAAGGCCGATAACCTCTGCCAGGGTGTAAACGGCGATGGACAATATTGCAGCGTTCATTGCCCATAAGATCCTTTCAAAGCGGTGGTAAGCCTGCGTCAGCCTGGTCAGGGGCTGAAGAAATTCATAGGGCCCTTTCACAACATTTATTTCTATGGTACCAATAAATAGTTTTTGCAGCGAATGCTGAAAAGAGTTTATATCACCAGGTCAATAGACGGTAAAATGGCTGGTATCGATGGATTAAGGGAAAAGCTCCTGTTGGTTCTGATAGCTTTTGCTCTGCTACCTATGGTAATTCTAGGGATCATATCTTTAGTAGAGATGAACCAGGCATCAATGGACGTTCAAAGCAATATCACTAGCCTGAGTACATCCTTGAATCGCTCCGCTTTGGCCGTTGGTCAGGGCGGTGCCGATCAGGTACAGCTGGCTGTCGCGAAGTCCCGCCAGTATGATGAGTTCTTCGGGCGTATAGCTTCTGAGAATGAACTTGTGGCCGACTATTTGACTGCCGGATCCACAAACGAGAGCTGTACCCCCGCTGGGATATGGGTTGCCCCAATCGATTCCAATCAGACAACTTCTGAGATAAGAGATGCTACCATAAGATCTCTATGCGCTCCTGCCAGGATTATGCAAGCTCTTCACAGTGCCAAATCATCGCAGTATCTATCATATATCGGAACCGAGGACGGGGTGCTGGCAGTATGGCCCTACAGCAACAAGACTCTCAGTAACACGGCGCCCTTCAGTTACAAGGATATGCCGTATTATACTCAGGCCAGGCAAAATAAGAAAACCATATGGACTGGCCCCTATATGGATGGTAAGGGAGATTATGCAATTACTGTTACAACTCCCATCTTTAGAAACGATGTGTTTGCAGGCATTGCGGGAATGGATGTTTCTCTATATCCGATTTATAGCGACCTATCATCTCTGAAGGGAAGAGGATATCCTTTCATTATGGATTCGTCCGGTCTGATAATATATCGGCCAAAAAATAAACCTGAAAATGATCTGAAAGACCTTTTCGTAACTGATAATCTATTTGAATCCACCAACCCAGAAGTTAGGGCGCTGGGCAAAAACATGAAAAAAGAAAGCTTCGGCTCCAGTGTGGTGGGGCTGGCAAACGGTGACGGCTATGTGGCTTTCTCGCGCATAGCTACACTTGGCTGGATCGTCTGTATTGCCTATCCGGCTGAAGAGATGAGCCTGCCGGCTCGTTACATAGATTCCGGTATTAAGGACGTTGCCATGAGCGTAACTGCCGGTTTGAATGACGCCTCGCGAAGAATCTGGGATTATGGGCTGATTATCTTAGTCCTCACCGTTTTTTCTGTTTTGGGGGCAGGTTGGTGGATGAGCAGAAGAATCGATGGCCAAATCTCATCACTTTCCGATGCGGCTGCGAGGATCTCTCGTGGCGAGTTTAACGTTGAAACCAAGACCTCAGGAGAGCTGGCTGTTTTGGCAGTCTCCTTCAATAAAATGGCGCAGAACCTCAAGGGATACGTGGCAAGACAAGAAGCAGATGCGGTTTTACGGGGCGGCTCTGGCAAGGAGATGGCCTTCCTTGAAGGGGTAAAGCGTAACCTTGTTCCCGCGAATGTGCCCCAGGAAGAAGAATATGATATTCAGGCGCTTTACTGGCCATCGGAGATGAATAGTTTTGATCTCTACGATATTACCCGAGCGGATGATAAAATCGCCTTCGCCATGGCGGGTGTAGGTGGGGATGGGGTCCAGGCAGCTATGCTCGCCATTATGTCGCGAACGCTCATTCGTGCCTCACCTGATAAATTGGATCCGGCAAAGGCAATCAGCGACCTGAATTCACATATAAATCAGCATGGACATGGAACTAATCTGGCGTGCTTTTATGCGCTATTAGATCCCGTAAACCACACTCTGGAGTATGTGAATGCCGGCTTTAATCCGCCTTTCATTGTCGACCCAGGAGGAATGGTGGATACATTGGGTGGTGGCGGCATAGCTCTTGGTATGCTGGATAGAATGGAGCTGGAAAAGACGGTCATACCCATCCAGCCTGGCGATGTGATGGTCATGTATTCCAACGGCGTCGTCGAGCTGGAGAACGGTTCCAAAAATCAATTCGGTATAGAGAGACTGATAAACCTGGTCATAAACAATAGGTATCGCACTGCTTCTGAGATACTGATGATCGCGGAGAAGAGTCTACTGGATTATTCCAAGTCAAAGCGTTCTTCTTCAGACATAACATTAATAATTATAAAGAGAAGTTGAGGATTTAATCCAATCTTTTTGTGCTATATACAGGACATAAACGTTTTGGATTATTTATATGAATAATATTATTTAAATTTTCTTCATAAGATTACTGGAATTTCTCGTGCGCTATCTATAAATACGGGTCTTCCATTATGAGAGAGGCCGATGCGA
>CAZWHG010000067.1:0-11427 GCA_964633785.1 uncultured Methanotrichaceae archaeon
GATTCCTAGATTCTTGTATGATAAGTTAAATTTGTTGTGTTAAAGACTATAATTGGCAAAATCTTAGAGATTGATGGGGCAATATATCGGGGAAGATCATGGTCCTGGTAATAAGCAGTATGTTACGTATTGCCACGTGCTTCCTTGCATAATTTATCCCAATACAATTACCCGAATAGCTCAGGCAAACAAGTTTAGCACCTGAATTTTTCGGGTGGTTAGTTCTCAGATATTTCATGATTCGTAAAAATATTGAGTTATTTTTATCTTAATTTCTAGTATCAAAACTATGAATAAAATAACAAAACTATAAATAAAAAACCAAAAATATATAAATATGTATGCTCGATAGGGCAAGGAATTGCCGCGACATGAGCAATAGCCCGCATAAAAATTTCTCAAACGGTTCCGGCAATCGGGAGAAGCTATATGATTAAGATAAGGAACACTGGACCCAAATTGCGTAAGATGCCTGAAGTTATTTAATCTTTGGGTTTATCGAACGCAAAATTCCTTATACCTAATATAAATCAAATGGGCGCATATAATTTCAATACTTCATGTAGAATATTACATATAAATAGATTTAAGTACTATTACTAGCAACAAAAACTATACCTTGTGTTCCGAATATTTGGGATGAATGGAGATTTCCAAATAGCTCGACTTCAAGTACGATCGGAACTCATTGGCATATCGATCAGTCGTAGGAGGAGGATTAGAGGTGTCTAAAAAACAGTTAGGCTTGATAGTAGGATTTGTCATAATTCTGTGCATGGCTTGTATGGCCGTCCAAGCAGCGATAGATTATGAGAGTGTCACAATCAAGGCAATCCAGGATGGAAATAAGACTTTTATCGGTAAGCCGGTTGCGATTGAAGGAAAGATCGTCAAAGAATGCCAGGGAAGGGGCTGCTGGTTTGTGCTGGATGACGGGACAGGAAGCCTGCTTGTCGATCTAAAACCTAATAATTTCACAATTCCATTGAACCTGACCGGCAGCATGGCCAAGGTCTATGGAAATGTTACGGCCGTAGGGAAAAAGAAATTGCTGACCTTTGATCCCGGAACGCCTTATGTGATCGGCAAAAAAGTTGAGCTGACTGGCGAATTCAAGTCACCGCTCGTTGCCACCGGCTAATAAATTTCAATGCCATCATAGTTAAATTCTCTTTTTTTGTTCCCCTGCTATTTCGCATAGCAAATCCTGTATCCTGCAATCTCCCCGTCCCGCAACGTATACGTCTTCTGGGACAATATGGCCAGATCCATATTGTGGGTTATTACAACCAACGTCAATCCTTTGCGGTTTAGTTCCAAAAATAGATCGAAGATCATTTTTGATGTAGCCGTATCCAGGTTACCGGTAGGTTCGTCCGCCAGCACAATTTTGGGATTGTTGATCAGGGCCCGGCCGATAGCCACACGCTGCATCTCACCACCTGAGAGCTGCCCAGGCAGATGGTCTCCCCGATCCGATAAACCAACCATATCCAGCACCTCATCGATTCTATTATTTCTTTTTTTATGGCTGAAGAGTAATGGCAGTTCGATGTTTTCACGTGCCGTCAAAGTCGGCATAAGATAAAACTGCTGGAAGACAAAGCCAATGTTCTCCCGGCGAAGCTTCACCAGGTCGCTCTCCTTCATGTCTTGAGTCTCGATTCCGTTCAAGCATAGGCTGCCTTTGTCAGGCGTGTCCAGGCAGCCCAGAACATTGAGGAAAGCCGTTTTTCCCGAGCCTGAGGGCCCGATGATGGAGACGAACTCTCCCTCTGTTACCGAGAAATCCACGTTCCTCAATGCGTAAATCTCCTCCCTGCCGCGACGGAAGATTTTTGTCAACCCTTCCCCTGCGATAATATCTTTCATTCTACACCACTCCTGATGGCCTCCATCGGCGTGAGCCTCGATGACGTGAAAGCCGGATACAGGCCGCAGAATAGTCCCAGGACTATGGAGAAGACGAGAGAGAATGCAATCAACTCTGGGTCCAGTGATAACAATGATGCTTTGGGTGAGTAAGGCAACATTCCTTTTACGAAGCCCTCAATCAGACTCGATCCCACAATAGCTATTGCGGTGCCGATCACGCCGCCCACAAATGTGATAAAAACTGTCTCTGCCATTACCATCTTGCCAATATCCATGCCTGAGGCCCCTATAGCCTTCATCATGCCAAATTCTCGAGTTCGTTCGTTCACAGACATGAGCAGGGTATTGATGATGCCGAATGCGCTTATGATTAAGGCGATAACAATTACTGTCATTAGTAGAGATCGAGCCGACCCTGCCAGGTTCATAATGGTTCCCGTGATCTGGGTCATGGTGACCACCTGGATGTCGGGGATCTTCTCCATCTTTTCTGAAACCTTGGCGATTTTGCTCACATCTTGTACCTTTACTGCAATCGTGGTGATCTTATCGTCTTTTCGGAAGACTCGCTGCGCCTCCGCCAGCGGTACGAAATGGAACTGGTCGTCTTGATCACCAGTTTTCTCTAGAATGCCCACCACGGTAAAGTTTTTGAACGGGCCGGCCAACATCACCGAGCCTACAGAATAGTTCTGTTTCTCTGCCAGTTCTCTTCCCACGATCATGACATTGGTCTCATTCTCTGTGAAGTATCTTCCTTCGATATTCCACCAGGGTTTCAGCTTAATCACATCATTGATCAGAATACCGAAGACCACATGGGGTGTGTCCTGCTCCGTTGAGGCATCTTTTCCTATGAACTGGTGCATGAGCATGGGCGTGGCCAGCTCCACACCGGCGATGTCACTCACATTTTTGAGGTCGTATGCGGATAGGTACTTGGGAATCACTCCGCCATGCATTAGCAGAGCAGCAGCCTCATAGGGACAGCCTTTGGGAACAGCCAGGATATGTACCCCCATGCTGTTTACCTCTTTTTTTAGCTCCTTTTCGTATCCGGAATTCAGAGCGAGAAGGCTAAACAGGACGGTTATTGCTATGGCTACACCTAATACGGTTAGAAGTGTCCTACCCCTCCTTCGCAGCAGGTTCTTTGCCGCTAAGGTGAGGAAGTTCATTTGAAGATCTCTCCATTGATCTCTACCATCTTGCCAATCATCATGGGGTCATTGTCTTTGGTGGTTATCTCTCCGTAAACCTTAACCTCGGACCCGGCCTCTTGAGGGATGACGAAATTATTTGGTAGTATATCGATATATAGACTGGCACTTCCATCATTAACGATGAACCAGCATCCTGCAGGACATTCCGTCTCAATCTTTCCTTCGATCAATATATTTTTGCCTTCGTAGGCAGATGCGTCTTGGATAACATCAAGGATCTTAACAGCCTCACCTTGAAGTTCGGCAGGCAGTTCCTTTGCAGCCGCAACTGCGTGTATCGCCAGCACCACGGCGAAAAGGAGAATCAATGTTCTAATTCTATTCGGTTTCATCTTATTTCACCTTTATATATTTATATATACAAATATCTATCCTGATATTTCAATGTCAGAGGAGAAAAGCATCGTTTTCGCCAGCTGAAGTATGCTTCTTTCCCCAGGGCCATATCCGTATATTGGATGTAAAACAATATAAAGTTTTTGATTTTTTTATGTGGCATCAATTGAGAATTAAGCAAATAGTAGACGAATTCTGTTTCTCAATCTCTAATATAAGAAATGACTATTGATAACAATTGACAATATATCATAAAATCCGCGATTGCAAGCAAGATCAATGATTGAATGAAATTTATAATTATTTCCTTAAACAACTGATAAAGCTAGTTGTCGGATAAATTTAAATTGGTAAAGCTGAATAAACTGCAAGGTGTGCGGGAAGTGAAAGACATTCTTCTCAAGGTAGCCAAAGCCTATCCCAATGACTCAGCCCGGGGCATCGCTCGCCTGGATCCCAATGCACTGCTCACGTTGCGACTCTCTCCCGGAGACATCATTGAGATTGAAGGAAAGAGACTTACGGCGGCCAAGGTATGGCGCGCCGACCGGCAGGACTGGTCTCAGGATTACATCAGGATAGACGGCTTCATTCGCCAGAATGCGGGAGTGGGCATTGGAGACAAAGTAAAGATTCGCAAGGCTAAGTTCGCCGATGCTCAGCGCATTGTCCTGGCTCCGCCCTCCGGTTCGCATATGCATTATGGAGATGAGGCGGCAGATATGATCCGCCGCCAGACCCTGAAGCGACCGGTAGTGGCAGGCGATATTCTCCCCATCATGAGCTCAGCAGCCCATCCTTTTGTGGGGCGCATGGAGGCTGTGCCGCTGGTGGTTACCGAGACCCATCCCGCGGATGTGGTGATTATATGCGAGCGAACCGAAATCTTGTTGCTGGAAAAGCCGGCCAAGAGCGTTCGCTCCGTAAAAGCCACCGGAACCACCTATGAGAATGTGGGCGGCCTGCGCTCTGAGGTGCAGAGGGTGCGAGAGGTGATCGAGCTGCCCATCAAGCACCCCGAGGTATTTCAAAAGCTGGGCATCGAGCCGCCCAAGGGTGTTCTGCTTTACGGGCCGCCGGGCACGGGAAAGACTCTCATTGCCAAGGCGGTGGCCAATGAGTGCGGAGCCAATTTCTTCTCCATAGCCGGGCCGGAGATAATGTCCAAGTATTACGGCGAGAGCGAGCAGCGTCTGCGGGAGATCTTTGATGATGCCCAAAAAGCGGCACCTTCCATCATCTTTATCGATGAGATCGATTCCATCGCCCCCAAGCGAGGTGAGGTCACAGGTGAAGTGGAGAGGAGGGTGGTGGCGCAGCTATTGGCCATGATGGACGGCTTAAAAGAGCGCGGCCAGGTGGTGGTGATAGGCGCTACCAATCGAGAAGAGGCCATCGATCCAGCACTGCGCCGGCCGGGCCGGTTCGACCGGGAGATCGAGATCGGAGTTCCCGATCGATCCGGAAGAATCGAGATCCTGCAGATCCACATGCGCAGCATGCCCATATCTGAAGACGTGAGCCTGGAGAGCCTGGCGGACAGAATGCACGGTTTTGTGGGGGCTGACATAAATGCGCTCTGCAAGGAGGCGGCCATGAGGGCTCTGCGCCGCTACCTGCCGGATCTGACCACAGAGGACGAGATACCTCCCGAGATCGTGGAGAAGATGCTGGTTATGGGGGGGGACTTCGAGGAAGCTCTGAAGGAGATCGAGCCCTCCAGCATGCGGGAAGTCCTGGTGGAGGTGCCGCGCGTGCAGTGGAGCGATCTGGGCGGCCTGGGGTCGCTCAAGCAGGAGCTGATCGAGGCCATCGAATGGCCCCTCAAACAACCGGAGAAATTCCGCCAGATGGGCATACGTCCGCCCAAAGGTGTTCTGCTCTACGGTCCGCCTGGCACGGGAAAGACCATGATCGCCCAGGCGGTGGCCAACGAGACCGCGGCCAACTTTATCAGTGTGCGCGGTCCGCAAATGCTCTCCAAGTGGGTGGGCGAGTCGGAGAAAGCCATTCGGGAAATCTTCCGGAAAGCCAGGCAAGTCTCTCCCTCTATCATATTCTTTGATGAGCTGGATTCCATAGCACCCATACGGGGCACGGATGAAGGCAGCCATGTCATGGAGCGGGTAGTGAATCAGCTCCTGGCAGAATTGGATGGTCTGGAGACGCTCAAAGATGTGGTGGTCATAGGTGCCACCAACCGGCCGGATATCCTCGACCCGGCGCTTCTGCGGTCTGGAAGGTTTGATCGCATGCTTTTGGTGGGGCCTCCGGATAAATTAGGGCGACATGAGATTCTCAAGATTCAAACTGCGAAGATGCCCAAAGGCGAGGATGTTAACTTAGAGGAGCTGGCGGAGCTGACGGAGGGTTATGTGGGCTCGGATCTCGACTCTCTCTGCCGCGAGGCGGCCATGCTGGCTCTGCGCGAGGATATGGTAAAGGTGGAGATGAACCATTTCCGAGAGTCTTTGAAGAAGGTCAGGCCGAGCGTGGAGGAGAACATGGTCAGCTACTATGAGCGGATCAGCGAGAGGTTCAAGGGTGGAGTAAAGGTGGAGCCTGCTTCGCTCATCGGCTACCGATAATGTATTTATCGATTAAAAGGGATTTTAGGTGAGGGGAATGGGAAAGGTATTCTCGGGTAGCATTGCAGGAAAAGAGATCGTAAACATCGACGGCATGGTGTTAGGCGAGCTGGAGGATGTGATCTTTGATGCCCAGACAGGAAAGCTGGTGGATCTATTGGTCAAGCCGAACAAGGAGCTTAACCGCATGAAGTACAGGGAAGACGGAAGATTAGTGCTCATCCCCTTCGGCTCCGTGGTAGCTATCAAGGACTACATCGTGATCGACGAGACTAGGGCTATGAAAACGTAGGAGAGGCCTGATTTACTTTAGGACCCCGATGAGACGGCAGAGACTAGCTATATTCGAAAACGTACTAATTTGTTTCGATGAAGATGGTATAGACTCCATCGAAATCTATGTTGAAACGCTGATATCTCATTGGGAAAGGCTTTAATTTATTATCGATATAGTAAACCCGGATGACGAGAAATATATTCTATTTGGCCGTCAGCATTCTGGTGCTGGCCCTGGCCGTAGGCTCAGCGTCTGCGGCAGGAGACGATAGTGCGACCAAAGTTCTTTTGAAGACCAGCATGGGCGACATCACAATCCGGCTTTTCGATGACATGCCCATTACGACAGGAAATTTCAAGAGCCTGGTGGAAAAGGGGTTCTACAACGGAGTAATCTTTCACAGAGTCATTGACGGCTTTATGATTCAGGGCGGAGATCCGGAGGGCACAGGCATGGGCGGACCGGGCTACACAATCAAAGATGAGTTCACCGATCACAATCGAAACGAGCGTGGCACTATCAGCATGGCCAATGCCGGGCCGAACACGGGTGGCAGCCAGTTCTTCATCAATCTGGAGGACAACAGCTTCCTGGACGACAAGCATCCCGCCTTCGGAAAGGTGATTGCGGGCATGGATGTGGTAGACGCCATAGGCAAGGTTTCGAAAGACGCCAATGACCGGCCGCTCACCGATGTAAAGATAATCGAGGCCAAGGTTATCTCTTAGGATTGATAAAAATGGCAGACGGCAAATCAAACGAAGGCGGAGTCAAAGTACTGCTCAAGACCAGTATGGGTGACATCACATTGCAGCTTTACGAGGATACGCCCATCACATCGGGAAACTTCCAAAAGTTGGTGGAGAAGGGATTTTATGACGGGGTCGTCTTTCACCGCATCATAGACGGCTTCATGGTTCAGGGCGGAGACCCCACCGGCACGGGCTGTGGCGGTCCGGGCTATGCCATCAAGGACGAACTCAATCGCAAGAACAAGAACGATCGGGGCACCATCAGCATGGCCAACGCCGGGCCCAACACGGGCGGCAGCCAGTTCTTCATCAACCTGGTGAACAACAATTTCCTGGACAGCAAGCATCCGGTCTTCGGGAAGGTGATCGAGGGCATGGATGTGGTGGATGCCATGGCCAAGGTGAAGAAGGGGGCCAATGACCGGCCGGTAAAAGATGTGAAGATAGAGAGCGCAAAGGTGATAAGCTAGCACAATTCGGTCCGTAGACTGTACCGCAGGAAATTGTGAGGATTTAAGCAGATCAATGCCAGGCTGGTGTGCCAGGGAACCGAGGAATTCAGGGCGATCGGAGTCTCATTCTACGAAACGAATGCCAGCCAGGCTATCGAATTGGATCCTCTTTGAAAAATGAATCCTTATGAATGACCTGGAGCTACATCCAGGCATTCTAATTTTTTGCCATTACTCCAAAACTACTTTATCTTTGAAAATCCATGACGTACTGCATGACAGCCGTCCTCCCTCTGATACTTGTTCTTGTGGCCGTCATATCTTTCACGGCCTGCGCCCAGGAGGTCGCCTATGCTTATGGCGATTCCGGAGGACGTCCCCTGGAGAGCGGAAACATCACGAAGTACAATGGCAGTGATATAGTCACTTCGGCGGTAGCTAGCCTAGGACCTGATGGTAGAACCATTCTACAAGAGTCAACAACTGTAGATGTGATAAAGAGAGAGATCAACCTCAAGATTAACGTAGGAAATCCCATTGTCAAAGATAAGGCACGCGACCTGATCCTGGAGTATCCTGGCGATGGAACCATTAATCAAATCTGCTCTATTTACGAATACATGGTTGGCAACTGGAGCTATGCCCGTGATGCCTGGAGAATTGAAGAGTTCCAGTATTCCAACAAGAGCCTGGAGTATGGCAAAGGCAAATATTCCGGCCAGGGTGATTGTGATGATTTTGCAATTCTTCTGGCAGCTCTTATCGAGTCCGTAGGCGGAACGCCTCGAATAATCTTTGCCTACGGACCAACGGGCGGACACGCCTACACTGAGGTTTTTCTTGGGAAATACATAGGGGAAGATAGCGATGTAGGCTGCATGCTCAGGTGGCTCAGGTCAAGATATAGGGTCGAGGAGATCAATACCCACAGCGACCTGAAGACCGGCGAAGTATGGCTGAACCTGGACTGGTGGAAAGAGCCTGGCGGGGCAAAGTATCCTGGCGGGCGTTTCTTTTCCGCCATCAAACAAAGCTTGGTCTACCCGGATGCTGATGAATTAAAGGCTTACCTGACCCCTGTAAACGAGCCCCCGAAAGCCAACTTTTCCATATCACCAATAAATCCAAATGCAAATCAGAATGTGACATTTGACGCATCTTTGAGCAAGGACGCATGCGGGCAAATCGTTAGCTATAGATGGGAATTTGGCGATGGCAGTTTTGGAGTGGGCATAATCGCATCTCATTCTTATCCAAAAGGCGGAGCTTTCAAGGCCAATTTGACAATACTCGACGACGATGACGCGTCCGCAGAATATTCAAGGGCGATCGAGGTAAATGGGCTTCCAGTTCCTGAGATAAGATACAATCCCAGGGTGCCCGAAATAGGCGAAAATATAACATTTGATGCATCGAGAAGCAGAGATGAAGATGGGCGCATTGCTGGATATGAATGGGAATTTGGAGACGGGGAGAATTCCTCTTCGAGAAGGCTGGCCCATAGTTATGATAAAAGGGGCAATTACACCGTCAACCTCACCGTCTTTGATGATCGTGGAGTTCGGAATAAAACTGCTGAAAGGATCAGAGTGAACGAACCGCCACATGCGGAAATGTCTATTATTCCTGTTAATCCCAATGCAAGCGACGAGATCGTATTTGATGCATCGATGAGCAGCGATTCGGAGGGGCCGATTCTGGAATATAAATGGGACTTTGGAGACGGATCCACGAAAGCTGGCGCCAAAGTGACTCATATCTATAAAAAAAATGAAAATTATACGGTAAAGCTAATTGTCACGGATAATGATAATGCAACCGGCGAACGCCTCTTCCAGATCATGGTTAATAATAAAATAATATGTAATTCCCTTTGTTGGCTAGAAAAAGGCGATCGGCTTTTTGAGCAGGGCGAATGCGATAAGGCCGTACAGGCCTATAATAAAAGCTACGCGCTAGATCAGAGTTGTGCAAAGGCCTTGTTTGGCAAAGGAAGAGCCTTCTTTGCGAAAGGCAAATATGATGAGGCTCTCCTCTTGCTTACGGCTGCCATCGAGCTGAGCCCCCAACATGAATTGTCAAATTCGGAGTATGCTGATATGTGGATTTACAGAGCCAATGCTCTAAAGAAGCTTGGACGCGATGACGAAGCCGATGCCGCCTTCAACAAGGCCGAGGATTTGGATCCATCCAGGCATCCGGTATTGGAGGCAGTTGTTGAATCCTGCGCATCCGATTCCCTGTCGCTTGCAAACTAGACTTTATCAGAGCCCTGGTGTCTCAAACTCCAAGGCATTTACTTCAGCTGAGTTCCCGCTCCGGTCAGTGCTATTCACGGCGAAATAATACCTTGTTTCCGGTAATAGTCCATCCAGCGATATTGAATGGTTCATCGTAAACAGGTTATACCTTTCGCTTGTTTCATATTCATCCGGAAAGCCGCCATATTTCACCAGGCTTGTGGCAAACTCATCTGTGGTCCAGTTGATTCTGGCTTCGCTTGACAATATGTTATCGACGACGATATCGGTAATTGCAGGTGGAGCCGAATCGTTGAAAAGAGCCTTTGGATAGGCTAGATCCTTTTGATATCCGGCAAACTCATGCAGCACGAAGATGCGTCTGAGAAGCTTCTTTTCCGTGGGAATGCTGCCAGGCTCAAGAGGTCGGGCGTTTATCGACGCCTCATTCCAGGAAAAGATTCGGCTGAGGGCCAGAGGCATAGTCGGGATCTGCACCGGCTCCAGGGATGAGTTTCCGTTGCCGTTGTCGTTGTAGATGAAGATTAATGAAACCTTCTGTATCGGGGTTTGAATATCTGTTTTTATCAGGTTCGCATTGTAGGTCATGTCTGCGCCGCTCGCATTGATCTCTGCTGATGCCGTGCTCAGATGGGTTGATATTAGGACGAAAAAGATAAAAAGGGCCTTCATCAGCCATCACTTGTAAGCCCTGTAGATTAGCACTGTGGCCACACCGGCTGAGCCTGCATCTGCCCCGTAGTGCGAGATCTCCAGCGTATGAAGTACGCCGGGGGACATGGCGCTCTTGTACCTGTCCATCCCTCTCCACCAACTATAACCTCCAAAACCTGGATCGCCTGGGGCGGCATCGCTGATGTCGGATCCGTCAATTTTTAGCTTTGATTTAGTCCCGGTGTATTCATGATTGGGATAACCACAATATTTCGTACAATAG
Organism: uncultured Methanotrichaceae archaeon; assembly: GCA_964633785.1. Lineage (GTDB taxonomy): Archaea > Halobacteriota > Methanosarcinia > Methanotrichales > Methanotrichaceae > Methanothrix. The sequence goes on from CAZWHG010000067.1 coordinate 10,702, forward strand.
CCAAAGCAGTATTCGTAATGGTAATATGCTGAATCAAATAGCATATAGTTCGCCGGGATTTCGATTTGATGAATGCCTACTCCAGAAGTTGCCTGCACTTTTACTATGATCATCATGCGATTGGCATTGGGAAATGCAAAATGATAGTACTTGATATCGCTGCCAACAATGCCTACTCCTGCCGCGTCGCTTGCCTTGTACAGAGCATCCTCAAGAGTGGTCGATTTTATGACGCCTATGGTTGGATTATCGGCATCGCTGGTTCCCCATTGCATCACCATGGATACCGGTTCGTCTTTCTTGAGATAAGCCACTATCCATCCGTCTGTGTCGGCATAGAGATGAAGTGCGATATTTCCTCCCCAATCAGGAATCTGCACAACGCCTAATATGTAATTGTCGCCAACCTCTTCCACCGTGGAGAAAATGGTCTTCAACCTATCAAGATCGACCACCTGTCCGGTATTAATGTAGGCGGCCAGCCCCGCTTCACCCTGGGGAAATGCCCCAACGCTATCCATCGATGGAGCTTCAAGGCGTGTGCTGTTCTCCTCTTGGGCGGTACATCCGCCATTCAAAGCTAAGAAGAAGGCAAGCACCATAACAGATAAAAGAATTGTCTTCATTATCCATCCAACCTCATAGTCAAGAGCAAAAAATTGTTATAGTGCTTCGTAACATTAATTTTGCAAGTTTAAATAATGCCTTTGAAGCTTTACTCTGGCC
>CAZWHG010000068.1:0-10717 GCA_964633785.1 uncultured Methanotrichaceae archaeon
GGATACAGGGCCTTCCTTATTGATATCAATTTACAGAAAATTCGTTACGCTGCCTGATAGGAGATTATGATCGGACAGCTAATAGCAAATGGAATAGTCTATGGATGCATTATTGCCCTGGCAGCGATCGGATTGTCTTTAGCATATCGAATCATGAACTTTGCCAATTTTGCACATGGAGATTTTCTGACTCTTGGCGCTTATTTGACTCTTTTTTTTGCAGCAACTTTGAACCTCGGATTCCCGGCGGCATGCATTCTGGCAATTCCCGTAACGGCAGCATTTGCCGTGGCCATGGACATGGGAATCTGGAAGCCTATGCGTAGCATCGGAGCCGGTCGAACCGCCATCATGATACTTTCCATAGGCGTATCCATAGCCATCCGAAATTCTCTGATCATTTTCTTTCGGCCGGATGCATTGAGGTTTCCTCTGCCGGTGATGGAGAGCATGAATGTGGGCGGCATTCTTCTCACCTCTTTTCAGATCAGCGTGGTACTGATCGCCTTTGCGAGCATGCTTGTGGTCCATGCCCTCTTAAGCCGGACGGTCCTGGGAAAGAGCATGAGAGCGCTGGCCGACAACCCTGACCTGGCCAGAATCACCGGAATCAATGTGGACCGGGTCATAAGATACACCTGGATGGTGAGCATGGGACTTGCTGCACTGGCCGGCATAATGTTCGGATTGATCACCCATCTCAATCCCAACATGGGCTGGTCCATTATCCTGCCCATGTTTGCAGCAGCGATACTGGGAGGCATCGGAAATGCCTACGGAGCCATGGCCGGTGGAATGATCATCGGCCTCGCCCAGGAGATCTCCACTGCATTTTTTCCTGCGGAATATAAAATTGCAGTCAGCTTTGCCATTATGATTGCTGTTCTCTTCTTCAGGCCTAAGGGCCTCCTGGGTGGAGGATAAAATGCTGGACTACCTGGTATCCATAATGCTCACCGCTGGAATATATGCCATATTCGCACTGGGCCTGAATTTGCAATGGGGCTATTCCGGACTTCTCAACTTTGGACATGTGGCATTCATGGCCATTGGTGCCTATACCACAGTTCTCTTGGGCATGAACGGAGTACCATTGATATTCGCCGTGCTGGCTGGCATGGTCCTTGCCGGGGCCTGCGGGGCATTCTTAGGGGTGGCCACGCTCCGGCTGCGAGAGGATTACCTGGCAATAGTCACTATCGGCTTCTCAGAGATCATCAGATTCTTGCTGCTCAACTGGTCATCTCTGACCAGAGGATCCTTTGGGCTTTACGGATATCCCCGTCCTCTGGAAGGAGTGGTGGCCCATGAGGACTACAATCTCCTTCTGGCAGGTATTGTGATCATTGTACTCTTGCTTATTTATGCTCTTCTTGAGCTTTTGTCCAAGTCTCCCTGGGGCAGAGTGCTCAAGTCTGTGCGAGATGATGAGGCAGTCTCTATCTCTTTGGGGAAAAACGCTTTTTCCTATAAGGTTCAGTCCCTGGCATTGGGCTCAGCCATTGCTGCTCTCTCCGGATCGCTTCTGGCCTTTTATCTGCAGTATATAAATCCCAATAATTTTCAGCCTATTGAGACATTTTATGCCTGGATAATGGTAATCCTGGGCGGCAGCGGCAGCAATAGGGGCACAATTGCGGGAGCGATCTTGCTCTGGGGATTTTTCAGCATAACCCGTTTTTTAGAGGGATACATCTCCTTCAGTCCATCGGCATCCAGCGCCGCGAGAATGGTGATCATCGGCATAATCCTGGTGGGACTTATGATGTTCCGGCCACAGGGATTATTCGGCAAAAAGGAGGAGCTGGCCTTTGGCAAATGAAATCCTCAGGATAGAAGGAGTAAGAAAAGGATTCGGCGGCCTCCTGGCCGTGGACGGCTGCAGCCTTTCCGTCCAGGAAGGAATGATTGTGTGCCTCATCGGGCCTAACGGAGCCGGCAAGAGCACTCTCTTCGATCTCATATCCGGCTTTGTGAGGCCGGACAGCGGAAGCATCATCTTTTCGGGCAAGGAGATTGGTTATCTCCCTGCCTACGAGATCGCACGCCTGGGACTGATTCGCACCTTTCAGATACCTCGGGCCCTGATGAGGATGACTGTTTTGGAGAATATGATGCTAGGGAGCCAAAATCAGCTCGGGGAGAAGATCTTTGCTCCCATCGTCTGCCCTGGCAGGGTACAGGCGGAAGAGAGGTCTATTGAGAAGAAAGCCGAGGAGATACTAAAATTCTTTGACCTATTGCGCATGAAAGACGAGTATGCCGGGTCTATGTCCGGAGGGCAGAAGAAGATGCTGGAGATGTCCCGAGCCCTGATGGCAGATCCCCGGCTGTTGTTATTGGACGAGCCATTTGCCGGTTTAAATCCGGCACTATCTGAGAGGCTCATTGAGAGAATCAAGAAGCTTCGTGAAAATGGTCTCACTATTATGTTAATTGAGCATGCCATTCCCTATGTGCTTGCTCTCTCTGATGAGCTTTATGTCCTGAACAAGGGAGCGATATTGGCGAGTGGCCGCCCTGATCAGGTAATATCAGATCCTCGAGTATTTGAGGCCTACCTGGGAGTGGGATTTGATGCTCATCCTTGATTCAATAACTGCGGGCTATACCGACGAGAACATCATAAATGAGGTATCTCTACAGGTAGATGAAGGTGAAATAGTGACCATCATAGGCCCGAATGGCTGTGGAAGGTCTACACTGATGAAGTCCATCTTTGGGCTGACCAGGATGCGGGGCGGCAAAATCCTATTCAAAGGCCAGGATATAACGGGATTGCGGCCTGACCAACTTGTGCAAAGGGGTCTATCCTATGTTCCGCAGGAGAGAAATGTATTTCCTGCACTCACTGTGAAGGAGAACCTGGAGATGGGAGCTATCGCTTTAGCGAACGGTATGGAAGGTCGCATATCGCTTGTTCTGGAGCTGTTTCCGACTCTCGCCGGTCGCATGGATCAGAGGGCTGGGACTCTGAGTGGCGGGGAGCAGAAAATGCTGGCTGTGGGCAGAGCTATGGTCATCAATCCGTCCATGCTGCTTTTAGATGAGCCCTCTGCGGCTTTATCTCCCAAGGTCATGAGCCAGCTCTTCTCTGAGATCCGGGAGATAAATGAGCGGGGAGTCACCATTCTCATGGTCGAGCAGAATGCCCGCAGAGCTCTGGCAATTAGCGATCTGGGCTATATCATGGAGATGGGACGAAATCGGCTGAACGGACCGGCACAAAGCCTGCTCGACAACCCCGAGGTCTGCCGGCTCTACCTGGGACGAAAATAGCAAAAAGAATCATCGGTCACAGGTTTTCTCCGGAAGAATAGATTGACCTGTGACCTTAGGATATCCCAATGTCTTCTTCATTAGAGCGCAGTCCTTATCTTTGCGGTCTGTCCATTGAAATTAAGCACTCCTCCACTGGGACCCGATCTGAAGTCCCCCGCTATCTGCCAGAAGTAGTTGCTGTTGGTTTTATTTACTGCCAGAAATTGATACGTCGCTGATTCTCTGTCCCCTGCATTATTTATGCTGAGCGGTCCTGTAATTCCAGTGAATCTATTGGCGATGTTGGTAAGAGCTTCCTTAAGCTGAGATGTGTTGCCGGATCCGCCTAAAATCATAGATTCAGATGCAATCCATAGTGCGTCGTAAGACGCCAGAGCATAGCCACCAGGCGAGGATCCGGTCTGCTGTTTGATCACCTCGATAGCATTTTTATAATCACTCATATTCCTGATAAATTGTCCCGGTAGAACTCCATAGATGGGGCAGATCAGTTCTGTTTTATAAGCGAATTGTGCGGCCGTGGAGTTCTCAACTAGACTGGAAGCATTCGCTATTCCATCTGATCCAAACCATCTTACTGATGATAGCTCATGATCTCTGGAAGCCATAGCCATTAGAGGTACTGCCTCATCAAATGAGACCATGTAGACGCCTATCTCTGCTGGGCTAAATCGGCTCTTACTATCCTTTACAATTGAGCTCAATTTATTGATCCCAAAAGAAAGATCGGTTCCAGGCTTGTAGCTCACACCTTCCAGCACCTCTCCTCCATAGCCCTCAAAACTAGATTTGGTGGCATTTAGCAGTCCTTCTCCCCAAACGTCTCCTCTGGTTATGGGGACTATCGCGGTGATATTCTCAAGTTTTAACAACTCTGCCATAGCTTTGCCCTGATTTACATCATCCGGAACCAGCCTGATAACGTTGTCTCCAGGTATTGCCAGAGAGGGGGATGTACTGGCAGTTCCTATGATTATTATATTATTGGCATTGGCGTAATCGTTCATGGCATACAGCTCAGAGCTGGATACAGCAGCAATTACCAGATGTATCCCCTGCCCGCCAAGATTTTTCAGTTCCCGCAGAGCAATCTTCGGATCCGTTCCAGTATCCTCAGTCGTTAGATTAACCCTCCAGGAAGAGCCGATATCCTTCAGGAAACCGTCTATATCATCATCAGCAATGGCCAGGGCGACATTCGATATGGCCCCCTGTGAAGACCAATCTCCTGTAATGGGGAGCAGTACACCTATCCTGATCTCCTGCGCCTCAGAATCTGCACCATATCCCGCATTAGCTGTAGCCATAATGCAGATCAAATAGCTCAAAATCAAGTAAGACTTCATCTTTCATGCCTCCTTCGAGTTTCATATTCCATGCCCTTATGCAAGATGCGCTCATTAATCAATAACATGGAGTGAACCCATCGAGTGGACCAATGAGTTAAGCAACATCAACTCATGGAGGGAAGTATATGAAAAAGACGAGGCGGCGCTACGACCGAGCATTTAAGGTATCAGTAGTAGCTGAACTTGAGAATGGCAAACCTCTTGCTCAGATCGCCCGCGAGCATAGCATCCATCCGGGCCTGCCCTCTCGGTGGAGAGACGAGTTGGCCGAGAATCCGGAAAAGCGTTTAGCGGGAATGGAAACCAGTACAAGGACCAGGCAAGGATTGCGGAACTTGAGAGGCTGCTCGGCCAAGCTCATGCCGAGATCGAGCTTTTAAAAAAAGCCTTTGCCATGACTCAGAAGAAGGTCCGGGAGGAGAGAATAAAACCGACGCTGAGGGACGGTACATGACTATCTAGAATGCCCAATCAGGCGGCCTTCAGTTGCCAATGATTCAAGAGATCGCTCTGGAATTTATTGGCTACGGTTACAAGAGGATGACTGCAGAACTCCGATATAGGGGCTATGCTGTTAACCACAAATACGTGCTGGACCTGATGCGACAGGATAACATTTTAAGACGAGATTCAAGCCAATAACGACTGATTCCAGTCATCGACTTCCTATATATCCAAACCTTTTGAAAGAACATAAAGATAACTGGACTGAACCAGGCCTGGGTCTCAGATATCATATACGCCCAGTTGCTGCATGAACACATCTATCTCGCGGTAGATCCTGGATCTCTACAGCAGAAAATGCATCGGCTGGGAGCTGAGCAGAAACATAGACCACCAACTGGCTATGAATTCTCTGGCCAAGGCATTAGAAAATCGATGGCCGAAAGCTACTCAAGGACTTGTTCATCATTCTGATCAGGGCGTTCAATACGCATCCAAGTATTATGTAGATTGTCATAATGAATTGGAGCGTTAGTATCCCCCTGCCTAACTCTTTGCCCACTGGAATGCCGCAAGATCTGACGGCCTCTAGCAGGCCCAGGTTTATCCTCGCATCAAATTCATAGCCAAATCGAGCACCGTCTTGGGCCGGAAGAGCAAGACAATAGCAGCGGCATAACCGGCCTTTTTGGCAAAAGATCCTCCGGATATGAGCCGTTTTCCGGAAAGGCCATGCACAAGCCTATCGATCTCATCGTCTTTCATCATGGCCAGCGTCTGTAAAGATGCTCTGCCCATGCGGTACTGCCAGTAGAATTCCCTTTTCCAGAGCAGCTCATACTGGGAAAGACCTTGACGGGATACATCGCCTGCTGCCACCGCCTGCGCCGCCGTGCTGCCGCAGATGCTGCCGGCTCGCATGCTGTAGGCCAGGCCGCTCTGCCCGGCAGCTCCGCCCGTTACCATCAGAGAATTGGCAGTAATCTCTCCAGCTAGAGCGCAGATGGGATCGCCACCTCGCCGCACAGATAGTATCTTCATCTGATCAATATCCCTGTATTGCGAGGCTTTGTAAGCCTTAAACCTCCTCAGGAAATCCCGGAAGAAGGGCTGCACATTTTGACCGTGGCCGCGCACAAAGACGCCCAATGTGGCCCGATCGCCCCCCGCCGGCGAGAAAGTAGCCTTCCAGCCTGGCGCCATGCTGCCGATCCAGTATTGAAAGAACATCTCCTCGCCAAGGCCGTGGTGCTCAATATCGGCTTCCATGGCCCAGGCGATATCCTCGGGGTGGCGCATTGCAGCCAGGCCCGACTGACGAGCCAAGCCAGATGATACTCCTGAGGCATCCACCACCACCTTGGCCTCGATCTCGTCCTCATCCTCATCCAGGAATACAGTTCTTCGGCTCCCTTCCTGCCTGGATTTCTTGGCGGCAGCGGCAAGCATTGTCACCCCAGAGCTCTGGGCGAGGCGAATGTAGTGCTCATCGAATTTCTTTCTGTCAATGAAATAGCCTTTAGCGGGTATAGTAGCGCCATGGCCAGAAGGAGGGAGAATTCGCATGCCTTCCAGCTCTTTTCTCAGGTAGCAGTCTTCCACCTTGATTCCTGAAGCTGCGGCCATTCCCTCAAAGAGGGTATTTGCAGTGTGATCCAGCCCAGCCAGATCCCTGTCCATTAATATTACCTCGGCTCCGCCTTTTGCGGATGAGATTGCAGCCATCAGGCCGGCGGGCGAAGCGCCCACTACCAGAACATCGCACTTCACAGTGGTCGATGGTGCGGGGTATGAGATTAAGCTTTCTAGAGGACCGAGCCGATAAGATTATGAAAGTGATTTTCAGGGCATCCGCAAAGTCTGCTTAAACACCCCTTCTCTGAAACTACATATGCCATTGGCGGACCAGGAGGTATTAATAATCCTGAGATGAAGCAACCATCATGAAGACCATCATAATTCTTTTAAGCCTATTAGCAGCCGTTTCTCTGGCTGCTGCGTATACCCCTGAACAACAAGTCACCGTGGACGGCGTACGCCTATCATTCCAGCTCGGTCAGGCATATGACAAAGCTGCCCAGGGTCAGGATGTCCCAGATTTCAACGCCCTGGTCGATCAGTGGAATGCATGGGTTGTTAAGAATTTTGGAAACGACACTGCTTTGTTAATGGCAAAGATGGCCGCGCCTGCCAATTTGCAGAAGCCCTATCTTGCTGCCGAGAACAATACAACCGGCAATGGCATAGTTCATAAGATTGGTGGCGAGGCAAAATATACCACAAATGATGTCAACCTCATGTCAGATGCGGCCATAGCAAAATACGCCACATCAGGACAGGGAAAAGCCCAAGGAGCAGATTTCCTTGGTGGAGTCTAGGCCGCGATGCAAGGATCATTTTTCATTTTAGTTCTTCCAGTTAATCCCTCCCTAACCATTTGGAGGCCCTCCACGCGAGCCCGTACAAACAGTCTCACCCGTCTCAGGATCTTCAAAGCATAGATCCTGTGATCCATCACCTTGTATTCCTTCCTGGTAACCTTTCGACTCTGCATAGGAATCTACGCAAACATATTGGCCTGTATCGGGATCTTGATAGCAGCCGTTCTTTTGATCCTTCTCAGCACCTGAGGTCTCTGCATTAGAGCCTATACAGGTTATTTCACCTGTCAATGGATCCGCATAGCACCCTCCTTGCGAGCCTTCAGGCACAAAACCTGGATCATTGGCCGTTTCTTCTCCTGGCATCTGGCCGGATGTAGTGGTTTGCCTCACCTGGCCATTGCTGATCTCCACCTCATGGCCGGATTCGAGAGTGAGAGGGGCAAGATTAACGCCAGTGGGCTGCACCTGGATAGGGTACTGGTAAGCGGCCACAAGGCTCTTTTCGCTTTCGGGATCATAGGCTACGCCGAAGGTATTCTTTCCTTGAGACGACACAATAACGTCGGGAGTCACGATATCTAGGGACACTTGATCGTTGAAAACCTGAGCACGGATGTTTCCTTGCTGCAGCTCTGTTTCTATTTCGATAGGCGACTCACCCGTAATACGGGATGCTGCAATATCATAATCTACCCATGTATCCTTATGGCAGAGGTTTTTCCAGGTCTTAAAGAGGATTAAATGAATTTTTAAAAAAGCGACCTCATTCTCGGTGAGTTTTTCGTCATCGTTTTCATGATTCCACATTAAATACATTAAATTCATTTCTGCTTCAAGATCAGCACATTTCAATTGCAGGACTACTGGATCCTTCACAGTAACTTTTTTTTGAATTATCCCTCCCTGTTTGAGAGAAGATGCACCCTCTGAATTGGTCACAAGTAATTGCTGACCCGCTTGGGAGCCTACTGCGGATGTAGATTCAGAAGGCGTAGAAGGCGCGCTGCTGGCATCTTTATGGCCTGTCCATTTCCATGATCTTTCTCTGTCCTTAGAATACAACCATCCCTCGAAATTCGCACAATCTTTATCGCCACTGAGCAGCTGAATATTAAAAGTACCCTCATCCCCATTTAAGGACCATTTGCCCAAAAGGTTGTTTGCAACCCGTCCCGCAAAACTTGCTTGGAATATTTTCCCTTCTTCTCCAATAATTCCTTCTACATTGCACTCTTTTGTCTGAAGCGCCATACTATCCTGCATAATTTTATTTGTGGGCTGGCCATTATCATAGAGCATTCTGCTAGTAACCCACTGGCCACTCATATCTGAGCAATCGCAGTTAGGTTTGAATCCAAATGCTGGAATACATGCCAGCACCAGGAGCAAGATGATGCTTACCTGCCTGATGAACCTCGTAACCGTAATCCCACCTTTATTGCTCTGCAATTGGGTAGCTTAACGGAAAAAAGCTTTGCGTCAATATGCCATTCGTCCCAAATAATTCATGTGGGTCCTCATTCCCCCACGTCTTTTTCATATTCATAACCTAAACACAACATCGGTAGGTATCGATCAAATGCAGCAAGAAAAGAAAAGACTCAGTGGAGCAATCATAGGCTCTGGGGTCCATTGCCGCAATCTGTAAGTATTAGTGCATCCTATGCGAATAGTGTGAGATAGAGGTGCCGGGGTGACTGACCGGCTAAGTGCGTGGCTGCAGACCGCGAGAATTGGGTTCGACTCCCGACCCCGGCCTCACGAAAATTTAAAATACTATGACTGGAAATTAGGAGAATATCCAGTCCATTCGTAATAATCGCATCAATCTATTTGTCTGCGGTCCTACTGTTTATGATAATTCGCATATCGGTCACGCCAGAACTTATATCGCTTTCGATGTTATGGCACGCTATCTCAAATAAAAGGGCTATAGCGTCTTCTACCTGCAGAACATCACCGATGTAGACGATAAAATGATCCAGAGAGCCGCAGAGACGGGCGCAAGCCCTCGCTTGCTGGCCAAGAAATTCGAGCAGATATACCTGGAGGATATGCATGAGCTGGGCGTCACTGGCGTCAACTATTATGCACGAGCCACTGAGCACATTCCAGAGATCATCAGCCAGATCGAGAGATTGATGGAGTTGAGGTTACCTGGGACTCGCCCTGGGGACTACTAGGCCGGCCCGGATGGCATATCGAGGACACAGCTATAGCAAATTTTGCCTCCATGCAAGTCTTTAAAGAGTTTCCAATAGTAGTATGTGAATGGTGACATGTAAATGAGGGATCTACTTTGTTAAGGAGGAATTGAACTCTTCGAAAATAGAGATGATAAGGCAAACATCTGGCAGAATCAATTCTCCGACCACCTGGAATGCCATCAGCCTGGGACCGTTTTACGAGATAAGCGACAATTTAACCTTGGCCCGGTCGCACTATGAGGAGGATCTAAAGACAGAAGAAGCGGAACATGGCCAATGGCACCCCCACGTAGGCATAAGCTTAAACAATTTGGGGCGAGCGCTCAAGGCCCAGGGAAATATAAAAGATGCTTATCTCTATTTCCAGAGGGCATTGGAGATTGCCGAAGCCTCTTTCGGCCCCATCCATCCGGAAGTGGCATTGAGGGCTTTCATTTTAGGGGATCTGCTCAGTGATCTAGGGGGATATGGCGAGGCTCGATCTCATTATCAGCGGGCGCAACAAATCATAGAGACATTGTCTGGACCGGATCATCTCGATGTGGCAATTATATTAAATTCTCTTGGCAATACGGCGAGAGCCCAAGGCGAACCGGCAGAGGCGCGAGCCTTCTTCGCCAGAGCGCTGGAAATATTTCGCCATAATTTGGGGCAGGAACATCCTTACACCACAATTACAGAAGAGCATTTGCATGAATTGCCACAAACACAATTGCTCCAGGAGACCGCGGATGATGATTATGTGTTTTACTTCTAATTTTTTATATAATACTTAAATCATCCGCCGGCAATCGGCGGCAGTATGGCCACTTCGTCGCCTTCGGAAAGCTTTGCCTCTGGCCCGCCGATTGACTCAATATCTTTTCTGTTCTTCATGAGGATAACATACTCTCGGACCTTGCCAGATTCATCAAACAAGGCAGATTTCAGCCTCTGATGAGATACACAAAGGCCATCCAGAAGCTCCTTGACCGTGGATTCGTCCTTGAGTTCCACCCTCAAATCCTTTCCCAGAATATCTCGAAAGTTTGCAAATGCTTTGATGTGTATG
>CAZWHG010000069.1:0-10354 GCA_964633785.1 uncultured Methanotrichaceae archaeon
ATCTTCATCTTCTTCTCGCTGATCTTGTCGAGAACTGGTCGGGCTGCGATTATGGCGATGAAGTTGCCTTCCGAGCCTTCCAATTGGCGTATCGTTTTTACAATCTGGCGCAGCGTGGTGATATTCGGATCTCTGTGACCGGAGAGGATCTTGTAGAGAGTGCTTTGCGGAATTGCAGATACCTTGGAAAATTCCCGAGCGGAAAGCCCCAGTTCCCTGAAGACCTCTCTCAAGGTTTCCCGCAGCCTCTCGTCCGATTGGAAGGCAGCCCTCATAACCCTCTCCACATTTGGCATACTATTGGACAATGCAGCCCAATTATTTCTACTTTTGGGTAGAAAGACCATTCATCCGGTAAAACACTAATATTCAGCATAGCTCACAATTAGGCTAATGGTACTCTTCCTGCCACCTATTTTCACAATTAGGACAAACTTTGTCCCCAAATAGAAAACGTTATATTCTCCATTTCGAGAAGTTGCCTCTATGGGCGAATATCGGCTTCGATGTGTGAGCGACAGATCAGTGCAGCCTGCCTATTCCTTGAGCTGCCCCCATGACAGTTCACTTCTGCGCGCCGATTACCAGGCCAGGCAATTAGAGCCGAAGAGCCTGCCCGGCATCTGGCGCTTCCTGGACTGGCTTCCGGTGCAAGGAATCATAGCAGAGGCAGAAGGCGCTCCCGTGACCTACAGGAGCCGTGGCCTAGCCGGAGAATTGGGCCTGGAAAAACTTTACATCAGCTTCAATGGCTACTGGCCGGAGCGGGGAGCAAAGATGCCCACCTGCAGCTTCAAGGATCTGGAGGCCGCGCCTACCATGCAGAGACTGCGGGAGCGGGGCGACAATCCCACACTGGTAGTGGCTTCTGCCGGCAACACCGCCCGCGCCTTTACCCACGCCTCCTCCCTCACCGGCCAGCCCCTACTTTTGTTCGTGCCGGAAAAAGCCCTGGACAGAATGTGGACGGCCGCGCCTGCAAGCGCAGCCAAAAGCACAGCCACAGGGCAAGTAACTCTGATGGCGGTGCAGGGCGATTACTACGATGCCATTCAAATAGCGGAAAAGGTGCAATCCATGAACGGCTTTGCGCCGGAGGGCGGAGCAAGAAACATTGCCAGGCGGGATGGAATGGGCACAGTGATGCTCGACGCCGCCCTGACGATTGAACAGATCCCCAAGCACTACTTCCAGGCAGTAGGAAGCGGCACGGGCGGCATATCCGCCTGGGAGGCCGCTCTTCGCCTCAAGGCAGACGGACGCTTTGGTTCGTACCTTCCCAGGCTACATTTGGCCCAGAATCTTCCCAATGCGCCCATTTACTGTGCCTGGAAAGGAAAAGAGGCAGAGCCTGTGTGCAGCGATATGTTCGATGATGTTCTCTTCAACCGAAAGCCACCCTACGCGATCCCTGGCGGTGTGAAAGACGCGCTGGCGGAAACTCGCGGAGAGGTCTACGGCATAACCAATCGCCAGGCAGCAGCGGCCAAGAAGCTATTTGAGCAGTCTGAGGAGATCGATATTCTCAATGCCCCGGCCATAGCCGTAGCAGCGCTGCAGCAGGCGACGGCAGACGGTAGCGTTTCGCCCAAAGATACCATCCTTCTCAATATCACAGGCGGCGGCATTGCCAGGATCAAAGAGGATCACACCCTGCAAGAGCTCAGGCCGCAAATCACCATCTCCCACTGGGAGCAGGCAGTTATATTTCTGGAGGGCAAGAAATGAGCCAGACAATCAAAATTATGCCCCTGACCTTAACAGTTCAGGGCGGCGTCGATAAAGAAGGCCGTCCCGATGGCGTATCCGAGATAGAGATCGCTCCCGGTGAGATAATAGGAATAGTAGGGCCAACGGGCTCAGGCAAGAGCACTCTTATTGCCGACATTGAGCAGTTTGCCTTAGGCGACACACCTTCGGGCAGAAGAATTCTTATAAATAATCAGGCGCCCGCGGCGGAGATGCGCTGCAATCCCCGCAAGAAGCTGGTGGCCCAGCTCTCCCAGAATATGCACTTTCTGGCAGACATGTCTGTAGATGAGTTTTTGAGAATGCATGCCAAATCGCGGGGCAAGGACCCCAGGCTGGCAGACAGGGTCATAGCTCTGGCCAACACTCTGACGGGAGAGCCGGTAAATCCTGCCTTTCAGCTCACTATTTTGAGCGGCGGCCAGTCACGGGCGCTAATGGTCGCAGACATTGCCGTCATCAGTGACTCGCCCATTGTGCTCATCGACGAGATTGAAAACGCGGGCATAAAGAAGCAGGAGGCGCTTCGCCTGCTGGCTGGCGAAGGAAAGATCGTGGTAGTGGTGACTCATGATCCCATGCTGGCTCTCATGGCCTCGCGTCGCATCGTGATGAAGAACGGAGGCATGACCAAGGTGATCAGCACCAATGAGGATGAGCAGAGGATCTTTCGGGATGTGGAACGGCTGGACGGCTGGCTCACGGCGCTGCGGGAGACCATTCGCCAGGGCGAGGTAGTAGCTTGAAGATGGTGGTGGTGGCAGGCACGCCGGGCTCGGGCAAGACCTCAGTGCTCATGCATGCTGTGAAGGATCTGCTCCGGGCCGGACACTCCCCGGCAGTGGTTAAGATCGACTGCATGTGGACCGAGGACGACGCCCGCTTCAAGCGCTTGCAGGTGCCCGTGGCTGTGGGCCTGGCCAAGGATATGTGCCCGGACCACTATGCCATCTACAACTTCGATGAGATGCTGCAATGGGCCGAAGCCCAGCGGGCGGACATCATGCTTAATGAGACGGCCGGACTGTGCCTGCGCTGCGCTCCTTACCCGGACAAGGCTCTGGCCATTTGCGTGATCGACGTGACCACTGGCCCCAACAGCCCCCTCAAGGTCGGGCCGCTGCTCACCACTGCCGACGCGGCGGTCATGACCAAGGGTGATCTCGTCTCCCAGGCGGAGAGGGAGGTCTTCAGGGAACGCATCCTGGAGGCCAATCCAGGCTGCCGGATCATTGAGGCCAACGGGCTATCAGGCAAGGGCTCGGCAGAGCTGGCACAGCTCATGGCCGGCTGGCCGGACATCTCTGGGGAGATGGTCTTGCGGCACAATCCGCCTCTGGCCATCTGCACTCTGTGCACGGGGGAGCTACGCATCGCCAAGGAGCACCACCGCGGAGTTCTGCGCCATTTGGACGGCTTCATGGAGTACACCGGCGAGTGAGGAGAAATAAAATGTTGCAGATCGAGAAGCTCTTGCCGGGCTACAACTGCGGGGAGTGCGGCCTGGGGAGCTGCCGGGAGTTTGCCGCCAAGCTGGTGGATGTGGCCGGGCTGGAGAGGTGCACCATTCTCAAGCAGGAGCGATTCAAAGGGCGGGCGGAGGAGATTGCCGCTCTCCTGGCCTGCTCAGAGAAGACGGAAGATATCATCGGCGTTCTGGACGGCCTGCGGGCGGCCTTCGCCCTGGCGCCGCTGCCGGGAGAGCCATCCTGCCGGGAAGATTTGCATCCTTTCAATCCCGATGCTCATTTCAAAGAGGGCGAGATCTTTCGCTACCGGCCAATGGGCTGCCCCGTTACTCATTTTGCCAAGGTGCTCAAGAATGACAGGGGAATCGTCACGGTGCACCTGGTGGGACCGGTGCATCTGCTAAAGGGTCTGCCGGCGCCGGAGGACGTCGGCCTGTGCATGGTGGTGGCTTTTGAGGGCGTGGTGAGCCGGGGCAAGAGGCCGGAGGTAGGCGAGACGGTGCGCTTTCTGCCCGAGCATTGCATGATGCAAAAGGTGCACTCGGGAGTGGTGGTGCATTCCGAGGGCGCGATGGTGAGGATCGAGGGGATCGATCTGAAGGTGTGGTAGCTGGATAGCGAAACCCGAAAATATATAATCCATTGCATAATGATTTATTGAACTTTCACTCACATCAAAGGATGCAGAAAGAGCTTCGCGCGCATCAGGGTGAGTGCAATGAAGAAATCTATGGTTCACGTTAACTGGAACAAATCTCAGTTAAAGAATGATATAAATCCTATCCTGAGAAAATATGAGAATTATCTAAGATCAAGAGGATATAGAGAATCCAGCATAATTAGATATAGTGATTCTATAAAAATATATCTTAATAAAAAGGAGAGTATAAAGCCAACTATCGATAGGGCAATGGAGTTCAGGGATGAATTGCTAAAATCCAACTTGAAGAGTTCTACAATTAATCTCTATTCTGCTGCATTAAAGCAGTTCTACAAGATGCATAACGAAGAAGTTGAGTTCCTCTATCTACCCGTAAACAACAAATTGCCTTATTACCTTTCTTCGGATGACATACTTACGATATTGAGCATAATTCCCAATTTAAAACATTATAGCATGATTTCTCTATGCTTCTATTGTATGCTTCGTGCAAGTGAGTTGACAAATCTTAATGATAGTGATGTAGACCTCAAGAGCTTAATTTTAAGAGTTCGGGAAGGCAAAGGAGGAAAGGATGCTTTAATTCCAATTGCACCTGATTGTGCCGAAACCCTCAGGCAATACTTAGAAATCCGTCCGAAGGTCGTATTAGAGGATGGTAGCATTCCTTTTTTTCCTACAGATTTTTATAATAGATGGGAGAGAAGAGATCTATACAGGATGTTCGTAGCATATAAAAAGAAGGCAAAAATAAATATCCCTGGTGGAACGCATCTTCTACGGCATTCAGCGGCAACGATCTTATTAAACAATGGGGCAGATCTATTGACTGTGAAGACTCTGCTTCGCCATGTCTCATTATCAACAACCGAAAAATATATTCATCTTTCTAAAGAGAACATAAGGGAAAAATATGAAAAATGCCTAGTGCTTTAATCGCATTAGCATCTGCTTTTAAAACTTGCTGATGAACACAAGGCAACCTCTTCCCATGCCTTTTCCCGCGGCTTCCTATAATACATGGCATCGAACTCCGATGCATCTCTTTCAGTATCTACTTGCCACTTGGCTGCATCAGTTACCACATAGCCAATCTCCATACCAGGAGCCAGGGATGATCTTCGTTCCAGGTACGCCTTCACAGCCGATGCTCTGCACTAATGAGTATCGCCCATCCGCGCAATCAAACCGAAGCTGCTGTCTACGCGCCTACTAATCGAGCCTATTTTTTACCAAAAAAGTTCGGTGACAGGCCGGTCGTCGAAGGCATGCCACCTCATATCAGACACTCGCTTTGCATTGTCGATTTTGTAACTCACATGAGTAGCATGCGACCGGCTTGACAGACCGCTAGCGGAACGGCTAGTCGCTTAGCCAATCAGTATCTATTGCAGACTAAACCGCAGACGTCGTCTTTGTGCTAGCAGGCACTACCATATGAACCTCCGGCGGCACCCACGAGCCGTTCAGTGCAGCCTCTTGCGGCCAATACTGACGTAACACAAATTGAAATGCATTTGATGGAGCGGGAAGCCAATTGGACTCTTTGCTAGCACCGGGAGATGTATTTTGGATATAGATGTCGAGAGATCCGTCCGGGTTGTACGTTAGGTTACCGTTATGCGGTGAGATCTCATATCGATTAATTGGATTGGGTACTGGACGGCCATTGCTGTCATAGAGGGTTAATGACCAGAACGCGTTGACGGGAGGAGTACCATTGCGATCAAAGTGTAACACATAGCTATTAGCGCCGGAATATGGGATGCCCGTTGCATTGGTTCTTGACTGTAAGTACAGAGCGTCCTGCGGTAGGTTGTAGAGAGGAGACGCATTTGCCATTCCGGCACGGAGTGTGTAATTGGTTCCGTAGGTTCCGGCGTTATACGTCATCTTCCAGCCATTTACAATAGAAACACCTGGCCATTTGGCTGCCGCGGCGTTAACTTGTGAAATGCCGTCCTGATAGCCCTGGATGATCGCTTTTCGCATAGAAGTGTTCAGGCCGCTCCAGTTGAACGGCATTCCAGGCGCGATGCCGATCCGAGCTATCTGATCAACGACTGGCTTGTCCGCATTATGTGGTGGGTTAGACGCCATGAGCATGGCCATACGACCATAGAATACGTCAGGAGTCATATTCGAAATTTGAGCATAGCTAGCGGGAGCCAGGGGGTCCACGGTTATGCCGGAAGTCACTGGCACGGTGCTAGGCGGCGTGTAGTTCATGCCCCATGCGCTCAGGGGAGTGAGGGTAACGTTGTCCAGGAAGGCTGCTGCTACAGGATCGCTGGTAGCGTTCTGCGGTGTTCGCATTGCCATCCAAACGGTGTTTGTCGGTGTTTGGACCTTAATAACGTTAGAGGGGAGCGTGCCATTCCAACTGGGACCGACAAGGGCAAAATTGCCCGGTCCGTTTCCAGTCGTTCGTGGTCCCAGCGATGCGAAGTCATCCATCCACGCATCCGTCAGCTGGACCACATAATACCGGCCGTTCGCCGCTGGAAGGCTCAGCACCACTGGTTCATTCATCAGGTTAAGCCAGGCGGTAAAACCGCTAAAATCTAAGGGTGGAAATGTATATGGATTGTTTGTAGGTCCTCTTGTTTGTTTGACCTGATAAAGTCGCACGAGCTGGTTGATAGGTGCCACACCACGCGCTAGGTCCGGCGATGGCACTGCGGTTTGGTGTTCCTTCCAGATATCTATAAAGACGAGGGGGTAGCCGTAGACGTAAGCCGCAGCTGCGATCTGTTGTGCTTCTGCCAGTTTCGGCGAACCGGTCGTGGTGGGAATTGTGATCCCATCGATTGTCTGGTTGGTTGTCGTATTCTGGGGGATTGAGCTTGTACACCCTGTACCTGAGATCATTGCAATGATAATCACAAGGCTGCTAAGCATACAGAACGGTTTCATGTAAGAATTATACTGCATTTATGCTTAAATTACTTTTGAGTGATTTCTTTCCAGATCATTCATTCAAACTGGCCACATCAGCCGAAACCATACAAAAGGGCTTCGACTAAGCTCCCGAATTATCCAGATTCATTCATGGAAAGATATCATGCTCCGCCACGTACCTCTGATCCTGCCGAACATCGACATTGTAAAGCTTGGCTTCATAGCGGGTTTGCTTCTCTATTTTCTCAGTCACTTTGTGGCTCGCAAAGATTCTGTAACCTTGGAGATTTCCATAGATCGTCCTGAAGACACAATCCTATAACTTATAGCGACTCTCCAGCCCCTCAATCATCTCCATATGACTGGTAGGATCATCGAGGTGCATGTAGAACGATGGCGGGTAGGCTGCGCTGACCTTGGTCCAATCCTTTCTCTCTGCCCCATAGCTCCACGTAGCCTTTGCTATAAGAATCAAAAATCCACACGGCACCTTCCACGAAAGCACTCCCCATCTGTCTATTGTGGGCAAGACGATAAGGATGAAGCGCGTAGGGCGAAAGTGACCTATGCCCCAAAAAAAGGGCTACATCACCGTGCAGTATCCGGAATAGAAGGGCTTTTAACCACGAACATTAATTGGGCTTCAATGAGAATTAGTATCAAGCATGCGATTTTGCTGCTGATCATTTTATCTGCATTCATTGGTCTTACTCAGGCCACAAGCTGCGGAGGGTCTTGCGCAATAGGTACCTCTTACGACTTCCTGGGCGACCCCTCGATCGACATGGACACTGTTAACGGGCTGGAATCCCCATTACAAGGTATTCCACTCGGCACCAATCCACTCCAAAATCAAACCGGGAATGCTTGTGCCATTAAGAACAGCTTTGTAGTCCGCCCTATAATCAGTAGAGGCCTGGAAAACATGACCTCCGAGAATAGGACAGTCTCATTGGGAACCTCAGGCATGCAGTACAAGAGAATGTCTACTCTGGCATTTACTGCACTCAGAAACAAGTTCTAGGGCTTCAGCGTTCTTTGAAGGTATTGGAATCATATCAATTTTTACAATATGTTAGAATATGTAAAAGCAAAATCGATATTTATAGACATGCTTTTGCATATTTACATGTTTACATCTCTATTTTAGAAGAATTCAAAAAATTATCTATAGATATCATAACGCTGAAAATAGTTCAAATCATGCAAATATGCAAAAATGCAAATCAAGTCGCATAATGGCGATTTTTCTTTACACTAATTCTGCAAATGTAAATCTGATGGGCTTTGTGGCATTCGTCCTGCAGGATGGATACGACCCCTCCGGGTTCGGCATTCACAAGTGAGCCGAACCCTCCGGGGTCTTCGTCCTCCTCCCCTGAACGTTCGCGAAGAATATGCCAAGGCGTATTTAAAAGCCGAATCAGGCATCCGTCCCTTGCTAATTTCGCCAGGCGGGTGAGATGACTTCTGGAAAGCAGGTAGTCTCATTAAACTGCGCAAGGATCAGTAGGTCGATGCATTTCGTTTTTTGGTAATAAGCAGGTATTGCGGGTAGTCTCAGACATCCATTCCCAGAAAGGATCATCGTGTCTCATTGAAGTCCTCTCCAGGTGGCGTGCCATTACCCGCACTACCCGCACTCCTAAAGAAATCTATCTCCTGGTTCGCATTGAGTTAGCGGGTATTCGCAATCTCTTCTGTCTGCCGGACTACAACCCCTCCGGTTTCTTCAGCCACAAGTGGCAAGAAACCTCCGGAGTCTTCGTCCCCCCAAGAAGCACTCCAGTGAGGCATTCTACGCATTGGGCGATCCCCTTGAGGAGGTCTAATGTAATGAGGTGTCTCCCTCCCAAAGTGTAAAGAGATTGAAGGAAGATACGAGGGCAAACCTCAAAAAGATTTGGGTTTAACCCCTCCTAATTCCCCATCTCCTTCTTTGCCGGCCCCATCATCTCTTGGGCTGCCTTGTAATAAGATCCTGCGGCATCAACTACCCGCATATTTTTGATTTGCAACATCCACCACATGGTGCACACCATTCATTCTCCTTGCTCCAGCAACTGTTCCGGCATTTCGAATCGCAACCGGAATTTACACGGAGGCAGGGACAGTCGTCGATTACCAGAATGGCCCTTCCAAATCTTTCTGGAATAGAAGCATCAACCTTGCCTATCTGATCCTGGAACCATGCCGATTCAAATGAATACTCATTGAGTTGCCTGGACTTATATGTCAGCGTCCCAGTTGTATTGTTGTATTGAGGATTTGTAAGCTCTACTATCACCATGTCCGATGTTTCATTTTCCTCTGAGAGTATTAATGCGGCATTTGGAGGATTGCTGGCTCCAAAGCTAAATCCTTTGAGAAACTTATCCATCGGTGCAAATCCGATATCTCGTGCAGGACGATCTGCGAAGAATATGGTATAGGGAACTACCTCGGTCATGGTCAGGGTGTAGTTACCTGTGCTGTCATTTACAAAGCTGCCGCGGGACGCTTCCTGAATGAATATATGTGTTTCTGTTTGATTTTCGGTCACATTTGCCGAATCTGAATCGCATCCGACGCACCCACTTGAATTATTTGTTGCCTGCTCTGCACCAGATACTGCGCCTGCTAGGGCCAGGCAAAGAAGTATTATTGTAGCTATTAAACCTTTCATGGAAAAACCCACCTATCCTTCCCATTCTCTGGGATAGAGGTGTATTATCAGTATGAGCTTAAAAACATTGCCGAAAATCAGAAATTGTCTTCGAATAGCAACTGCTTTTCAGGACTATAATATCGCCGGATGCCTACTATGCACCGCCAACATAGGGAAATCGTGGGATGCATGGCTCAAAGTGCGTACGTCATCTTATAGGAATATTATGACATCGCTATCATTAGGATGGGTGATTTTAGGGTGATGAAGGAGCGGGTTTAGGGTATTTGAAGGGAACGTCATTACGAAATACGAAATAATATAGACTTGTGTCCAAAGTAGGTTACCTTGATCTTGGAACAACGGTTATGATTTCCCCTCAATTCGATGGATCACTATAGTCAATAAAAACATCCTGCCGAGCCTTTCAGTCGCATCGCTATCATTAACCGATTATGACATACTGATTCGAAAGATAAAAGATTATGATTTTGATGTTGTGAGAATAACCAGTTATGGTTCCAGGCGACAGAGAATATGTGTTTCTTCACTGCGCAATAGAGCGCCCAGATGCTCTATTAGTTCTAGAATCCCTCATAATAACCGAGTAACCAAAAATTTCAGCATACTACCTTGGATATCTCTCCCCCATAACCAGTTTAATAATTTTCAGTTACTGAGTTACATGCAAAAAACAAGCAAAAAATAGAGGTTTTTAAGCTAAAATAACCCCAAATTCAAGCGATCAAAATGTAACCAGAAGTAACTGGCCGGACGATTAAATGGCTGGCAGTGCAAAGTTAACTCTGCACGTTATACATGGTATTGTAAGTTGATAGCTCTGGGTTGAAAAATAGAAAAGGACCAAAAAGCGGCTCCTCGCTGTTTCATGTGGGTAGATTGAATTCGAGCTTTCCCGTCCTAAGA
>CAZWHG010000070.1:0-9768 GCA_964633785.1 uncultured Methanotrichaceae archaeon
CTTAGGATGGGAAAACTTGAATTCAATTTACCCACATGAAACAGCGAAGAGCCAATAGAAATTCCATCTGATAGATTACTGGAAGAGCTACATTTATTGTGCTTCACAGAAAAATTTCCTCTTATCCACGATAATCCAGTCTCAGAAGAAATGCTGGAAGGACTCAAAACGTGGTGGTTTAGATATAACCTGCGCAGATGTCTGAGCAAGGATTCATTTGCAGTAACTAATCCAAAGGTTTTTCTGGATATTTTATGGGATTATACCCCCGAAAACGATCTCAATCAGATGATCCTTGCAGCACTAGAAAAGCTGCGTTCTGATTAATCGATATCTAACTGAAATTATAATTTAAATCCCCAATTGCGGTATATGCGCGAGGTAGCTCTCGCGAAGCTCCTTCTTATCTATATGATTGTAGATATCGATTGCTTCATGCCTTATATCACCTCTTAGCTCCTTAACAAAGTCTCGCGACATTCCAGATCTAATAAGGTGAGTGGTGAACCAATGTCTACAGTTGTGGGGTGAAAAACGCTCTTCCATGCGAGGCAAAGATGGATTGTGCAGCCCTACATTTTCAGCAATCCTTGTTACCAGTCCGTGAACGCCTAGCCTTCCCAACCTTGCCCCACCTTTGCTCAAAAAAAGTGCCGGGCAATTTTTTTTATTTCTGTCTTGCCTAACTGTTATCCATCTGGATAGCGCAGTCACTGCTTCATTATCAAAATAAACGACTCGGTTGCTTCTCTTGGCTGTAGGCTTTAACCTCAGAGTTAGTTCCTTTAGATCTACATTCTCCAAGTCCAATGAAGAGAGTTCGCTACATCTAATGCCCGTTTTTAATAAAAGAAGAACTATTGCCCGATCTCTTGTATCCAAGATTGAATTCACAAGTCGTGATGCTTCCTCAACAGAGATTATTTGACGCATTTGGGATTCATCGGAATTTTTATATGCACGCAAATAACGTTTCTGTACAGGTCTGACTGGATTCATTGTGACTAATTCCTCTTCGATAAGATAATCATAGAAAGTTGCAAGGGAAGAGAACATTCGCTCAATCGATGTTTGCCTTAGCTTTTTCTCCAGCCTTAAATAGCTCAAATAGGACTTCAAATCATTTTTATCCGCATCTTGTAAGGCTTTTGGCTGAATAAAATTGGCGAAAGTTTGTACATATGCGGGATAGGTATCGCATGTAACTTTTGCGAGTCCTCTTACTCTGCAATCTTCCTGGAATTGAAGAAGGAGATTCACTCGATCCATCTCCAGCCATATGCACGTTCCTCAATTAGCTTAAAATCTTGGAGAATTTGGAGTTGCCTGTGAACTATTCTAACTGCGTCACTATCTTTGAGATCGATATTCAGCGATTTGAGGATTTTCTGCCCTGAGTATGTTCGTCCTTTCTTCAGGAGATTAACTAGAACTTCGCTGAATTGCTGCGTTCCTTGAAATTCTGGCTGTAGGAACGATTCATGCCTGAACTTGAATAATTCCGTTTCATACTTCTCCAAAACTAGCGATTTCAGCTTTAGCTCTTCTCTTTGCTTTTGGTTCTCTTCGCGAAGCTCAGAAATTTCCTTAATTAAATCGGTACCTGGCTGTGTTTCTTGCCGTCCTCGTTCTACCATCTCGTAGATGTACTTATTCAGAGATATTCCGGCAACTCTTGCTTGCTCCTTCCAATTCTCCAAATCTCTTTCGGTAGGCAAGTAGATTAGGAATTGGCGATTGTAGTGTTCCGGTCTTGGCATGGATAGGATATTGTATGTTCTAGTATATAAATAGTACTAGTACTTATCTAACGTCTATTTAGTGATGTTTTCAGATTTTCATCTCCTCTTTTGCATAGAGATCCTCAGCCACCTGCAAGAGGCCTTCTCCCAATACCTCTCCACCATAGTCGGGTAATATTGTAATGCGTTTTTCCCGGTAGCAGTCCCTCAATTCCTGGATGTAAGAGGTCTGGGATGCCTTCTTCTCCCGGCAAAAGCAGCAGTCACAGTCCTGGATCACGTGGTTAATGATAATGGAAGAAACCGAAACTCCGTGCGACTCTACCGTCTCAATCAGGCGACGGCTTTCCTCCACGGCCGCTTTCTCGGGAATGGTAACAATCGTGATGCTTGACGCCTGCGCATCGAGCAGGACAGAGCGCATGGTCTCGGCTTTCTGGCGCATGGTTCGAACTTCAGAAAGTATGCGGTCGGCAAAACCAGGCTGCAGAAGGTCGAGCATCCCCATCCATCTATTTCTCATGCCCAGTACTTTTGTAACAAATCCGGTGGTGATGGAAGGCAATTGCAGCAAGGGCAGGACCATGGCAGTCGGTGCCGAGTCTATGACCACAAAGTCGTACTGCTTTTCCACATAGATGTCGTTTAATTTGTCCATGAAGATCAGTTCAGAGACTCCGGGCATGTTCCCGAAGTCTTCGGGCTTTACTTCCACCTCAAAGAGCCCGAAGAGAGCAGTGAAGATATTCCTGTATCTGCGAAAGAAGCCCCGTGCCTCTTCGGCCAGGTCAGGTTCATAGGCATAGAGATGCTCGCGGATCTTTCGTGGCTGGCTTCCCAGATCGATGTCGAAGATGTCCGAGAGCGAGTGGGCCGGGTCCATGGAGAAGACGAGGGTATCCTTGCCCTGATGCGCTTTCCAGATGCCGGAAGCTGCCGAGCAGACGCTTTTGCCCACGCCTCCCTTGCCTGCCACATAAATCAGTTTCATGGGTTCCATTTTTCTTAGGGGGATTTAATGTTTTGCGCTGCAACAAAAGGTTTTTCTACTTCCAGGACATTTTATTGGACTTAATTATAAAAGGGGGCGAAAGGTTTGAGAGATAAACTTATTCTGATCAGCATATTTATCCTGTGGGCATCTGCTGCACAGGGAGCCTTAAGCGATCAGGCGACCGGCCTTGACGTAATGGGAAGCAGGGCGAACAACACCACGATCATAGCACCTGACGGCATGCCGGTCGAAGTGAATATCCTCGGCAGCACAGCCAGCAACATCCAAATTGGCTACCCGGCCGAAGAGGTCGGAAAGACTTGTGCAAAAGAATGCGGTCCGTGCGGCGAGGAAAAACGCTATGAAACTCCATGGGACGACTTCAAGAGGCCGCTATGCTACCCCTGGAGTTCGTATATTCCCACCAGATACAATCGGCCACTCATTAGAAAAGACCAAGAATACATAAGCACTGCACCAAAGATCCTCACATTGGGGAGTGTGACAACAAAAAATTAAATTTAAAAGTAATATTTTTATCATATTTCTATTATTTTGGATACCCAGCAGCAGAATTGCGGGTATTCAAAATAATAATGCTTAAGTAATCCGAACTTATCGGCCCGAAAGATATTTCTACTTCCTGTATATATAAAACATAGGTTAAATATGTTTAGCTTAAATGTAAGATTTGCTGGAGGGGAATGGTGTTGAAGAAATCAATTCTATTAGCTTTAGCGCTGATGCTGTCAGCTTGCAGCGCCTATGCATTTGGCGGCCCGGGATCTGTAGTTGTGGACATCGTGGGAAGCTTAACCGAAAATACAAAGATCACGTCATCCGCAATGGAAAAAGTGGAGCTGGAGATTGTTGGAAGCGAGGCAAAAAATACGACTATCTCTCCGCCTGAGAAGGTTGCAAGATGCCCAAGACATATCTGTCCTGATTCCGACTATTCAGACTCGGTCTATACTTTGGAAAAAACCGATAACATGGAGAAACGATATCCCTGGGAGAAAATGCATCTGGGAGTCGACGCATGGTATGGCACTTTCTGGTACACAGATGTCAATATGCCGAAATGGCCCCAATTCTAGAATGAAAAGCGGGCGTTAAATAATTCAGAACCAAACTACTTTTTATAACTTTGTTCATAATTTTGTCCTATTTTATCATATAATAAGTAGAGGGAATAAAACGGCCCAGGGTGAGGGGATGGCTGAGGGTAGCAGAAAAGGACCCTGTGCCGTTTCATAGTCTTGGTTTTGTTCTTACATAATATTAATAATAACAATGTAATCATCATAGTATTTAACTCTTTCGATATTCAAATTCAGTTATGCCTCGATAGCATAGAGCCCATCGATTTGAACCGATGCAAGTCATTAAATACACCCTGGATTTACCTCAAACCAATCCATGCATAATTCCAATAAGACATTTTCTCCAGGCAAGAGCGATCTATTCTGGTGTGAAAATTGCGCCGTTCCCCTTCTGGCGGAAAAATGCTCCACCTGCAATAGCTTTGGCCGCAAAATAGAGATCGCGCCGCCGGGCGACGTTCGTCTTTGTTCCCGGGCGGCAAAAAAGCTTATCTCTTTGCTTTTAACTCAAAATTACGGCTCAGCCGATTTTCTGGAGGGCAGGATAATCTTGCTCAATAAGATTGCCGGATTGGACCGTCGCGATCAGGTGATACTGGAAGGCCGCAACATCGCGACTCTTTGGTTTGATGTCACGGCCGGCGGCCACAAGCTCGATTTGGAGACTGCCGGAGCGGCTCTTCTTTCCAGCCGAGCAAAGAGCGGCCTGGTTGTATGTGACGACTCAATATTAAAAGGCCACATAAAGGGCAAGTGGCTGGCAGAGGAGAAGATCATAAGCGGGCCTTCTGGCCTGGAGGAAGGCCAAAACGTTGTCCTGAAGATAGGAAAATTTTCCGGAGTGGGCGCCGTCAGAAATAGGGAGGACGGCTCGCAGTCCATTCGCATCAAGGATGTTACAAAGAATGGTTTTATCCTAAGCGAAAAAAGACCTTCTCTGCAGGATATGGTCTCCGCCAATGCGATGCACCTGAGCGGCCTGGAGAAGGCGGCAATAAGTGAGATCAAGAATTATCTTTCCAAAAACCGGCTTCCTGTAAACATCTCCTTCAGCGGGGGAAAAGACAGCCTGGCCTGTCTTTGCCTTGCCCAAAAAATTCTCACCCGGCCGGAGGTCATCTTCATCAACACCGGTCTGGAATTTCCCGAGACTGTGGAATATGTGCAAAAGCTGTGCGCTTCCCAAAAGCTGCGGCTGCAAGAGATCAAAGGGGAGAGCGACTTTTTTGAGCAGGTGAAGAGCTTAGGCCCCCCTGGCAAAGATTTTCGCTGGTGCTGCAAGACCAATAAGCTGGGACCAATGACTGCCTTTCTTAAAGAGCACTACCCAAAGGGCTGCGTGACCATTGATGGGCGGCGTATCTACGAATCATTCAACCGTTCCACCATCAGGGCAGTGGAGAGAAACCCTTACGTTCCCAGCCAAACCACGCTGGCGCCCATTAGAAGCTGGCGGGCGCTGGAGGTCATGCTCTACATCTACTGGAATAAGATGCTGCCCAATCCGCTTTATGAGGAGGATTTCGAGCGCATAGGCTGTTGGCTGTGCCCAGCCGCGCTGCAATCGGAGTTTGCCAACCTGTTAGTGACCCATCCCCTGCTTCATGAAAGGTGGACGATTTCTTTAAAGGAATGGGCAGACGAGAATAAGCTGGATCAGAGATACATTGATTGGGGTTTTTGGCGCTGGAAGAGGCATCCCCCCAAGATGCTCGAAATTGCAAAGGAGCACAATATAAACCTTCATGTCAGTGCTGCCGGGAAAGAAGAAATCACTTTGCAGGCACTGCGAGGCCGTTCACCCTGCGGCCTGGAGTACTCCATCGAAGCGAACCTATGCGCCCCCCAGAATCATCCCTTTTCCCAGGTGGCCTCGGCCCTCAATATTTTGGGCGAGGCGAAATATGCGGAAGATCTGGGGGCCGTGGTGATAAGAACGGAAAAAGGGAGGGTCACTGCCTTTGCCAATGGACAGATCATGATCATTGCTGGCAAAGAGCAGGCAGAGGAGCTGCTGCGAGATGTATGCGAAACAATCTTGCGCGTGCAGATCTGCACAAGATGCAAGATATGTGAGAAGAACTGCAGTCGAGGGGCGATTACGGTTGCAGAGACCATGACAATTGATGCAAAATTGTGCAATCACTGCAAGAAGTGCGCAGCAGGCTGCATTGCCGCCGACCGGGCTGCCAAGATATATGCCAGGCTGGCAACGACCGGAAGAGCCTCTTAAGCAGGGATAATAGATAGATCATTTTTTCGCGCAAACTGAAAAGAGGCACTTTGGAAACTAAGCTGATGGCCGGAGAGAGTGAAAAAGCATTGCTTCACACCATATTGCTGCAGGCATAGAGCTAAAGCATATTAAGATAAGTTATAATCATTGAGGTGAAATGAAGTGAGAAGTCTAATGAGTCTAATTATCGCGTTGGTTGCGATTAGCTTAGCAGCGGGAGCATTGGATGACGGCTCGGTGGATGCTGCAGTTCCAAAACTGGTTGGAAGCGTGACTGGTAATGTGATGACCATCAAGAACATAGGCACCGCTCCGTCCTGGGATTTTGGTGGAGCGAAAGTGCTCGTTGGATTTGAACAGGTAGGTGTCCTGCCTTTAAGTGTCCAGCTCAACCCGAATCCTTTTCTGACCGTAAACGAGAACGGCCACGGCCTGGGTGTGTGGATGCGCTCCTTTATACTCGACCGCCCTCTGGCCACCGGGGAGATATTCCGGGTAACAGATGGTGAGGGCATTTATGTAACAGGTGTTGCCCGGTAAGGTTTCCAATCAGATTTCCGTTTATGAGATGATATTGGCCAACCGATACTGCATAAGTTGAAGAAAGCCAAAAGGTGGACCGGAAAATATGATAAGAAATGTTTTCCAGGAAGAATCCAATATGGTCGATTCTCAGATTAAAAAGCTAGCTTTGCAGTTATCCCTGGGTGAGTGGGAGGTATTGGCTACGGTAGAGTTGCTGGACAGCGGCGCAACGCTTCCCTTCATTGCCAGATACCGAAAAGAGGCCACGGGAAATCTGGATGAGATAGCAATTGCCAGGATACGAGATCAACTCTGCAAAAATCGGCAGCTCGAAGAGAGGCAGGATGCAATTTTGCATTCTCTTGTCAAACGGGAGCTGCTCACAGAGGATCTGCAAGCGAAGCTGCAGGCAGCCGACACTCTGGCCCGCCTGGAGGACATTTACCATCCCTTCCGGCCCAAGAGGAAGACGCGAGCGACTGCGGCGAAAGAGCGTGGCCTGGAGCCGCTGGCTAAGAGGATCTTTGCTCAGGACCACAGCAACCTGGACCCGGAAGAGTTTGCATTGTCTTTTGTGGATGCAAAGAAGGGCGTCGCTTCGACAAAAGAGGCTCTGGCCGGGGCAAGGGACATCATGGCCGAATGGATAAGCGAGGATGCAGAGGCGCGACTTCGCATGAGAGCCCTCTATCAATCGCAGGCTGTCCTCCGATCTGCGGCGGCTACAGGAAAAGGAGAATCGTCTGATGCTAAAGACGACAAATTCAGAGACTATCAGGACTACTCCGAGGCCCTCACCAGGGCCAGCCCGCACAGGCTCCTGGCCATGCTGCGCGGAGCGCGGGCGGGCGCGCTCAGCCTGCATGTGGCCCCTGCGGAGGAGGACGCTCTAGCGGTTTTAGAGGAGCTCTTCGTTAAAAGAGATGGACCGGCCTCTGGCCAGGTGATGCAGGCGGCAGAGGACGGCTACCGGCGGCTTCTCGCCCCTTCCATGGAAAATGAGACGCTGGCGGAGGCACGCGCCCATGCCGAGGAGAAAGCAATCGAAGTCTTTTCCGAAAACCTGCGCCAGGTTCTCCTGGACCCCCCGCTGGGACAAAAGTGCGTCCTGGCCGTGGACCCGGGCCTGCGCACGGGCTGCAAGCTGGCTGTGCTCGACCGCCTGGGCAGGCTGCAAGAGAGCCATGTGATCTACCCCCACGATACTCTGAAGAAAAGGGAGGAAGCGGCAGAGCTGGTGGGTTCGATCTGCAAGAAAAAAGGCATCGAGGTAATTGCGGTCGGCAACGGCACTGCAGGCAGAGAGACGCAGGCCTTCTTGCAGAGCTTGCGGCTCGAGCCGCCCATTATGATGGTCAACGAATCGGGGGCATCGGTTTATTCCACGTCTGATGTGGCCCGGCAGGAGTTTCCAAATGAGGATGCCACAGTGCGCGGCACAGTCTCCATTGGGCGGCGGCTCATGGACCCGCTGGCGGAGCTGGTCAAGATTGAGCCCAAGGCCATTGGTGTCGGCCAGTACCAGCATGACGTGGACCAGACAGCGCTGCGGCGCGCTTTGGACGATGTGGTCTCCTCCTCTGTAAACCTGGTAGGCGTGGATGTGAATGCCGCCAGCCGGGAGCTTCTGGCTTACGTCTCCGGTCTGGGGCCCAAGCTGGCCGAGGCGGTGGTGAAGTACAGAAATGAGCACGGCCTCTTTGGCTCGCGCCAGGATCTGCACAAAGTGCCCCGCCTGGGGCCCAAGGCCTTCGAGCAGGCGGCGGGATTTTTGCGCATTCGTGATAGCTGCAATCCCCTGGACGGCACGGCGGTGCATCCGGAGAGCTACCCTCTGGTGGAGAGGATGGCGCAGGATTTGGGCGTCACCGTCCGGGAGCTGATGCATAATGAGAGCCTCCTGAAGAAGCTGGACCCTAAGAAGTATATCAGCGAGAAAGCGGGCGTCGCCACGCTGCAGGACATTTTGGAGGAGCTCTCCCGGCCGGGCCGCGATCCCAGAGCGGAGTTTGAGGCATTTTCTTTTGCTCCGGGAATCGAGAAGATGGAGGATCTCAAGGTGGACATGAAGCTACCCGGAATTGTGACCAATGTCACTGCCTTCGGGGCCTTTGTCGATATAGGCGTGCACCAGGACGGGCTGGTGCATATCAGCCAACTTCGGGATGGCTATGTGAAGAATCCTACCGACGTGGTGAAGGCCAGGCAGAAGGTGACAGTCAAGGTGCTGGATGTGGATCTGGAGAGGAAGAGAATATCGCTGTCGATGAAAAAAATCCGACTGAGGCGAAATCCTTAAATATCGGCGAACGATTACAGCTATTTCGGCAAAAGTCGAAGATCATCATTTTATCCCTCCTACACTAAGACTTTTGCCTCCCTCCTATTCATTGGGGCGTCGGATCTCTTGAGCTTCTTCTCGCCCACATTCCAGCATAATCTCCGCGCCTTTGGCAAAGGCCGCATTCGCTTCGGCATCTCTGCCCATTGCCATGAGTGCCAGGCCCTTGCTGTTCTAGGCCCTGGCATGCCCGGCATCGATCTCGATGGCCCTATCAATATCCTCGATAGCTTCTGCGTACCGGCTCAGGCGCCGCAGAGCCTCGCCCCGGCTGTACAAGGCATGGACATTGAGAGCCAGAATTAATGGATCTACTGCTCTGGTGTTGCCAAGATCGCCGAGGTTTTCTGCAGCAGCTTCTCGTACAGACGGACTTGGATCTTGGAGATTCTGGATCCACCTATCCACATCATCAGCAACCGCAGGCATTGCGAATAAAGTCCGCAGGATGATCAAGGAAAACAACTTTTTCATCATGATCATCCATTTAGAAATAGTCTTTCGGTTTCATAGCCCTAGCCAAATATATATCCCGGCGGGAAGAATCGTTATGGCTATCACCACGAGGCTCTTCGGAAAGTCGGGCCCGCCCGTCACTCAGGTGGGCCTGGGCGGGGAGGGCCTGCTGCGCAGCCACAATTTCACTTATGCATTACGCGCTCATGGTCAGCTCTACCTGTCCGGCTGCAATCGGCTTGGACATAAGTCGTCCGGCTCGGAATGAGGCTATGATCACGTCGATCTTCTCAGAGCCCCCAGGGTAATGTATGACGGCTCCTCGCTATTTTCTGTGGGTAGCTGGGTAAACCTTTATAGTAACTCCTACT
>CAZWHG010000071.1:0-9639 GCA_964633785.1 uncultured Methanotrichaceae archaeon
TTAGGACGGGAAAGCTCGAATTCAATCTACCCACATGAAACAGCGAGGAGCCATACAATTAATAGATGGTATGATGCGATTTTGGAGAATGAACCGCGATCCCACACCAGTAAATTAACGTCCCGACCGGGATTCGAACCCGGGTTGAAGGCTCTCTGCGCGTTTTGCTCCGCAGGCCTCCGGGATGTCCACTACCCCATCGGGACAAAACATGCCTCATGGCATGCTTCAAGTTATTAAGCTTGTTGGCCAGATCCCCTGGTTTGGGCAGTGCGAATGGCACGCAGAAAGTCTATCTTCCGAAACTCCGGCCAGTAGGGCGCGCAAAAGTATGCGGCACACTCATTGCCGTTGGCCTGCCAGGGCAGAAAGTTAGAGGTACGATAGTCCCCGCCTGTCCTGATGATCAGATCCACTTTGGGCACAGAGGTTCCGTCTTGTGGATAGAGATGCGAAGCAATCAGATTCTCATCTACCTCTGCGGCTCTTATCTTTCCCTCGGAAACCTGGCGTGCCAGGGATCGAGCCGCATCTACCAGTTCGCGCTGTCCGCCGTAAGCCAGAGCCACATTCAGGTACATCGTCTCATAATTTCGCGTGGCTTCCTCGGTGCGACTGATCTGTTCTTGCAGATCTTGCGGCAGCATCTCTACCCTGCCGATGGCCCTTACTCGAACTCCGTTGGCATGAATCTTTTTGGAGCGACAAAGTTCCATAAACTTGGTTTTGATCAGATCAAAGAGATAGCGCTTCTCCAGCTCGTCCCTCTCAAAATTCTCAGTGGAAAAAGCATAAAGGGTGAGATGTTTAATGCCGACCTCAAGGCACCAATCGGAGACCTTCTCCGAGGTATCGGCACCAAGACTGTGCCCCAGGAACTTGGAAAGGCCTTTTTGCAGGGCATATCTGCGGTTTCCATCCTGGATAATGGCCACATGCTCCACCGGAACTCCGGCAAGAATGCGTGACTTTAAAAGCCGCTCATAAAAGACGTATGCTGGGTTTCTCAAGATGAAACTCATTCGTTTAATTAGCTTCGCGAATTACTATTTAAATAATTCCTTTGCTCCGGGCAAATATGAATTTGTCGTCCTCTTTCCAAGGGTAAGATACAAATAGCTGATGACTCACTAGGCTTACTCCGAGGGCCTGTGGTCTAGCTGGTTATGACATCGCCTTCACACGGCGGGGATCACGCGTTCGAATCGCGTCGGGCCCATTTGTATTTTGGCCGACACAAGCTTTAACTATTTAAGCGTAGTTTTTAGCGCAAGGGCGAAAGAAAGATACTTTGGCTACTCGGGGCAAGCAGCCCCGAAGATTCCATGAGTCATAGGTCCATAATTATTATTTGAGGTGATAAGCTGTATAATAGAGGTCGTGGCAGGGAAGAAGAAGGAGCTGTAATTACCAGAGTTCGTCTCCCCCGCAAACAGGATCGAGAAATATTCGGTCATGTGGAAAGTTTGCTTGGAGCCAATCGCATTAAGGTGAGATGCATCGACGGCGTTACCAGGATGGGCCGCATACCTGGCAAGATGAAGAAGAGGATCTGGATCAGACAGGGCGATGTGGTCATTGTCATTCCCTGGGAAATCCAGAATGACAAGGCCGATGTTGTCTGGAGATATACCGGTCCCCAGGTGGACTGGCTGCAGCGTAAGGGATTCCTGAAAGGAACTTCTTGATGGGAATCTTCTTGAAAGGCACTTTATGAGCAGGCGCACCAAGGACGAAGATTTCGATACCAAGATCGATATTCTTCGTACCAGGATAAAGGACTCCGATGATCTAAACGTCCAGGATGCGGTATTTGACAAGCGCACTCTGATGGACCTTTACAGCCTGGCCAGCAAGGGCGTAATCGATGCTCTGGGCGGGTCCGTCTGCACCGGCAAAGAAGCCAACATTTTTAAGGCCATCGTCGGTGAAAAACAGCTGGCCCTGAAGATTTATCGCATCTCTACCAGCAATTTCAATGCCATGCAGGATTACTTGCATGGCGACCCAAGATTTGGAAATGTAAAGGGCACAAAGAGAGCGATTGTCGCGGCCTGGACCAGGAAGGAATTTCGAAATCTGACGCGTGCGGAAGAGGTAGGTGTTGCGGTACCCCACCCCATAGCCATGAGGGAGAACATACTGGTTATGGATCTTATCGGCAAAGGAGAAAGTGTTGCTCCGCCGCTAAAAGACGTGGAATTGGAGACTGAGGACGCCAAGCGCATTTTTGAAAAAATCGCGGATTATATTTCTGTGCTCTATAATCGCGGGAAGCTCGTTCATGCCGATCTGAGCGAGTTCAATATACTTTATGACGAAGGCGAGCCTGTGATAATAGATATGGGGCAATCGGTTACACTGGACCATCCCATGGCCAGAAGATTTCTGGAGCGCGATATAGCCAACGTGGCCCATTACTTTAAGAAAAAATATAACGTGGGCTCTCCAGAAGAAATCTGGGTGAAGCTTCGCAAAGACAAAGAAGAGATAAACAAAAAAGAAGGCTGATTGAATTGGATATCAAGATTCCAGAGGAGCGCGTAGGTGTGCTGGTGGGACCGGGCGGGTCCATGAAGCGCTTTATCGAAGAGAAGACCAAGACCACTCTTGAGATAGACAGCGAAACAGGTGCGATCTCCATTGCATCGGCAGAAGACCCATTGCAGGGCCTGCGAGTCTTGGACCTGGTAAAAGCCATCGGCAGAGGCTTCTCACCGGAGAGAGCTCTCGCCATTCTCGATGACGAGATGTTGATGATCGATGTGCTGGACCTGTCCAAGATGGCAGGCACCAAGAGCGATATGGAACGCATCAAGGGCCGCATCATTGGCAAGGACGGGCGGTCGCGCGAGATCATGGAGAGGCTCTCCGGCGCCAAGGTGTCAGTGTATGGCAAGACGGTAGCCATATTGGGCTATCCGGAGCAAATGCGAGTAGCCCGAACCGCCATCGAGATGCTGCTTGATGGTGCTCCGCATGGGAATGTCTATAGCTTCCTGGAGAAAAAACATCAAGAGCTGGCCAAGGAAGAACTGAGGGAGCAAGGCTTACTCTGAGGATTGAATTTTGAATTTGCAGTTTCAGCTTGAATTCGTTGATTGGCTGCTCATAGCCGCGGCGCTGATCGGCCTGTATTCCATCCTTCTCTTACCTTTGAAAGATAACGAAGAATGGCGAAGCCGGGGATTATCGGTAGGAAGCTTGTTTGGCATTCCTTTGGCCATGTTTTTTCGTACAACCCGGGGCCTGAATCTTCTGGACAGTCTGGCCCGTCCCAAGAGATTCTGGAGGATCGTGGCCTCTGCCGGCATACCCCTGGTCGTATTGAGCATGACCTATTTTTTGATACTGGTTCTTGCCATGACCTATATCATGATTCAAGAGCCTCCAATGCCCAGCAGCTATAATGCTCCGAGAAATATTCTCCTAATTCCTGGCTTAAATGAGTATATACCCTTTGTTTGGGGCTGGATTGCGCTATTTGTGACCATGGTAGTGCACGAGTTCGCTCACGGTATACTCAGCCGCGTAGAGGGCGTGCGTGTTAAGTCTATGGGAATCGTCGCTGTTTTATTTGCCCCAATAGCAGCTTTTGTGGAGCCGGATGATGTGGATCTCTTCGGCAGCAAAGATGTACCGGCAAAGGTGAGCAAGGGTGCAAGAATCAGGATCCTATCGGCGGGCGTCATCTCCAATTTCATTGTAGCGGCAGTGGCTATGGCCCTCTTCTTCGGACCGGTTATAGGTGCCATATCACCCATGGACAGGCTGATCGTGGTCGATGTTCAGGACGGCTCCCCTGCAGATAAGGCAGGTTTTGAGAGCGGCATGGTGCTGTTGGATGTAAATGGCAACAAAGACAGCAATCTCGAGCAGTTTTACAGCCATCTGGGCAGTTCTACGAACAAAATGAATGTGTTTTATAACGACAAAGAAGAGATCTTGCCACTCGCCGGCGAGGCCGCACGAGGCATCATGGTGGCTTCCACCTTCAAAGGCTCGCCGGCCGAATCTGCCGGGCTTCCTTCCAAGAGCGTGATTACTGAAATTGACGGGATAAAGATCGCAAATTTGGTGGGATTTCGAAAGCTGATGAACACCACTCGGCCGGGCCAAATTATTGCCATAACCACCGGTCAGGGCAATACCTACCAGGTTAAACTGACTGCGAAAGAGAATGCGGCCAAGGAAGATAGCGGTGGATTCATAGGCATTGGCATCTCCGGGAATGCAGTTTTATCGGGAGGCGCACTCTTTCAGGAGGTTCCTGCCAGGCAGTTCTTGCAGACACTCAAGGATATACCAAGCATGGGCATAACTGGTTTTCACTTAATGCTCAGCCTGCCTTTTTCGGGTATCCCTGGATTCACCCAGAAGGGCTTTCCCGGTTTTAGCGGCTGGCTGACCGCCGTCTTTGAGCCCAGCGGATGGGCAGAGCCTCTGGGAAGCAAATTATTCTGGATTGCTAATCTGCTGCTCTGGATCGGGTGGATCAACCTTTATGCCGGCCTGTTCAACTGCCTCCCTGCGGTGCCATTGGATGGCGGGCACATCTTCAGGGATCTGGTGCAGTCTGCATTTGAGAAGATTGTCCGGCCCAAAGAGGCGGAGAGATTCACTAAGACTACAGTGGCCATTCTTACCTGGTTGGTGCTCACATCCCTGCTCATAACCTTGATCGCGCCATTCACCAATTGGCTGACTATTTGATTTTCCCTTTTTTTGACACGTTAGTTTTAAACCCATTTAGAATAAGACAGAATAAATGGCAACAATGATAATTGCCGGCAGGTAAGTACCTTATGAGAATAAGCGCGGTTTGGCATTTGGCGGTCCTGGTGGCCCTGGCAGTCCTATTGGCAATGGCGGGCTCAGCCCATTCTTCGGAGATTGCAGATCTCTACTCCAACATAGAATCGGCGGATGTTACATTGGAGGGAGACGTGGCTGGCATGGATTTGCGGCTGGATCTGATCGATGAGGGAAAGCTGCTCACGAGCCGGAACCTGGACTTGGATGGTGCGGGGACCTGGGTCGTTAGCTGGCCGACAATAAAAGCCGAGAAAGGCAGCTATGATGTCTGCGCCTTCTTACTGAAAGATGGGACCGCGCTCTCCAGAAAATGCTATAGCTTCTATTACGGGGGAGTGGAGCCCATAAGGTTTGATGTGCGCGATTTTCGCGCCGACTCTCGGGGCATGCACCTTGCTATCAGTGCCAGTGATCCTACCGTTGTGGATATTTACTACATGCTCATAGACGGGAACAAGGCCGCCTATGTCACCAGAGAGCAGGTGATACCCATCTCGGGAAGCTTTGCCATGCCGATCAGTAAGGACTATGCCTGGAAGCAGATCCTGGAAAACGGGCGGGAGTATGCGGGCCGGGTGAAGATTGTTGAATTGAATCACAACCAAACAAGGGCCTTTATGAACTCCTTTTTGGCGGTGGATGATGCCAAGATCACCGAGACCTACCAGGATGAGACCGGGGCCAGCGCGACAGTTATGGGCAACTCTCGCGTTCCCTTTGAGGGATCTTTGCGCTTTATTCTGTCCCAGGATGGCAAAATTCTCAATACCACCGAGAAGGCCACGCCGGTGCTTCTTACAGGAGACGATGAGACGGTGGAGATCGCCTGGAACAAAACTCTGGAGCCGGGCATTTATTTGCTGCGCACAGTTTTGCTCGGCCAGGGCGGCGCGGTTATGGATTTGGAGGAGAATGTGATTGAAGCCAAGTCACTGGTGAGGAGCAATGCCACAGATACGGCAAAGAATGCAGACTTTCCGGCTGGAGCTGGCGCGTTAGCTTTGCTCACGATTGTTTTTCTTCGGAGAAGGAGATGATTATAATGCAAATAAACCTTGTTAGCCTTATCTGCATACTGGCGCTGCTGGCATTCCTGATGCCGGCCACAATTGCAGAAAACAGCCAGAACGGTACCGTGAACACTACAATAAACGAGACTCAAAACGCTACGGCAAGCATCATGCTGAATGCAACCCTGAATGCCACATCGAATTCGAATCTCACGGGAGAGAGCCTCACGCCGGCTGCAAGCCCAGATACAACAACGACGAAGCCTGCCGATGAGATCCCAGAAAGCGTCCCGTCCCCCACCCAATTGGGTACTGGAACTGCCGCATCTCACAGCAAAGTTCTTCGAGCCGGCTTCGAGAAGACCAAGCCCTTAAACAATCTGGATGTCTACGGCAACAAATCCACATACAATATACCATTTAGCGCATCCCCAAGCGCCGCATTCAATGTGAGCTCGCGCCTGGGAAATGTATCCCAATTCACCTATAACACCGAAAATTACAAGCCCCTTTACAATATCAGCCAGTACTCAAGAACCAAGCCCCTTTACGAGGTGCCGAATAATCTTAGGTCCAAACCGGTTTACAGCATTTCCGGATATCCCGAAATCAAGACTGCCAATAGCATACCTTGATTGAAAAAGGAAAGCAAATCAAAAAGAAGATCCTCGGAAGGAAAGCTTTCCGCCCTTCAGAGGAACTTTTGTATTTTTGCAGTC
This sequence comes from uncultured Methanotrichaceae archaeon, assembly GCA_964633785.1. Taxonomy (GTDB): domain Archaea; phylum Halobacteriota; class Methanosarcinia; order Methanotrichales; family Methanotrichaceae; genus Methanothrix. The sequence continues at coordinate 6,545 of CAZWHG010000071.1, forward strand.
AATGCCGTCTTGGGATAGGCTCCCACCAGCTTGTCGATGAGTTTGCCTTCCTTGAAGACCATCAGAGTGGGAATCGCCGAGATCCTGTACTTGTTGGCGGTTTGCATATTCTCGTCGATGTTCAGCTTGCCGAAGACCACCTTTCCTTTCATCTCGGTCGCGAGCTGCTCGATAATCGGCCCGATGGTGCGGCAAGGCCCGCACCACTCCGCCCAGCAGTCCAGAATGAAGATAGGGTACTGGCCGGCTGCTGCATCAATAGTCGCGTCCGTGACAACCACGGGCTTGTCCGGCAGCTCTACGGATGGTTTCTCAGCGGTATTCATATCTTTTTTCATCTGTTCCATTTTCTTCCTCTTTATCTCTTCCAACTCGTCCAAGCTCAATCCTCCAATCTTTCTTTAGCCTTGACTATGAGGGATTTGAAGTAGCCCAGATCTACGGGCATTATCTCGAAGGGTAGATTAGTGAAATCAAAGAATTCCAGCAGCTCTTCCTGGCGTGCCGACGCATCTTTCAGGGTGTCGAGGTAGACAGATCCCCGAAATGAGCCCATCTGCATTCTGGCCTCCTCAATTCTCCAGTTCAGGCGGCTGAAGATGTCCTTCCAGGCATCTAGCCAGCCGGGAGAGAGGTAGAAGAAGAGCCCATCCCTGGCCTTCTTCTCCATACCCTTGCGGGTAATGAAGGCGTCCACGCAGTTCTGGCACGCGGCAAGCGAGGCATGGTAGGGCTTCAGGATTTCTTCAATATCAGGGTGACACTGGCCGTATACTACTATCATGCCTTCGCTGCCATTCTTTCGGCACTTCTCCAGCTCTGCCACCAGAGCCCCTTTAAGATCGTCGAAGTCCACATGCAGTCCTGCTCCCAGGTAATGGGCCTCAAAGGGAAAGCCAAGCTCTGAGCGCAGCGCTTCGATCTCCTTTTCAAAGATGCCGCAAGCGATGATTGCATACATAACTGCATTACTTTATGGCGGCAATAGGATATATCTGTGATCCTTCATTCGAGATTCTTCAAGCGATTTGTATAAGCCTTCCACTCAATGAAATCGTCCCAGCGTTCGAAATCCTCAGGAAGCTGCTTTAATCTATCTTCGAATGTTTCAAGGTTGCAGCCGTGTTTCTTCTCAAAAAAGCAGATTCTTTCCTTCACAGCTGCTAGAGATGATGCTTGCATCTTCACCCTTCCACTATGCGGTTAGACCTCTTTGTATAAATTCTCATCCTAATTTATTTAGCTCGCCCCGAAAGGCCCGGATCCTGCACAGCCGGGCGGCTTGCTGCGAAGGCGGCGGTCTCCGTCTGGTGGCGCTTGAGGGCGTCGAGCAAATAATGCAGCAGTCGCTTTATAATCCCAGAATAACCAAGTACGTCAGGAACTCCTCTAAATCGATGCTGGCATCTTTCACCAAAGAGCGGAGAAGGCCTTTTCTCAGTTCAGGATGAAGTGGCACGGAGAGAGTAACTGCGGAGCCTTCTTTCCTCATAACTGCATGGCTTCCCGCGATCCTGTCCACATGCCATCCGACCTTGGAAAAAGCTTTGACAGCTTCTTTGCCTGAAATCACCGGCAACTTTTGTGACATATGAAATCAAACAGTTACTTCAACGATCATGCCAGCAGTGCCCAGAAGCCTTGTTCTTTCTTCTGCCAGTGATTCCAGACAGCCGATTATCGCCACTCTAATGTTCTCCAAGGCTTCTTCCATGTTGTCGCCCTGAGAGTGACATCCGGGAAGTGCCGGACAGCTCACTATGTAGCCGCCCTCTTCTGCTTCCTGAAGAACAACCTTGAAATTCATAGTGATACCTTGATCTAGGAAGCCAAAAAGCTTTCGAGGGATTAATCATAATTGGTTTATCCTGGTTCAAAGCTCGCCCCGGAAGGCTCGGATCCTGCACAGCCGGGCGGCTCGCGGCGAGGGCGGCGGTCTGTGCCTGGTGGCGCTTGAGGGCGTCGAGCTTGGATTGCATCGCTTGAAGTCTCTTGAATATTTTTCGCTGATCATTTAACGATGGCAGTGGTACATCTATACTTTTAATCCGGCAGACGTAATCCGAATTCTTGGCCACCAGATCGGAATTGAGGTTACCAAGCTCCCGGCGCATCTCATCGGCGTGCTCCTGGTCCACGCAAAAAACGATGGTCTTGGCGAATCGATCCATGTTTCTCATGAACTCGGCAAGGTGGCGGGCGATGGCCTGCGTGCGTGCCCGCAAAGCAATGACGCGCTCGAAATCCTTGGTCTGGTACTCGCCATTCGGAATCTCATGGCCGAAGCGGTCCTTCTCTCCAAGGCTGGGCCTCCAGCCTGCCGCATCCACATCCGTGACAATGCGATGCACCCGGTAAGGTGCCAGAAATCCGTCTTCGATGCCCTGGCGCAGGCTATAGGTGTAAATGGGATCGCCAAAGTCAAACGGCGGCGGCGCACCCCGATGCAAGCATCGGGGTATTTGAATAAATAAATTTCAAAAATTTTATTATTAACTGCGATGCACCAGGGAACAATTGATTTTTCAGGCAATCAGCTAAGATGATCTGTCACTAGGAGCAATTACGGGACTAAAACATGTAACATCCGGTTGTTATGAATAAGTATGAACTTTTCTTAAACAAATTTATATAGAAACTATACTGAATATGCATTAGGAATTAAATCCTCCAGCGAATTCTGCTTTGATTGCATCTCTAAGAAACACCACACGCAAAACCACATTAAGGAGAAAAGAATTTGTTTAATACAGAAAAGAAGAATGAAAAGGGAGAAGTTGAGGTAGCCATCTGCCCTCTATGCGGTTTACGGGTAGAATTTATAGGTGCTCCGATGGTTAGGTGTTATTCGAGAGGAGAAACGTACGAACCAGTGAAAATTAGATGGACAGCGAAATCCAAGATTTCGAAAGAAACCGAATATGATGTGGAGAATATTAGGGGAAATGACAAAGTGCAGGATTTCTTGCCTAATGCACATCAATTGGTGGATGAGATCGAAGCATAAAACCTTGTTCGATGAAACCTATTTTTCGCAAGAGAGATTATAGTTTTTAACGCAACTTTTTTAAACTAAAAGCGCATATCCGTAATCA
>CAZWHG010000072.1:0-9460 GCA_964633785.1 uncultured Methanotrichaceae archaeon
GTTAGTATATAAACATTACGATGCTACTTCCTAGGTGGGTTTATAGGAATCCTCATTAGCATCTAATATTCAACTTTGAGAGATGAATGCTATCAGTGTAATGGTATCATGCCGGAATGGCAGCCAACGATAGCATTAAGAGATAGAAGTATCTTGTTTAGTTAGGTTATGAGAATGACAAGCCCGCCTCAAGTTTCTGGCCTTCGGTGGCGATAAAATGGACATGCAAGAAGATGAGCAGAAATCGAAATCCATAGAAACACAGATACCGCAGCAAGACGGCGACCGGCTGGGCAGGCTTACCATCCAAATCACGGCTCTCCTGGGCGGGCTGGCTGCATTGCTCATCGCAGCTATTGATCTATTAGCCTCTATTATCGGTCTCTCATCGTCCCACATCCCCTCCGGCTGGAGCGATTTGAGCCAGGCAGGGGGCATCGCATTCCTGCTGCTGGGCCTGACCGGCATTGGAGGCGCATTTTTCTACACCAAAAACAGTAAAAGAGCGGCGTGGCTTCTCCTCGGCAGCGGCCTTTTGGGCTTCCCCGTGGGATACATTGCCTGGATTCCTTTCCTGGGCTTTCTGGGATGGGTCCTGTGGATTCCCCCGGGTGTGCTGCTCACCGTCGCCGGTCTCCTGTCCGTGATCACTCCAGAGAGGTTGAGGTCCATTCTTGGACAGGGCAATACGAATGAAGACCGTGCTGATAGGAAACCGATCGATCAGGCACTATTCATGAGCACAATATTTGTGGGAATAGCTCTGATGACGATCATCCTCATGTTCGCCGGCCTTCTGCTATTCGGGGCAGAGGATTACCTTAAAGGGGACATGGGCCGGGATCAGGATGATTTTGACAATGCAAATATTGCCGGCAGCATGGGAAGATGGGACAAAGCTGTCGAATCATACGATGACATTCTCTCCCGCAATCAATCCAATGTCCGGGCCTGGAAAGAGAGAGCCTATGCCCTGGAAAGAATGGGCAGATATAAGGAAGCTAACGAAAGCTATGAGAAAGCGCGCAAGCTTAATCTGGAAAAGAAGGCTTAAGTAATCAATAATCCTTAACAACTATTGTTAGCTCAAAGTCGCCTCGGATCGGCTCAATCCAGGCAAGCAGTAAGAGGTAACGATGGACCTAAAATATATATGCATAATTTTAAGCATTCTGGTATTGCCAGCAGTTGGACAGAATTCTTCAGAAACAGAGACCGCTCAGGACATCCCCGCCTGGCTGGAGAATATAAACCCCGCAGACTACATGCTACTGGACAAAGATCTGAGCGCTCCCTTCCAGATGGATGGCGAAATCAGCGCCAAGGCCGAGGCCCAGGAACTGAACCAGGCTACAGAGACAGGCTCTGCCGCGCAAAAAGTGCTCTCCTTTTCGGCGCGACAGAAGATTTCCACCAGTCAAGAAGACTGTCCCACCACCACCGTCAACATAGATATACAGGTATTTGAGAGCCCGGAAATAGCGGCATCTGCCCGGCATATTGGCAGAGGGGCAACAAAAAGCGCAAATGAAAAGGATTGGTGGGACCCCTCCGCCTTCAGCGACAACCGCCTAGGTAACGGGGCAGGCGAGACCAATGCCCTTTTTGCCAACGTAAAGTGGTTGGTCTTTGTCAATCGCGAAGGAAAATGGAAAGATGGGGCTGCCCTTCAGGAACTGCAGATACGTTACAAGAATATCGTGGCCAGCTTTTATCCCACCATGTACACCGGTGCTTCCACTACGGGATTTGGCGACTACACCAAGGGCGATACCTGCGGCCTGACAGCTCAAATTGCCCGGATGTGGCTGGACAAGGTCTCCGCAATAGAGCCGCCCCAGCAGGCAGACCTGCAAATTGGCGAAAAGAATATTTTCCTCACCTACTACGAGGACAACACTTTTCTTCCACTCGAAGGTGCAGCCGATAAGCAGCAAGTAGTTGTCCGGATAGATAACGTCGGAGAGACCGCCGCCAAGAATGTCTATTTGCAGCTCTATGTCCTCCACTCTGGCGCAAAAGACTACCAGGCCATCGGCGATCCGACATTGGTTGGAGACATTCCCCCTGGAGGAAAGACCACGGGCGCGGCTGTCTGGGATCTACAGGGGGAAAACATTGAGGATGCCGTTTTGCTCGCCCAGACATTTATTCCCGGCGAGAACGACAGCCACCCGGATGACAACACTGCCACGATCAAGGTAAACATCTACTACGCCAAAAATGCAGAACGAGCCTACAATCCGGCCCAGGACGGCTATAGCTTCAAAAATTTTAATCTAACCGAATTGGAGACGGAAGAGCTGGTAGAGGGGATGCTGACCACGATCATCGCCAACTTGCAGCCTGAACAGATCAAAGAGATCAGCCGGACGATGCAGGTTCGCAAAACCTTCTCCTCCGGCATGGCAGCGGTCACGGGAGTTGGCGGCGGCCTATCCGGCGAACAGGCCCTGTTGGAGCGGATAATATTTGCACCAACCTATATCCTGATCGATAACTATCTGAACAGGATGATGAAAGCCGGCTCCGGCGGCCACTGCTACGGCATGTCTGCCTCTTCCGCCCTCTATTTCCAGGATCCGGAAAGAAAACCCCTGAACAAGCCGGTTGGCGAGATGACCAAAAAAGAGGCTTCACCCGATATCAATGCCTACGTGCGAACCTGGTACATGCCTCTTTATGCCGCTCTGCAAACCGATGCCTGGTCTCCCAGCCTCAATCAGGGCGTACCAGCCACCCACCAGGCATTGAAAAGCTCTCTAAAAGATGATCGAAAGCCGCTTATCATTGAGTTTCATGGGAAAAAAGATGGGAATGCAGCCGGACACGCCGTCTTAGGCTACAAGCTGATTGAAGTAGAAGGTGACGATCCCACTGTCTATCTCTATGACCCCAACTTCCCGTCCGCATCTGTCAAGGCTCCCAACCCCATGCCACAAATATACTTTATCCTTAATAATAATTGGGGCAATCCTGCTTACATGGGATACCAATGGGCCACTCCCAATCAAATCAGTGCTACTGAGGCACACAGCGAGGTAGACCTGAATGGGGCAGGCGACCTCATCCCCTGCCTGAAAAAGAGCATCTCCGGCCTGGCCGGTACCCTGTACGGCCTCAAGAAATCACTGATAGTGGTACGCTGCCCAGCCGATGCTTTGTTTTCGGACTCAGAAGGAAGGAAGACGGGAATCGAAAACGGACGGATGATCAACGAGATCCCGGAAGCTGAGGTGCTGGCATCCGGTGAGGTGGAGATCTACAGGTTCCCCCAGGATGGAGACTACGAACTCAGCATCAGCGGTACCGGCTCAGGGGAGCTGAACCTGGACATCGTAAAGCCTGAGAATAAAACTGGACTGAATCTCGTATCCTTCCAGAAGATTGCCATAAAGAGCGGTTCCAGTGTAACGGGAAAATTGCAGACCGGAAATATTGCCGCTCTGCAATTCGGTTCAACGGAAATATCGTCCACTATCGAGGGCTTCGTTGATGCAGGCAGCACAGATACGCCGTCATTGTCGACAGAGAGAAATGAAACGGGATCTGCGGCCGAGGTAGAGAAGTTCGCGACCGCGGATCCAGCGGAAAAAGCGATCAAAGAACTTCAGGACCCTAATGCCGTCATTCGCAGAGAAGCGGCGGTAGCTCTCTCCGATCTTAACGATACGAGAGCAGTTGAGCCTTTGATAGAAGCGCTCGACGATCCTGATCCCGAGGTCAGGGCCAATGCCGCCAGCGCCCTGGGATGGCTAAAAGACAAAAGAGCCGTAGATGAGCTCAATGTAAAGCTGCTGATCGATAAAGACCCGGTTGTGCGAAGCACAGTGGCAATCAGTCTGGGAGTGATAAATGATTCGAGATCATCTGAGCCTTTAATTCGAGCACTGGACGATATAAATTCCAGTGTTCAGGCCAATGCTGCCGTCTCCCTGGGTGCCCACCTCAAAGATCCCAGAGCGTTAGACCCGCTGATCGAAAGATTGGTGGATAAAGAGAGCATGGTCAGATCGAGCAGCGCTTACGCTCTTGGCGAATTAGGAAATAATAAGGCGGTCAGTGCCCTGATAAAGGCCCGGAGTGATGAGACGGCATCCGTGCGAGGAGAAGCAACTGCTGCTCTGGGGAAGCTTGTCAAGAATGAAACATACATTGCCGAGGAGGACGAGAGCGGAAAGTCCAACGCAGGAAGGTCTGACAAACAATCAGAACTCAGTCCAACCATCTCCATGTTCTCCGCCCGGAAGATAGACGGGCAAAAGGGAGGCACAGCGAGCCCAGACGGCACAAAGATTGCCTATTCAGAGAGAATAGATTCCGACGAGCGTTATGTGGTTGCGGGTATGCAGGGAAGGATCAACGGATCGTTCTACCAGAATGTCCGCGACTTCGTGTTCAGTCCCAACGGGGAGCATTATGCCTATAAAGCGCTTGTGGGCGACAAGCGGATGGCTGTGCTGGACGGCTCAGAAGGGCAAGAGTACGACGAGATCTACAAAATCGTATTCAGTCAGGATGGCGGGCGCTATGCCTACATGGCAGATAAAGGCAACGGCGTAGTAGTAGTGGTAGATGGGAAGGAAGAGGGACCATATGAGAGCACAACTGGCGACCCCGTCATCAGCGCTGGTGGGCAGCATGTGCTCTACACCATAGTTAAGGAAGGAACCAACCACGTGGTTGTTGATGGAAAAATTCAGGAGCCGGTTGGGTATTCTCCGGTAGTTAGCCCAGACGGCGGCCGGTGGGCCTATTCACGCAGTGCCAGTTATGCCGGTGACCCCTGCTACATCGTCTTAGATGGAGAGGAAATGGATCTGGGCAAAGACAATCGCGTGAGCCAGATGGTCTTCAGTACGGATGGCCTGCGTTTTGTGTATGACCTTGTGCCAGGCGGCGGAGCATACGGAAACCACGTTGTAGTGGCAGACGGAGTTCGAGGCAAGGAGTATCCATTCCCTGGTGTGGGAAAGATCGTCTTCAGCCCAGACGGCAGCAGAACGGCTTACTGGGCCAAAGCAGAAGAGGATGGATTCATGATGGTTCTGGACGGTGTTGAAGGCAAAATTTATGAAGAGACCAATGATCCCGTCTTCAGCCCGGATGGTGATCGTCTGGCCTACACCGCCAAAGATAAGGATGAAAAGTTTGTGGTCGTTGACGGGGAGGAGGGTACCGGATATAAGGACGTATGGGGACTGACCTTCGGCATGGGCGGCCGTCTGGCTTATGTGGCCAAAGACAGCCGAGAAGGAGAGGATGTTCAATTGGTCGTAGTCGACGGCCTTGAGGATCGGCCTTACCTATACGATTGGTATGGACAGGGGATCAGATCCGGCCCGGTCTTCAGCCAAGACGCAAAGCATCTCGTCTATGTTGCCAACGATGGCGGCAAAGCAGAATTTGTGGCAATTGATGATAGCCGGCACCTCGATCCCTGGATGTTCCTGGGCGGTCTCTCCTGGGGAGAAGGCTCTCCAATAGTCTTTGACTCTGGTGAGGATTTCCACTATCTCGCAGAAAATGACTCAGGGACTTATCTAATAACTGTAAAGATACCGGACGCCCCAGCGTCGCCGGAAAAATGCACCTGGTCGGGCATCTGGGAGACCAGCCTCGGGATGATGGACCTGCAAGAGAAGGATGATGCGGTGGAAGGCATCTACACCACTGATTGGGGCGTCGTCAGGGGCAAAGCAAAAGGAGATCGACTGACAGGCAAATGGTTTGACGCCCCAACCAGATCCGAGCCCAGCGACGGCGGAGACTTTGAATTCATGCTCTCCGGAGACTGCCAAAACTTTAGCGGCAACTGGAGCTACGGTTCTGCTGAGGTCTGGTCGGGAGTGTGGACCGGAACAAGAATGCCTTAAACAAGCTTGTTGAGAGATGATAGGATGATCTCGGCCGTGGGGTGGGGCTAAATTAGCACGCTCATCATATCCCAGCCCACTATGGTCGGTGCTCCGGACAGATCAATCACCTGTTCGGCCATCTCGTCCTCGCATCCTTGCGCCTGCGGGTAAAGGTGGGTAAGTACCACGCGCTTGAGGCCCAGGTTCTTGATCATGCTGCCTAGCTTCTTGGGCGTCGTGTGGTTGGTGACGTCAAAGGGCTCCGGAAAGGAGCACTCGTGAATGAGGAGATCGGCATCTTTAGCCAAGGCAGCCACGCGCGTGCAGGGCTCCGTGTCTCCGGAGTAGACAATTACCTTTTCCTCCGACTCCAGGCGGTACGCGAGAGCTGTCACACTGTGGCGCGCCTCCTCGGCAAAGATGTCAAAACCCTTCAAGGAGAACGAATCCATAGGTTTGAGCTCCTGCACCGCCGCACACATCTTATCGAGGTTAGGGTAGAGGCTCCGGGCTACCCTAAAATAGACCTCTGTGCCGCGCGGCCCAAAGATTTGCAGCCCGGGCATATCTTCCAGAAAGCGAGCATTGGCCAGAGCCAACAGATCGGAGACGTGATCCAAATGAAGGTGCGTGAGCACCACGCAGTCCAGCGCCCCCAGGTCGACACCCACCTCGTCCAGGCGCAAGAGAGTGCCTGCCCCACAATCCAGGAGCAGAGTCTGATCGTTCTCCACCAACACAGCCGCCTGGGAGCGTCCGGGCTGGGGGACGCCCACGCCCGTTCCTAGCATTGTGACCTTCAGGCTCATGTAGTTCTCATTGGCACCCAATAGTAAATAATGATATTCGTATCAGCAATGAATAATTTTCAAAAAATTAAATCAGATCTTTTCCCAATTTTGGAGAAAAGAAGATTATCACATAACTTTAAAACTAAAGACTTGGCTTATACCCTCGCGGCTCATCCACGATCTCAATAGTGGCAATGGCGTGCTTGAAGACCAATATCTCACCCTTCGCGGTCAAGAGAAGGATCTCATAAGAGTTGAACGAGTCAATAGTTCCAGTGACCGGCTGGCCTCCTGAGACCAGACGAATCACGACTTTCTTGCCTTTGAATTTTGGAATAAATTGCGGCAATGATTGTCTTGTAGTGGACTTTTCATCTTCTGGCATTTCCATCCATTAATCTTAAGCAGCCACTACTTATTAACCTGTTCCTTCTCTCTGAAGATTTATCATTGTTCTTATGGATACATATTCAAAAGAGTAGCATGACACTGACCCCAGGAAAACAAACAGAAAGACGAAAAAAAGAGGATGGCTCTTACCATACTTGCATTATTCCTAATCCGGGCAGGTCCCGCTAATGCTCAGGCCATTGTTTCGCTCATTGGTCTCCGGGATTTGATTATCCGGATCTGCCGTCACAGTGATCTCGCTTTTCCGGCTGCCTCCAGCCGAAGAAGCCGAACTGGAAAAGGCGATTGTCTCATGCAGAAAGCCGCCCGTGACCGGCATGAGAAGAATAAGTTCAGCAACAGCTGTAGGCGTTCCCTGACGGTTTTCCAGTACTCTTACTTTTACCGGCTGATATCCGGTCGAACCGCTGGGAGATGGAGTTATTGTCAGCAGGAATGAGACTTGGTTGCAGGTGGTATTATTCTGATCAGCAGATATCGACAAGTCAGAGACGGCTTGATTATTAAAGGGATCAGAGATCATGATAGGAGACGCGGACTGTCGACCCTGGCCCATTATATTCTGATCATCCGTCCGGGGAAGCTTGCTCCCCAAAAAGGGGCTGTCCCGATTCATCTGAGAGTTAGCCACCGAGGCCAGTAATATGAAGATGCTAAGAAGCATAGCCAATTTAGATATATTATTCCAGACTTTCATGATATAAAGAATGGAATATATGAATATAACCATTTTGGGCAGGAACAAATCCCTAAATATATGCTTAAGAAATGTACCTACAATGTCCGCCAAAACCCTTTCCCTCAAAATCACTCAAGAGATGGAAGAGTACATACTCGCCCGATCTACTGACCAACGAGTAGCCACCACCTGCGAAGGGCCCCTGATGTTCTCCATCAGGATCAGCCCGCCCAAAACGACTGATCAGATAATATCAATAGGAGAGCGTAAGATCTATATTTCTGCAGTCCAGGCGCCCTACATTAAAGCCATCGATGACAAGATGCTGCCGCGCTGTGCCCTGGAGAAGAAGCGATAGTGAAATCCGCAAATATGCCTTTCCTGCGACGGAAAAAGGACGCATTGGTTCGTTGATGGATCAATCATTTCATTTTTTGGCATATCCGAAAATGGCTTTCATCGTATAGCTTGGATCTCTTCAATCCGGAAACGGCCAGAAATGACCACCACAGGAGCAGACAGCCCACGAGCGCCAACGAGATCAAGATATAATGGCTCCTCGCTATTTTCTGTGGGTAGCTGGGTAAACCTTTATAGTAACTCCTACTAGAAAATGTTCTGTGTCGATCTCACAGGAAGACCTCTTTAAAATAGCACTGAATCTCGAACACCCCTGGTACATCACGTTAATAGATTTTAGTGCCGAAGGCAAGCAACTCGATATTCATGTAGATTTTAAATCTGGCAGCAAATTTCCTTGCGCAAAATGCGGCAAACCGGAGTGCAATGTGCATGATACCATCGAAAGAACCTGGCGTCACTTGAACTTTTTTCAGTTTAAAACCTACATCCATTGCCGCGTTCCTCGAACGGAATGCAAAGATTGCGGAGTAAAACAGGCTAAGGTTCCTTGGGCAAGAAAAGGCAGTGGATTCACTTTGCTTATGGATTCATGGATCGTCTTGATGGCTCAACATATGACTGTAACCGCGATTGCTGAGATGATTGACGAACATGACACTCGAATATGGCGGGTTCTTGAGTACTATGTTGAGTCAGCTAGGTCTAATGAGGATTTTTCGGCTCCTCGCTGTTTCATGTGGGTAAATTGAATTCAAGTTTTCCCATCCTAAGATAAATAGTGATAATAAAATTCTTTGTTGATCTGAAGCCTCTAGCACTATCCTTTGCTGCTTGAATGAGACTATTCGTTCCTTCCAAGATACCATTGCTGATTTTAGTTTTGGTATAATTGATTACCCCATTCCAGTGCTGTTTTATGGTTTTGGCGCAATCGATTACAGCATCGAGTCTACTGTGTGTTGCCCAGAAATACCATCGTTTAATATAGCTTTCAGCCGAATGTGGATCTTGATTCCAGAAATCGCGAAGGGCCAGTTTAATGTTATACGCTCTTAATGTTTTTAGTCTAAGGTCTTTCAAAGGTCTGAACGCTTCATTTTGCTTGACAGAGAGGTTTTCAGGATTCTTCAGCCAAAGGTATCTTGTCTTTTTGAGCAGAATATTATGCGATTGCTCTTCTCGTCTAACTTTATCGATTGCCTCATTCATGAGCTTCATCACATGGAATTTGTCAAAGGTTATTGATGCATTGGGGAAACTATTCTTTATTCCGGATATAAATGCAGGAGACATATCGCAACAGAAATTATCAATATTTTCAATTGATCCTTTGTGTTGCTCTAAATCGCTCTTGAACG
>CAZWHG010000073.1:0-7869 GCA_964633785.1 uncultured Methanotrichaceae archaeon
TTAGTATATAAACATTACGATGCTACTTCCTAGGTGGGTTTATAGGAATCCTCAATAAACAGGCCATATTTTTCTCATTACATATTTTTATTAAATATGGATATAATAGATATAACTGAGTTATCAATACGACAAACCATAAGTATGCATATCCTCCGGTGAGCAGGTTATAAATGGTTGATAACATTGATGGGATCTTATTATTATATGTTATTGACCATAAAAAATATATAAATGAGAAAAATATATAGCCAGGCATAATTGATAGAAATCTCTTTCGATAAAATAGAGAAATTGAAAATACTTGACTGTATTTTAGAGATAGAACGAACCCACTTATAAAAATAAATAAAGGCACAGCGAAATGTGAAAATATGCATATATATATTTATATTATCAAATTATTTATTATACCTACACGAGAAAAATTTGCAGCTGTATGAATAGTTATTACAGCTATTATTGCCAATCCACGCAAGAGGTCCAATTCGCGATTCGGTCCACGATACTCGATGCTATTTATCTTCATTCATTGTAACTATTCAGCCCACCAGTCAAAACCCTATTTTCCTTCCGATACTTCATGAATCATAATGTCCGATAATCGACCAAAAATTTAAAATATAATAATAATTATATAAGAGTTGTAATGGATGGGCACAAATCTCATCAAATCCTAACGACAGTTATCAATCCAGATAATTCCCTCTCTTCTTCACAATCAGGTACATCTCTTCCATTGAGTCGCGAAGACATTTTACTGATCTATGATAAAGGCCCCGATGCGGTTGTTGCGCTCATACAAACCCTTTGTGCCATAATCATCCATTTAGAGGAAAGGGCAAAATCATTGGAGATCAAAACAATAAGACAGCTGCAATAGCAGCAAACCTCATTCTACAGATGCCTTTCAAAAGATTTAAAGCCAGCGCAAGTCGAGTGGTAAACCAGTAGGTGGTCAGAAGGGACATAAGGGACACACCTTAGAAATGGGGCTAAGCTCGAAAATCCTACCCTAATTGCCATCAATTCACCAGGACCTATCAAAAAACGTGGAAAAAAGAAAAAGACGATGCCTCAAAATCTGTTGGCGAGATTGGAAAAGTATCGGAAACAGGCTTTGGCCGTCATGCATGACTTTGAGGTTCCATTTGACAATAATCTGGCAGAGAGGGATATAAGAATGATGAAGGTCCAGCAGAAAATCTCAGGCAACTTTAGAAGTTGGGAGGGGGAGAATATTTTTTGCCGCATAAGAGGGTATTGGTCGTGAATAAGTTAAGGGTTGGTAATTCGACCTATTGCAGAATCAGGATCATTAGATACTGATTTTCTCAAGATAGCACTTGGTGGGGGACGTCCATGGAATCACTCTACGTAAACGAGTTCAAAAACACCAACCACTTATTTGATCACTACCAGGGTATATCTCTACGGTTAAAAAGAACTCCATTTCAGTTATCGACGCTATTCAGGGAGCCTTTGAAGGAAAACCATTCATTCCAGGGAGAACTTTGATTGCGGTCTGAATTCTTAATGATTTAGTGGGTAGGGCTGAATAGTTACGAAACGGGAACGTATAAAGCCTCGGCTATCCAGCCATCCCCTCTTATCATAGCCTCAATTCAGATGATGGCCGATATAGCCTTCAAATAGCCATAATTTTTCTGATATCGGTTTCTTAGTTCTGTCCCATGTTCACGATCCTTATAAAGATTTAAAAAGGTTTCGACCCATGTACTCCCATCTTCAATAGTGGCACACTCGCAGCCCCCCGCGCCCAAAATCCATACGCCTTTTCCCGGCCTCCAATGCCGACAAGCCCGCCAACTGCCGCGGTCCGGAGGCGAGTGGAATGCAATCCCGGTTAAGATGGGGGCAGGATAATCAAACCCTGGGGGTTTACGGGAATAAATCACGAAGGCGGAGAGCGCACGGAGAACGAACGACGGAGAACTACGATTAATCTCGAATCAATTGGCTGGGCTTTATTAGGTTGAATGGAATGAAGATAAATAATGCTGAGCGTCTCTGCGAACTCTGCGTCTTCAGTTTTTTTTCACTGTAAAAATGATCTCAAGATCTGCAGAGATAATGTATCCAAGGGTTAAAATCATTTTGCATTTCAGTTGTTATCTCTGTGCCAGAATTCAAATGGTACATGCCTATATTTTTAAAGCCGACATTAATTAATTGCACAATCTGTTCATCAGGCGTAACATAATATGTCGATAATCTAAAATTTCCTGCGCCGTCTTTTATGATGGTGTATCCTTCATTGTATTTTATATTCATATTCTTAAATTTTAGAAGTAAATAATTATACAGATTGAATATTGTGATAATTGGATCTCTTGAGATTCTAAAAGAAAACAAATTGGAAATATAGTTGAAATTATGAGAAGAAAAAAAGAAAATGCCATCTGATTTATTGCATACGCGCCTTATTTCTTGCAAGGCATTTAATCGATCATTATGATCAATATAGTCAATTCCATTATAACTAAAAAGTACAAAGTCAAAAGAGTTATCTTCAAATATTTGCATATTTCTTACATCACATTGCATAAATGTTAAATCTGGAAAGTCCGTCTGGCATGCTTCAACCATATTCTTTGAATAATCAATACCAATATATTTATTCACTCTGTGTGCAAAATAGCGAGTTGTTCTACCGCCACCTATTCCAATATCCAACATACGCTTCGATTTTAATTCTTCTTCGAATTTGTATAAAAACATGACTTCTGGTTTATCTAAATAATTCCCTTTCCTATATGAATCAACTATTTTATCATCCATATAACAAATCAGATTTGAATCAACCATATGTTATCATCCCATCCTATATTCGTATGCAAAAATCCTTAAAACGAGGCAAGAGTGGCTGCGTACCATAATCGCTGTAAAAGGCTCGATTAAACGTCGATTCGGCCTAAAATTCCCATGCAAAACATCATAAATCCATTGAAGAGGAATGGACGGCTCTTTCCACCATCGACTTCTTCTTGACCTCATAGTCAGCCTCAACTAAAAATTTGATCCTATCCTCGATGTTAACCTTAACCAAGAGGTCTTGCACCCCAAGAATTCACAATTTCAACACACAACAACTACGCATGGTATTCCTGATGTATTTTGTCTCATGAAATGATATATTCTTGTATTTGTTTGGGGTTATCATCAGCTAAAAAGGTTTCGACCCATGTACTACCATCTTCAATAATGGCAATCTCGCAGCCCATAGCGCCCTAAATCCATACGCCTTCTCCCGGCCTCCAATGTCGACAAGCCCGCCAACTGCCGCGGTCCGGAGGTGAGTGGAGTGCAATCTCGGTTAAGTGGTTATAACGTAATAACCTCTTTATATAAATAATTCCACATAATTAATGAGCATTCTATGTGTATCGATTTCCTAACGCATCATTACGAATGTCCACCTAGGTTTTTTTGCTACAACTCCTAAGATGAGTCCTGATAGAGCTGATGGCCAAACCTCTTGGGTTACGGACGTTCACCACAGAGTCGCAGAGCGCACAGAGGACGAGCGGACGGAGATTATTATTTGCGTGATCATAATAAGAAAAATATGAAAGCTCTGACAATAGGCTCAGAGCTTCACGAATATCTTCATAGCTTCTTGTGGCTTCTTCAAGGCCAGCAAGATATGCATCTTGTATGTCAGCGCCTGGGCATAGGCGGGATCTATTTCCAGAGCCTTGTCGTACGCCTGCTGAGCCTCCACATACTTTCCATTTGCCTCCAGAATTACTCCCTTGGCTACATAGGCTTGCTTAAAATTGGGATCAATCTGCAGAGCTTGATCGAATTGCGTCTCTGCCTCGGGCAGATTGCTCAGAGCCAGCAGCATGATTCCCTTCTTGTATAGAGCATCCTTGTACAGCGGATCCACATTAAGGGCGCCTTCGAACTTGGTCACAGCTTCTTGATACATCTCCTGCGTTTGCAGCAGATTTCCTTCCCTCAGCCAGTTTGCTTTGTTATTATCAAGTTCTGTAGCCTTGGCTGCAGCCATAGTGGCATTGGGGAGGTCTTTCAAGGCCGTATAGGTCTCAGTGATCCCCGACCAGGCAACTGCCTTCTTGCTGTCTATCTGCAAAGCTGCATTGTAGGAGGCAAGAGATCCATTGTAGTCTTTGAGAGCTCTCTGGGCATCTCCCTTATGAACCCAGGCGTCAATGTAGCCAGGGTCCTGGCTTACAGCCTTTTCAAAATAGACCAAAGCATCCGTATAATTCTTGGAGGCATAAAGCTTGCTCCCCTTCCAGTCGAAATACTCAGTCTCTTCTGCCATGCATATGGCACTCAGCAGAAAAACACATAACAATACGCCGAATATTTTCAAAACCATTCCCCCAAATTTGTTTTTTTTCATGGCAAACTGCCGATAAATATTATATCGAATACTCCGGAACGTTGGTGTTGCCGATACTCTTCAACGCCTGGGCAGCGCTCATTCTCACGCCACTATCTTTGTCATTGGCCATAGCTGAGATCAAGGGCACCCTGGCACCGTCATCATTCATTTCCCCCAGCGCCCACGCAGCGTCGGCTCGCAGATCGCTCTGCAAATTGGAGTCGCCCAAAAGCTGGATGAAAGGCGACACGGCAAGACTCCTGTTAATCCTGGCCAGTGCCATCACAGCCGCATGCCGGACAGTGCGATCTCCATTCTTGAACGCCCAAATCAGCGGCTCTGCGCTCTTCTCCTCGCCTATCTGTCCCAGAACCTGCGCCGCTCCTGCCTGGGTGATATTGTCCGATTGATTCAAAGCCTGGATCAAAGGATCGGTCGCCGGCCTGCCTATTGCGGTCAGCGCTTTTATGGCCTCTCTTCTAACACCATCTTCAGGATCAGCCAGAATTCCAATCAATGGCACTGTAGCCTGGCTGTCGTTAAGCTGCCCCAGAGCGTTTGCCGCCTCAGATCGCACACCTGGCTCCCTGTCTTGCAGAGCCTCGATCAAGGCCGTAGCGGCCTTTACATCAGCCAGATCGCCAAGCGACTGTGCCGCACCCATGCGCCTGATTGGGTCGTCGTCCTTCAAGAGCTTAATGAGCAGCTTTGCGGCTCCTGTCCCCTCTGTGGATCTCAGAGCCCATCCTGCCTCCTCTCTGACCGTCTCATTGCGATCTCCCAGAACGAAAATAAGAGCTTCTCGGGTTGTGTTATCTCTGATCTGGCCTAGGGCCGCAGCTGCCCAATAGCGCACGGTGCTGTTATTGCTCTCCAGGGCGTGGGAAAGCGCCTCTATGGCATTGGAATCATTTATCTGCCCCAGTACAGCAGCCGCTTGCCATTTGACTGAGTCGTTCTTGTCCTTTAAAGCCGCCGTTAGAGGCTCAATGGAGTGCCGGCCGATCTTGACCAGGGCCAAGGCCGCCCACTCCCGCACATTACTGTTATTGTCCTCCAGAGCCTTAATCAGTGGATCTGTCGCCCTCTCTTCCCCGCTTTTTCCCAAAGCCCAGGCGGCCTCGCCTCTGACTTTAGCATCCTTGTGGGTAAGATTATGCAGCAGCTCATCAGTGCTCGCCCTCCCTTCCATCTGCCCCCCGGCCGGACCGGCCAGAACTATTAGGGGCGCTATGAGTACTGTGAGCATTATGATCAATACATAGCCAGGAATACCGTTCCTCTTCAGAGTGACCATTCTTAAATCCTCAAAAGAATATCCACAGCCTCTTTTTGTCTGCCCGTTGCCATCAAGGCATGCATTTTATTGGTAAGGGCCAGCGACCATTTTGCATCTATCTGAAGAGCTCTATCATATGCCACAATTGCCCTCTTATGATCTCCCTTCATTTCCAGGGCCTGGCCCAAGGCATTATAGGCCAGCTTGTACTTGCCATCAATGGCTATGACTTGATCGAGCAGGTCAATGGCTCGATCGGTGTTGTTGGAGGAAAGCTCGGATAGCGCTTTTCTGTAAAGGGCGTCCTTGTATTTCGCATCTATTGCTATGGCCCGGTCCAGGTCCATTGTAGCGTTTTCGAAGTTTCCTTGCATCTGCTGCAGTGTACCTTTATTGAGCCAGTAGGCCTTGTTTTTGGGATCGAGCCCGGTAAGCTCTGTTGCCGCAGCTGTGGCATTGGCATAGTCCTTCTTTAGCGAATATGCGTCAGCTAGTCCTGACCAGGCAGGAGCATTTTTTCTGTCCAGGATAGACGCTCGATCAAATGACCGGATTGAGGCGTTGTAATCCCGCAAGGCTTTTTCAGCATTTCCTTTATGTGTCCAAGCATTTGCGTTTGATGAGTTCTGATCCACTGACTTATTAAAAAGGTCCCTGGCCTCGCTGAGGTTTCCTTTTGAAACCAGCTTGCCTGCCAAATTGTCGTAGTAAACGGACGCATCCTGGCAAGAGCTACAGCTGATCATGATAAATATGCAAATGAAAAGGCAAATGCAAATGTGAATTGGTTTCAATACAGTCCCTTCAAGGCTTTTTCCTAAACGGTCACAAATATTTTCATAGCCTCATTCATCTTCCCCAATGCTTGCAAGCTATGCACATTATTGATCCTGGGCTGAACCCACAAGGGGTCGATCCGGGAAGCATTTTCATAAGCAGCGTTTGAAGACGCATATTTGCCTTCCGACTCCAGGATCAGTCCTTTGGCATTATAGGCCAATTTATATTTCGGATCGATGGACAAAGTCTTATCTAGCAGGCTCATAGCCTCGCTATTATTTCCGACGGTCATCAAGGAAAGTGCCTTTCGGTATAATGCTTCGGTATAACGCGGATCCAAATTTAATGCGCTCTCGTACTTTGTCGCGGCACTCTCATAATCACCCTGCATCTGCAGGAGGTTTCCCTCTTTTTGCCAGTTCTCTTTCCGGTTCGGCTCAATTTTCGTAATCTTGGCGGCTGCCTCTGCGGCTTGCTGATAATTGTTTATTGAGATATAGGCCTCAATCATTCCGGACCAGGCTGCTTTTGTTTTGTTGTTTGCTTGCAGGGCACCTTCATAGCTCTGCAAAGAGGCATTGTAGTCCTTCATCGCCCTCTGGGCATCGCCCTTATGGAGCCAGGCATCGATATAAGTTGGATCCATCTTTATGGCCTGATCAAAATAGGCAATGGACTGGGTGTAGTTCTTGGCAGCAAGAGATTTGAGCCCCTTCCAGTCATAGTAATCGGTCTCCACTGCTGCACAAACCGATATTATCAGCAAAAGGCAAAATAGTAATGCTATTATCCTCATTTTATCTCCTGGGTTTTAGGGGGTCAAGAAGACCCGCGTCTTAGGCGTAGGATGACTTTACAACCGATTTAGCAGATTATTGGACAGACCATTTTTGCCTCAAAATTGCATTAGCCGAGTGTCATGATTTACTATAGCGGGCGCTGCCTATCTTTCTAAGCAAATCAAAAATTTACAGCTTGCGCTATCAGGCCATTTCCTCTTATCATTGCCTCAATTCAGATGATGGCCATTGGTGCGAGCTAGGTCCCTTTTCCTTTTGTTGTTGATAAAACTTTTGTCTGCTTGCTCCTCTGAGTTTAGTTACCATGAAAACGCCTTCCTAAAAAAAAGGTCAGCGGCTCTAACCGCGTTCTAAGCATTCGGTTTTCCTCACCTCATATCCTGCTTTTATGATAGTTCTGATCATTTCGTCAAGATTCATTGCTGTTTTAGGAAGCAGGCGGGGATTCTTGATGCATCGTGGTTTGCTGAGCAAGTCATCTTGGTAAAGCTCTCTACGGACCAACAAATGATAAAGTATGCACAGCACCTTTCTGGCAAGAGCGACAATGCCAATTTTAGCGCCTCTCCTTGCTTTGATCCTCAAGAAGAACTTCTTGAGTTTCGAGAGTTTCTTTGTTAGAATAATGGCAT
>CAZWHG010000074.1:0-7642 GCA_964633785.1 uncultured Methanotrichaceae archaeon
AAATGAATTTTGATGGAAATTTTAGAAAATTCGAGCGAGAGCTAAACACGTACAAACTATATAATTATCCTTTGCCGTTCTGCAATTTCCTAATGGGGGCTGTGCGGGCCAGTTCATCTTGAATGTCCGGCAACTCACGTCGGTTCGGCATCTCGTCTAGCATTCTCGTGGGCTGCCTTTGGATGCGGGGTTGCTCGCTCCCAGGCCCGCCCGCCTGTGTCTGCTCGCGCTCGTGCGCCCGCGCGTGGGGCCCCGGCGCGCCCCCGGGTGGGTCGCCATCGGGCCTGGTGATCGATGGCGCTCACTGCTTGTTGATTGACTATCTTCTGGCTTCTCGTTAGAGATCTACGTCAGCCAATGCATTTTCTATCATGGGTCGAAGCTCTGGAAATTCCAGGGTCACAGTCATCCAGACAATCTCCAGATTTACCTTGAAGTAACCATGAACAAGCCAGTCTCCGATTCCCGCCATTTCTCGCCAAGGAACCTCAGGATATTTTTCTCTAATAGAATCTGGAATATGCTTCGTGGCCTCCCCCACAATCTCGATGCACTTTGTGACTGAAAGGATGGTCTTTTTATCGTTTGCGAATTCTTCAAATGTCATGCATATTATAAATTCTTGAGTATAATTCATGTGCTCAATGATATCCTCAATGTAACTTGCGTAATCCCGTTCCTTCATACGTAAATTACCTCTTTCAGGATATGCCCGCTTATTCTCGGCTTAAGGCCGGACTTTGTGACCAGGTCCACCCGCTCTCCTATCTTGTCGCTCAAATAGTTCTGCAATCCCACATAACGAATGAGGCCTAGCGGCTCCTCAAAATCGATGAGCAAATCCAGATCGCTGGTATCCTTCTGTTCGCCTCGCACGAAAGAGCCGAAGATGCCGATCTCCTTCACCTTGAATTTTTGCCTTAGGATAGGCTTCTGGTCTCTAAGAATACTTTCGATCTCTTGAAGGGTTTTCATCTTCTCCTCTTGCCTACAAAGAGCCGGATAGTAAATAAATATGATCTTTTCCCACGCAGCACGCTGCCCGTGCCCTCCTCCCGCCTCGCCTCGCATTCTCGCGCGTCGCCTTCGCAGGCAGGGCCGCTCGCCTTAGGGCCCGCCCGCCTGCGCCTGCTCGCGCGTGGGCCTTGAAGAAAGTACAAAATTATATTTTGTTCAATGGAAATATATAAGGAAATTAATGATTTATTAATATCTATAAAATAATCACTCACAACTTTTTAATATATCAGATATTAATTTTTTATTTTCATTTTCGAATATTCGGTTCGTTGGAGGTTGGTTTGTTCCTGCAATTTCTATTATCTTTCTAATTGCAATAAAAATAGGCCAATCGAAGATAGAGATGTCTTTTCTATCCTGATAATCTTTGAATATGTTATTAAATAATATATTAGCTATCTTAATCTTGTTCCCAGGTTCTTCAACTCGCGCATCCAATTTATTAATTCCTAATCTTTGTGATCGTATTTGTTTTATTGTGTCTATATTTATAGATACGGATAATGCCTCATCTATCGCCGACTTAATTTCCGAATCATTAAAGTTAGCGAATTCAAAGCTAGTTCCAAAAAATGGTTCATTATTGTTATCTACACCCCATAAATATCGCCATTCCCTTGGAACGTTATAATATTTCCTATCAAATTTTATTGGATATCCATAATTTAAGAATTTCATGATATTTCCTTCGTGATCTGAAATAAAAAATGGGATAATTTGCCATTTTTCTAAATTAAACTGTATAAATGAAGTCCAATTAGAAAATATTATATTCACTTTTTCTAATTTTTTAATTATTTCATTTAGCTTAATGGATTGGTCTTGCGGAAGAAAATCGATTTTATTATCTCTCCTTATCTCCGTTATTAAATCCCTAAGCTGCCTTGCAGTCAACGAAGTTGATATTAATTTTTCAACCCCCTTAAAGCTAATTATCTCTATTCCATGATCTTCTGGTGCATCAAAATACCATTCAAAGACTCTTGGAAATATTTGTTCTTCAGTCTCACCTTCTACAAAAACCATAATACGAGGTTGGTAATCAAAGCCAAATTGATTAGCAAGATAAAATAGCCTCTTATATTTATTGTCCCAGTAATTTTTATCTTGATCTGAAAAATTTCTATTTCTAACACCTCTTAAATTGAAACCTCCCTCCACATTGGAAATATCGCATTCAAGAACCGAATCTACCGTACAATTGTTTACTTCATCAATATCTAATATTTTTCTTCCCAGATAGTCTTCTATGAACACCTTGAGCATTAGCGCCCATTGCAGGAATTCTACTCCTAACCTAAAATTCCCTTCAAGATCATCTTTGATTGACCATCGGATATTTTTCCACAATTGCGCCAAATCGTCTCTTTTGCCACCAAGCAAATCTATTGCTTTTCTAGAGAAGTGCTTATACCAATATACAACAGATTTAATATCTAAGTCCAATGTTCTTAATGTATCATTAGGATTAAATGTCTTCCTTCTTTCTTCCCACTCAGTCGATCTAGGAAAAGTATTGGTAACTTGGATTTCTTTGGCACCTGATCTACCATATGGTGTATAAACATTCTGTATGGATATCAAGAATTCCAACAGCAGCTTAAAATTATTATAATCATTTTTTAATTTCTCTTTTTTGCAGTCGATGTTGAAGTAATACTTTAAGTAATCATCTCTTCCCAATTTTTCTAAACAATAGCTTTTCTTTAATATATAAAGCCAGTATAATTGATAAGAAGAATACAAACTTGCGATCTTCTTATTATCAAACATTAGTTTTTCACCACCAAATGACGACCAAGCGTGAAAAGGTTTTATGGAAGGATCATACATTGTCCCATCCTCAATCCAACCTAGGAACATCCCTCTATAAACACTACTAAAATTATAACTTGAATAATAATATTGCTTATCTTTTTTTATTTCCTTCTCCCCAATATTCAATCCATCATTTAGATGCCTAAAGTATGTTTTTCCATCCTCTTTTGCAAAAATGATTATATCTCTTTCCCCAATCGGCCTATCGATGCATATTATCGGGTGAAGTAATCCTTCCTTCTCAAAAAATTCCAACTCCTTTTCATTAGTAATTATACCTCTTTTTTTGCAGTAGTCTACAAACTCGTCTGTATCTAGTGGTATATTTTGCAAATAATATTCATTTTCGATAAATCTTAAAAAAAATCCATCCTTCAAGTGATCAAACCCTTATTTTATTGTTATTTGTTTTTAAATAAATT
The DNA here is from genome assembly GCA_964633785.1 of uncultured Methanotrichaceae archaeon. Classification (GTDB taxonomy): domain Archaea; phylum Halobacteriota; class Methanosarcinia; order Methanotrichales; family Methanotrichaceae; genus Methanothrix. Next base: position 3,261 of record CAZWHG010000074.1, read on the forward strand.
TATTTCTTTATATCTATAAATCAATTTAGGATATATCAGTTAGGATTAAAAAAATTTATCCCATCTTCTCCCTCACCGGCGCCAGTATCTCGTTCATGCACTCTGCACAGGCCTTCTTGAGGTCCATGGGGTGCAGGGCCCCGCTCACATAGTCCGCCTCCAGCGCCTCGTAGTTCTGATAGGAAACGTCCCCGCCGAACTTGGCCGGCCTCTTGATAGTCATCCCTGCCTCAATCCTGGGGAAGACGTGGTACTTGCAGATGGCCAGCACGGGATTGTTCTCCACCACTTTGGCAGGACAAAAGGCGCTCTTGATCTTCTTCTCCACTTCCTCTGCCGGTTCGTCCACAGCGATGTTGTTTCCCTTGGAGGAGGACATCTTCTCTCCATTCAGGCCGGCGATGAGAGGCGTGTGCATGCACACCGGCGCAGGCAATCCCAGCCGGGGCAGCTCCTCGCGGGCTAGCATGTGAATCTTCCTCTGGTCAATGCCGCCCACTGCCAAATCGATGTGCAGATCGGCGATGTCGATGGCCTGCATCAGCGGATAGATCATCTGCGAGACCATGGGGTTCTCCGCATTTCTGCTCACCTCGTCCATGCTGCGCCGGGCGCGGTTGAGGGTGGTATTCCTGGCCATCTGCAAGATCTTTAGCATGTACTCAGGCTTGAGCTGATAGTCCGTGCCGTAAACAAACTGCGTCCTCTCCGGGTCCAGGCCCAGGGCCATGAAACAGTCCCGGTTGTAGTCTGCAATCTTTCGCACCTCTTCCAGTGTCCCTTTCTCATTGAGGAAGGCATGCAGATCGGCCAAGAGGACGACGACGTCGAAGCCTGCCTTCTGCAGGTCCAGGAGCTTGTTGGCCGTGAGCATGTGGCCCAGATGCACCTTGCCGCTCGTCTCGTAGCCCACATAAGCGCGCGGCCTGCGGCTCTGCTCCAAGAGGCCTTTAAGTTCGTCTACCGTCACTATCTCTTCAGTATTCCTCATCACCAGCTCAAGCTTATCCAATGCACATTCACCAACCCCCACAGAGGAATGGGGATGTATAATGCTTTTGGTTCATGATCATAGGAAAAACAATTAATACTACCGTTGTTGATGGTCAGGCATGCAAAGGCGTAATTTTTGCCTGCCGCGCCCGGCCTTGAGCCGCGAGAAGAACCTGGTCCTGATATTGCTGGCCGTTTTAACAGCGGTGATTCTCTGGAACACCTTCTGGTGGTTGATGCGCATTGTGCTCTTCGTCGTGGTAGTCTATACGATTTATCAAATCCTAAAGCACTACGTCTGAAGCACTGCATTCATGTTTGCAAAGATGTTGATGATTTCTGCAATTTTTGCCATCCGGCCAGAGCATTCTGGCCTCTTCCAGATCTTCTCTGGTATTCAGATTGAAGAAGCTGAGAAGATCCGGGTCCTGGGGGCGCAGCAGATCCACAAAGATGCGTCTGACGCATAGCTCCTGCAGCGGTGCATGAATTCGGCGCTCAGCCTCTTCCATAGCCCTCTCACAGGCATGAAGCATCTTCTTCCGGTGGTAAACGCTGTGAAGAGGCTCGAAAAAACCGTTTGGCTGCACCGGGACTGCCGCATCGCAGCCCTCTTCATCGGCCAGCTCGAAGAGCCTCTCGATAACCTGGGGGCTTAAAAAAGGCAGGTCGCATCCCGTAGCGAAGGCAAAGTTCCCACGGGCTTGCTTCATTCCGGCAGAGAGGCCGGCCACCGGCCCAAATCCCGCTACACGATCCCAGGTGAAGATGAGTTTTGACTCGGGCTGAAGAGTAAAATTCGAGATTATCTCTTGCAGGCGCCTGGCTTGAGCCTCATCCCGCGCCACTACTACTAATTCATCCACAGCCAAAAAGAGCTTCTCCGCCGTCCAGCTGATAAGTGGCCTGCCCTCAAACTCCAGAAGCGCCTTTTCCGCTCCCAGGCGGCGGCCGTTCCCGCCGGCCAGTATCACTGCAGAGCGCATAGCCTCCAGCCGCTCTCTATGCAGTCCTCCTGCAGAGCCTTTAGAAGAGCACCTTTGGGATCGGACTGCAGGACATCGCTTCTGAGAACTGTGCTCTCCCGGCTTACTGATGCCGTACTTTCCCCGGCCTTAACCAGAATGCTCTTGATGAGGGTCTCGTCTACCCTTCCGCCCGCCCGGTCCACCTCGTTGTGGGCCAATTTCTGGGTGAAGCGGTTGCCAAAGACTGTGCACCCCACGCCGTCCCAGGCTCTTATCCTCGCCTCGCCGCTTGCTTCTTTGCGACCAGTCTCCTCATGGCCCTCGTCAGCGCAGCCGGCAAAACCTAGATTTGCATCTGCATTTACATCTGCGGCCTTGCCGCCACTTGAGATGTCTACCTGCAAACTGGCTCCAGGTGCAAGGTAAATTCTACGGCGCCTGCAAAGCTTAAGAGAGATCTCAGTGACCTCTCCCACCAGCAGATCACCCCGCCTCCAGACCTTTTCCTTGCGGTTGGTTATCTGCAAAGCGACACCAAGCTCTCTAGCTTTATCCAGGAGCTGCCGGTCATTTTCGATCATCCCGGAGTAAAGCTCCTCTTCTAACTTAGGGCAAGAACCTAAGAAAGCGATGGCTCGCCTGTCGGCTCCAATTACAGCCTCCCGGCTGGCTGCCAGTGCAATGACCAGGGACATTTTGAATCATCTCATTTTATATGCCGAAATATATGTACTCTATAAGACCCAACACGACGTTAATAGTACCACTTTCTTAAACCTTCCGTTCGCTAAATAGATAATGCATGCCTTCGCTCTCCAGTGAAATACTAAGTTATATGCCATCCAAGAGGAGCAGAGACCAAATCATAGCTCAAATTCTTGCCTTGTGCCAGGAAGCTGGCACTTCTAGGACGCGGATTGTATACCAGACGAATTTGAATTTCAAAACAGTGGTCTTATATTTGGACTTGCTATGTGAGAAGGGCCTTCTTAAAGCCATTCCCGGCGATCGTATCATGTATAAGACGACTGAAAAAGGTGAAGGCGCTCTTGAATGCCATAGGGCCATTGAGGCAATCTATTCTTAGTTAGGAAGATCTAACGAAAAAAGTTTGGTGGTCAGATGTTTAGAGCGGCAATCTAAAGAGATTATAAAAAAAGAGATGGGGTTTACAACTGTTTTACAAGCACGGTAGCCAGTCAACGCTGATGGCTCCGCAGGTGGAGTTACCCCAGAGCTGGATGAACTTCTCGATAGAGAAGACGCCGGTCAGGTCCTCGACAGATCTGCCGTACTCGGCATGGCGGCCCTTGAGCTGATTGTCGGCCTCGGGATCGCGGGAGATCCAGCCTATGTGGGCAACACCGATGACGTTCGAGTTTATATTAGCCTCAAGAGCTCCTGTACAGCAGGGTACCGGAGGATATTGAAGACCAAAATCGCGCTTTATTTCGCCTTCTTCCGCCCGAATATAGAATGATACTTTTTTGTTCCCATAATTTCTTGTCTTGATCTCAGAGGCTCTCTGCAGGTGCTCGGCATGGGTGTACATCTCGGTCATAACCGCACCGATCCTGTAGTTTTGCACACACAGCTTATCAACCCATTTCTGGTCGTATGTGCCGGTCTGGTAGGAGACAGGCATATATTCGAATTCTGCCCGCTTGGTGAAGTTTATGTAATCCATGGTGCCAAAGCCGGTTGGCCACAGTCGATACCTGAATTTGATATGAGACGGGAGGAAGTCGTCCCAGTAAACCGGTGGTCCCCATGGGCCGAAATCTCCATCGTAGTTTACAATATCTTCTGGCCAATCGGGCTCGTCGCCCTTCCAAATGAACAGCTCCAAAATGGAAGAATCGCCACATCTGCTGCCGATCTGTCTTTCCGCCTCCAGTTCAGTCCTATCGGTGATAACGTTGCCGCTGCCTGATTCCTTTTCCGCAAGCTTGGACCCATTTAATCCATTCTGAGTGGAAATTATCTTCTCAACGTTTTTGTATCCTATGCCATGAACTGATGCCTTTTCGTACATGTAATTAGCGGCGCCAGCCATACCAATTAGCGCAATAGCTAGTACTGCCAAAATTAGTAATCTCTTCGTTCCTTTCCCTCCTTACCAGATGACAATCTGTTCATTTGCCAATCATATTTGAAGGCTATGAATTGAGCGGCTTTGCACGTAAAGTCAGTTCTGCACCTAAGGGCGACTTGGTCCTCTGCAATTTGCTCTTGAAGTCGCTCAAAACCGGCTCGAAGGCTTCTCGCTTTCGGCCAAGATCGCTGCCAGGTTCTATTTAACTAAGAGTCGATGGCATCCAATCTGATTAGCTGATAGGCTATTTCAATACAATCTTTTGGCTGCGCTTGCCGTTCTTCTCAAAGTCTATCCGCTTGATCCTTTTCTCGCTCTCCAGAGCT
>CAZWHG010000075.1:0-7501 GCA_964633785.1 uncultured Methanotrichaceae archaeon
GGACAGAGAGGACTGGATTGTCTCCAAATGCTTACGGCAAAGCTAGCTAGCTAAAAACGTACGAAAAAGGTAATGTACTGTACTTTTATAATTTCCTATGGCGGAAGAGTTAGATGAACTGGTTCACATCCTTTCCAAGCATAGCTAGGGCAGTTTGCTTGGTCGCCAAGGTAAGCTCATTATCTGGATTTATAATCAAAGACCTATCACAGCATAGAATGGCGCATTCATGCAGTCCCATAGAGCATAAGATGTCTGCTTTGGCTGCCTATGCTCCCCAACTATCCCTGTTCTTCTCCAACTCCTTGCCGACCGCGCGGAGCGTTTGATCCAAGTCAACATTATCCACAAGAATCACATCCCCATAATAATACCTTCGCCGACTATTTAAAAATGCTTCGGCTATATTTTAATCATAATTATTTTACCTAAAGCGGCCAAACTGAGTGGAGGAGATTACCTCTGCATTCTCGCATCCTACACCCCCCCGACAGGCTTTATGGCCGCCTTTTTGCTGTCTTAAGGTCGCGATCTATGTGCTTCAAACTCTATGAGATATATTTAGGAAAGAGATCCAGGTGAACACAAGCGCTTAATGAGTAACATAAAAGACAATAACTTCGATTTTTTCTATAAGTACTTTGGCCGAAAAGTAGTTATTCACCTCTGCTACTCACATCATTAGCCCGATCTACTTGCCTTTCCCTCCTAAGGTAGTCAAGGGTGTTCGGGCTTCTCTCATTTTATCAACCGTCACAAAATTATCTTTATGACGTTCCATCCTAGCATTAGCACCTATCAAAAATAAAGTACTAGGAAACATTTATATGTATCAAAGATACTGACCAAAGTTGCATGCCATCCAAGAGGAGCAGAGACCAAATCATAACTCAAATTCTTGCCTTATGCCAGGAAGATGGCGCCAGCAAAACTCGTATCGTCTACCAGGTGAATCTGAATTTTAAAACGGTTAAAGAGTATTTAGATTTACTTCTCGAAAAAGGACTTATTGAAGCCATTTCCGGCGGTCATATCACATATAAGACGACAGAAAAAGGTGAACGTGCTCTAGAATTCCATAGGGCCGTTGAGGCGATCTATTCTTAGTTAGGAGTTCTAACGAAAAAGGTTTTTGTGGTCAGACGTTTAGAGTGGCAATCAAAGAGATTATAAAAAAGGAGATGGGGTCCGCAACTGTTTACACGCACGGTAGCCAGTCAACGCTGATGGCTCCGCAGGTGGAGTTACCCCAGAGCTGGATGAACTTCTCGATAGAGAAGACGCCGGTCAGGTCCTCGACAGATCTGCCGTACTCGGCATGGCGGCCCTTGAGCTGATTGTCAGCCTCGGGATCGCGAGAGATCCAGCCTATATGGGCAACACCGATGACGTTGCTATTCAGGTTAGCCTCGAGAACACCGGTGCAGCAAGCTGGACAGCTTCCATCCCAACCGTTGTCCTCATTTTCGCTTACCTGTATGGAACCATATCCTCTGGTTTTGACCTCAGTGGTCTTCTGCAGATGCTCAGCATGAGTGTACATCTCAGTCAGCACGGCACCAATCCTATAGTTCTGCACGCAGAGTTTTTCTACCCACTTCTGGTCGTATGTGCCGGTCTGATAAGAGACGGGCATATACTCGAACTCAGCTTCCTTGGTGAAGTTGATGTAGTCCATGGGGCATGCATTGCCAGTTGGCCAATTACACCCTGGGAATGACAAAAATCCAATTGGAACCCAATCACCAATTTTCAGTGGGGATGCGGGGAATATGATGTTGCCGTTTTGCTCGCCGGATGGACTGGCAGGTGGCAAATTGTCGACGAAGCCTCTAAATCTTTCGAGTTGCCTCTCTGCCTCAAGCTCGGTCCTCTCGGTAATGACGTTGCCGGAGCCAGACTCCTTCTCTACCAGCTTCTGGCCGTTAAAGCCTGTCTGCGTGGAAATGATCATCTCTACGTTCTTGTAGCCGACACCCTTAACGGATGCCTTTTCGTACATGTAGTTGGCAGCTCCAGCCATGCCGATTAACGCAATGGCCAGTACCGCCAAAATAAGTAATCTCCTCGTTTTTTTTCCTCCTTACATTATATCAATCAGTTCATTTGCCTAAATCATATTTGAATGTTATGAATTGAGCCCTTTGCTGGCTTTAGCGGTTCATCGATGCAAAGAGAAAGGTGATAAGAGCCACAGACATTGGAAGTGCGACCCCGGCCGGCTATATTGATCGATGCATATAATGCTGTTCAATCATATATGGACTATGCAGAGGGTTTTAAATTGAGAAAACTAGAATTCCCGGATCCGTTTAAGCATGATCATCCTCCCGTCCTAGAGATAAGCGATATAGATCCCGGCCCATCCAGTCAAGGAGAGAAGGTTGCCGATTGGGTTTACGAGAACCTGGGGTCATGGCGATTCATTCTCGTACAATCGATTCTTGTGGCAATTTGGGTGCTGCTCAATGCAACTGCCTACATGCAAGCCTGGGATCCTTATCCGTTTATCTTCATGAACTTGATCTTCTCATTGCAGTCTGCCTACTCCGCGTCTTTAATACTAATGAGCCAAAATCGCCAGGATCGCCTAAAAGCTCACAATGATTATCTAATGAACCTTCGTGCAGAGGAAGAGTCCAAAGCGGTCCTGGACAATTTTGCCGCTCAGAATAAAGCGCTGGAGGAGATCTATCGTGAGCTTCTTGCCTTGAAATTGCAGAGATAAGAAGGATTTGGGCGAAACGAGGTGGTTTTTATCCTCCGATGTGGACAGTTACCTGCAATAACGGATACTGCCTTATGGTCGCCTTTTCGCAATCCTTATAGCCTAACAGCGAGGAGTTCCTATCATGGCCGGAGCAACAGATAAGCCTGTCATTCAGGATGTCAATGAGGTTGCCCTCAAGGAATTTAAAGAGGGAGTAAAGAGAAGCATTAGGCATGCGGATGCGGGTTTGGTCAAGACTTTTAAAACTAAGGAAGAGTTCTTGGACCACCTGAAGAATCTTGAGTAAGATCCCATGGATTATGAATCCACACCTGATTTTGATGCCAACTTTCTGAAACTCACCAGTAAGAACAAGGCGCTGGAGGTGCGGCTTCTCAAGAAGATCGGCCAGATTTTCAATAATCCCTCAATCGGCACCCCTAAGCGTCACAAGCTCAAACATGCCCGAGGGTCTCATGTAAATCCTTATGTCATTGTCTATCGGATTAAGGGTGATAGAGTTCAATTCTTGTATGTAGATCATCATGATTTAGTCTACGAAAAATCAGCCGAGATCCTGGAAGAGATTGAACGAGAAGAGGATCAGATCCATAATCAAGAACGGCGGATCTAACGAAAAAGGTTTTGGTGCTGGGACCGAGGTGTATGGTTTTAGAACAGCATCAAAGCCCTTCAAGCTTCTCGATGCCGACCTTCTTTACTATGGGCTTCCAGATCTTGTCCGGCATCCAGGCCGGCCCTCCCGCGGGCTTGTCCGTTTGCACTCTCTCGCCTGTGAATAAATGCACCTTCTTGGTTCCACGTTCACGAAGCCTGATATCGGTGTATCCCCGGTTGGCTGCCTTGAGAGCGGCCTGTCTGGGTGATTTTCCTGTAAAAACTCCAATCTCATCTCCCTGAGCATCACGCAGGGCGAAATTTCTCATCTCTTTCTCTGCCATAATTCCCACCTTTTACAAAGATCGATATGCACAAAGGATCTCCTTGTATAAATCGATTGCCAGTGTCATATGTCCAAAAACGATCTCTAGCGCGAGATGAGGGCGCAAATGAGCAGATCGACACCGTCTATTGCAGAATAATCGACAATAGATAGGCAAGGATCGCAGCCTGGTTCTAGGCGGGCTATCACGCAGCTTCGTCCGGCTGGGATGCCTGCAGAATTGGAGCTAAGGAAAGCGGCTGCATGGTGCGATCGATGCGGCCCAGGTACCTTTCGCTTCTTTGCAGGCAACCTATCTACTCAAAGAGGGTACTTAGAAAGAGCAGCATATTCCCAAACGTAAAGAGCAGGATAGCGAATGCACCAATCATCTTCTTTGGTGTGGATCGAGCCATGAACAGGATAATGAACATAACAGCTAGGATCGCTAAAGATACTAGGAGCGCTCTGCGCAAAGGTATAAGAATGATTTTTGCCAGGCCATAGTAGTATGTGATGTAATCCAGCAAGCTGGATGTGGAATAAAATATGACTTGATAGACAGACAGGGAAATGACCACTAAAAGTACAGTAGCTATCAATAATCTATTCCATTTTGAATATATCTTAACTCTTTTAGAAAATGTATTATAGATTGTTGATAAATGAAGCTCTAAATAGTTATTTATCTTATTGATTTTATCATTTATAAGGAAATACTCTGAGGCCAGAAGGACGCCTGCGAAAAAGTTTGCAATAATCCCCGCTTGCTCCAGAGTTCTAGAATCCAAGCCAGATACAGCTAATTGAATATCAATTAATGGCATTATTTCACTTTAGCCTTCCAGATGGACTTATCTCTTTAAAGTAGTTGCCGGTGGCATGAATAGGTGGTCAGACGTTTAGAGTGGCAATTTGAAAGAGATCAAAAAAAAGGAGATGGGGTTCGCAACTGTTTACACGCACGGTAGCCAGTCAACGCTGATGGCTCCGCAGGTGGAGTTACCCCAGAGCTGGATAAACTTTTCGATGGAGAAGACACCGGTCAGGTCCTCGACAGATCTGCCGTATTCGGCGTGGCGGCCTTTGAGCTGGTTGTCAGCATCGGGATCGCGGGAGATCCAGCCGATGTGGGCAACACCGATAACGTTGCTGTTCAGGTTAGCTTCGAGAACGCCGGTGCAGCAAGCCGGGCAGCCTTCCAAAGAGACTCTTTCCATAGGATAAGGTGACTCATTGTCACTTGCTGGAACTAATGCATAGCCTATCTTGTCATATCCTCTGGTCTTGACCTCAGTGGTCTTCTGCAGATGCTCGGCATGGGTGTACATCTCGGTCAAAACCGCGCCGATCCTGTAGTTCTGCACGCACAGCTTCTCAATCCATTTCTGATCGTAGGTGCCAGTCTGGTAAGAGACAGGCATATACTCGAACTCAGCTTCCTTTGTGAAGTTGATATAATCCATAGGACATTCAACGCCGGTTGGCCATTTGCATTCACTGGGTTTGTATGCGGTGAATGCTCTGACCACAGAATTAATCGAAATTGGCTTTGCTCCTATAGGTACATAGTTCCTGTCGAGCTGCCTCTCTGCTTCAAGCTCGGTCCTCTCGGTAATGACGTTGCCGGAGCCAGACTCCTTCTCTACCAGCTTCTGGCCGTTAAAGCCTGTCTGGGTAGAGATGATCATCTCTACGTTCTTGTAACCGACACCCTTGACGGATGCCTTTTCGTACATATAGTTGGCAGCGCCAGCCATGCCGATTAACGCAATGGCCAGTACCGCCAAAATAAGTAATCTCTTCGTTATTTTCCCTCCTTACATTATGTCAATCTGTTCATTTGCCTAAATCATATTTGAATGTTATGAATTGAGGCCTTTGCAGGCTTTGCATGTAAAGTCAGTTCTGCACCTAAGGGCGATTTGGTCCTCTGCAATTCGCTCTTGAAGTCGCTCAAAACCGGCTCGTAGGCTTCTTACTTTCGGCCAAGATCGCTGCCAGGTTCTATTTAACTAAGAGTCGATGGCATCTAATCGGATTAGCTGCTAGGCTATTTCAATACAATCTTTTGGTTGCGCTTGCCGTTCTTCTCAAAGTCTATCAGATTGATCCTCTTCTCTCTCTCCAGGGCTGCGAGAATGGGCTCCAGCTCGGCCAGTCTCATTCCCAGGCGTCGTCGCAATCTGCTTCGATCGGCTTTCCCGCCAAACGTCATAAGCGCCCACCGTATTCTGTCACGAGGTGCTTGGGCACGGGATTTTCATATATAGAGACATCAGTCTGCCGGGGATAAAAGCCTGAAGAGCGCAGGGCGAAGATAATGGGCCGGGCTGGCAAACCACGTGCCTTAGATATTAAAAAGGAGATGGGGGTTTGTCAGCCATTAAACACAGGGCAGCCAGTCAACGCTGATGGCTCCGCAGGTGGAGTTACCCCAGAGCTGGATGAACTTCTCGATAGAGAAGACGCCGGTCAGGTCCTCGACAGATCTGCCGTACTCGGCATGGCGGCCCTTGAGCTGATTGTCAGCCTCGGGATCGCGGGAGATCCAGCCTATATGGGCAACACCGATGACGTTGCTGTTCAGGTTAGCTTCCAGAACGCCGGTGCAGCAGGGATTGCAGAGTTTTTCTCTTGCAGGATCGGTCCAGCCGGGTCTGATAACCTCTCCTGCAATCGGCCCTTCTTTACCCCAGCGATCGATTCGGGACCCTGCGACATAAGGCCGATAGTGATCGGAATATCCCTCGAAAGGTCCAAATGGGTTTTGAGGTTCGGGATTGTAACCATAAACCTGCCTCCAATCTGGATTAGCAGGATCAAAACTATCAGACGGATACGGGCCATAAAACAGCTTGCCTTTTTCGAATAGCGTCACTGTTGGATTGACTATTGCCGGATCAATGCCATATCCTCTAGTCTTGACCTCAGTGGTCTTTTGAAGGTGTTCGGCATGAGTGTACATCTCAGTGAGCACAGCGCCTATCCTATAGTTCTGCACGCACAGCTTCTCTATCCATTTCTGGTCGTAGGTACCAGTCTGGTAGGAGACGGGCATGTACTCGAACTCAGCTTCCTTTGTGAAATTAATGTAGTCCATGGGGCAGTCAGTTCCGGTTGGATAGTTACAGGTGCTTGGATCCCAATGAGCGGCTACTCCAGGCCTGCCGGGATCAACTACGACTAATACCAGACGCCAGCCAGGAGGTTCCATTGAGGGCACTAATTTCGTTGTATATACAGGATCTTTTCCTTTATCTTCAGGAACGAGAACGCTGCCTATCGGGCTGTAATCCCTGTTGAGCTGCCTCTCGGCCTCAAGCTCGGTTCTCTCGGTAATGACGTTGCAGGATCCGGACTCCTTCTCTACCAGCTTCTGGCCGTTAAAGCCCGTCTGGGTAGATATGATCATCTCTACGTTCTTGTAGCCGACTCCTTTGACGGATGCCTTTTCGTACATGTAGTTGGCTGCACCGGCCATGCCGATTAACGCAATAGCTAACACTGCCAAAATTAGTAATATCTTCGTTTCGTTCCCTCCTTACCTGATGGCAGTCTGCTAATTCGTAATTATATTTGAATGTTATGAATTGAGCGGCTTTGCATGTAAAGTCAGTTCTGCACCTAAGGGCGACTTGGTCCTCTGCAATTCGCTCTTGAAGTCGCTCAAAACCGGCTCGTAGGCTTCTCACTTTCGGCCAAGATCGCTGCCAGGTCCTATTTAACTAAGAGTCGATGGCATCCAATCGGATTAGCTGCTAGGCTATTTCAATACAATCCTTTGATCGCTCTTGCCGTTCTTCTCAAAGTCTATCCGCTTGATCCTTTTCTCGCTCTCCAGAGCT
>CAZWHG010000076.1:0-7444 GCA_964633785.1 uncultured Methanotrichaceae archaeon
TCCCATGATTACGGATATGCGCTTTTAGTTTAAAAAAGTTGCGTTAAAAACTATAGATTGGCTGGAATGGGGATACAATCGCGATGGTTTGGACCTGCCTCAAGTCAACCTCGGCTTGGTACTTTCGCTAAACAAGCACTTACCACTTTACTTCAAGTATCAGTGATGTTGTGACTTTGAAAAACCTCGTGGCCGAAATCAAGGCGTTTGGCATAACAAAAAGCCTCTTCATACTGGATCGAGGTTTTTATAGCAAGGATAATATCAAAGAGATGACTGACGAGAAGATTGACTTTATCCTTCCGCTACCGTTTAGCGTCAATGTCGGCAAAGGTCTTATCAGCGAAACAAACAGAGATATCGAAAACCCAGCTAATGCAAGAAGATTCGGCGGAGACATATTTTACGTATTGGAAAGCGATATCCAAATTGGCGAAGTCAATGCCTACGGATATGTCTTGTTTAATAAGAAGCAAGAGGGCTTAGAGACAAATTCATTCTACAATAGACTTATCGATATCGAATCCGCAGTCATCGAAAAAGGGTTTAAAAATCCAATCGGCCAATTCAAGCAGATTGCCGGCAATTTTGAAAGATATTTTGAATACACAGTGGACGGCGAAACTATTCACCTTCGCAGGAGGATCAATGCAATATCACAGGCAGTAAACCGATTTGGAAAGGTCCTTCTCCTTTCTGCTACAAAAAGAAGATGGGACGAAGTGCTTTCGCTTTATCGGGAACGGGATGAAGTAGAAAAAAAGTTTGATGACCTCAAGAACGAGCTTGAGGCTATGCCTCTGAGGGTACAGAAGATTGAAACGCTCCAGGGATTGTTATTCATTTTCTTCATATCGTTAATCCTGAGAGCCATATTGCTCAGAAGAGCCAGGGAAGCTGAGCTACTTGATAAGAAATCCATAGAAGAAATTCTCATGGAACTGGCAAAGCTCAGGGCGGCTAAAGTCGGTGGAAAATGGAAGCTAACTGAGATCTCAAAAAAACAGAGAACGATTATGGAGAAGATGAATATTGAAATCCCAGTTGACGCAAGTCTGGTTATTAAAAAGGGCGGAGTTTAGGTTGTAACAAACTATGACAATAACAAATTATGTAACAAACTGTTATTATGCATCGGCGGGCCAAATTTGCATCGCTCTCCTCACCGATCTTGATGATCCTGGCAGCCTTGCCCTTTTTCTCAAAATTGACCTGATCCGGGAAAAGTGCAGCAGCGCGGCGCATGGCTCGCAGTGCCTGCTCCCGGTAGATCTTCTTCTCCTCTTTGGCGGAGATGGTCCTTATAGAATCGTTAGTGGTAAGTTGTTTCAATTTGCGATCGGTTACAAAAGCCCCCAGAAGGAGCTCGGCCCGCCAGGTCTCGACTGTCGTCAAACTCAGCTTGGGCCTGCTCAGGATGAATGTTACAACGGCTCGTTCCAGGTCGGCCAACTGGCGCAGGGCGTTGACGGGAGATATTATGCCTCGTTTTTTGGCCGTTTCGATGGCCTGCCACTCCTTCTTGACATGGGCATAGAGGCTCTTTGTTTCGAGGGTGGCCGGAAGCAGCTCCAGGGCTTTCAAGCATTCTTCCAGCCCCTGGCGCTGCTCGGAGAAGAGAGTCCAGAAGCCATCCTGAAACTCATCTATCAGGGCCTCCATTTTTTGGTTTGCCTTCTCCAGCTTCACTTTTTCCAGGGTGCGCTCGAAGCTCTCGGGATTATTGAGCACTTGGCCCGGTTTGTCGCGCATCTTTCTGATGTCGATTAGCTCAAGCTCTCGTTGTTTGAGCTTGTGGGCGAGATTCTCGATGCCCTCATTTTGCTGGGCTATGAGTATATCTTGCTCGTTGATTCTGGTCTCGAACTCTGCAATGGTTCTCTTTAGCTGAGCTGGCTCGCTGGAGGAAAGCTCCTGCGCAGTGCGAAAAGAGTTTATATCATGGACAGCAATCTTATTCATGCCTGTAGACCCCAGCTAGCTACGAGATTCATGATTGCAACTCCGGTGCGTGCTGTGGTTTTGCGAACCTCCCAAAGACTCGCAACAGGTCTCGGAGAGCTAGGGCGGCTCTCCCTGCCACTTTTACTATCTTAATTTGAATGTAATGCCTTGCAGCTTGCTGCTCGGACGCGCCGAAGCCTTCTGATTTAGGGCAGCAGAAAGGCCAAAAAAGCTTGCAGCGGTGCATCTGTTTGGAGCGCAAACCCTTTTATCAAGTTGGTCTACATATATCATCAGACTTGCCTCTTTACTTCTAGGTTAGCCATGGCTTGCTAAGCTCTCGGTGCTCTAGATGTCAGGCAGGTCGGTAGGCACATCGCCGTTCTCACCACTGGCGTTGGCAACTTTGCGACGAAGGAGCCCACACTCTTTCGTCGCGAAGACATAACTCTTCTGCCTTCATCCCTCAGTAAACAGTATTTCTGATTCGTATTACATTTTCTTATTTTGGCGTTTGCCAGCAAAATATAAAACTGTTTTGCCACGTATTGACATGCTATAGGCTATAGTATCCATCTGATTAATCGTTATGCTTCGCAGATGTAAGCAATTTTTACTTGATCAAAACGAAGGTCTAGTTTATCCCCATACTGCTACAATATTTAAATAGCCGTAATCTCTCCAATTTTGCGGTGAGGTGAACTTCGGAATGCAGCGGGAGGCGTTTTCGTTCCTCTTCGAGCGTGTGGGCGCTTGGAATTCAACCGCTGTTTCCGCCTGCGGATCACCTTTCACCGGGAATGTTTCGTAGAATAGCGTGGTGAGAAGATGTGCCATAATAGCCTAAATAGCCTAAGCGCTGAGGCTCGTGAGCCTTGGCAAGAGGTCGCTCCAATGGGGGCGACCGCGTGAAAAAAGAGTTTGCTGGGATTCTCCAAGACCAGCTTCGGCATGATGTGCACAGTTCATCTCTGCCTGGAAATGCCTGGGTCTCTCATCGGAGATGCAAACCAGTTCCTGGAAGGGGCCAGAAGAAAGCGTGTTCTGGTGACGATCGAAACTCAGGAGGTGGCAGATTGAGGATGTGCCGCCTCTGCTCCGCGGCCCTGGAGAGCACCAGGACCGCCCTAGATGAGATCACAGGCCGCCTCAGGGAAGACGAATACGACATGCACAGCCTTCCCTCGGATCTTAGAATGAGCTTCATGGTTATGGCCGAAATGGCGCGCATGATGCACCTTCCCGGGCTGGATAACGATATTGAGGTCTTGGCCAAGGCTTTCATGGTACTGGTAGAGCCCCTACATGCTGATCTATCTGCTATTACTTTGGAGGTTAAAACGTGAAGAAGACCTCTTCTTATTACAAATCCTTAAATATAATAAGAATTACAGTTCCTTATAATGTTCAGGCTTCCCGGCCCGTGAGCAGACCCTTTTTGGGGGACTCCATCGATGTTTCTTGAGCCCCTCCGGGAGCCTGGGACAAGACTTGCCACTGAACACCATGGGGGCAAAGCTGGCCGTTTCTGGCGTTTCGAGAAGGTAGTGCTTGAGGATATCACCATCTTCCGGCCTAAAAAGTGCCCACATTGCAAGCAGGAGGACGTAATTTTCGACGGGCGAGATATTCCCTATTGCCCTAGCTGCGGCACTGAGCCTAAAGTGTTGCCGCCCAGGAAACGATCACGGACGGAAATAGAGCGTTACAGGAGGCTGAAAGCGCAAAAGAGAGGCAGAATAATATATAAATAATGAAGTCAGATATGTTCTTGAGATGGAAGTAGAGACGATCTTTCGAGAGATGGCCAAGATTGATGACGAGCTGCAGGCCATGATTGAGGCTGATCCAGAGCTGGAGGAGATCTATGCCGAAGAGATGGGCGAAGATCCCGGTTCTGTAATCTACCTCCAACGAGCCCCGACGTTGGAAGATTGGGATAAAGCTGCCGAGTTGGCAAAACAGAAATAAGAGGTTTTTATGCCTTTCAGGCCAAAGGATACTTTACGAATGCTAGCGGACGCTGGCGCAGATCCCGATTCGCTCTTGATCCTGGAGCGTCAGGAGAAGGTGGATTACTTGGAGCTGGGCCTTCCCACTCAGGGCATAGCCAAGGCCTTGCAAGCAGCTGGGGTGCTCAAGTCAGAGGGCAAGAAGAAGATCAATTACCACAAGCAACGCAGCATCTGGAGCAGAGGTCCTCATTTCTCCGTTTTGAGGGACCACTACAAGAAAAATAGGCTGGAGTTTCGCAAGGCTTGCGGACTGACTTTGTAATGGGGCTCTACATAGCGATTATTATGCCAATTCTATTCAGCAGAATTTTATAAGCATCTTTTGCATCCCGTAAAGCGGGGGTTTGCGCGCCAGAAAAGAGTCATTCTTATAGTGCTTGGTACTGCGCTGGTCCAGGAGGTTAATTCGTCCAGGCTTTTTATCCCGGCCTGAGGCTTATGTCATGATACAACTTCTTTAACTTCAGCTAAAAGTCAAGCAAGGATTGGACCTATCCTCTGTCTTGGCCTCCAATACGTCAAATCACGTCAATCACCGGAAAGCTGGGGCCGGGTTGGTGCATATTCCTGCATTTTCCCTCACTAAATCAATTTTGCACCCCTATTTTGGCCCGACCTCAGCCCGGAAATGGCCGCCCTTTGGGAAACATGCCGCCTTCTTTGCAGGGCCTCTGTCCTCCTTCAGGGTGGTCTTGCTTTTGTGGCTGCCTTTGCCGGCAGATCGAGCATAAACGCAGAGGGACGCGAGCGTTCCGGAAATACCCAGGGGTGAGCCTGGGGATTAGGAGAAAAGATCGATGACGGGAATGATAGAAGACGCAGGTTCGAAACTAATAACCGCAGGAATCGTATCTTTGAAAGTAGCTAACCCGAATGCGTGGGCCGCATTCAAGAAAGGCTTAAAGTGCGTGGCTATGGGCGTCTGTGCCCTCGATGAGGTAACAGATGATGACCAGGTATCATCCGAGGAGATTTCCAGGGTCCTGGCAATGGCCAAGGACTACGGAGCCGTCCGGACTCTGCAAGATATGTTGTGGGGCTTGCTGAAACATGTGAAGGGATAAGGCATCTCTTCATGAAAATTCCTACCAGCGAGGTGGAGGGGTGGAGGAGGAGTAATAATTGTATCATTATTCGAAACTATTGCCAATCGCTATTTGCATCCTTTTTCTGCATTTCAGCCCTGGCCAATGCACAATAGAGTTTCAAGAAGATTTCATGGGGGAGGGAGACCTTCAGACTCAGACAGACTACAACGGAGTAAAAGGCGGAGTTCTTACTAGGGATGCAGAGTCCATCTACTACGGCCAGATCTTAACACCGGCTCAGAACTTCCATGGACTAAAAGCCAGTAATCTGAGTAGTTACTACATAGTCACAAAAGAGCACTCTTTAAGGGTCCGTAATTCTTCGGATCTAAATGCCACAGCTAAAATCTTGTCATTCTTAGACGGAGAGAATTTGACCAGAACTACATTCTTCTCCGCCTCTGGAAATGGTAAGGTTCGGGAGAAGGTTCTTACACCAGGTAAGTTTAGCCGGCCCGTGGAGATCTCCAGCCTGTGGCACTCTGGCAAGTTCAAGCTCAATTCTACGGTGGTGGTGGGATCGTAGACGCACTAACCGCTAAAAGCAAAGCTGCAGTCCGGATGAAGAGGAAAAGGCAAAGCATGCCTACTCAGCAGAGTGCATAGTACAGGATCTTGTAGAGCGAGTAATACCTTGCGGAACAAGGAAACCAGCAGGCCAGGAGAGGCTTTACAGGACGACTACTCAGCTCTGGCTTACCAGGCAGGGATTCATAGCCTGGTCAAAGAAGCAAGGAAAAGGCGTTGATCCAATTTGTTGGTTCACGGAGATGGGACACGGTCCAGTCCCGGATGATGCAAAGGACTGAGCAAGATTGCAACAAAGATTGCGAGCGGAGTGCAGCGATTCCGGCTAAGGTAGTTCGGCAAGTAAAGGCCATCAGGAAGCTCATTAACTTTTTGATTCGCTTGGAACAGCATATCATAGAGGATGCTAAAAAAAGGGATTCTCCTTAACTTTGCATCATTTTGCATCACTGCATCATTTTGCATCATTGGACTACTGCATCTCGAATATCTTTGCATCACTGCATCAAATCTGCATCAGGACTACTTTATGGCATTCGGAACATTGGCCCCATTTATTGACCTGATCGAAAAGGGATTTGGTGATAAAAAGAGCCCCAGAACGATAGCAAGAGAATTGGGGCAGCCTGGACTTTATTCAACGATCAACCGCTACAAGGCTGCCGTGTGGGACCTGCGAGACCTGGTAGATGAGGCCAAAGAAGTAAGGGCAGAGAGACACGATGCAGCCAGAGACAAAGCAAAAGATGAGATCGTTAATACGCTCGATGTGGTCAATTTAGGCAAGCGGAGGGCAAAGCAGCTCCTCGATGTGAATTTGGGGGATCTGTTCGCCGTTTCTGATGGGACGATGCATGCACTCACCCTCGGCTCGGCATCAATCTACTGGCCTATTGGCACTCGCATGCTCTTTGATTGCGCTAAATTGGAGCTGGAGCTTTCCGGGGATGATGCAGAGAGCCGAATGGCTGATGCAATGGAGGAGTGGGAGGAAACGAGGCTTGCAATTCTCAAGGCGGTAGAAGATGATCAGGAGACGAAAAAGAAAATTATCGCTGCCTTGGAAAAAGCGAGACGACCTTCTATACGCCTTGGACCCGGCAATCTGGATAAAAGAGGTCCTGGGGATTAAGCCGGACCCTTGGCAAGCAGACCTTCTACGAAGCCGCGCTCAGCGGATTATTCTTAACTGCTCTCGCCAGTCCGGCAAGTCCACCATCTGCGCCGCCCTGGGCCTGCATGAGTCCATTTACCGCCGCCCGTCTTTTGGCATGGCCATAGCACCCAGCCAGGATCAGAGCGGCGAGCTGATGATGAAGTTTGACGAGTTCCGGCAGGCAGTGGAGCTCTCCTCGGACTATATGGATAGTGACACAAAGCTTGCCGTGAGGTTTGCCAATGGCAACCGCTTTATCGCCCGGCCTGGCTCAGCCAAGACCTCCCGCGGAAAATCGGCAGTAACGCTCCTCCTCGAAGACGAGGCGGCCTGGGTGGATGACCTCCTCAGAAAAAGCGTCTCACCCATGCTGGCCGTATCCGGTGGTCGGTACATAATGATGTCCACACCCTTTGGAAAAAGAGGCCATTTCCACGACACCTGGATGAACGCCAAAAACTGGGAGAAATACGAGATAAACGCAGACCAGTGCCCACGGATCACAGCGGAGTTCTTGCAGCAAGAATTGGACGATGGCATGCCCAGAAGCTTCTGGTTGCAGGAGTACTACAATCAGTTTATGGATACGGATAACCAGCTCTTTGGATTTGATCTAGTTAAGCAAGCCTTCTCTCCGGAGGTCAAAGTTCTTGAATTCGCCTAGTGCTCTGTAACGAAAGTTTTAAATTTTATGGCTTGTCATATGAAAAAGA
>CAZWHG010000077.1:0-7357 GCA_964633785.1 uncultured Methanotrichaceae archaeon
AAACTTCAAAGGCATTATTCTAATTTGCACAATTAATGTTACAGAGCACTAGGTTCAACTGGTCCTAAAAACGGAATTATTCCAATTTTAAATTGAAATTGCTTTTTTATAATAGATGAATTTCGAAGATTAATTCCATCTAGGTTATTAAAATGTAAGTAAACTCTAAAATCAGGACTTACCGTTAAGAATGCATAACCACTACCTGAAAATTTTATTCTCATCTTCGTATATACATTTTCATATTCATTATGGATATTATCAATCCTAATAGGCAAAGATGAGTCTTTAATTATATAACCATAATTTTCAATCTCAGGAATATACTCAGGTTTTTTCTTTGTGCTACTCCTCCAAGCAGCTTCCAATATTTGCATTGATTTAATTATTGTTGATTTTCCCGAATTGTTAGGACCAACTAATATATTAAAATGGGTGAGTGCTATTGAGAATCTCTTATAAGCCATATAATTATCGAAGACAAGTGATTGAATCATCATGGAATCCTAGCGATTATTCTTTTTAGATAAGGTATATATATTTCTTGGCTTACTTCTTTCCAAATTTGATTTGCCAATAGAACAAGCTCGGATAAAATGCATTATCTTCATCTGACCCAATTATCGTAACTGGCCCCGAAGCTTTCCCCGTTTCATCCCTCTTCTTCCCCCCATTCCCTCCATTCCCTCCCTGCCCTGATCGATAAATTCATAATGCACCACGTATGGATATTACATAGCTAACCAGAGGTGTAACTGAATTGAAGATAATCGGTCTTTCCGATCCTGAAGTGCAGACCAGTTTGCGCGCCGCCGGCATCGGCATGTCCGTCCCGGAAGCGCGCACCATTGCCGGGGTGCTGGGCCGCGACCCCACCCTCACCGAATTATTCTGCTATGATGCCATGTGGTCCGAGCACTGCTCCTACAAGAGCTCTCGCGCCACCCTCAAAGAATTCCTTCCCACCGACGGCCCCAATGTGGTTATGGGCCCTGTTGAAGACTCCGGAATTGTGGCCATCGATGACAAATGGTGTGTCGTCATCTCCCACGAGAGCCACAACCACCCCAGCCAAATTCTGCCCAACGAGGGCGCAGCCACCGGCATTGGCGGCATTGTCCGCGATGTCAACTGCATGGGCGCAACGGTTGTGGCGACCGCCGATCCCCTGCGCTTTGGCAATCCCTACGGCCCCAAGGCCAGCAAGGTGCGCTGGGTGGCTGAAGGCGTGGTGGACGGAATCTGGCAGTATGGCAATGCCCTGGGCGTTCCCAACATGGGCGGAGACATCGTCTTCAATGACAGCTTCGACGACAACTGCCTGGTCAACGTCGTCTCTATCGGCATTGTGCGGCGCGACCAGATCATCCGCTCCCGGGCACCGCCCCTGGCAGGCGAGAAGGGCTACGATGTGATCTTGATCGGCAAGCCCACCGACTCATCCGGCCTGGGGGGCGTCACCTTCGCCTCTGAGGCTCTGCGTGAAGAGGACGAGGAGACCAACCGCGGCGCTGTGCAGATCCCCGATCCCTTTCTCAAGAACGTGCTCTTCAAGGCCAACGACGAACTCTTCCGGCTGGTGCGGGAAGAGGGCATAGAGATCGGCTTCAAGGACCTGGGCGGCGGCGGCTTTACCTGCGCCACATCTGAGATGGGCTCAGCTGGCGGTTTCGGCATGGAGATCAACCTGGACGACATGCATAAAGCAGCCGACTTCCCAGCCGAGGTTTTGAGCATCGCCGAGACCCAGGAGCGCTTCCTCATCGTCTCGCCGCCAGAACTGCGGGAGAGAATCCTCAAGATCTACAACGAGGACTGGGATCTGCCCAACGTCTACGAGGGCGCAAGAGCCAGCGTTGTCGGAAAGATCAATACCGGCGATCGATTTACAGTCAGCTACAAAGGCGAGATGGTCTGCGATGTGCCCATCCAGCACTTGACAGAAGGCATTCGCTACAACCGTCTGGAACTGCCGCGCACCATCAGCGTGCAGGAGCCGGATACGGTGGAGCCCACGGACTACAATGAGGTGCTGCTCAAAATCCTGAGGTCTCCCAACATCGCCTCCCGGGAGTACGTCTACCGCTACTACGATACTGAGGTCATGGGCAACGCCGTGATCCGGTCGGGCGAGGCGGATGCCGGCCTGATTGCACCGGTGCGGGGCGAGAAATTTGGCATTGCCTTGGCCGTGGACAGCAACCCATTCTACGGGCGCATCAGCCCTTACTGGGGCGGGGCGACAGCAGTGGCCGAAGCCATGCGAAACGTGGCCGCCATCGGCGCGGTTCCCTCGACTCTTACCGACTGCCTCAACTACGGCAATCCCGAGAAACCGGAAGCTTTCTGGGAGTTCCGGGAGGGCGTAAAGGGCCTGGCCGAGTCCTGCAAAAAACTGTACCTCAAGGGCTACGAATCCCAGGAGCAGGCGGTTCCCATAGTCTCTGGGAACGTCAGCTTCTACAACGAATCGCCTCAGGGATCAGTGGACCCCTCGCCAGTGGTGGCCTGCGTGGGCATAATGAAAGACTTTTCCAAAGCCATTACCATGTGTCTGAAAAAAGCCGGCGACAAGCTCTTCCTCATCGGTCCCAGATTTGACGAGCTGGGCGGCTCCGAGTACTACCGAACCATTCTGGGAGTGACGGGCGCTAACGTGCCTATCGTCCGCTTCGACCTGGAGAGGAACATGATTTACGCTGTCATTGATGCCATCGAGGAGGGCCTGCTGGCTGCAGCTCACGATATCTCCAACGGCGGCCTGGCAGCGAGTGTGGCCGAGATGGCGCTCACCCGGCCGGCTCGGTTTGGATTTGATCTGGAATTGGACCAGGTGAAGGGCGACAATTGCACGAGGACGGATAAGCTGCTGTTCTCCGAATCCTCCGGCTTCGTCCTGGAGGCAAAGGCCGGCAGCGAGGCCCGGCTAATGGAGCTTTTGAGGAGATACGATCTGGAGCCGATGCAAATAGGCACAGTGACAAGCAAGAGACGAATTGTGATGTCAAGAGCAGGCGAGTCTGTGGCCGATCTGGACCTGGACGAGGCGAAGAATGCTTGGACGTCTGGCCTTGTGGAGGCGATGAGATGAAGATAGCAGTTTTGCAGTTCCCAGGCACGAACTGCGAATTTGAGACGCTGGTAGCCGTGAAAGCTGTAGGCATGGATGGAGAGATCTTTCGCTGGAACCGGCGCGCAGGCGAGCTGTCAGGATTTGACGGATTTGTCATACCGGGTGGCTTCTCCTATCAAGACAGGATTCGGGCCGGAGTGATAGCCTCCAAGGAGCCGGTCATGAGCGCCTTGAAAGAAGAAGCCGGCAAGGGTAAACCCATCCTCGGCATCTGCAATGGATTTCAGATTCTGGTGGAGACGGGACTGCTTCCTGGCAAGAGCATAAGCTGCGACAAAGAGAGCGACAAAGTCAGCCGCATGGGCAGCGGCAGCGATAAGAGCTCTGGAAATGTGGATATGGCATTAGCCCAAAATGTGATGGTCTCCCAGGGAAAGATTGTGCGGCGGGGCTACTACTGCGATTGGGTCCACCTCCGGCATGAGGCGCCATCCAAGAGATGCAGCGGCTCATTTGCCATCGAAAGGGGAGCACTGCTCAAGATCCCCATCGCCCATGGCGAAGGAAATCTGGTCACAACCACGCCAGGATTGATGAAGAAGCTTAACGACGATGGACAGGTGGTCTTCCGCTATTGTGACAAGAACGGGAGAATCATAGACGAGTTTCCATTCAATGTAAACGGCAGCACGGAAAGCATAGCCGCCATCTGCAATGAACAGGGGAACGTTCTGGGCATGATGCCTCACCCGGAAAGGGCTTTTTTCGCCTGGCAGCTTCCTGCCTTCGATCCGAGAAAGCAGCGGATTGATGAGCCCGGTCCCGGCAGAAGAGTATTTGAATCCATGAAGCGCTATATCGAGGTGAACGCATGAGCATTAATCAGAAGATCAATCTGCGCGTCTGGCTGAAGATACCCGATGCTGAGGCGGCCACCGTTAAGAACACGCTTATCCGGCGTTTAGGCTATAAAAATGTCCTAGCCGATGTCAAAAAAGAACGCTTGTTTTCCATCGAGGTTGATTCCGGGGACCCGGCGGAGCTGGCCAAGAGCTTTGCCAAAGAGCTGGTCAACGAGAATAAGGAGAGCCACATAGTTCTTGTCGACGAGCTCAAGTTTGAGGAAGGCTATGTGCCGGTTAAGGTTGCCCTGCATATCGAGGATGGCGAGGCCATCTCCGTCCGGGAGCGGCTGCGCAGCCGTCTGGGCTTCGAGAATGTGGTGGATGTGAAGAAGGCTACGGTCTGGAAACTCTACTTCGATACGCTTAAACCGGAAGCGGAGATGGCAGCCAGGGAGATTGCCGAGAGGCTGCTCATCAACCCACACAAAGATAGCTACGAGATAATGAGCTAATCGAGTCTATCAGGAGACAGGGCTGCACAAGCCCTACTCATTCTTTATATTTGCTTTCTGTTTAAATTTAGATCTCAGGAGCAATCACACTACACCTAAGGCAAAGGGCAATATATCCAGCGCAGTCAGAGCGATTATCGCAGCCATCCAGTAAAGAGGCCTATTGAAATACCAGGTTCTGCTTCCACGGGCATAAATGTAGGCAATGTAGGGGAGAAGCGGCACAAAAGATATCAACGGATGAGGCTCCAGCTTCAATATGAAAGAGAATACATAACCCTGGCTAAGGAGACAGACAACAGTTACCAGCCCGACTTTGGCTTGGTTGTTAATTCTCATAAAGTCCAGTTCTCTACATTCCCCTTAATAAGTCTTTCATGGCTCTTCTTTAGCGCTTGAGCACAGTTAGTAGCTCCTTAAGAGATAGGGTATTAAGCACATCTTTCTTTTCGAGCCAAGATCGTCTGGCGACATTCACGCCGTACTTCATGACCTGAAGCTGCTTGGCATCATGAGCATCGGAGTTGATGCACAGTCGAACACCCAAATCTTTAGCGGCTTTGGCATTGACATCATTCAGGTCCAGGCGGCTGGGATGAGAATTTATTTCCATTGCTGTATTCGTTCTCGCCGCAGCCTTGAAGACCGCCTGCATATCCACTTCATAGGGCTCACGCTGATCGATGATCCTTCCGGTGGGGTGAGCAATGATGTCCACATTCTCGTTTTCAATGGCCGAGATCAGCCTTCCTGTTATGGCCCTCTCCGTCTGCTGCTGACCCATGTGCACGGATGCCACCACCACATCACATATGGCCAGGAGATTATCGGCATAGTCCAGCCGGCCATCAGCCTTGATATCCACCTCCGTTCCCGCCAGAACGGTAAAACCCATACCCTTTAGCTCCAGCTCCTTATTAACAGCAGCTATAGACTCGATCTTCTGCTCCAGCTTTTCAGGCGGCAGCCCTCCGGCGATGCCGATCGAGGGGGAATGATCGCATAGAGCAATATATTCGTAGCCCAAAGCCATCGCGGCATGGGCCATCTCCAGGATTGAAGCCCTGCCGTCCGACCAGTCGCTGTGAACATGCAGATCGCCGCGTACATCTTTCTGTTCCAGGAGCATGGGCAGCGTCCCTCGCAAGGCCGCCTCGATTTCTCCGCGGTCCTCTCTCATCTCCGGTGCAATGTAGGCCATCCCCAGAGCGGCGTAGACATCCTCCTCTCGATCGAAGAACAGGTCCCGGCTGTCTGCCAAACGGGTGAGAGAGTATTCGCTCAGAGAGTAGCCCCGATTCAGGGCGAGCTGACGCAGCCGGACGTTGTGCTCCTTGGAGCCTGTAAAATACTGTAGCACGGTTCCGAAAGATTGGTGCTCTACTATTCTCAGGTCCACCTGGATTGTCTCTTGCACTATGACGCTGGCCTTGGTGGGACCCTGGGCGAGCACCTCCTCCACCAAAGGCATGCGCACGAAGGCGGCAACGATCTCTTCCGGCCTGCTGGCAGTAGCCAGGATATCGATGTCTCCGACAGTTTCCCGCGCCCGGCGAAAGCTGCCTGCTGCGGTGATGTGCTCCAGGCCTTCCATGCCTCTCAGATAGGCCAGAATATCGTTTACAATGGGCTCGGCTGTGCTGAAGAGGATGCGAGTGCTACGCTTTTTGTATCTTTCGATGGACTTTAAAATATTGGTTTCGCGCGTCGGCCCCATTCTGGGAAGCCTTCGGATGCGATGCTCCTTGGCCGCATTCTCCAGCTCCTCCAGATTGGTTATGTTCAGCTTTTCGTGCAGCATAAAAACGGTCTTGGGGCCCAGGCCGGATATCTGAAGAAGCTTTACCAGACCAGGAGGAGTTTTGGCCAAAAGTTCCTGATGAGCCTCTATCTGGCCTGTCTTGAGGTACTCTTTCACCTTCTGGGCGATGGCTTTTCCCACTCCTGGAATAGACTGCAGCCTCTTTTCCCGGCAAACTATTGAGATGTCCTCAGGCAAAGATTCGATGGCCCGGGCGGCTTTGCTGTAGGCTATGATCTTGAAGCGGTTCTCGGCGTGCAGCTCCAGCAGCTCTGCCATCTCGTAAAGAAGGGCGGCGACCTCGAGGTTTTTCACGGGGGAGAATATGCAGGGATAGGTAATAATATTTTCTCGTCCTTTGGTTCACCTCATCAAGAAGAGTGTCAAGGTGAAAACGCTTTGCAACTGAGAAGTAGATTACTTGATCATGCCTTCAAGTGAATCTTGTGATTGTCTTGCAGAGCCACTAGGCGTAGCCCGGTCGCTCGCGCGGGTACATGCACGCAACCGGATGGTCTTTGCCTGCGAGCGGCTACACCGACGAGGCCCGCGGTGCTCTTGGGAAGAAATGTCTTTTTCTCATCGGAACTTCGCAGCTTCGCGCCTTCGCGTGAGTCCGTTATCTCGGCCCGACCGCCCCCTGCTCCCATGGCAACATCGCCACAAGCCCGGACGGCCCGGAACGCATGCTTCGGCCGACGAGCCCATCTGGGAGCCCGAGTGCAACTGAAACCACCGTCGACTGGCTTATTCTGTTCAGTCTTTATCCTCTCCGGAAGCATGCAAGGCATTTTTGTAGACATCATCCCCTATCCAGAAACCTGCATCATTTCTTAGCCTATCAAGTTCTTCTTGGAGTGATGGTATTCTTCCTTCTCGCCTGGCTGTGATCAAGATACCAATCACGCCGGTTATGTTCAATCCATAGACTCTGGCTATCCTTCTAGCCTCGCTCTCATCCATAAATACGACATCTACTTTTGGTTCAACCGCGAGAGTTATTGTCTCGGATTCGCCTTCATGCAAATCCTTTTGTAGAAGATTGGTACGTGTTTAGCTCTTGCTCGAAAACAGAGATCATTAAGCAACTCCAAGAACAGAATGAGCAATTAAGGCGTGAGAATGA
>CAZWHG010000078.1:0-7046 GCA_964633785.1 uncultured Methanotrichaceae archaeon
GGATACAGGGCCTTCCTTATTGATATCAATTTACAGAAAATTCGTTACGCTGCCAAAATAGTCATTTGCATCTGGCATAATACATCACACCTTAATACAATACAAAATGCAAGTTTAACGACATATACATAAACTTTGCCAGGGAACATGCCGATTGATTTTGCACTTCAAGTATTTATCATAAAAAACATAATTGATGAAAATAGTTACTTTCGAATTTTATCTCTAGCATGGCGCCCTATATCTGTATAGATCCAGTTTTAAGTAGATTCGTTGATCGACACCACATCATTGCCGGCTATTGACTAATGGACGATCTGCTCAAAAGGATGAATTGTTCAGAGAATTTTTTTCTAAATAGCTTACAATGGATCCCCTTGGCTGCGAGGTGATGTGTTGATCTAATCGAATAAGAAAACAGCCGCCAATGCGAATTCAATCAAATTCTATCCAATCAGAACCTTGCCATGCTTGTCAATCTTTCCTTCGTAGATTCGGGTAGAGCTGATGCGGACAAGATCCTGAGCCAGCTGATACTCAACCACAGATATCTGGAGCGCCATCAGGTTTTTCTTTGCTCTCAGCCGATTGATCTTTTCAGCCATGGGCAATGTCTCCGGAGAGACGACAATATAATCAAAGTCTTCATAGATCGAGGAGCCGCATTGATCGTCAATCTTTATTATCTTGGCATGCTCGATGCCAAAGCACCTTTTCACGACCGCTCGCAAATTCTTCGCCCGTACCTCAAAATCGCGCACGGCTCTGGTTCGGCTCTCTCTGGCCATCTCGTCGGAGGTAAGACCAATTACTACCTCGCCCTCTCCGCCCAGCTCATAGGCACGCCTCAGCAAGGAGATATGCCCATCATGAATGGGATCGAAGGTTCCTCCTACTGCAACTCTGGCCATCAGGCCCGCTAACGAGAGAGCTGTATAAGTACTTGACGGCATCATCCAGGCTCAGATTCGCCGTCCCCGGAAACGCTCCAGGATCTTGGTCACAATGCGGCTTGAGCTGCAAAGAAGGCAGGGCTCATGCTCCTCGATACGAGCAATCCGGGGATGCAGGCCACGACGAAATAGCTCCGCCTGCAATTCCGCCTCATCAAAATGCTGATCATAGCCCAGCGTGATTATGTCCGGTTTGAGCTGCTCTACCGTTCGGAAGATATCCAGCTCCTCGCCCAGCACGGCTCTGTCCACGACCTTGAGGGACTCCACCATCCTCAACCTTTGCTGCTCGGGCAGTATAGGCTTGGGCTTATGGCGCACATTCACATCCCTGGCAACAATTACCACCAGCTCGTCGCCCAATGCTCGCGAGTGCTCCAGGTAGAGGACATGGCCCGGATGGAGAAGATCAAAGGTGCCAGTGGCCACTACCAGCGTCAAGGCCTATCCTCTTTGAATTCGTCATCAAATTCATCTTCAAAGTCCTCATCAAAGCCATCGTCCTTAAACTCCACATCTAAAATAGTCAGATCTCGCCGTCTTCCCGCACCATCATAGCAGGCAAAGCTCTGCTCGTCAAAAGGCGGGCCGACGATGATGTTGTAGTCCCCGGTGCGTGAGAAAAAAATGAGGTCCGGCTCAGACGGCCTGAGGTCTCCGGAAGGATGGCTATGCGCTGAGCCTGCCACTGCCATATTGGGCAGCATGTAAAGCCGAACCAGAGCGCTCATTCGAGAGCTTTCCGTGCCGGGCAGAATGAGGACCTCGGTGATAATCTCCTTATCAACCTGAAGCAGCCCCGCGAACTCCACCGGCAAAGAGGAGCGTGACGCCTCTAAGATGAATCGCAACGTATCCCTGGCAATGCCGCGCACTTTTCTTGGCCTCATATTCCCCCCAAAGTCGCCTCCGCCGGAATGGCTCGCATATGAATGCAGTCTCCAGCCAGTACCCGTTTTTGCTCATCGCCGATTTGGAGGAGAAGGGCACCATCCTCTGCCAGATCTACGGCTTCGCCTACCAGGTCACCTGCCGCAGAGGTGATGCGCACCTGCCGATTCAAGGTGAGCGAACGACTGCGCCATTCTTCGAAGATCTCTTTGCTTCCCATATTTTCGTATGCCTCTTCCATCTCTTCAAGAATTCTGCAGATAAGATCACATCGGTCGATGTCATGGCCCAGCTCCACCGCCAGAGAGGTTGATCGCCACTCAGCAGGAAAATTGGACAGATCATTGTTGGCATTGAGGCCCAGTCCCAGCACGGCATAATCCAGCCGGTCCACCTGTGCGCCCACCTCCATGAGTATGCCGCAGATCTTTAGCTCCCGGATCAAAAGATCGTTGGGCCACTTGATGCCGGCATCCAGGCCGAACATTGAGGAGACTGCCCGGCAGAGTGCTACGCTCGCTGCCATGTTTATCTGGTGGACATGATTGAGCGGCATTACCGGCTTCAAGACCAGACTCATCCAGATTCCACCGGGCGGCGAAGCCCAGTGCCTAGAGAGTCTTCCCCGGCCCTGTTTCTGGGTCTCGGCCAGGATGATTGTGCCGTTCGGACAGTCGCGGACCCTGGAGAGGGCAACGGCATTGGTGGAGCCAACCTCGTCGAAGATGCACATATCTCTTCCCAGCCACTTTGTCTTGAGGCTGCAGGAGATGCGGTCCGCATCCAATAGATCGGGCTTTTTGGCCAATTTGTAGCCCTTCCCGGTCGAAGAGGAGATCTCATATCCTCTCTGACGAAGAGTCTGAATCTGTTTCCAGACGGCGGCACGGGAGATGGCAAGCCTCTTGGCCATCTCCTCACCTGATACCCACTCCCCCGAGTTAAGGAATGAGAGGATATCAAATGCTGCCACTTTCAGCTCTTCTCCTCGACACGATTTTGGCTGAGGTAGGACCCTACTGCGGCGGCCACGGCAGCAATCTGGCGGTTGTCCGCGCCTAAAGCAGAAGCCAGAGACATGCCCTTCTCATAGTCCTCTACGGCCACAACCTTGACTGCCTCGACGATATTCTCATCCTTGATGAAATGAGTGTTTATATCGCCACTGCGAAACCTCTTATTTCGGAGAACTGCTTTGTGGAATATCAGATTAGTTTTAACTCCCACAATGATGTACTCATAGAGTGCCCGCTCCATTCTGGCGATGGCCTCTTTGCGGTCTTTGCCGTGGGCCACCAGCTTGGAGATCAGAGAGTCGTAGTAGGGCGGGATGACGTAGCCGGTGTAAACTCCGCTGTCTACTCTTATGCCCGGACCGCCAGGACTTCGGTAACGCTTGATCTTTCCAGGACAGGGCGCAAAATCGTTTAGCGGGTCCTCTGCATTTATACGGCACTCGATAGCCCAACCGTTAATCTTCATATCGCACTGATCATAGCCTAACGGATAGCCGGCCGCAACCATGATCTGCTCTTTGGCCAGGTCCACCCCGGTTACCATCTCAGTGATGGGATGCTCTACCTGCAGGCGGGTATTCATCTCCAGGAAGTAGAAGTCGCCGCGCGAGTACATGAACTCCACGGTACCGGCGCTGGAATAGCCGATAGCCTTTGCGGCTTTGACGGCGATGGAGCCCATCTTCTCGCGCAGCTCCTCGGTCATAACGGGCGAAGGGGATTCCTCAATCAGCTTCTGATGGCGGCGCTGGATGGAGCATTCCCTGTCTGAGACATAGATGGTCTTTCCATAATTGTCGGCCAGGATCTGAAACTCGATGTGACGGGGCTCTGTCAGGTACTTTTCGATGTAGATGGTGTCATCACCAAAGGCGCTCCTGGCTACGGACTGAGAAGAGGTTAAGGCGGGCACGAGCTCCTCGCGACTCTGCACGATCTTCATGCCGATTCCGCCACCTCCCGCTGCCGGCTTGAGGATAATGGGGTAGCCGATGCTGTCTGCGATATCGACGGCTTCATCCGGGTCGCTGATGCCCTCCTCGATGCCGGGCACAATTGGTACGCCCGCTTCTTTCATGGTCTGGCGAGCGGTGATCTTGGAGCCCATGGCATCGATGGACGAGGAGGGTGGACCTATGAAGACGATGCCGTTCTCCACGCAGGCGGCAGCGAAGTTCGTATTCTCAGAGAGAAAGCCGTAGCCGGGATGGATGGCCTGGGCTCCGGTATCAAGCGCAGCTTTGATGATATTGTCTATCCTCAAGTAGCTCTGGCGAGAGGGGGCCGGCCCGATGAAGACGGCTTCGTCTGCATATTTGGCGAAAAGGGCGTTCTTGTCCGCTTCGGAGTAGACGGCCACTGTCGAGATGCCCAGCTCCCGGCAGGCGCGCATCACCCGGATGGCGATCTCTCCCCTGTTGGCGATCAGGATCTTGTTGAACATTCCCTGTTGGAAGACGCTGCCAGGGTAAAACCTTTTTGGCGGGATGAGTTGATCAGGGCTTGTGCGATCCAATATGAGATGTGATAATAGTAGGCAAAGCATTATATCTATAGCGCCAAATATTTTACTGAGAAGGGGATCTTAAAATGGTTCAAGTGAATTTAGCGGCGGCAATGGGGGTGCTGGTAATTCTCACCGGAATTGCTCTGGTGGGTGTGCAGGTCTTGGAGAGCCAAGGCGGAGAGCTGCAAGGCGAGAACTTCAAGCTCATCGGCGCGGAGGCAGGGGCCACCAAGTTTCAGGTCGAGACGGCTTTTCCGGGCGTGCCCATGATTGCTTTAGGCATGATCCTGCTAATTGCGGGTGCATTTTTTTCGGGCCGGTCATAATGGGCGATTTTGCGCTTTTCCAAAGGCAAAAACTAAAAATGCTTGAGAGACTAATTTTGCCGCTATGAAGCCCAGGGATCTATCTCAAGATGAGTGCACGAATCTTCTTTCTGCAGCCAGATATGGCCGGCTGGGGCTGTCTAAAGACGATCGGCCTTATGTGGTTCCTATGTCCTATGTCTATCAAGACGGCAAGATTTACCTTCATTCCCGGGGCATGGGAAAAAAGGTCGAGTATGCCGCAGATAATCCCCGAGTCTGTTTTCAGATAGATAATTTAGAAAAGGAGAGCTGGTCGAGCGTCGTCGTCTTCGGCATCAGCCGCCTGTCGGAAAGTGTCGAGGCCAAGCAGAAGATGTTTGACGCCTTTACCAAAAAGGACCAAGGCGGGCATGGCGGCAAGAAGTTCTCTCGCGAGGAGCTAGAGAGGATGCCCATGACCATCTGGGAGATCGATATTGAAGAAATGACCGGCAGAGAAGGCGTCTGGTAGCACCAGCCGGTCTGAGGTAGAATGCCCCCTGCGGTAAAGTGGACGGAGAAGTACCGGCCGGATACGCTTAAACAGGTTTTAGGCAACGGCAAAGCCATCGAGGAGCTGCGGGCTTGGGCGGCGTCCTGGGAGAGAGGCACGCCCATTACCGGAGCCGTCATCCTCTACGGCCCAGCGGGAACGGGCAAGACCTCAGCGGCTCTGGCCCTGGCGCGCGAATTTGACTGGGACTACATCGAGATGAATGCCAGCGATGCCCGCACGGCAGGCATGATCCAGAAGATTG
The DNA here is from genome assembly GCA_964633785.1 of uncultured Methanotrichaceae archaeon. GTDB lineage: Archaea > Halobacteriota > Methanosarcinia > Methanotrichales > Methanotrichaceae > Methanothrix. The sequence goes on from CAZWHG010000078.1 coordinate 5,473, forward strand.
CCGGGCCGGCTTCGCGCTCCATGACCTTCTCAGGCAAGCCGCGGCTGGTTATCCTGGATGAGGCAGACAATTTGCACGGCACCGCCGACCGGGGCGGGGCGGCAGCAATGCTGCGTCTGGTCAGAGAGACCCGTCAGCCCGTCCTCCTCATTGCCAACGAGTATTATGATATGGAAAAGCCCTTGCGGGATGCGGCCAAGGGCATACAGTTCCGGTCGGTGCGTTCCACCACCATCGCCCAGGCTCTGCGGGAGATCTGCCGGGCGGAGGGCGTGGACTGCGACCCTGATGCCCTGATGATGATTGCCGAGCGGGCCGGTGGCGACATGCGCTCCGGCGTGAACGATTTGCAGGCCGCCGCCCAGGGCCAATCGGCCCTCGCGTTAGAAGATGTGGCCACAGCGGAGCGCGATGTCAAGTCGTCCATCTTCAGGGTATTGGAGGTCATATTCAAAGGCAACAGCGCCCAGGAAGCCCTGCAGGCCTCTTATGCGCTGGATGAGAGCCCGGAGGATCTTATTAACTGGGTGGACGAGAACCTGCCGCTCGCCTACGCTGGAGCGGACCTCTGGCAGGGCTATGAGCGGCTGGCCCGGGCGGATGTCTTTTTGGGGCGGGTTCGCGTCAGACAGAACTATGGACTGTGGCGCTATGCCGGTTTTCTCATGACGGGCGGAGTGCAGGCCGCCAAGGCCGCAGCCCGGCACGGCTACGTTGCTTTCCGGCCTCCCAGCCGCTGGCGGCGCATGGGCCAGACCAAGAAGGCGCGCAACGTTCGGGACTCGGCGGCGAAGAAGATCGGCCGTCATTGCCATGTCTCTGCGGCATTCGTGCGGGCGGAGCTGATGGGCTTCGTGGGGCTTCTTCTGGCCGACAAAAAGAAGGCCGTTCCCCTGGCGGCGGAGCTGGAGCTGGATGCCGATGAGATTGCACTTCTTTTAGGCAGCACAACCTCTACCAAGAAGGTGCAGAACATCTTCGAGGAAGCGACGAAGATGCGAACGGCTGAGGAGTTCGAGGAGATCGAACTGGGCTGGCACGGCACAGGCACATCACAGCAGCCGCTAGGTGGAACGCCGCTGACGCGGACTGTGTCGGGGCAGACGCAGGCCGCGCAGGCGGATGCGGGCGCTGTGCAGGTGGGCGCGGGCGTGACTGAAGCGGTGAAAGCCAGCGCCGAAAATGCTGCGGAGACGGAGCCGCCCAAGGCGGAGGCAGCGCCAGCGGTCGGGCACCTGCCAGAGGAGCCTGCGGCTGCTCCCGGAAGCCAGCCAGGGAGCGCACCGCAGCCCCGCAAGAGGGGCAGGCCGAAGAAGGTGGAGAGCGAGGGGAAGGCGGAGGCGAAGCCGGGGAAAAGGCAGAAGTCGCTGTTTGACTTCTAAAGGCGATATCAATAAGAATCCTTTGATTATTCATGGACTGAATAAACTTAGATCCAAAGCATCTAATAGCTCGGCCACCGAACAGGATTAGTGATAATAATGTCTATTAATAAGAAATCATTGACCCAAAAAACTATTCGTACGTGTTTAGCTAGCTAGCTTTGCCGTAAGCATTTGGAGACAATCCAGTCC
>CAZWHG010000079.1:0-6979 GCA_964633785.1 uncultured Methanotrichaceae archaeon
AAATGAATTTTGATGGAAATTTTAGAAAATTCGAGCGAGAGCTAAACACGTACATTTTTTTTTAAATCATAACTAATATTATGTAATTTTCTATTCGTGTATTCCTAAAAACCCGCCAAATGAGAGGTTATTAGGTATCCTCGATTAATATTTTTTAAAAAATTGGTAGTATAGATTTAATACTACTACATTTAACCCATCATTTTCTTGATATCCTCATCCGGTGTGCTTATAAGCTTGAGGTCGTACTTGTCCACCAGGATCCGGAGCATATCCGCATTGATCCAGCCTGGCACAATGGGCCCCAGGTAAATGCCCTTAATTCCCAATGCCAGCAAGGACCAGAGAATGGCCACCGCCTTTTGCTCCATCCAGCTTACCACCAGTGTGAGGGGCAGATCGTTCACGCCCACGCCAAATAGTTCCGCCAGGGCCTGAGCTATCTCCAGAGCCACAATGGCATCGTTGCACTGGCCTAGATCGATGAGCCGGGGAATGCCCTCGATATTGCCCAGATCTAGGTCATTGAAACGGAACTTGCCGCAAGCCAGGGTGAGCACCACCGTATCTGTAGGCAGTTTTTGCATAAACTCCCGGTAGTAGTCCGATTTTTTTAGGGGCGCATCGCATCCGCCCACCAGGAAGAATCTCTTGATCTTCCCCTCCTCCACCAACTGCTTGATCTTGGCGGCATGGCCCAGCAAGACTACAGTGGAAAAGCCTGTAGTGAGCACGTACTCGCCGGGAGCATCCGGAAGCTCGGGTAGCGAGCGGGACAATGCAATCACCTCTGAGTAGTCGTATCCATCGATGTGCTTTACCCCCGGCAGGTGAACCGGTCCGTTCGTGAACATGCGATCTTTGTACTCCTCTTTGGGGATTAGGAAGCAATTGGAGGTCCCCAGCAGGGCCATGGGATACTGAGCGAAAAGCTTTCGCTGGTCGAACCAGGCGGTTCCCAGGTTTCCTGCCAGATTCCTGTACTTTCGCAGGCCAGGATAGCCATGGGCGGGCAGCATCTCCGAATGGGTGTATACAAAGACGTCTGTGCCCTCTACCTGCTCCAGGAGTTTAGAGAGAGCATGCAGGTCGTGGCCGGTGACCAGAATGCCGTGGCCTTTGACTGTGCCGGTTCGAACCTGAGTGGGCGTCGGCTCGCCAAAGGTTTCGATATGCGCCTTCTTGAGCATCTGCATGGTCTTGATGTTCATCTCCCCAGCTCGCACTGCAAGTCGCAAAAATTCCTGGGGATCGAAGTTGACATTAGTAAGTGTCGAGAAGAAGCCCCGCTCGATGAAGGCGTCTATCTCCGGGTCGGTGTAGCCCAATTCTCGCGCATGGTAAAGGTAGGCACTGATGCCTTTTATAGCGAATAGCAAGTTGTCTTGCAGACGGGCCACGATCGCTTCCTTTCCACAAACTCCTTTGATAGTGCATCCTGTTCCTCCCGCAGTCTGGGAGCACTGGTAGCAGAACATATCCGGTTTCTCAATTGTAGCCATTTTATTTTCCCCATTTCAATTTATTCGATTAATCCAAACTTTTTATCTAAGTGTTAACGGCATCTATTCGCTTATAAAATCTTATACTACGATCAGCTCTTCTTTCGCAGTCTCTTTTCTTACGATTCCTGTTATGTGGTATACATTGGATACCAAGGTATTTAGCCTAGAGCGTTTCTGTAATGATACCATGCAAGAAGGATGCACTGTAAACCTGACCGTCAAGTACATCGCCCGAAAATGGACGCTGCTTATTCTCCTGGAGCTTTACAAGGGAGAAGGGCACACCAGGCGCTTTTCCGAGCTGAAAAACTGCCTTTTTGGCATCACCCAGAAAGTGCTCTCGGCGCGCCTGCGGGAGCTGGAGAAGGAAGGGCTGGTGGAGAACAGAGTAGACAGCACCCTATTTCCCGTGAAGAGCGAGTACACTCTCACGCAGAGCGGCCTGGAAATCATTGATCTAATCAAGGACATGAAGCGCTGGGCGCTGAGATGGAAGATCAGCAACATCAAGTGCGGCTGCCAGGACTGCAAACAGTGCGTGCTGTGAGGCGATGCTATTTAAACGATGCTGCCTTAAATCGCCTATCCTTGTCCCCCCAAAGGTGGCAATATGTCAAGTTGCTGCATCAGTCCCAGCAGATTGGCCTCGCCCCAAAGCTCTGCAATCTTGCCGTTCTCGATGCGAAATATCTCAATTCCCGTCATGGTTATGCTTTTGCCTGTCGCCGGCAGGCCCATAAAAGCGCCCCTGTGAATGCCTCGGGCCGTGAAGCGGGCTGCGACCCTGTCCCCTTCCGCGACCATATCCTCCACAGTAACATCGAGGTGCTCAAAAGCGGCCCGGCAGGCAGAGATTACGTCGTTCATTCCCTGGACGCCAGGCGAGCAGGGTAGCGGCACGTGCAGGGTGAAGTCATTGGCCAGCAGCTCATCTGCAGCCCCAATGTCACCTCGGGAAGGACCCAGGGCAAAGAAGCGGCTGACGAGGGCTTTGTTATCATCTGGCGACAACGGCAATCATCCTCTCATTGCATCCTGGTGGCTTCTTTGGGCCGGGGCGTCTTTATCACCAATATACGTAGCGTCTCATGGCTCTCGTTGATCCAGCGGTGAGCAATTTTGGCCGGGCTTTCGATAAGCGAATCCGCCTTTACTTCTGCTCTATCCTCTCCGATCTCCACCACGCCCCGGCCTTCCAGAACGTAGAAGACCACATCCACGGGGGTGATATGCTTTTTCAGGGCCTCTCCTGGCTGCAAGGTGATGTGCAATACCTGGGCATTTTCTTTGTCGCTAATGCTCCTCGCATCTACTCCATGGGGATTGGGCTTGCTCGTTACGTCTTTTACCCGGACAATTTTCATCTCAATCTGGCCCCCATAAATGTTAGTGCTATTCTCAGCATAATAATATACAAAGGATATCAACGTATAAAGAAGAAAGGGTTTCTGCGAGTATACTTCGGCAGTATTCCAATCGATAATCTCCTCGTTTTAATAAAAGGTATTAGCGCCTATGTTCTAAATTCTTCGAGAAGCGCGGGTTTAAAATTGAGGACACAGAGTAAAAATAATTGTACAAGGAAGATCCAGTCCAAGCAGATTTTGTTCATCTAATCAATCATTTCACGAATTCGTAAAACAGATCCATAATAGATAGTTGGCTATTTTGAGCTTAAAATAGCCAACCTCAGACTTTACGGTCCCGTTATAGCTAGCGTCGTCTGACAGGATACGGCTTTCTGGGAGCTGATTTGTGCGCGCTCTCCTGTCTGGACCCTCTTGCAGTGGCCCTTGATCTATAGGAAGTGGCCGACTCGGCGGCGGCCCCCACGGCCATCTTTGCCGTTTCGGAATGGTACTGGTGCTCCATGATCCCTGCTTTCGTCCGTGTCAGCCGCTCAATGCTGCGCAGGATATTGCGTTCATCTGCAGCGCAGAATGAATATGCCTTGCCGTCCGCCCCGGCGCGCCCCGTTCGACCGATGCGATGGACATAGCACTCCGGTTCATTGGGTAGATCGAAGTTGATCACGTGGGAAATGTCGTCAACGTCAATTCCTCTCGCTGCGATATCGGTTGCCACAAGCACCCGCAAGCGACCAGATTTGAAATCATGCATGGCCTTAGTCCGCTGGTTTTGCGACTTGTTGCCATGAATGGCATCGGCGTTGATTCTGCTCTTGCTCAGCGCCTCTGCGATCTTATCCGCCCGGTGCTTGGTACGGGAGAAGATCAAGACGCGTTCCATGTCTTCATCTATAATGAGCTTCTGCAATAGCGGAAACTTATTGTTCTGATCCACGAAGAAAACGCTCTGCTGGATGCACTCGAGGGTGCTGGCCTGGGGTGTGGCCTCGATTCGCACGGGATCTGTGAGAAGCTTTTCTGCAAACTCGCCAGTCTCGCGGGACATGGTGGCCGAGAAGAAAAGCGATTGATGCTTTTGCGGCAGCGCTGTGACTATTCGGCGCATATCCTTGATGAAACCCATGTCAAGCATCCGGTCGATCTCGTCCAGGACGAAGAACTCAACACCCTTCAACATAACGTAGCCCTGATTCATCAGGTCGAGCAGCCGGCCGGGTGTGGCAACCAGCACATCAACGCCTTGAGAGAGCATCTTGACCTGTGGACCTTGCCGTACGCCGCCGAATATGACCGTGTGCCTAAAGCGCAGAAACTGGCCGTATGTGGCAAAGCTCTGGTCGATCTGTGCAGCCAGCTCTCTGGTAGGTGCAATAATCAAAGCGCGCGGAACTCCGGGAAGGAGGGCCTTGCGCTGTTCCGATATCTTTTGCAATATGGGCAGCACGAATGCTGCCGTCTTACCTGTTCCGGTCTGAGCGATGCCCATCAGGTCTTTTCCGTTCAAAAGATGGGGTATAGCCAGCATCTGTATGGGAGTCGGTGCGGTGTATCCTTCTTTAGCCAATGCTCGGCAAAGCGGATCTATGATATTTAAATTTCCAAATGACATTCTTGCCTCTAGATAATTTTAAGTGCTGATCTTCGATTTGGTTGAAGTCCTTTGATGCGGATCCGAAAAGAAACTGGTTGAATGGTATCTTAATGCAAAGAGGTACTTCAACCGGCTGCAGAGGCACTTGGGAAAGAATGCTACTTTGTTAAAACGAAATGAAAATAATATTATAATCAAATCCTTTTAATATCGCCTTGATTGCTTAGCAGGCCTTTTGCCTGTGCTTTTGGCAAGCATTCCTGGGAATATGCGGGCCTGGATCCATTTATCCGGAAAGATAATTCTATGCCACGTCCTAAATTGGAGCATGTCACGCAGGTCATCTCTCCTGGATCAATATTCAAGCCGTCTCTGCCATTTCCAAATCTCATTATCCTATGTATCCTTTTTATCGATTTCAAATAATCGATGGTGCTCGCAAAACATCTCAACAAATTTCTTGAATCAATGCAGATGAAGCCCTTTAACGAGGGGCACTTTAGTCTATATACCTGTCGGTCAAATATATACGATCAAAGGGTTATCTACATTTCAGAAAAGATATATGAAGTAAGGAGTACATAATAAGATTAGTGATTTCTGCTGGAACTCGAGCATAATTTTTCGGGTAGGCATCAATCTCATGTCAGAAAGACAAAATAAACAGATTTCGCGTCGAGTGTGGATCGTAACATTCGCTGCATTCTGTATTATTGTACTTGCCTTTTCCAAGCAGCGTCTGCCCAGGTTCAAAATTAGGGAGCCGATCAAGCCAGCCCTGTGACCTGGATGGTTCAAGTCGGTGGAGAAGCAGCAATTGAACCCCAAGAGTACGGGCCTTCTGGAGCATGGCAATTCATGCGCTTCTATCCCGAAAAAATAACAATCAACGTAGGCGACAAGATCATATGGAAACTCAAAGGATCTGAGCCACACACTGTTACTTTCCCGACGCCCGGTGAGAAGATTCCAGATCTCATTATTCCGGAAAATAACAGTAGTCAACGCTTGTTGCTCAACCCAATGGCAATACTTCCAGCCGGCGTTTCGACCTATAATGTGATAACGTTGACTGGTTCCGGACAACTGGATGTCGAGCCGAATTTCCCACGAGAGTATAATTTAACCTTCCTCAATACTGGAAACTTTGCATACTATTGCGCTTTCCACAGCATGATGAAAGGAAGAGTTGTAGTACAACCTGTTGGTACTCCTCATCAAAAGGCCCAAGAGCAGATCGACTTGGAGACTGCAAGAGTCCTTGCGGCTGACGTGAAAACTGCACTGAACGCGAGGCTCAAGACGGCAAATGTATCTACAAGTCCCGGATCTAACGGCACTAAAATCCATATGATTAAGTTGGGATATGGCAATGGCCGCATTGTCCTAATGCGCTTTATACCCACTGATCTAACCATACCTGTCGGCGATACGGTTGAGTGGGTTCGAGATGACGTAGAGACGCCACATACAATCACATTTTTTCAGGTGGCAAAGAACCGGAGCTTGTCTTGGTAGAGCCGCAACAAAGAAAACCGCCAAAATTTGTCCTGAATCCCCTGGTAATAAAGCCTGCCGGAAGTAAGGTTTACAATGGAACTGACTATTTCAACTCTGGTGCGATATGGGATACTATGGTGCCTTTGCCCGAACCGCAAAACTATACCCTGACTTTCGATATGCCTGGGACCTACAAATACCTCTGCATTTTCCATGATTACATGGGCATGAAAGGGCTGATCTCTGTGATACCAAGAAATAAATAATTTAGACACAAAAATGTCTAAAACATTTTTTTGATATGAATTTATCTATTCTGGCCAGAAGTCAATCGGCCGGGTTCCTATTTGTAGGATCTGATTATGAGTGTTCTCCGCCAAACGCTATCGTTAATGCGGGATACGGGATTCGAACCCGCGAACTCCTGTGAGACAGGATCTTAAGTCCTGCGCGGCGTGCTCGTGCTTCGCACTGTGCGCGCCTATCGATTTTTGCTGACATGGTTACATCCGGCATCGTAATCCTGTATTAAGACTGCCTCACGAGGTGTTGTAATGAGGCAAAAGTTAGAGGTATCATGGGATGTCACGAATAACGATAATAAGCTAAGACAATTCAAGCGATACTTAAGGGATAAAGGTGCAAGACCAAGCACAACCGAAGATTATCTTACTAGGGTTGAGAAATATCTTGAGTTTTGCGGGAAGAAAGAACCTTCCGCAGATATTGCTCAAGATTATAGAGACAATCTATTGAATCGTAATCTTTCGAATTCATCAGTGGCTAACTATTCATATGCTATTAAAAAATATCATAAAATGTTAGGGCAAGATCTAAAATTCCCACATCTTAAACGTGCTAATGAAATACCTTACTTTTTCACATCTTCTGAGGCAAACAAGATATTTGATAAAATAAATAATATCAAGCATCTGGCGATGTTCAAGACTGCGTTCTATGCTAGTGCTCCGTAACATTAATTTTGCAAGTTTAAATAATGCCTTTGAAGCTTT
>CAZWHG010000080.1:0-6938 GCA_964633785.1 uncultured Methanotrichaceae archaeon
AGAGTTACTATATAGGTTTACCCCGCTACCCACAGAGAATAGCGAGGAGCCAATTGTATTGACTCGTGTAAATGCTAGTGATCTCCCAAAGAATCATCGTATTTATTATATTCAAGATCGACTGCCTGCACAAATTGGGGGCACTCATTTCGGTCTCTTCTCGACCACATCATTGGTCGCGATGCAAATTAGAATGCGTAACGAGATTCCACCAAAGTTGAAATAGTTTCCGGCTACGCATCTGCTGGTTATTTGCCCTTTCATTCGTGTTTCAGTTCCACCATGATGTAGTCGCCATTCTTTTCTTGAGCGCCTGTATTGGAACCAATTGGATCTGAAGGAAAATATAAGATATGTTTTGACCTATGACTCTGGGGTTGCGTTGTCAGTCGAAGAATCTATAGATCCCTTCAGTAGGTTAACAAATTAAGAATATATGGTTTAGCAGATTGGCTTTGCCCCAAAATCCGCTATAATTTTTCGCTTCTCACCGAAAGACCTAATTACCATAGCCCCGAAATAAAAGGTATCTGTAGCTGCAAATCACAGCACAAATTAGTGTGAGGGAGCGAGATAGTTTTGGCATTACAAAGCAGCAAATTTCCCAGGTCTAAGTCGGGCGTACCAGGATATGATGAACTGGTTGATGGCGGTTTTCACAAAGGGACAGTAAACACCGTCACCGGGTCTTCCGGCACGGGCAAGACTGTCTTTGCCTGCCAGTTCATAAATTACGGCATCAAGATGGGTGAGAAGGGAATGATCATTACTCCTTCTGAGAGTGCAGAGTACCTGAAGCGAGAGATGATGTCCTCCTTTGGCTGGGACTTCTCCAAACTGGAAAATGAAGGAAAACTCGCCATCGTCGATGTCACCGACCCAGTTTTGCGCCTGCAAAAGAGCATTGATGTCGATCCGGTGGATTTCCTCATAAACTTTCGTAAGCTGGTAGAAAGAAAGCTGGAGGAGGCCAAGCCCGACCGGCTCTTCATCGACGACCTGACTGCCTTCTTCATGGCCGTAGAGCAGCCCTTTAAAATTCGGTCCCTGACCGACGACCTCTTCGGCACTATTCGTGCCAGTGGCGTCACATCCCTGGTGACTATCGGTACGGCTTTTGGCACCAACCAATTCCTGGAGTACGGAGCTGACTCGGCCACTATGCTCAGCCGAGAGCGCATCGGCAATACGCTCATCCGGTCGATATATATCATGAAGATGCGCGGCTCGAAGATCGCCAATAGCATCAGGGTCCTGGACATCACCGACGAGGGAATCGCGGTGTCCTCGCTCTCGCCCTATTCCTGAGTAGATGAAGAAAGAGAAGACCGGGAAATCTGAGGGTGCAAAAAATGATTGAAAGATGGATCGTCCTGGCTGCAGAGGAAGCAGGTCCCGTATCGAACAAGATGGGTGGTATCTGGAATGTAGTGGATGCAGAGGCTACCATGCTGGCCAGGCTGGTGGCGCAAGGTGATATCGAAAGCGGCCTGCATATCCTGGTGGCAGGTCCCAACTATCCCACCTCCGGCGGAGATTGGAATGCAGGCAGAAACCGGGTCACAGATCTCGCGGCATTCGAGAAGCTGGAGATGGGGCCAGAGCTGCAGGGCGTTCTAGCAGCACTGAATGCATCGGGCATCGAGTCGGTCACCGGGCAAAGAACGGTAGACGGTGTTCCCATTGGCTATGTACTCTTCAATACTAATTATTATCAGTCCCATATGGTGCGCTGGAATAATCAGGAGATGACACAGAATAACGCTATCAAAACAGAGGCCTTTGATCTGGTGGGCCTTGATTCCATGAACTATGAAAGAGCTCACTATGGCTCTGAGTATAACCACTACCTCAATCTCTCCTATGCCGTATCCGAGCTGGTTAGAGGCTTGGCCCATGCTCCGGATGAGGTGGCGCAAAAGTACGCTGACAGGGCGGTCTCGGAATTTGTCAAATCGGTAATGCCCAAAGTTAGGGTCAGCATGCACTGCCATGAGTTCGGAGTCTTCTATGCGGCAGCCAGACTGAAGAAATTGGGAGTTCCTGTTAGATCGGTTTGCACATTGCACGCCACAGTCCCCGGTCGCACGGCAGGCTATAAGTCTCTGCAAAAGATTGCCCAAAGCGACTCAAATATGGAGCCCGGCACGCCTCTGGGCTTTGCCACCTTGGAGGCTCTGGCGCGTTATGCCGATGCCGTTACATTTGTGGGCGATTCGACCATGAAAGAAGCCATGCTCTTTTACCGCTTAAAAGGCATCGTCATCCGGAATGGAATTGATGTTGAGACCCAGGAGATCGACTGGGATAAGAAAGAGCGCTGCCGTGCCAGGATTCAGCAATTTTTGACCGATAACCTCTACAAATACTGCGATGGTAAATGCGTCAAATCCGAGAACATAATTCCCGTCTTCACCATATCCCGCATAGAGATCGAAAATAAAGGTTATATTCAGCTACTTGATGCCTTGGTGCTTCAGGATCACCTGCTCAAGCATAGATTGACCGGTCAGCGTCATGCCGAGGAGGCAAGGGTGGTATGCTTCCTGATAGCCTCGCACGGTCCTAAAGACAAGGAGAAGCTGCCGGGAGGATTTCCCATTAATCTTACGCCAGAGATTTTAGTGGGTGAGGAGATCCGCCTGGAGAATATGATCAAGGAGCGTGGCCTGGACGAATCGGAGCTGATTTCCGGAAAGAGGATGGTTGCTGCATTGCTCTATCCTCAATGGGTGGGACAAAATGACGGCGGCCTGGGAATGAGCGTGGATGAGATCATGGCCGGCTGTGTTGCCGGGATATTTCCTTCTCAATATGAGCCCTTCCTTCTCACTGCCCTGGAAGCGGGCCGGGAAGGCACACCCAATATTGTCAGTCGTGCGGCAGGATATAGCGATGCTTTAAAGAAGATCAAACGCCGCGTGCCGGGCCTGGGGGGCGTGGTGGTTGTGGACAACATTGAGGCGCAGCGCCAGGAGACCGTACTGGATTATGCCCTGGCTCTGGACTACTTCACCTGGACCTATCTGGAAGACGAGGTCAAGTACCGGCTGCTCTGCGAAGAGTCTTTCTCTTTAGCCAGGCAGTTTAGCTGGAAGGAGCCGGTACTGGAGTATTACAAGAATCTGGTAGTTTAGCCAGGATGTGAGAACCAATGAGAATTGCCTACTTAAGTCTCGAGTTTCCGCCCAGGATCTTCGGCGGCCTTGGTGTGTACGTCGATGAAATATCCAGAGAATTGGTCTCCCTGGGAGAGAATATTTCGGTATTTACATTAGGCGACGGCAAACTGAAGAGGTACCAGGATATGGATGGAGTAGAGGTGTTCAGAATGTATCCTGTCCCCATTCGGGACGGGCTTGATGTATTCTTCTCTGTCCAAACTCTCTCCTGGGGTGAGGGGCTGCGTTTCCTTGAGGATCTCATCAGCCTAAACCAGCTCTCGGCGGCAAGTGTTATGGAAAATGGACCATTCCATCTCTGTGTAGCCCACGACTGGCTCGGCCTGCTGGGAGCTATGGCTGTTAAGAGGGGGGGCATTCCCATGATCTATCACGTACATGGCCTGGAGATCGGTCGAACGGATACCCCCAATCCACAGCTTGTGACTTTGGAAAAAAAGGGCGCCGAAGTGGCAGATCTGATCATTACCGTTTCAGAAGCCATGAAGCAGGAGCTGGTCGGCCTGGGAGTCAGCTCGGAAAAGGTTCGCGTCTGCTACCACGGTGTAGACGCGGTGTTTTTTAATCCCGATCGGGCAGATGCCAGGCGTCTGGCTGCCCTGCGAAAGGGATATGGCTTTTCAAAGGACGATGTCATTGTGCTCTTCATGGGCAGGCTGGAAGGTGTAAAAGGGATTGTACAGCTCTTTTCTGCCATTTCCCTCGTCCAGGCAAATCATCCCCAGCTGAAGCTGCTGGTGGTGGGCAAGGGAAGCCTTGAGAGCTGGGCAATCTCGGAAGCGAAACGGCTTGACTGCATCACGGTCGTCCCAGACTTTCTGGATGCCGAAGAAAAGATGCTCACTTATGCTCTGGCGGACCTGTGTGTATTCCCCAGCATCTATGAGCCCTTTGGCATAGTCGCTCTCGAGGCGGCGGCCATGGGCAAGGCTGCAGTGGTGGGCGCCTCCGGAACATCCGGTCTGGCGGAGATTGTGAGAAACCCGGGCGCACAGCTGCCTACGGGCGTTCATGTCAATGCTCGCGATCCCCGAGATATCGCCTGGGGCATCAATCTCGCCCTGGAGGACATGGACCGACTGAAATCCTGGGGAGAGAATGCCAGGACCAGAGTGCTGGAAGAGTTCACCTGGCAAAAGGCGGCAGAGAGGACCCTGGCGATTTATGGGGAAGTGATTGGAAAGAAAGAGGATTGAGGCGATGCCGGAGTTAAGGAAGCATTACTTCCTGGATGAATACTGCATCATAGCTGCAAAACGCGGGGAGAGGCCGTCTGATTTCCAGATGGAAAAAGCGAAACCAGGAGACGAGGCAGCTTGCCCATTTTGTCCGGGAAACGAGGAGATGACTCCACCTGCGGTTGCCGTTTACACTGAGCAAGGTGTATCATCCGATGGCCTAGTGAGGATTTCCGACTGGGAGATGCGTGTCTTTTCCAATGTTTTCGCGGCCGTGGTTCCATGCCCGGCCCCCGTCACGACGGAATGGTTTGCCCTGCCCGGGCAGGGCTTTCACGAGGTGATTGTAGACAGCCCCCGGCACAGGGAAAATCCGGCAGATTTCACCCAAAGCCACATGGAAAAGCTCATCATGGTCTACAAGGATCGCTATGTCCATTATACTGGAAATGGCCTTGTGAAATATGTATCCATCTTCAAGAATTGGGGCAAGGAGGCGGGAGCATCATTATCTCACAGCCATTCTCAGCTCGTCACCCTTCCCATTCTTCCGCCCCTGATTAAGAGAGAACTCGACGCCATCAACCGTGGGGTGCAGTGCCCCTTCTGCAATATCGTAGCACAAGAGTTGAAGTCATGCCGGCTCATCAACGAGAACGAAGGCTGGGTTCTGATCGCACCCTTCTATTCTCAGGCACCCTATGAGTGCTGGATTTTGCCGAAGAGGCATTTTGCCAACCTGGGAGAGATGCATGAAGCAGAGGGCAAAAGCCTGGCCGCTCTATTAAGGCAGGCCTTGGGGGGCATGCGGTCTTTCTTGAACGATCCGCCCTATAACTGCATGATCTTCCAGCTTCCTTTCGGCTATCATCTCAATATCAGAATTCAGCCAGCCATTTCCAAGATCGCGGGCTTTGAGAGGGGTACCGGCGTTTACGTCAACTCCATTGCCCCCGAGTATGCAGCCGCAAAGCTTTCTGCATTAGTAAAAAATGATTCTTAGAGCGCCGAAAAGTTAATCAATTATCCGAGCCAAAATGAACATAAATTTGCCTGTTTCATTCCTAATGTATTTCATAAAGCTTATCGTATCGATGAAGGATCAATAACAACGGCTGCAGGGCAAGAAAATACCGGTGAAAAGATGCGAATTGGAATGTTTTCCTGGGAGAGCTTATACTCAATAAAGGTCGGCGGGGTAGCACCTCACGTCTCGGAGATCTCGGAAGCGCTGGCCAGAAGGGGCCATGAAGTACATATCTTTACACGTAGGGGTGACTTTGAATCCTACGACAAGATCAACGGCGTCCATTACCAAAGGGTCGATGTAGATAGCTCGGGAGATATCCTGGCTCAGATGAACCGCATGTGCGATGCTCTTTATGATCGCTTCGGGGCAGTACAAAAGCTCTTTGGTAAATTCGATATAGTGCATGGTCACGATTGGCATCCGGTGTGGGCGTTGACCCGCATAAAGGAGTTCTTTGGTTTGCCGTTCCTCCTGACTATGCATAGCACTGAATGGGGCCGGAATGGAAACCACTTCGGTCACGGCATATCCCAGGAGGTCTCCCATAGAGAGTGGCTGGGCTGCTACGAGGCCTCCAAAGTGATTGTCACCACCAGGCGTATGCAAGATGAGTTGATGTGGATCTACAGCCTGCCGGAAGACAAGATCAGCATCATACCAAACGGCATCATCATGGGAAAGATGAGAAAGGGGCTGGATGCCGGGCGGGTTAAGAAGAAGTACGCTATCCACCCCATGGCTCCAATGGTGCTCTTCTGCGGCAGAATGAGCATCCAGAAGGGGCCGGACCTGCTGGTAGAGGCGGTGCCTCATGTCTTGAGAAACCGATCGGATGTTCGTTTTGTCTTCATGGGGGAGGGCGGCATGAGGCCGGACTGCGAGAGGAGAGCTCGCGAGCTTGGTGTAGCGGATGCCTGCCGATTCCTGGGATATACATCCAGCGCCGAGAAAGAAGAGCTGGTCAATGCCTGCGACCTGATGTGCGTTCCCAGCAGGAACGAGCCTTTCGGGGTTGTGGTCCTGGAGGCCTGGGATGCCTGCAAACCGGTAGTAGCGACGGAGGCGGTGAGCATTATTAATAATTTCGAGGACGGCCTCCTGGCCTACATTCAACCGGAGTCCATCGCCTGGTGCATAAACCGGCTTCTGGCTAATCCAGAGGAGATGGCCAAGCTGGCCCGGGCAGGATGCAGCCGGATTGATGCTGAGTTTAGCTGGGATCGTATCGCCAAGAGAACGGAAGACGTTTATGAAGAAGCGAGAAGACATGGCCAACCGAAAGGTTCTTGAAGGGTGAGCAGCACAAGGGGCTCTTGGCGCCTCGATAGCTTAGCCCGGTATAGCGCGTCCTTGGTAAGGACGAGGTCGCGGGTTCGAATCCCGTCCGAGGCTTTAATTTTTTGTTTAAATCTGTTTTAAGCCGAAACCGAATCTGCAAAATGACCCTAAAGACATTCATTTGATACGTAAGCTTTTTAGGTACAAAATTTAACCCAGGTAGTGTGCCGAATTTTCTGTAAATTGGTCGGCCCTGTTATCCCACGAGTT
>CAZWHG010000081.1:0-6832 GCA_964633785.1 uncultured Methanotrichaceae archaeon
AAGATTGGAATTCCTGTCGAGGCAAATCTGGTTATTAAAAGGTCCGGAGTTTAGGACCAATGCCACCCATAAAGAATTTCAGTACAATAATTTTATTTTTAATAGCTAAATCGCAAAATTGCTTTGAAATACCAGAAATAGCTAATAAGAAATTAGAAAAGAAAGAATGATACTAAAAAATGGACGCCTGTGCCTCTAGGGCACCAGTCGTCTTCGGTCGCGCGGGAAGAGGACCGCATCGCGAATATTCTCCAATTTGAGCATAGTCATAACCAGTCGGGAGAGTCCCAGACCCCAGCCGGCATGAGGCGGCATGCCGTAGCGGAATGCTTTGAGGTAGAACTCAAATCCGTCGGGATCCAATCCTTTCTCTTTTATGCGCTCTACAAGCTGGTTGTAGTCATGCACTCTTTGCGCCCCGCTGGCCAGCTCCATTGTCGGATGCATGAGGTCAAATCCCCGGCAAACTTCTGGCTTGTCTTCATAGGGCAAGGTGTAGTAGGGCTTTATGGAAGAAGGCCAGTCGGTGAGGAAGTAGTGCTCGCCTATGGTTTCGCCCAGGAACCTCTCAGTCTCTGTATCCAGATCATCTCCCCATTGCATCTTGACGCCTGCCTTCGTTGCAGCCAGATCCAGCGCCTCAGAATAGGTGATTCTCTTAAAGGGAAGCTTTGGAACTTGCAGGTCCAGGCCCAGGACCTCTAACTGGTAGCGACAGTTCTCGGCCACATACCTGTAGACTCCTGCCACCGCCTCTTCTAAAATCTCCATAACGTCCTTGTCATCGACAAAGCTGACCTCAATATCGATGGAGATAGCCTCATTGAGGTGGCGGCGGGTGTCGTGCTCCTCAGCCCGGAAGATGGGGCCGATCTCGAATACCCGGTCCATGCCCGCGCCCATTAGCATCTGTTTGAAGAGCTGGGGGCTCTGATTGAGGAAAGCCTCCTTCTCGAAGTAGCTGATGGGGAAGAGATCCGTCCCACCTTCTGTAGCCGCAGCCACAATCTTGGGGGTGAAGACTTCCGTCATTGCTTTTTGGCAGAAGAAGCTTCTCAGATATTGCAGCACAGCGCTCTCGATTTCGAATGTAGCCAGAACGCAGGGCCTTCTAATATCCATGAACCTGGCATCGAGGCGTGTGTCCAGCTCGCACTCCACCTTTTCCGTGGGGTCCAGGGGCAAAGGCACCTGGGCTGCGTTCAACACCCGGATTTCTGTGGGAAGGATTTCGTATCCGCGAGGAGCTTTCGGCTCTGCCTTGACATTTCCTCGTACCATTACTACGCTCTCTCGACTGATGGAGCGCGCACTCTTGAATACCTCTTTTCCCAATAGCTTCTTGACCAAAGTCACCTGTGCCAGTCCTTTTCTGTCCCGCAGTACCAGGAAGGCTATACCCCCCAGGTCGCGCATCTCGTGAGCAAAGCCGGTTAAAACAACCTCTTTGCCATCCAGCTGCGCGTTAATATCGCCTGAATAATGAGTTCTGAGGATCAAGTCATCTCACGTGAGCGAGAATGAATTCCTGATATAAAAGCCGTCTGGATAAGATAAAGACAAATAAGATGAGCGGCAATATTTTGTATGAGATTCCCTTAGCCTGCAAAAAGTCGCTCTTCGCTTCTTGCACAATTGGCCCATCCAATAAAATGTGGCGAGGTGGGTGGATTTGAATTTGATGAACAGGATACCCACAGGAATTCCAGGTCTGGATAACATGATTGAGGGTGGTCTTCCCAGACCGTCACTCACCCTCCTAGCGGGCGAGGCAGGGGCCGGCAAGACCACATTTTGCACTCAGTTTCTCTGCAAGGGCGCGGATCTGGGCGAGCACTGCCTGTACCTGCTAACCTTCGGTGGACCATCTGATTTGCAGATAAATTACGCCACCAGTTATGAATTTGTCAAAAGTACCTATTTTGGCAAGGAGATCTGCTACCTGGAGCTGCAAGAGATGGTCGAAAAAGCATGCAGGTCGAAAGACTTTTTGGACATATTGGAAAGAGAGATAGATAAGCTCAAGCCGACTCGAATCGTCATTGAAAACCTCTCTATTCTGGAAGATGTTCTTAAAGACGAATACTGGCGTTTTCTCCTTAATCTGTCTCATTTGATCAAAGCAAAAGCAGTGGTGACACTGGTGGCCGAGGATGCACTGCCGGGCGCACCCTACCCTGCGAACATAGCGCATGTTGCAGATGGAATAATCCTGCTGCAAAATGAAGAGATAAATTTCGCAAGGAGAAGGTCCGTCGAAATCCTGAAGATGTGCGGGACATCTCATCATTTGGGAAAGCATGCAGTAGATATATCTGTCAAGGGGTTAGTTGTTTATCCAGGTCTATAATATGACAAAATCCATGCAGGATCTCCTAGGCCAGAAGGAATTCTGGATTTTTCTCTTCGTCTTAGGGTGGGTGCTGCTCAACTGGCCCTTAATCGAACTGGCGAGTGGCTACGTCATATTTGGTACGCCTGCCGTACTGGTTTATGTTGCCTCGATCTGGCTGTTCTTCATCCTGGCTCTATATATTTTTGATCGGGGGAATTTTGATTGATGGGACCGCATGTTGCTTTGATTGTAATGGTCCTTTACTTGCTCCTGCTTTTTGGCATTGCCCGGTATGCTGATCGCCAAAAACACTTGGGAAAAAGCATTGTGGCCAATCCCTATGTTTATGCTCTCTCTCTATGTGTATACGTTTCGGCATGGACCTTCTACGGCTCCATCGGAAGAGCGGCATCCACGGGACTTGAGTTTTTGCCCATCTACCTGGGACCCGTCTTGGCCATGACTGCCGGCTGGATAATCATACGAAAGATGATTCGTGTCTCAAAAGAATACCGGCTAACATCCATTAGTGATTTTATTAGCTTTCGCTATGGCAGGAGCTACACCATAGGTGCCGTGGTAGCAGCATTGAGCCTGATCATGGTAACACCTTATGTGGCACTGCAGCTCATTGCCATTTCCACATCACTCGAAATATTGAGCGGATCGAACATCATATTCCTCGGCTTTAATGTGGAAAGCAAGATGGTAGTGGCCGTTCTCCTGGGGGCCTTTGCCGTAATATTCGGAGCTAGACACCTCGATCCCATGGAGCGTCATGAGGGGCTAATCGCGGTGGTAGCCTTTGAATCTCTGGTGAAGATCGTGGCCTTCGTTCTTGTAGGACTCTATGTCGCCTACGGCATCTTTTCCGGATATGGGAATGTTATGAGCCGGATGATCGAGCTGGCCTCAAACAATCCGGCATATGAGACACTCATGGATATCGAGCCGACTCTCTGGTTCACTTTGACTTTGGTCTCCTTCTTTGCCATCCTATTTTTGCCCAGACAGTTTCATGTCATGGTAGTGGAAAACTCCGATGAGTTGCATCTCAAGAAGGCCATGTGGCTCTTTCCTCTCTATCTTTTATTGATCAACATATTCGTTCCTGTCATAGCCTGGGGCGGGGTGCTCCTCAATACCCCGGGTCTGAAGGATGCCTTCATAATAACCATACCTTACAACATGGGTCGGGACGCTCTTTCGCTTTTTGTATTCATAGGGGGAACTTCAGCAGCCACGGCCATGATCTTGATTGAATCCGTTGCAGTGGGCACTATGCTACTCAACGATCTTGAGATGCCTTATATTCTGGGACATATAAAAAAGGAACGAAATCTGGCCAGTATGCTTCTTAATACGAGAAGGGTGAATATACTTCTGGTCGTGCTCTTGGGATACCTCTATTCGCGTGCTGTAGCTTACCAGACACTTGCGGATATTGGAGTCGTCTCTTTTCTGGCGGCCAGCCAGCTAGCGCCAGCCGCCTTAGGCGGACTGTACTGGAAGAAAGGCAACCGGAAAGGGGCCATGGCAGGTTTGATTTCTGGCTTCTTGCTCTGGGTTTACACCGCCCTCATTCCCACGGTTGCGAAAGGGAATGTATGGCTAGGGGATTTGGTTAGAGAAGGGCCTCTGGGCATAGGCATCCTCAGGCCCACTAATCTCTTTGGGCTCGATCTGGATATCTGGACAAACTCCGTATTCTGGACTCTTCTCGTCAACTGCAGCCTGTATGTTCTTGTATCTTTGGCAACCAAGCCAAGTTTGGATGAAGAGAGCACTGCCGATTGCTTCGTGGATGCTTACAAGCAAGGAAGAGCGTCTCACTTGCTGGATAAAGGAGGGATGCACCAGGGAACGGTTGAGGAGCTGGAGGCAACGTTAGCGCACTATATCGGTGAGATGCCTGCCAAGGTAAAGGTCGATGCCTACCTTGAGCGCCTGGGCACCAGCCGGGAGAAGATTGAGTCTGTACAGCTCCGGCAGTTATGGGGTCAATTTGAGAAGACGCTTACCGGTTCAGTGGGATCCTCGGCCACCAGGATGATTGTGGAAGATCATGTGACTGTTAAGCCGGTTATGGAAGCTGCTAAGGAAACCCTTCCCGCATATGATTTAGCGCGAGGAAAGATCTATGTCGTGCCTGAGATTGCCTATGAGGTCTTCACCGATCAGATCACTCACGGCGTAGAGGGGTTATGCGTCACGCATGATGCCCCGGAGGATGTGAGGCAACGCTGGGGCTTCAAAGAGACCCCGATTATAAGACTCTCCGACGAAAAAGGAAGCGATCGTTACATCTCGCCAAGAAATCTGCCCCTCCTCTTTGTGACAATAAAGTCATTCGTTGAGTCCAGCAGGAACAGCATCGTTCTCATAGACAGCATTGAGAAGCTCATCAAAGAAAACGAAGGCCAAATCCCGCAAAGGGAGATACTCGACTATGTCTACCAGATGGAACTTTTGGCCCATAAATCACATTTTATACTGGCGGAAGGCCCAGGTTTTGTCCATACAGGAATGACTTCGAGCATAAATGAGGTAAAAGAGCTGCTTTTCTCATTAGGTCCCCTTTCCAGCTATCTCTTCCAAGCCTTCTCCGATACCATGCTCTCCCAGCTCAATGATGATGCGAGAAGAGAGGTAGTTACGCAGGCAGATGAGCAAATAGCCTCTGGGGAATTCTTTGAGACTGCCAAGCAGGCGTTGCAGCTCTCAGATGATTCAGTTAGTGCCTGTGAGCCTGATATGAAAGGAGCCCTGCAGTCCGGGATGTCTCTTAGCATCCGCCCAGATCTGGTGCTAACAAGACGAAGCTTCTTTGTAGCTGTGAGAAGGCTGGGAAGGATCATCAAAACATACGATCCTGCCTTCGACATTGTAGCGACATTAGCAGAGCTCATGAAAAGCTATGGACGAAGTCCCTATGAGATCTCTCTTATTCCTGGGACCACCTATATTATTGCCGAAGAAAAGCCGCAAAAGAGCCTGGAGTTATTCAGCGAACTGGTGAGACACGGTATGGATGGGTTGTGCCTGAGCCGCTATAATCCAGTAACCCTTGATGAAAGGTACAATGTGCCTGCAGATACCGTCATATGGTTGACGCAAAAGAGCGAGCCGGGATATAGAACTGTGGACCCGACGAACTTTCCCCGGCTATCCAGTATGATCTCCGATTTCCTGGGCAGGGCCAACTATCCTATTATCTTGCTGGAGGGGATGGGTTATCTCATCACCCAGAGCAACTACGAGACTGTACTCCGGTTTGTTCAGTCCCAAAGAGATGAGATCGCCCTGAAGAACGCTATAATGCTGGTTCATATTGATCCTTTATCTTTGGACACAAAGGAGCTACATCGTTTGGGAAGCGAAATGGAGTCTTTTAATGGATGATTTTAGAAAAAGCCTTTTAATAGTTAGCGATTATAGTTCTATGTCATGAACGATGCAGGACTTATATTACTATTCATAGTCATAATATTTGGCGCATTCTTGATCCTGAGATCCCTCAAGAATTTCGTAATTAATGCCATAATGGGGCTGGTCATACTTTATCTCGCTGATGCCGTAGCAGGTCTGGGCATTGGCCACAGCTGGCTGGTGATCTTGATTTGCGGCATCGGCGGAGTTCTGGGTGCATTTCTGGTAATACTGCTTCATTTTCTGGGACTTGCGATTTAAAGAGAATCCAATTTTTCATTTATTGTTGAATTTATGTCATTAAGATTCTGCAGCAGCTCATATCCGGAAGATGTGGTCTTATATAGCCGTTCTTCTTTGACAAGATAACCGTGTGAAGTTAACCATTCGAGATATTGTCCTGCATTTTTAAAATTTAGGTTAACCTGGTAGACTATTTTGGTTTTACTTGATCCTTCTGTTTTGCATATATTGAGAATACCGCCAAGTATCTCCAGCTTGTTTCTCCGTGTCATATCCTAATTTCCCCTATTTTTCGGCCTCCATACACCTTATTATAGTCTTTAACACAACAAATTTAACTTATCATACAAGAATCTAGGAATCCACATTCTTGCTACTGAGAGATTTGCCGTCAATCCAAAGAATGCATTCTTCACAATATCCGTGAGTTCTTCCCAATTTTCAATTTCAGAGATAGATAGAACTCTCTTTATGCCTTTCCAAATAAACTCTATCGGATTTAAGTCCGGAGAATATGGTGGTAGATAAATCAAAATTATATTTAGTTCCAGTGCTTTTTCTCTTACACTCTTTGCCTTATGCGTCGGAAAATTATCAAGCACTAAGCAAATTCTATTTGAGGGGTTGCTGCCCCTGATTGCCATCAAGAATTCGCAAAAATCGTCTGCTCTCGTGTGAATTGGAAACGCTATCGTATCGACACCATTTAGCATAAAACAGCCTATGGAGTTTGCTTTGAGATGGGCCGTATTCTTTTTCCTTTTGAGTTTTGTTTTCGCCGGTCCAAATTTGACCCCACACGGCGATCCGATTTTGACCCCCTAT
>CAZWHG010000082.1:0-6303 GCA_964633785.1 uncultured Methanotrichaceae archaeon
ACTACCCGGCGGCCCGAGAGAACTTCGAGAAGGCCATGAAAATCATGCAGCAGGTCGGCAACAAGGCGGGAGAGGCTGCGACATTTCATAATTTAGGGATCGTATCCTTGAATATAGGACTTACTCAGGAAGGGATTCGACTGATAGCCCTTAGCTACTTAATAAATGACTCAATTGGCCACGAGAAAAGCCGGTTGATCTTTGAGGATCTCTCTGGTATTTCATCGCAGCTTAAATACTCTCAAGAATCATTAAATGCTATGCTCAGGGATGTGGCCCAGTCCTACGCTCGTGACCGGGGCCAGAGCCTTCTCGCCGCCGCCTTCCCCAAAGCCTGACCTCGGCCTGCCTTCCTGCCATCGAGATCGCTCCTCTCCCTCTCCAAACCTTTTTATATATCCACTATCTTCAGAGAAGGGAAACCTGATGACCGTACCGCGCGAGAGAGCCATCCTTATCCCGTCCTCTCTCAACATGGAGAGTAGGGATCGGCGTGAAAGCACGCTCAAGGTTGGCCAAATCGCCCGGGCAGCAGCAGTCTTCCAATACAACCGCATTGTGATCTATCGCGATCCCGAGCACAATGACTCGCGGTTCATCACAATGGTGCTGCGCTACATGGATA
Organism: uncultured Methanotrichaceae archaeon; assembly: GCA_964633785.1. Classification (GTDB taxonomy): domain Archaea; phylum Halobacteriota; class Methanosarcinia; order Methanotrichales; family Methanotrichaceae; genus Methanothrix. The sequence goes on from CAZWHG010000082.1 coordinate 626, forward strand.
CACCGCAGTACCTGCGAAAGCTGCTCATCCCCCGTCGGGAGGAGCTACGCCATGTTGGATTGCTGCCGCCGCTACGTACCGCTCATCATCCCATCAACTCAAAATCAGAATCGCTCAAGATTGGCGAGTTTCGCGTCGGAGCAGTCGTTGAAAGCGTCGGATCTGATAGCGGCGTCTGGGTGGAAATCGGAATCAATCGCCCTATTCCCCTACGTACCGAGGAAAAAATCCCGGTGGGGCAGCGCCTAAATGTCAGAATCTTTTCGCAGCAGCCGCTCGCCGCTGAGCCTGTGGACCCGAAGGATATCCCTCATTACTGGGGATACGAAGCCGAGATAGTGGAGAGCCTTGAAGCTTACCTGGCTACAAAGCATGAGCAAGGTGGCAACGTGGTTCTTACCTCGCGGTACGGAAAAGGCCTGACGCCCGAAATCCTCTCCGACATGGGACACATAGGCCACAAGCGCGACCTTGCAGTGGTCTTCGGATCACCCGCACGGGGCGTAGACGCATTCTTGAGTAAGGAATCAATGGACAGATATGAAATGATCAACACCATCCCGCATCAAGGAACTGAGACGGTTCGCGTGGAAGAGGCTGTCTTTGCCACTTTAGCCCTGCTCAACCTGGTGCGTTTGGAGGACTAAATGGCAACAATACACCGACCAAGACGAGGTTCGCTGGCCTACAGCCCAAGAAAGAGGGCCAAGAGCGAGGTCCCAAGAATTAGAAGCTGGCCCGAGGAGGACAAGGCCAGGATGGCAGGCTTTGCCGGTTACAAGGCCGGCATGACCCACATCATGATGATCGACGACAGGCCACGCAGCCTCACCGAGGGCGTGGAGATCTCCATGCCCGTAACCGTTCTTGAGGTTCCCCCCATGAATGTGGTGGCTGTGCGCGCCTACGAGAACTACAACGGCGGCCTTCGGCCTGCGGGCGAGGCCTGGTCCGAGAACCTGAGTCCCGATTTAGCTCGCGCTCTGACAGTTCCCAAGAAGACGCGCGGAACTTCAGCCGAGGACCTGCGGGCTCTGGGCGATGATATCGTAGATGTTAGAGTAGTGGTGCACACCAATCCCATGCTCATAACCGGAATTCCCAAGAAGGTACCAGAACTCATGGAAATGCCGGTAAGCGGCGGCTCTATGCTGGATCGTCTCGCTTTTGCCCAGAAATTGCTGGGCCAGCAGGTACCCATCACCAGCGTATTTGAGCTGGGAGATCTTATGGATGCATCTGCCGTCACTAAAGGCAAGGGCACCCAGGGTCCAGTACGACGCTGGGGAATTGCCATCGCCAAGAGAAAGCACGCTCGCACAGGCAAATTGCGGCACGTTGGAAACCTGGGTCCCTGGCATCCATCTCATATCAGCTGGCGTGTTCCACAACTCGGCCAGATGGGCTACCACCAGAGGACGGAGTTCAATAAAAGACTCATGTTCATCGGAAATGACGGCGCACAAATAAATCCGAAAGGCGGATTTCCCGGCTATGGCTTAGTCAGAAACCAATATATCCTGATCAAGGGAAGCGTTCCCGGTCCCATCAAGAGGATGGTCAGAATAAGACACGCCATAAGACCCGGAAAGAACTTCGTGAAAGCGCCCGAGTTTCTCTATGTGAGCCAAGAGTCCAAGCAGGGGGTCTAGGCGATGAAGGCAAATATCATTGATCTATCGGGAAATGCAAACGGCCAGATTGAGCTGCCTCCTGTCTTCGAGGAGGAATACCGGCCGGATATCATCAAGAGGGCTGTCTTAGCTGCACAGGCCAACAGGCTGCAGACCTATGGACCTCACTTCTATGCGGGCATGAATACCTCTGCCCTGTCCTGGGGGCCGGGGCACGGCGTCTCCAGAGTTCCCAGATTGAAGAATGGCAGAAAAGCTGCAGGCGTACCCATGGCCGTAGGCGGCCGCCGCTCACATGCTCCTCAGCCTAATGCAGATTATACCGAAAAGGTCAACAAAAAGGAGAGGCGTAAAGCCATCCGATCTGCGATTGCCGCAACGGCATCATCGGGACTCGTCGAGGCAAGAGGCCACAGGTTTACGAGAGAGCTGCCCGTGGTAGCTAAAAACGACCTCGAATCCTTGAGCAAGACCACAGACGTCATCAAGTTCCTGGAGGCTGCGGGCCTGTGGGATGACGTTCAGAGAGCAAAGGATGGAAGACATATTCGTGCAGGCAAGGGCAAACTGCGGGGAAGGAAATATAGGGGCAGAAAGAGCCTGCTCATTGTCGCCGGAAACGATTTGGGACTAGGAAAAGCTGCCCGAAATCTTCCCGGTGTGGACTTCGTAACCGTAGAGAAGCTTAATGCTGAGCTGCTTGCGCCTGGGACCAAAGCCGGAAGGCTGACCGTCTGGACTCTGTCTTCCCTGGAAAAGCTGGCCAAAAAGGGCAGTGCGGAGGCAGTACAATGATTATCAAGAGTCCCTACGTCACAGAAAAGGTCACCGGCATGATCGACTCGAATGATACCATAGAGTTTCTGGTGAACATGAGATCCACCAAGCCGGAGATAAAGAAAGCCCTGGAAGATCTTTATGATATCGATATCCTGGCAGTCAGGACCATGATAACCTCCCGGGGAGAAAAGAAGGCCATCGTGAAACTGTCGAAAGAGGGCAGTGCGAACGAGCTTGCCACAAGGCTAGGACTGCTGTAGGTGGGTAAATATGGGACATCGAATCATATCTCAGAATAGAGGTGCAGGTGGTCCAACGTACAGGGCACCCTCTCACAGGTACAGGGCGGACATCAAGCACATTAAAGTCGATAGCGATGAGACAATAAGCGGCGTGGTCCAGGAAATAGTGCGTGACCCCGCGAGAACAGCCCCTGTTGCGCTCATAGCCTTGAACAACGGTGAGATGAGATACATCTTGGTTCCCGAGGGTATGTATGTGGGCCAGGAAGTCTCATGCGGCATATCGGCCCCCATAGAGCCGGGAAACACTCTGCATCTGGCGGAGATCCCCGAGGGCATACCGATCTGTAACGTCGAGTCGCAGCCTGGTCACGGTGGCCAGTTTGCCCGAGCTTCTGGAGTGTGCGCCATTCTCGTAGCTCATGATGCAGGTCAAACTGTCGTCCAGCTGCCCAGCGGTGAGATGAAGTGGCTCTCTCCGAAATGCATGGCGACCATAGGGGTCGTTGCCGGAGGAGGCCGTCTGGACAAACCTCTGGTCAAAGCAGGCAAGAGCTTCTTTAAGTTCCAGTCCAAGGCCAAGAAATGGCCAATAGTAAGAGGCGTTGCAATGAACGCCGTAGACCACCCCTTCGGTGGTGGCGGACGCCAGCATCCAGGACGGCCCAAGACAGTCAGCAGGAATGCGCCTCCTGGGCGAAAAGTAGGTTCAATTGCTGCAAGGAAGACCGGTAAGCGCTAGGTGATAGGTTTTGGCTAAAAAAGCAGGATCCAAGCTTCCTAAGAGAAAGGAAGAATTCTTGTATCGGGGCCGGAAGGTTGCCGACCTCGCCAAGATGAGTATAGAGGAGCTTGCCGGGCTCTTACCAGCGCGGCAACGCAGATCGATCAAAAGAGGCCTTGTCAAGGATAACAAGAATCTCATGACAAGCCTGAAGAACAAGGACTCAGTTCGAACCCACATCAGGAATATGATAATTATGCCTGATATGGTGGGCAAGAATCTCGAGATCTACAACGGCAAGAGCTTTGAAAAGGTAGAGGTCATGCCCGAGATGATCGGACACTTCTTCGGCGAGTTCGCGCTCACGCGCGGGCGCGTTCAGCATGGTGCCGCAGGTGTGGGCGCTACCAGATCAAGCAAGTATGTGCCGCTGAAGTGAGGTGTGAGATTGGGCAGATTGAATTATTCGCTTACGCCTGCAGGACGCTCTTCAAGGGCCATGGGGATGGAGCTTCACATCTCACCTAAGCACGCCCACGAGATATGCAGGACGCTAAAAGGCATGAGGGCTAACCTTGCCCGTGCCTATCTGGAAGATGTAATAGCCTTGAAGAGGGCTATTCCCTTCAAGCGCTACCGACGAAATGTGGCCCACAGGCATGGCATGGTAGGATGGGATGCCGGCAGATATCCGGAAAAGGCCGCAAAGGCGGTCTTGGTCGTCCTTGATAATGCACTTGCCAATGCCGAGTACAAGGGAATGGAATCCGAGAAGATGAGGATCTTCCACGCTGGTACTAAGAAGGGCAGGACCATCCAGGGATGGATGCCTCGCGCCATGGGAAGAGCCACTCCCAAGAACACAGAGACGGTCTCCGTAGAGATGGTCCTCACTGAGGTGAAGAACTGATGTCCGTAGAAAAGAAGTTCGTGGCAGAGGGCCTCTCCAAAGCACTCGTCAATGAGTATCTGGCAGAAGAGCTGGAACGCGCAGGATACGGCGGCATGGTCATGAATCGTACTCCCATGGGCACTCAGATTACCGTCTATGCGGAAAAGCCGGGCATGGTCATCGGAAAAGGCGGCAAATTGATCCGCAAGATCACTCGCGACCTGGATCGCAAATTCCATCTGGACAATCCTCAGATTGATGTGCAGGATGTGGGCCGCGGCGACTTGAATGGTAGAGTTGTAGCCAATCGTCTTGCGTCCTCTCTGGAGCGCGGCTGGTACTTCCGAAAGGCAGGCCAGTCCATGATGAGAAGAGTGATGGATGCTGGGGCATTGGGCTGTGAGATTGTAATCAGCGGTAAGCTAACCGGCCCGCGTTCCCGAACGGAGAAATTCATTTCCGGATATATCAAGCACTCTGGAAAGCCAGCCATCGATCTAGTGGATAAAGGCTACTCCGTAGCCGTAAAGAAGCTGGGTGTAATTGGCTGCCAGGTCAGGATCATCCCGCCCGACGTGCGACTTCCTGATGATTTCCAGATTCAAAAGCCGCCGGCTGCTCCCCCTGTTGCGGAAACAAAGCCCGCGGCCAAGCAGCCGGTACCAGTGGCTGCGCCCGCTCCCGAGATGAAGAGCGATCTGGATCAGCTCTTAGAGTCTGAGCCCGTGGCTGCGCCGTCTCCCCTGGATGAGTCAAGCGTGAAGACGAATGAGGGCGTGGCAGAAGATGCGCTTCTCCCCGAAGAGATGGCAAATAGTGAGCCATGCGCCAAGGAAGAGTGATCCGATATGGCGATCTTTAAGATTGATGAGATCAGAAACATGAACGCGGAGGAGATTGCTGAGGAGCTAAGAAAGCTGCAAAGCGAGCTTATCCGAGAGAGAGGCATCGTTACTGCAGGTGGCGCCCCGGAAAAGCCCGGGAGAATCAGAGACATCCGCAGAACGGTGGCCAGGATTAAAACGGTTCAAACGGAGCGAAGGGGATCAAGACGATCCAAACGGAGCGAAGTCAAGTGAACCTGATTCCAGAAAGCCTGGCAAGGCACGAGCTGATCGGCCTTGAGGTACAGGTTGCTGCAAGCAGCAACCCCGCTCAGATCGGGCTTAAGGCGCTGGTTGTGGATGAGACCAGGAATACATTCCTTTTGGAGACGAAATCCAAGGCTCTGCGCCTTGCCAAAAAGAATACTAACCTGATCTTCACATTGCCCGATGGACAAAATGTGGGAGTCTTCGGCTCAATCTTGATCTCACAGCCAGAGAACAGAATAAGCAAGAGAATGCAGAGAACGAGGTGGAAGTTATGAGGGATATCGGACTGGACGTTAGCGCGCCGGAAAAGGA
>CAZWHG010000083.1:0-6196 GCA_964633785.1 uncultured Methanotrichaceae archaeon
GGGAGGATGGACTTTCGGTTCGATTTAACCATTAACTCGCGGCCAGGTCTTGGGCGGCTGCAGGACCACAGTAGCGCCAGTCTGCCGGCGTGGCCGTCGGCTCCGGTTCTTCCTTATATCGGATGTCGTCAGTGCTCTAATGCCGGTTGAGCCTCATTCGTGCTCTCGGTGCGTCTTGGCGGATTAGCTGGGATCGCCGCGAGATACGTGGATTTTTTTCCCGCTGCTAGAACATGCACTCAAAGGCGCTGAATCTGCAGGAGCAAAAACTGAATTGGTTCACCTCTACGATCTAGACTACAAGGGATGCACCAGCTGCTTTTCCTGCAAGCTCAAAGACGGGAAGAGCTACGGAAAATGCGCCATGAAGGACGACCTCACCCCGATTCTTGAACGGATAAAAAAATTAAATATAAATTCATATGTACTCAATTATGCAGCACCCTTTATTCACAGCTACATGTTCTGAATTAGGAAGCTTTAAAAGGGTAACCGTAACCCGTCCATTAAATGGTATCTTATCCGCAGGAATCATCAGATAGCCGAATGTCTGATAACCCCAACCAAAAGTGTCCGCAGGCATCTGAAACTCTGGATGTGTATTCTTTAGCGCAATCGTTGCACTTGTGCTTCCAGTTCGAGTTTCATAGGTAATCTTCATATTTGTAGAATATCCGCTACCTCCGCCGTTTCCAGATGGACGAGTGACTAACGGTGTGAGATAAATGTACAATTTTCTATCAGTTGGTAGGTTATAAAAGGTCCATGCTGCGGTTTGTCCTGGTTGCGTTAACCATGTCCAACCAGAAGCATAGTTACCTGGGCTGACCTGGAAATCAGCATCGTTATTCACAGAAACTACATTGACGGGACCATATTGTACAACAGTAGCTGGAATTGTCTCGGTGGATGTAGTCCATTTGTAACCTAGAGGGCATACCCAATTGGATGAGGAGGTATTTTCGGGCATCTTTTGCCAGCCATCAGGAACAGCATCTTTTGAGGCTTTGGTCACAAAAGTGCATTCCTTGGTTAAGTCGTTCTTTATCAGGTTTCGGCAATCACCTGATGCACCTGAATGCTTCTCGGTGCAGCAATGCTCAACCTCGAATCCTTTGCAGTTCCCGTTTACAGTAACCAGCTCGTAGTTTTCTGGGCAGGATGTATATGGACCTAATATCTCCCAGCCTTCGGGCGGTGTACAGTCCATGCACTCATCTCCTGGCAGGAATCTCGCGCACTGCATCGAATCATTGTTGACTATCATCTGAAGTTCCATAGGGGCAGCAAGAGCAAGTCCTGACAGCAAGAAGATGAGTATAGCAAGTCCGGCATTTTTCATGTATAATCATTGTTGAGTTCCGGTATATCATATTTTCTAAAATCATCTGGATTGAGTATGGTTATCTTATTTATCTTGGAAAGCACATTTGTTACAGCATGACGGAAACAACTGTTGAATCAATATTCGGCACGAAAGCAGGTATCGTTTGGAAAGCACTCAATCAAAATGGTTCAAGCAAAATTCGTGATCTTGTAAAAAGTACATCACTGAGCCGTGAAGAGATCAATGGAGCTCTTGGGTGGCTTGGTCGTGAGGGCAAGATCAAGGTGGAAAAGAAAGGACGAGCAACGGTCTTCTCATTGCATGAGTCAGAAGCACGTTTGGAAGCATCTAAGGGCACTACAATAGTGGATTCTGTGCCGCAAGAGCAAACACTGCACAAGGCAAGAAAGCCGCCAAAGAAGACCGCAAAAGCTCGCAAGCCCAAAACCACCAAGTTCAAAGCCCCAATCAAACAAAGCGATAGGATTGATGAATTTCTGCTTCATTAAGTTGCTGCAGGGGGTATATATATAAGTGTATATACTCAAATAAATTTAAATATATTAAATCTTAGCGGAGCGAAGGCGAATAATCGCATGACCCGAATAAGCGCAACAAGAAATTATCTCCTCGCCATTACAGAATTAGTTTTTAAAAAATGATTTATATCTATCTAACGGGCAATCTTGTTTCTGAATCTGAACAAGCCAATCGCCCTCGCTCCGCGATGATCCTTGATCACGGCTATTTTGATTGTTTTATTAAGTTATTAACCCCATTATTTCCACTGGAAAGATGGTGATAAATAGATCCGCCGAAACAACGACCCTCAAGGTATATTGGTCATATGGGTCATTTTCTTTACTCCTTATTATATTCCGTCTACTCTCTATTAGTCTATCAATAGTAAAAAAATGAGCCATATAACCCATATAGCTTTCAACCAAAAGCTTTTTCAAGAGCTTCAATCTGCCCCCCGATATTGAAGGTGATGCCTTCGGCAAGATTTATGAGTATTTCTTGGGCGAGTTTGCCATGAGCGAGGGTCAGAAGGGTGGCGAGTTCTTTACACCCACCTCGCTGGTAAGGCTCATTGTAGAGGTCATAGAACCCCTCCAGGGACGAATGTCTCGTTCCGTGCTCCCGGAGCTGCTTGGCGGGATCGCGGCCAAGTCCTGGGCAGGGGACGCACGCACGCCAGGGGGCCGTTCGGCTGGCTGCGCTTGCGGTCTCGCTGGTTGGTGTCGCTTGCCGGCCTGGAGCTCCGGATGCTGCCGGAATGCGGCTTGGGCGGTGAGGATGGCAGGAATCCGGTCGAGCATGATAATTTGAGGCGGATCGAGTCCTTATCGACTTCTCCCTTTTGTGTTGACATTCTGATAGTATTAGTTGTTTTTCCGAGGGCAAATTATACAAAAAGACAATATGGCATGGCAGGGGGCATCTTAGCTTCTTATGTAACTTAAGGGCGGCTTTTATGGGGCTGTTACATAAGAAGACGGGCCGGGGTGGACTACCTTATGCCGCCTTTTCGCAATCCTTAGATATGCCCAACATGGTCAGGAGTTCTCCCTGTCGCTGCACGACCTCGACTAGGGCGGCTAAAGCCTCGGCTGGGTGTTGTGCAATCTGCAGCTCATCAATATCTGTTTCTTGACCAAACCGATTTAATAGCTCGAAGTAAATAGGATAGTTAGCTTTACGAGGGAGGATTAGATAATGATCAGAATATTATGGGCAACAATTATCTTAATGCTCTTGCCTTCTGGCTTATGTGTAGATCAACAGCCACTGATATCAAATAATGATTTGGCCCCACAAGTCCACAACTATAATATCATGACATCATTAGCTGGAACCACATTTGAACTCTCTCCGATGTCAGTCAACGAGTGGGCAAACTTCTTCATATGGACGATGGGGGAACAAACCGTTAACTATGAGTACACTACAGGAAAGTTCCAATGTCTAGAATTCTGCGCGCAATTCCTTAGGGACGCATATAACGCTGGATTCACCCACGGCCTGTATCTAATCAACATCGAGGACTGCTCGAAATATCCTGGTGGTCATTTCGTAATAGCTGTTAGCTCGATAAACGGCATGAACGGTCGCCCAGGAATGCAAATAATTGATCCACAGAATGGCGTCACAATGAACCAAGACCTCTTCAATGACGGAGTTGATGAGCAAATCATCCTGATGGTTCCTGAATACGTTACCATCACAGATGCTACACATGTCACTTGCGACCCTCATTATGAAACCACACCAGTAACGGTATAGCCACTGCACTGTTAGAGCATTGGCTTTCTCATATCGTTTGTGGTCCTGACCGCAAATTCTCCATGAGGCTTTCGGAAGCGGTCAAATTCATTTCGCAGGCTTCGCATCTCGTCCATTGTCGCGGCTAGGACCTGACCGGCTGCATGAGCACGGTAGCGGCGTTCTGCCTGTGCCGTCGGCTCCTCGGAATCGCATGTCGTCAGTGCGCTCGCTGTGCCTGTCTCGTGCTCTTGGGAGCGGCTAGGCGGGATCGCGGCCCGATCTTGGGCCGGTGCGGTCGCTTAGCATTCCGGTCGATCAGGATGGCCGGGACGCACGCCAGGGGGGCCGTTTGGCTGGCTGCGCTTGCGGTCTCGCTGGGGAGTGTCGCTCGCTGGCCGCTGGCTTGGAGCTGCAGATCCTGTCTCGAAAGCGATGGCATTATAGGGACTCAGGCTTTTCGATATACTTCATAAGAACGGCCCTTAGCTCATTCAGCCTGACAGGCTTGGTAAGATAACCATCCATACCTATCTCAATGCATTTCTTCCTGATATCGGGATGAATGAATGCCGTCAAGGCTATGATTCTGGGCAGCTCCGATTTGGGGAAGCGTCTGCGTACCTCTTCAGTAGCTGTGATGCCATCCATTTCAGGCATCACGATGCCCATCAACACCAAAGCATACTTCTGTCGTTCTAAAGCCTGCAGGACTTCTAGACCATTATTTACTGCGTCTGCCTCATAACCTAGCCGTTGGAACATCGCCAATGCTAGTTTCTGACATAAAGGATTGTCTTCTGCCAGCAATATTCGCTCGCTGCTATCGTCCCGTATCACAGATTAAGCTCCATATCCAAATTGGCCATTGCTTGCATATATAATATGGCCCAAAATACAAAAATCTTTCTGATCAATCTGTGCGTACCTATTCGTCACGCCACTAGAATATTTTCCTTTAGGCCACCTATCCTGCGTATTTCATCAGTATGGCTTCTAGTTCCCTCTTTTGTACGGGTTTGCTCATATAACCATCCATACCGGCTTTGAGACATATCTCACTGTCTCCCTCAAGAGCATACGCGGTTATGGCTACAATCGTGGGCCCGTTCTTGGGCAGAAGCTTGCGTATCATCTGGGTGGCAGTGATTCCATCCATCTCCGGCATCCTGACATCCATTAGAACCAGATCGTAAGGCTGGCGTTGGAGGGCCTGGACGACTTCCCCCCCATCTGCCACAGCATCAGGTCTGTAGCCCATTCTCTTCAGCATTTCGACAAGCACTTTCTGATTTGAAGGATTATCTTCGGCTACGAGGATCCTCAGGGCCTTCTTCCTTGGGGTGTCTTTTAATACGGGTTTTTTGACTGTATCTTCAAAATCGTGTTGTTTGCCAGTAACGGCCTCAGCCCGAATCGAGATATGAATGGTCGTTCCCTGCCCAATGACACTCTCGACCCAGATTGTTCCCCCCATCAATTCCACAAGATTCTTCGTTATAGCGAGGCCGAGCCCGACGCCTTCGCGTTTTCGGCTAATAGTGCGTTCCAATTGAGTAAATGGCTCAAATATCTTACTCAACTTGTCCTGGGGTATACCTAATCCCGTGTCTTTAACGGAGAAAAAGATCTGTCGTTTGGTGCCTTCGATCGCTTGGGATGAGACTAAGACGGATATATCTCCTTCGTCTGTGAATTTGACGGCATTGCCGAGCAGATTAACCAGAATCTGCCTTAGTCTTCCATGGTCTCCGATGATCGTATCTGGTGTACCATAGCGGACGGTATAACCCAGGTTCAGACCTTTCTTGTCAGCCTCAAGGGACACCATATCCAGGGACTCCTCGATGCAGTGTCTGAGGTCGAACGGCTTCTGATCCAGCTCTATCTTCTTTTTATATCCTCCCGAAAAGTCCAGAATTTCTGTGATGAGAGTCATCATGGCCTCGCCGCCGTTCCTGATGCCCTCTACGAATTCCTTTTGCTCAGACGACAGGTCATCATCTAAGAGAAGGCTGGTGAAGCCTATCACGGCGTTCATTGGCGTCCTGAGCTCATGGGACATGTTCGCGAGGAATGTCGTCTTAGCTTCGGCCGCGGCCTCGGCTGCCTCTTTGGCTTTCTGCAGCTCGATGGTTCTTTCTAGGACTCTTTGCTCCAGCTCGTCCTTTGATGTTTGCAGAACCTCCTCAGCCTGCTTGCGCTTCGTGATGTCAAGGCCATAAATGCGGAAACGCCCTCCGTTCGGAACGTGGTACATTGTTTGCTGGTACCATTCTTTGCCAACAGGTATGTCACGCACATGCATCTTTACTTCGTTTTTAGAAAGATTCTGCGCCAACACTGCCCAACCAGCTAGCCAGGGATGGGGGGATCCGCGTTCTTGGAGATCTGGGAACAATAGTTTTGCAGCAGGGTTGAGGAAATGCACATTACCGACCAAGTCGACTTCGACGATAGGATTCGGATTTAGTTGGGGGAATGACGCCATTAACGCTAATCTATCCTCAGCACGCTTGCGTTCGGTGATATCCCGGAAGACAAGCACGACGCCCATTATTTTGTCATCGCTGTCCTTTATGGGAGCCCCACTATCATCAATCG
>CAZWHG010000084.1:0-5886 GCA_964633785.1 uncultured Methanotrichaceae archaeon
TTAACTCGTGGGATAACAGGGCCGACCAATTTACAGAAAATTCGGCACACTACCTTTGATGCCGTCTTGAATCGCAAATTCTTAAATAGATAATGTCATTAGCCTTGCTCTTTCATCTGGTTGCTAATTGCCTCTTTTATTGCCGACATTCTTCGCTTATTCTCCTTTTCGATATCTTCTTTTGTGTAGGAGATCACTTCTAATCTTTTGAATCCCGTTGAAAGATTATTCATGTCTTTTTGGATTTGTTTTACATCGTCTGCAATCCGATATAGCGATGGTTCACCTGATGATAATCCGCGTTGCTGTGAAAAGTCAATTAAATATGTATTGCTATATGGTTCATGGATATTGCTTTCATACGTCATTTTTATTTCAAAAGTTGTTTTTATTGTTTCTTGATAATTTTCTACCATGTTCGTCAAGAATATTTTAAACTCTTGATTTGGAGCAAAATATGGTAAGCCGTTCTTTATAAATCCTATTTCAGATAATTTGCCTCCAAGAATCCTATCTTCGAAATCTGGATTTAGCTCAAATTTTACGTTATAAGCAGGCCCCAATCCTATATTTTTTATAATTAAATCGATAAGATTTATGCTTTCTTCTTCTGATTAAATAATTGCGGAAATGTTTGGTTCGGTTTGAGCTTTTCTCATAATTTTGGTTTCTTTGCTTATTTGCCATGTTAAAATAGCATATATTAATGTTACAATAGTTAGATCCACTGTAAATAGTGCTGTAACCGAACCACTATTTTTGTTAAAAAATCTAGGAATTCTATTAAGTTCATTTTAATCCATCTTTGTCTGCTTCAATATCTCATTCCTATATTTATATGTTATTTAATTTTGTATCGTTAAATCCTATCTTGATGTGAGTTCCATCACAATAGGGCTTTTTCCCTGAGCCGCCACATCTACATAGGGCATAAGGTCCCTGCTCAGTTAATACAGTGCCCTCATTATCCCTCAAAGAGCATCCTCCTTCCACTAGCAAGGGACCGTTTTTCGTCACCCTGATTCTTGCACCAGGCGAATTGTCGCTCTCCTTTGCAGCAGACTGCACCTCCTTGTAGGTCAAAGCACCGGATGGACATCGATCCACCACCGACTTGATCTCTTCTGAGCCTGCCCCGTGCATATTTATCCAGGGCCTTCTGTCCCGATCAAATACCTGAGGCAGACCCTTCACGCATTCTCTGGCATGAATGCATTTTTCCGGGTTCCAGAGAACTTTGATATCTTTATTGGAATATTCTTTCATCATGATTGGGGGAGATCTATTCCTAATAAGTTCTTTGCATTCCTCTCATAAACATTTTATAATTTGAGCATCCAATATTAGGCATAATAAATATCTTGAAATAGGGGTCGGGATTTATGGGATTTATTAGCGAGTTTAGGGAATTCGCCATGAAGGGCAATGTCCTGGACATGGCGGTCGGCATCATAATTGGCGCAGCCTTTGGCGGGATTGTCAGTTCGCTGGTAAAAGACGTCATCATGCCTCCCATCGGCATGATCATGGGGGGCATAAACTTTGCCGATATGTTTGTAGCTCTGGACGGAAAGACCTATGCCACCCTGGCAGCAGCCCAGGCAGCAGCCGCGCCCACCATCAATTATGGCCTGTTCGTAAATGCCATCATCAACTTCATCATAGTGGCCCTGGCTATATTCTTGCTCATCCGCCAGGTAAATGCGGCCAAGAAAAAGCCGGCCCCACCTGAACCCAACAGCAAGGAGTGTCCCTTCTGCAAGGAGAGTATTCCCAAGGCGGCAGTAAAATGCTCACATTGCACATCCGATTTGAAATAGATTGAGGTATATGACATGAAGAGATTTGCATGCGTATTTCTGGCTGGCATCGCAGCTGTATTATTTGCTCTGGCCATAGTTTCGGCAGGTAGCATATGCGACAATGCCCCCTGCGAAAGAGCCGTCAACGTCTCGGCTGGAGAGAATTTTACCATCGAGCTGAAGTCCGATGCCGGTTCAACTGGATTTGAATGGTGGACGCAGTTTGATACCGAGTACCTGGACCTCTTGTCCTCATCAGAACAGTCCGGCAATGCAAAGCCGGGATGGGTTGGTGTGCCCGGCAAGAAGGTCTTTGTATTCAACGCCAAGAAAGCCGGCAGCACTGATGTTATTATGCTCTTGATCCAGCCCTGGGAGAACAGCACCGTCGCACAGAGATTGATATATCCTGTAAATATTTCCTAGATGCATGAGACTTCTCTCCTGGAATGTGAACGGTCTGAGAGCCATTCTCAAAAAGGGATTCGTAGATTGGCTTAAAAGAGATATGCAGGATGTGCTCTGCCTGCAAGAGACAAAGGTCGCAGTCGATCAGGTTCCTGCCGAGCTGAAAAGCCTGCCGGGCTATTATTCCTATTTCGGCTCCGGTGAGAGAAAAGGGCGGGACGGAGTGGCTCTTTTCTCTAAAACAGAGCCCCTGAGCGTAAAGTACACATTGGGAATTGAGGGATTTGATGACGAGCATAGAGCTATCGTAGCGGATTATGGGCAGTTCTTGCTCTTTAATGTCTACTTTCCCAACGGCAAAGCCTCCCCGGAGCGACTGGAGTATAAGCTGAAGTTCTATGATGTTTTCTTAGAGCGTATCGCCCGGCTCAAGGCCGAGGGCAGGAGGATTGTGGTCTGCGGGGACGTTAATACTGCCCACAAAGAGATCGATCTGGCCCGGCCCAAGGCCAATGAAAAGATCTCAGGATTCTTGCCTGAGGAGAGGGCCTGGATGGACCGGCTGGTTGAAGGAGGTTTTCTGGACACATTTCGCAGCTTTCATAAGGAAAGTGGGAACTATTCCTGGTGGGATCTGAAGACACGCTCCCGCGAGAGGAACGTGGGCTGGAGGATCGACTACTTTTTTGTGAGCGAAAATCTGTGGGATGCCGTCTCGTCGGCGTTTATACTCACAGAGGTAACTGGCGCGGATCATTGTCCGGTGGGAATTGAGCTGGATGTCTAAGTCAATTCATAAGACCAAGGAAAAAGGTTTTATCAGTAATCGATTAAGGACAATAAATATGAGGTTGGCATGGCCGCCGCCCCGGCATCTAATTGCATCCGTTTTGATCTCGGTGGCAGCATTGGCTCTGGTCAATCTTTCGCCTTCATCCCTGCAGGATATCCTATCGCTCCTTGCCCTTATTCTTGTGTTCCTCATCCCCGGATATCTTGCCACACTATCGCTATTTCCCGGCAAAAGCGACCTAAGTGGAAATCGGCGCGCCTCTCTCTGTCTGTTCTCTTCAGCAATGCTAGCCGGATTATTCAGCTTCATTCTGACGGCCACGCCCCGAGGACTGCAGAGTGCGTCTTTAGCCACAATTCTCGCTCTTCTATCCATATTCCTGGCGGCGGTGGCCTATGGCCGCTGGTCGAATCTGCCCCGCAAGAGAAGATTTGTTCTGATGCCAAGAAGGGGACTGGGATCGACGCCGCCCATTCCCCGTGCTGCTCTGGCTATCCTCCTGCTGGCGGTCCTTTTTATCGCAGCCCTGGCTTTTACCTTCGGACCATATCAGTTACCTTTCGCGGAGCCAGCCGCAAATCTTAGGGCCACTGCGTCCGCTGAAGCATTAACCACTCCATCTTTATCCGTTGAGGAAGAAAAGGAGCAAATAAAATCATATCCTCCACAGGAAGAAGAGAGCCCAGTGGTCGATTTATCCCAAAACAATTCCAGCAATGCAAGCATTATCAATTCTACTGGACTCAATGACATAAAAAATAATTCACCTGAAAATATTGAAGATATAAGCGAGGCAGCAGTATTCAGCATGGGAGGAGGCGGCGGTGGAGGCAGCTTTACAGGCGGCAGCTCATCGAGCAGCAGTCAAACTGTCGCAAAAAAGCCGGCTTCCAGTAAGGCAGTGCAGCCCGAAAAAACAGCCAGCACTTCTCCGACCGAGGCCAATTCTCCCGTCGACAATGTGCAGAGCAACACCTCAGTTGCCGCAAAAAATTTATCGAACTCCAGTCTCACCAGCCAAGATAATCAGACTCTGAAAGGCAATTTGACAACAGAAGATAATGCACCCGTGAAGGATAATTTGACTCTTGGTCGGGCCGCGATGCCGGTGGTTGAGCCAGCCGCAAATCCCGCACCAATGGTTTCCCCCCCGATCGCTGCCAATGAAACAAAAGCTGCTGGTGCAGAGAACTTGACGATTGTGCATGGTTCAACAGTGCCGGCGAGAGCACCCCCTACGGATACAAATATCTCTTCAAAATCGTCTTTATCCATCGAATCCAACCTGTCTCGCGCCATCCGACAATCCGAGATCAAGCTTGCCGAATCAAATGTCGAAGGAGTTGACAATTCCAATCGGCCTCCTGTCCTGAAGGCACTTGTGCCGGACAGAGCCAGTCCCCAGCTACAGGGATCGGCCATCTTCTGGAAGGCAGAGGCAATGGATGAAGAGGGCGATAAAATTCTTTACAGGTTCTTCCTGGACGGCCGAGAGGTTCGGAAATGGTCCAAGATCAATAGCTGGAGCTGGCTAACTCAGGGTTTTCCGGCAGGAGAATATCAGATCACCGTCCTGGTAATAGATGGCAATCATGCCGGTCAGGATTCCTTTGATGGCATTCTAAACGCGAGCTTCACCTTGATTCGTCCCAACCAGCCTCCTGTTCTGCAGCAGCTCAAACCGGACAAGGCCAGCCCTCAAGGCAAGGGCAGTATTATTACCTGGACGGCAGGCGCCAATGATCCGGATAACGACCAAATTAATTTCAAGTTTATGAAGAACGATGAAGCGGTAAGCGACTGGTCGTTGTCCAGCTCCTGGGTATGGGATACCTCTTCGGAAAAGCCGGGAGACTATAAGATTACCGTGCTGGCTAAAGATGGATTGCACGCATCCAAGGATTCCTTCGACAGCTCCATGGAAGAAAAATTTGCTCTGACGCTGCCCAACAGCATCCCGCAAGTCGCAGCGCTAAAGGCTGACCTGCCCAGTCCTCAAGCAGTAGGCAGCGCCATAACCTGGACTGCGATAGCTGTTGATCCTGATGGTGATGAGATCTCCTACAAATTCCTGGTTAATGACAAAGAAGTCAGGCAATGGTCTCCGTCTAATTCCTGGGTATGGGATACATCATCTGCAGCTCCTGGTGAGTATCGGATCATAGTTCAGGCCAGGGACGGCAGTCATTCATCAGAGGAGTCGTTTGACAGCTTCAAAGATGCCGTCATGATGATTACAGTTGCAGATTCAAATCAGCCTCCTGTCTTAAGTTCCCTGGTCTCAGACATCGCCAGCCCGGATGTTCAGGGGGTAACCGTAATCTGGAAGGCAGAGGCTCAGGATCCCGACGGCGACAAGGTCCTCTACAAATTCCAGCTCAACGGCCGGGATATGGGCAGATGGTCCGAGTCAGCCAGCTGGAAATGGTCCACCAGGGATCTTGCTCCCGGAGACTACAAAATCCGGGTTTTGGCCAGGGATGGCAAGCATGCCTCCGAGAATTCCTTCGACAGCTCCAGAGATGCGGTCTTCTCACTTATCTCCGAGATTGATCAGCAGATAGACCAACTAATGAATAAGAGGTCCAAAGATGCTTCTCAGCAGAAAAACTATCAATCTACGGACATCCAGGTAACTTCAGGAAACGGCACCAATTCCAATGTGGTTCTAGGAAAAAGCAACGGCACCGCCGGACAGGATGGGACCGTCAAACCTCGAAAGCTGGGCGGCTAGGCGGCAAGAAATCTAGATGACGTGAAAGCACCTAAGTCACTGTGACGGGTGGCGGCCTCCTCCTTTCCATCATTTGAGCGAGAATGATTCCGAGCCTAAACTCCGGCCTTTGTAGTAACCATTTTTCGTATTGAACTCATCAGTCTGCG
>CAZWHG010000085.1:0-5362 GCA_964633785.1 uncultured Methanotrichaceae archaeon
CTTAGGACGGGAAAGCTCGAATTCAATCTACCCACATGAAACAGCGAGGAGCCTGTTTCTTTTTCCGGCTTCAACTTTTGCTGTATATTCCAATCTCCAGGCTCGCTGCTTATCAAACTATAAGGATGACTTCCGGTATCCCATATCAAATGATAACGCCATGATGCTCTTGAGTTGTTAGAGAAAAACTATGAGCTTAGATCTGTTGGTTGTCTAATACACCCTCATATCCGGAAAGCTATATATTCTAGATCAGCTTAGCGCATGGCCCGTGCATAATCCCGAGATAAATACCGAGACGATAATCACCATACTAGGCTTTTTAGGGGCTATCTTGCTCCTCCTGAATGTCGTGATAATTAGATGATTTTTAAACTTTTGCAAAAATATAATTGAGGTGTCATCAGTCATTCCAAAATAATATGCGAATCCAAAAACTACGAGGAGAATAATGAGGTGGGAGAGGTTCAGGAAGGAGGTTTAGGACCTGAACTCTCCAATTTGGCAGAACACTTTATCAACATTATTTTTAATGATAATACCATTTTGCAATATACGCTCTGCCTTCATCAGATTTAACACTTTCGGTATTTTAACTAAGTAAATGACAAAAGGTCAAAAATTTTTAGTACTGCGAGAAGCAATGAGATGGGCGAAGATTAGAAGTAGCGGTGCCGCTCATCTGGATTTGTATCCATCTTGAAGTCAACTGGAAAACCCAAAGGAGGCGAATTCGCCATTGCAGAGCAAAAACTCCCGTCTCAAGTCGGAATATGAAAAGGCCCTGATCGTATATGAGAAGATGCTGGCCTTTGAGATGGACCAAGTGCAGCGCGCCAACATGCAGAGAAGGATAGGCGACAATTACCTGAAAATTATCAGGCAAAAAAATGATTTGTCAAGCTGTGAGCGTGCCATTGCCGCCTATGAAGAAGCCTTGTTAATATTTGCGCCGAAGAGCCATCCAATTCCTCGCGCCAAAGTCATGAGAGGCCTGGGCTATGCTTATGCTGCCTACGCAGACTATGCAAATCGAGCCAAAAACCTCAAGCAGGCCGCCTTTTACTGGGAAGAATCCCTGCCCTTCTTTTCGGTCACTGCTGCTTCTGATGAGCATGCTTCCCTTCAAAATGAACTGGGCGGAGTCTATCGAAAACTGGCTGAGCTGGAAAGCCGACAGGAAAACGGCAAAAAAGCAGTAGATGCCTGCAAGGCGGCGCTATGCGTCTATAACCTCAAAGATAGCCCCCTGCAATTTGCGGCAGCTATGGCCAACCTGGGCAGCAGCCATCTGACCCTGGCCCAGTCTGCAGATGCAGCAGATCATGCAAAGAGCTGCAAAGAAGCCATTCTAGCTTATCAGGAAGCCATCCAGGTCTATTCCCTGGTGCGTAGCCCTCTGCAGTACGCAGCCATGAAGAACAATCTGGCCATAGCCTATCTCTCCCTCTCTGAGACCGAAGATAAAGCGGGAAACTGCCGTCTGGCTCTTGCTGCTTGCAGGGAGGCGCTGATCTGCAGAACCGAGAACGAGCATCCGCTGGCCTACGCTGCCTCGCAGAATAATCTGGGAAATGCATACCTCGCCTTAGCCGAAGAAGAAGGGGAAAAGAGCGAGGACGGCTGCCTGGAAAACTGCCGGCTGGCACTGGCATCTTACAGCGATGCTCTGCGAATCTATTCTCCGGAAGAGTTCCCCCGGCTTTATGCAACTGCCCAAAATAACCTGGCCAATGTCTACCTTACTTTGGGACAGAAGGTGGACAAGACCGGCAATTGCATGAAGGCCATCCTGGCCGCTCAAAAGGCTTTGGAAGTCTTTTCCCTGGAAGACTCTCCCGAGGATTACGGCGAAGCCCAAAGCAGCCTCTGGCTGGCCTATCTCACTTTAGCCGATATCGAGTATCGGGCTGAGAACTGCGCTCTTGCTCTGCAGGCCTGTGAGGAGAGGCTGCATTCTTACCGGGTTTGGGCCGCCCATCCGCTGCAAATCGCATCCTGCTGCAAGGATCTGGCCATGACGGCCATAGTGCTGGCGGACGATGAAATCTCGACAGAGGCAAAAGCGGAAGACTGCAGGAAGGCCATATCCGCGGGCCACGAGGCTCTGCAGATCTATGATGTGTCCAGCTACCCAGAGGAGTACGCAGAGGCGCAAATTTTACTCTGGGCGGCTTATTCGGCGCTGGCCGAGGTGCAGGATTGCAGGGAGAACTGCCAGCAGGCAATAGAGGCCTGCCAGGACGCAGTTAGAATCTATGAGCGGATAAGTCAGTCAGAACACGCCGATGCTCTCAAGAATCTGGGCTACAGCTATATCACTCTGGCTGAGATGGAGGACAAAGCGGACAACTGCCAGAGGGCTATTGTTGTCTGCGAGCAGGCCCTGCAGTATTACACTCTGGAGACGGCTCCTCTGGAGCACGCCGATATTCTCAAGGATTTGGCCTTTGCTTATGCAACTTTATCGGCGGTGTTGGATAAAGAAGAGTGCAGCAAGAAGGCGCTCAAGGCCTACAAGAAGGCCAACAAGATCTACCGGGGCTTTGCGGAAGAGCTGGAGAGGGAGAGAGATCCGGGCGCTCAGGAGATGCGAGAAAAGGCGGAAAAATGTCACCGTTCCATGCAGTCGTGCAAGGCCGTCTTCAAAGCAGGGCGAAAGGCCGGGGCGGAGGCGTCGCAGGGGAGGCGGGGGGCGAGGAAAGGAGCATGACCTGCTTGACGCAGGAGCAGAAGACGGAGTATTTCCGGCGATCCTATACAGCAGTGGACGGGATGTGGTTTATGAAGGTCGAGGAGCGGCTGGGCTTCGACGAAGCCTTGCGGCTGGACGAGGCTGTCTGGAAGGTCCTGCCCAAGATTCAGGCCCGCGCCCTCAAGGGCATGATGCATCTGCCCGACGGCTTGCCAGGACTGGAGCAGGCCCTGGCCGTCCGTCTGGCCCTGGAGGGCTTCGAGTTTGAGATAGAGCCGCGGGAGAATGGCTTTGCGGTGATCGTTAAGAGGTGCCCCTGGCATGATACGATGATCAAGTCGGGGCGCGGGGAGTTGTCGGAGCGGGTAAGCGATCTCATCTGCCAGGTGGAGAACTCGGTATGGTCGAGCGAGTTTTCCGGTGAAAAGGGTTGGGAGATCGAATTTAACCGAGAGGAGAGGATCTGCAGGGGAGAGGGAAGATGCGTACTGAGATTTTGTATATAATATTATTACAAGCGCAGTAGATAAATATTGCAGGAGACTGCTGCTACATGGAAATTATTCCAGCACCCATCGTCACCGAAAAGACCATGAGAGGCACAGCCAGGAGAAATCCCAACATATTTCTCCTCCAGAGCAATACTGAAGTAATTACCATGCCAGGCAATATAAAGGCCAAATCCAATACATGAACTGGATTTACCCACAATCCGGTTTCAACGAGGCTGGGTGATATCTCATTTGATAGAAGACCGGGGACTATTTCGCTCAGCCACAATAAGCCAAACAAAATTCCAATTATCATTAGCAGCGCGCTCACTATCTTTGACCTTGTATTTAGTAGAAAAGATGCCGGCAGATTTTTTGTACCGACTGCCATCAATCCTCCAACCAGTGTGTAAGACGACAATCCTAAGATTATAATATATATTAAAGTTAGAAAGTTAAAGTGAACTGCGAACCCATAAATAGCGAATGCATAGATAATATATATGTGAGCACCTAACCAGACAAGGTACGCCCTTAATGAATTTTTCGATAGATAGCAAGTGCTAACCAGCAAAAGAATAACAACTATCAGATTTGCATAATCCTGGCCGATAGCTTGAACTGCCCAGGCTTTCGTCTCTCGCAAGTATGTTCTCTCAAGAAATATCCCTGACAAACTGGTTATTGTTACCAGAATAGAGACAAACACAGATAACCACAGCCAAACATTGGGAATTGCTACTTTTTTCATGCTTGTTGGTGACATATTATTGTTCATCAGCGCACTACCTGGCTTTCGTTCGTCAGTGGCTTTTCCATAATCATCTTTAGGGCGCCTGCCTCTCCGTCCATCTCTTCGCTGAGGAGCTTCCAGCCTTTGGCCAGGTAAAATCCCATGGCCCGGTCGTTATCGCTGAAGCATTCCAGCTTTGCCGTCTTAAACCCTGATTTCTTCAGCTCGGTCTCAACAATATGCAGCATAGCGCTTCCTATGCCTTTTCGATGGTGGGCTGGATGAACCCAAAGAAAGGCTACCTTGTCTTCAAGGCTGGCTGCTACTGCCAGAATCTCGCCTTCTTTTTCTGCCACGATCATCTTTGGCCAAAGCTGGTTGACATCGCTCCTGAGCCTGTCGCCTTCGACCCAGGGCTGCAAAATCTCCCTGGACAGGATCTGACCATAAACCTCCACAATTGTCTCCTTGAGGAACTTGATTAGGTTCGGAATGTCCTCCTTGACAGCCTTTCTATATTCCAATTGCATCATACATCTATCTCCTGATTCTCTTGATCTGTGCGTTGAAATATTTTAATTAGATGCTTAAAGATATGGGTCAGAGCGAGCCGCCGGAGATCTGGGAAAGAGATGACTACAAGCCTTTTGCCCTGATAGAGATGGCCGTCCCGCTCTACTCGCCTTCCTCAGCGTAGCAGCAATGAACTGCCCTAAAAACATTATATTTCCATGCCGGTATTCGAACCTCGGAAGGATTGAGCTTTGGGCAACACTTACTTTATTGCTGGGCAGTTGGCGCCAACTCTATTAAGAGCAGAAAGAGTATTTGCATCATGATAATAAAGAATAAGACTGTGCAACAACTTGGATTTTAGGCAGCTGTTTTAGCCGCCATTACTGAATTGTGGTTTTCTATTGCTTTTGGATTATATCAGCCGATACTATATGCCCCCTGGCATGGCATGCAAGCCTATGCGGACAATTTTAAAGTTGAGCCATTCACCGCTTGGATAATACCTTGCTTTTTGCTGACAATTTGCTTTTTGACTATGATGGTATGTCTTCATACAGTGACTTCAGAAGAGAAAAAAATATGGAGTTCGCTTGCGGTCATATTTGCAGTTGCTTATGCTACCATAATCAGTACCCTTTATTACATTCAAGCAGTTGTTGTCTCGTACAATCTAGTTCATCGCTCCACCGATGGACTGGCATTATGGCTTTTTGCTCCACCGTATCCTAATTCTCTTCCTGGTGCATTGGAAGGTGTTGGCTATTTATTTATGTGTCTGTCTCTTATCTCGGCATCAAGACTCTTTTCCGGAGACAAGCTTTCTAAATGGATAAGCCGGTCATTTCTGTTTTCAGGACTCACCGGATCTATTATTTGGCTCCTCGCTATTCTCTGTGGGTAGCGGGGTAAACCTATATAGTAACTCTT
>CAZWHG010000086.1:0-5069 GCA_964633785.1 uncultured Methanotrichaceae archaeon
TCTTAGGACGGGAAAGCTCGAATTCAATCTACCCACATGAAACAGCGAGGAGCCGATATTTACTTCCTACAGGCACATATAGCGCAGCTAACCCAAAGCATCAGCCAGCTATCCTTAGAGCCATGAGAAGAATAAATCAAGAAAAAAGGATGGTGGCAGTTTTGGCGATAAAAACAAATTCCAAATCAAGGAAACAATCAAATAGTCTTACAGATAAATATCAAGGAAGAACATGAAACTGAAAATCAAGATTACCGGTCCAAAAGTGCATGATGTAGGCTACAGGTACTTCCTGATGAGCATGGCCATGACAAATAGAATCCGGATGTTTGAAGCCCATAATATAGATAGCAATGAAGGTGAGGAGGTATTGGTCTTTCTTGATGGCGATGAAGAGACCGTTAAAGCCTTTCGCACCCTAGCCGAAACCAAGCGCCCTGCCCGTTCAGAGGTATCGAGCATTGTCTTTGATGGCTATGAGGGCGATGTTATGAAGATCGGAGAGTATGCCCAATTCTGCTCTATGGTCCAATTGAACAAAGCCATCCCGGTCCTTCTGGATATGAGAGATGACCTCAGAGCGGTTCGGAAGAATACCGATATAATCCCTCAAATAAGTGGGGACATCAAGGCAGTGCGTAAAAATACCGGCACAGTTCCCCAGGTATTGGAAGAAATTAAAGGCATGAGGGAAGACATTCAACCAGGATATGGGATGCATTTCAGGCAGGTACAATCCGATGTCCGAGCAATAAAGGAACGCTTAGGCATGCAGTGAATTTGCCACCAAGCCTAGGAAGAGTCCGGGGCTAAAAGGTGGTGGCGGTTCTGGAGGAGAGATCAAGTCCCTTCAGCAAGAAGTCAAGGACCTCAAAGGTCAAGTCAAGAGCCTGGAAGCTCTGGAGGAGATCTATCATGGCCCAGCTCCCCAGCCTGAAGAAGTTCCACTTTTACGCGAGTGCTGGACGAAAAGAAGGGAAGTCCTGGATGATTTGCCATCTCGCGTTTGGGGAATTGAAGAGGATCTATCAACTCTTGTGAAGGCATTTCATAAAAACGAGCCAAAGGCTACCGGCAAAAAGACCGCTGCCAGAATCGAGAAGCTAAAAGAAATTTTGAAGCATAACTGCGGCTCTCAGGCCTTTACCAAGCTTCAGGATGATCTTGACCTGAATCCATCTCAATTCTCGCAACTGGTCAACAAGCTGGACAAGCGAGTTTTCGAGATCTCCCGTCGGCCTGGTGCAAAGAGAGGCGAGAAGATTCTGAAGCTGAAAGTCAGGATCAGAGGAACCCTGGCGATCGGGTAGAGTTTACGTAAAACGTAAAATCTCGCGGAGGGAGAAGGCCGGATAGCTCGTAATTTCTCAATCGGACCCTAAATCTAAGCCTGATTTGGTCTAGATTTTATGTTGGTTTAGCTTAAGATGTAAAAACGAGAATGTCAAGAGAAGGTCAAGAAATAGCATCAAGAGGCTTTGTTCTCCGGGAGATTTAAGATTTTACATTTTACGTAAAAACTTGCGCTGCATAGTGTTTCTCGTTTTAAGTAAAGAGTGGACTATTTGGCTGATTAGATAAACATCCCTTTTCGGCAGGACTGAGGGTGATAGTACCCAATATGCATAATTCATTCATTTGTATCTTATTCATACTTTCTTTTATGTAAAAATGGCTTTTCATAATCTTTTTCCGGCAAAAGTACTTATTCTTACATGTACTATAGGCATTCTATGGCAGAAGTTCTTGAGTTCATGAGGCGATCTCGAAAGAAGCTCGTCAGTCAACATATACCTATGGATACCTCTCATCCTAAGGTTCTGGAGCTTCAGGCAGCAAAGGAGCTTCTGGCTGAGACATTTGGGATATCAGTCCTGGAAGTCGAGGAGATGATTCTGTTGCGCTGCGAGGAGAGGGACATGTGGCCGGAGAGCTTCTCTCTGGAGTGAGGACAGCGTCACTGCGCCGTCATGACGCATCCATATTGAAGTGGCCCCTTCTCCCCCCTCCCGAACCCACCCCTCTCATCCCCAGCTCAGCGCTGCTGCGGCGGCGAGATGGCTGCAGGAACGCTGGCGTTTGTCTCCTTTCGCAAGCCAGGCTGGTTAAGTCTAGAATCCAGAGTCTAGACTGTAGAGTATAGAGCCCGGACTCGTAAGGATCGCTTCTTCTGCATGCTGTGGTGGGTACGGGTGAATGCGGAGACGAAGGTGGCAATGCCAGGATAGTCCAGACATTGTCTGGATTATTATCCCTGTCTCATTTCATCGAGATCATCTGGCTCAAGGACCCTCTGGAGCGCCAGTTTTTACGCCGAGATGGCCAGTCAGGGGCCGAGTTGGGAGAGTGAGGATGGCGTAGAGGTTCGTATAGAGGATAGAGGGCTGTTGATGGAGACGAAAAGAGAATGGCCCTGAAGAGGGATGCCTGGGAATCACATTCGATCCAGTCTTGCGCGCTTAGATATCGCCTTTAGGCCAGATATCAAACCCGAGATTCGTCATCTCGAAATGGTGATCTCCTGTAAATGCTCTGGATATGTTCAGTTCCTTCATCAGCACAAAAGAGGTCAGGTCGGTAAAGGACATATCCGCCTTATCCCGATAGACATTGCGGAGCATCCAGGCGTAATTGAATCTTTCCTCGTCTATCCGTTCCAGAGATATTTGTTCTGCTTTTGCATCAGATATCAGAGCTTCAATAAACTTAAGCGCTCCATCAAAGTTCACCCTTTTGAACAGTGAGGTAATCACTTCATCCAAGACATAATCCGATGTTACCAGGAACCAATCGTCTGCCTTTATCTGTTCGTATCCTTTAGCCGCGGCCTGATGCTAGCTATCTCTTTTATTCGCCAGTGCAAGCCAAGCCCAGCTGTCCACAAATATAGATCGATCAGTAGGCATAGCTGTCGTGCTTTTCTGCCAAATCCTGCGGACCTTCACAAATGCCTATTACACTGGATAAAGCATCTGCCCTGTGCTTTCTGGTATTCGGCTTTTCTTCCAGGGAACTCAAGAACTTAGAGATCTTCTTGAAATCTGCATCAGGGAGTGATTCAATCTTTCTCATTATCGCTTCTTTATCGATCATAGGGATTCTCTCTTGAAAGTCAATCAGGTATTTTCGGTTTCTAGCAATAAAGACTTTGTCTTGTTGGCCCATTTCTCAATTTTGTGAGCGGAGCTTGAGCAGACTTCTGAAACGAAATGGTAGATTAGAGGCTGCTGGAAGAGACGGCAGAGGAAGGGGATAAGGTTCTAGGAGATGCTTTGTTGCCGAAATAGTCGCATCTTGCTTACGGGTAATCGCTGAAGTGCCGAAAGTTATATCTGCTTTACAATCTTTACAAGATCACCATGCTTGCCACAAAGCGTGTAGCCGTGACTGAGCCTGTGTGGGCCGAGCTATCTGATCTCAGGAAACCGGGAGAGACCTTCAACCAGCTCCTCGCAGAGATGATCGAAAGAGAGAAGAAGGCCCGTTTGATCGAGCGTCTGTTGCAGATTGCCGATGAAGGTGATTTCGTGGAGTTGCCTCCTTGAGCCGCAAGGTGGTTATCGATAGAAAGGCTCTGTTATATCTATCAGAGCTTCCGGAGAAGAGCCAGTGGCTTATTAGTGAGAGGTGCCATGCACTTGCCGAGGATCCATTTCCTGGCCAAGGAGGCGACAAAGAGCTGCTGCATCTTGAATTCAAGCTCTATCGATTGCATGTCGGGCGATCATTCACTGTGTTTTATCAAATCTGCGAGGAGGAGCAGGTCAAGATCCTGGAGATCGTGACTATCGACAAAGCACACAAGCTCTACCGGGCATTTCCAGGAGCGTGAATAGCCCTTACTTTTATCTACCTTTCTATTATTATAGTTCCAGTGGAGATAGGGTGCCGGAAGATATATCGGCCAGCAAGGCACTATCATGAGCGGATAGGTAAGACCCTGGGAAGCCGTGCCTTTACGTTGAAAGGTGAGAGGGGATCGCGCCCGATTGGGAATACCAGGGGTCTGTCCATTTTGCTTTTCTTGCCAGTATAAACTGATTGGAACGCTGGCGTTTGGCTCCTCTTTCGGGCCAGTGGGCGACTCTAGAGTCTAGACTCTAGACTCTAGAATAGCGACTTCTTCAGCGAGATGCTCACCGCGGAATACGGCTGGCGGTCCAGCCGCAGCAACCTGTTTCATATGATCCGGATGGCGAATACTTTTGAACCTAAACTCCGGCCTGCGCAATAACCATTTCTTCATTTGATTTCTACAGCACATGACTTAACCGATGGATTTATATATTACCATGGTTATTACTCTTAGCTATGACTTATTTAGTCAAACAGAAAATTCGCGGACACACATACGCTTACGAAGCCGAAAATTTTTGGGACCCTGAGAAGAAGCAATCCAGGCAAAAACGCCGCTATCTAGGCATTTGGGATGAAGAGTCTGGCCAGATCATTCCGAAGGTCGCAGAAAGAGACGTCAAGACAACAAAGTCATTAGGTCCAGCGTATCTTCTGGATTGTATCGGGAGTGAAATACAGCTCCGAAAGAAGCTATTAGAATCATTTGGAAAAGATGGAGATTTGATTCTTACCGTTGCGATGAGCAGATTGCTGCATCAAACTTCTCTCAAGAATCTTCACCACGTCCTGGAGGACTCGTTTCTGCCGGACATGTACTCGATAAAAGAATCATTCAGCTCTCAGTGGCTCTCAGGTTTTCTTGAACGGTTGTCCAACAAAGAGACTGCAATGACCTCATTTTACAATTCATTGATAATTGATGAGAATGAGACACTGATATACGACATTACGTCTCTCTCCTCCGCTTCTCGAAATATATAGTCTTTAACACAACAAATTTAACTTATCATACAAGAATCTAGGAATCCACATTCTTGCTACTGAGAGATTTGCCGTCAATCCAAAGAATGCATTCTTCACAATATCCGTGAGTTCTTCCCAATTTTCAATTTCAGAGATAGATAGAACTCTCTTTATGCCTTTCCAAATAAACTCTAGGTAGTGTGCCGAACATTCTGTAAATTTTGCTGGCCCTGTAATCCCACAAGTCA
>CAZWHG010000087.1:0-4947 GCA_964633785.1 uncultured Methanotrichaceae archaeon
ATTAACTCGTGGGATAACAGGGCCGACCAATTTACAGAAAATTCGGCACACTACCCCATTTTCTTCCATTTGTATTGATGCCGGACAACCTGCACCAAGAAAGAGACCTATGCGCATCTTGTTCGATGCAAGGCTTTGTCGCAGATTCTCTGCTTGCCGGAGAGGGTCATGAAATTGGCTCATCTTCAATATCATCTCAATAGTATCTTTTCCAAATGCTGCCTGCAAATCAGATATTATAGATAGTCTTTAGTCTTTTTACATACGATAAATGTTGCGCTCAGGTACGGAATGCTGCGAACCATTCAAATCCATTGATATGCAATAGAGCTACATCAAAAAACGTGTCTAAATATATTCACACTACTCGGAGCAGGCCGCCTTAAGGTCCAAGGGCGCACCAAAAATAGCAAACCCCGAGCGGACGGATACTATGCAATATTTCTGGCATCATCCAGTCCAATTACCCTAAGCTTCGCCCTCTTGGGAATGTAGGGATCGACATGCTTCAAGGCTTTATCCGTGGTTAGAAAATAGTCCATTTCGTGGGCCAGAGCATATCCCAAATGAACCATGTCCGTGTCGGTCAGTCTGAAGTCGCATCTTTCCGCCTTTATTTTCGATAACTGAAAACAGACTGCTGCCATCATGTCATTCGGATAGAGATAAAATAGGTCAAGGGCTCCCCGCAGCTCGATCAACTGATAAAGCTCATTTAAATCATGTTTACCATCGTCGTTCTTCTCCCCAATCAGGCACTCAATTACGCTCTCGCCTAAGACGGTGATAGGCACGTACAGCTCTACTCTTGGATCGCCACTCAATTTTCTCAAGAGCCGTTCTACGTCCCTGGGATTAACATCTCTAGAGCGAGACTTAAAAGAGAAGGAAAAGATGTTAGAGTCAACCGCTAATCTAATCATCGCTTTCGAAGAGGCTTAAGACTCTGGCTTTCATAGTGTCATGCTCTTCCTTAGTGATGCGCCAAACAATTTCGCCGCGAATATTCACAGCTCCTCCGTAAGGCAATTGATCTCTTATCAGCTCACGGGGTTTTGTGATCTCATCCATATTTATTAGCCTCTCTGTATGATCTCACTTAGCTTTGCTTATTATTTAGAACCTCTTGAAGGCCTTGCGGTGGGGACCATTTCGGCCCTAGCCCCCCCCAACATCTGCCAAAAAATCGGAGCAAAGGATCGCTCGTTCTCTACTTCCCTATCTTCTCGTGAAATACCCTCTTGGCCTTTCCTTCCTGTCTGGGCAGCCCACCCAGCGGATAGACATCGCCCTTGGGAGAGAAGCCCAAGGCCTCTTTGAGCGCCTTTTCCACCATGTAGCCGGTAACCCCAGGTTGGGCCTCCACATTTACCCGCACATTGTTGACCCCGTCTACCTCTTCTACAATGATCTGGTAGTTGTTGCCTATGCCGGGTATGCCCAGCAGCGTCTGCTCGATTTGCTTCGGGAAGAAGTTGACTCCCTTGACAATGAGCATATCGTCCCGCCGTCCGGTGATGGGGGCGATCTTGAGGTGCGTTCTGCCGCACTCGCAGGTATCCCGCGAGATGATGCGTGTCAGGTCAGCCGTTCGGAAGCGAATCATGGGCAGCGCCTCTCGCGTCAGCGAGGTGAAGACCAGCTCGCCTTCCTCCCCATCGGCCACCGGCTCCCCCGTCTTGGGATCGATGATCTCAATGATGTACTGATCCTCCCAGACGTGCAAGCCGTCATGAGCCGGGCAGTCCATGCCCAATGTGCCCACGCCGCCCGACTCAGTCATGCCGTAGATGTCGAAGACATCGATGTTCAGCCCTTCGGAGATCTTCTTCTTCATGGACTCGGAGAACGCCTCCGCTCCGAAGATGCCTATCTTCAGATCGGGCAAGGTCTCATCTTGCTCCACCAGGATCTCCATGAGCCGCACCCCATAGCTGACCACGCCTGTGAAGACGCGCGTCTTGAGGTCTTTAGCCAGACGTATCTGCCGGGCAGTGTTTCCCGGTCCGGCGGGAATGACAAAAAGTCCAGCCGCCCGCGCTCCGTGATACATGCCAAATCCGCCGTTGAAAAGGCCGAAGAGAGGCGTGATCTGGGTAGCGTCTCCGGGCTTCGCACCGGCCATGCGGTAGCATCTGGCCATGCACTCCGCCCACTGCAAGAGATCATTCTCGGTGTAGGGCATGATCACCGGGGTTCCGGTAGAGCCGGAGGACATGTGCATCTCCACGATTTTTTCTCGGGGCACACAGCACAGCCTAAAAGGATAGCTATCTCGCAGTATGTCTTTGTTGGTCATGGGCAGCTTGATTATGTCAGCGGCAGTCCGGATGTCATCCGGTCTGATCCCGGCCTGGGCGAAGAGCTGCCGGTAAGAAGGATTAGATTCGTAAACGTGTTTGACTATTGCTTTCAGCCTTGCGGACTGCATCTCCCTTATGTCCTTTGAGGAAGCGGTTTCCATTGATTTGTTTTGAAAAAACTCGTCAGTCTTCATGAATGGCACCTTCCCGCGGCAAACGCTTTCCTGTTGATCTCCAGAAACTTCTCCTTAACACACAGCATAATGGCATTCTCCCAGGACTCTAAGGCCAGATCCAGACCCTGCGAAATGACTCCCAAAAGGACGATATTAGCTGCTCGAATGTCGCCTAGGTCGCCGGCAATCCTGGTTGCATCGACGTAAACCAGCCTGGGAAAGGCCTGTTTCAGCAGCTCTTTTGCGTCTTGCGGATAGCATGCAGCGCCCGAGGAGACGGTAACGGGCATGATGGCTTGAGAGCTAATCGCTGCCAGGCCGCCCGGCCGGAGATAATCTGCATAACGAAGCCCCTCAATCTTCTCTAAAGCCCCCAGAATGTGAGCCTCATTCCTGGCCACCAGGGGGCTATGAACCTTTTTGCCATAGCGGACCATAGCAGTCACTGAGCCGCCCCGCTGCGCCATGCCGTGCACCTCATTAGTCTTGACATCGTAGCCCTCCTGCATAGCCGCTTGGGCCAGGATCTCGCTGGCCAGCAAAATTCCCTGGCCGCCCACGCCAACTATTACGATGCTCTTCGTCTCCTCTGCCCTGGCAGTCTGCTTTGCAGAATTTTCCATCTCACTCATGATCTCACCCAGCTGACGATAGCCCCTGCAGGGCATACTTGCTGACACAAGCCGCAGCCAGCACAAAGTGTCTCGTTTATCCGAG
The DNA here is from genome assembly GCA_964633785.1 of uncultured Methanotrichaceae archaeon. Classification (GTDB taxonomy): domain Archaea; phylum Halobacteriota; class Methanosarcinia; order Methanotrichales; family Methanotrichaceae; genus Methanothrix. The sequence goes on from CAZWHG010000087.1 coordinate 3,197, forward strand.
GGCCTCCTTCTCCGCCTTCAATAGCCGGACAGCCCAGACCCAGGCACAGCTCGCAGCCCTTGCATTCCTCTGCCAGAATCTTGCGTCCTTCGCCCACCCTCTTCTTCTCTCGCAGAGGGCAGGGAGCACGCGAGACGATCAGAGACGGCTCTTCGGCTGCGATTTCATCGGAGATGACCCGGTTTGCCTGGTCCAGGTTGTAGGGATTGATCACACTGACGCGCAATATTCCGCAGGCTCGACCGATATCCTCTATACAGACAGCGTTTGTCACTTCACCCATGAGCGTTCTGCCAGTGCCGGGATGATCCTGATGGCCAGTCATGGCCGTGGTGCGGTTGTCCAGTACGATTATGGTGGAGCGGCCCTTGTTGTAGGCTATGTCCAGGAGGCCGGTGATGCCGGAGTGAAAGAATGTGGAGTCGCCCACTATGCCTACGACCTTACGGGGTTCGCCCGCTTTCTCCAGGCCGTGCGCCATGGATATGCCGGCACCCATGCATAGGATGCTGTCCATTCTGTCCAGGGGCGGAAAAGCTCCGAGACTGTAGCAGCCGATGTCCCCCGTTACCACGACGTCCCTCTTGCCCAAGGAATAGAAGATGCCTCTATGCGGGCAGCCGGGACAGAGCACTGGCGGACGGGGCGGCAGTCTGTCCGAAAAGGCAGACGGCTTTGGCTCTTCTACCGGCCTTCCTTCCAGGAGGGCTTTTGCCGCCAGCAGGCGGTCCACAGAAAGTTCCATGATGCCGGGAACAAAATCTCTTCCCCGGCAGGCTAGGCCCAAGGCCCGGACGTGCTGCTCGATAAAGTCGTCCAGCTCCTCTACTATAAGCAGATTGGAGACGCCTGCTGCAAACTCTCTGATCAAGCTATCCGGAAAAGGGTAGGACATGCCCAGCTTGAGCACGCTTGCTTCGGGCCAGACCTCTCGAGCATACTGGTAGGCAATGGAAGAGGTGATGATTCCCAAGCTTTTGTCCCGCCATTCCAGACGATTGGCGGGCGAGCTTTCCGAGATAGCCTGCAGACGAATTAGCCGGTCCTCCACCCTCAGGCGCATGGGCCTGCCCCAGACAGGTATGGGCACAAAGCGAGGCGGATCCTTTACCAGACCGATCTTCTTCTTGGATAGCTTCCTCTCTCCCAGCTCCACCAGGCTGCGGGAGTGGCTGATCCGGGTGGTGGTGCGCAGGATGACCGGGGTCTTGAACTCTTCTGAGACCTGGATGGCCAGTTTGAGGAAATCTCTGGCTTCCTGGCTGTCTGACGGCTCGAATAAGGGAATCTTGGCAAAACGGGCATAATTGCGGGTATCCTGCTCGTTTTGCGAGGAGTGCATGCCCGGATCATCGGCAACGCAGGCCACAAAACCTCCCTCCACGCTGATGTAGCTCAAGGTCATGAGCGGGTCCGCGGCTACATTCAGCCCCACATGCTTCATGGTCACAATGCTGCGGGCTCCGGCCAGAGATGCCCCAGCCGCAACTTCAAAGGCCACCTTCTCATTGGGCGACCACTCGCAATACACATCTGGCTTGTAGAGCGCCAGGTTTTCCAGGATCTCAGTGGATGGAGTTCCCGGATAGCCTGCGCCGACTGTCACACCGGCTTCAAAGGCGCCTCTGGCCAGGGCCTCGTTGCCGGACATCAAACGTCTCAATTCTTGTTTTCTCCTTGATTTTCATATGCTGAAAGGTAGTGTGCCGAACATTCTGTAAATTTTGCTGGCCCTGTAATCCCACAAGTCA
>CAZWHG010000088.1:0-4831 GCA_964633785.1 uncultured Methanotrichaceae archaeon
CTTAGGACGGGAAAGCTCGAATTCAATCTACCCACATGAAACAGCGAGGAGCCAATTTTATTATCACTATTTATCTTAGGATGGGAAAACTTGAATTCAATTTACCCACATGAAACAGCGAAGAGCCTAAAAAAAGAACATTTAGGAACCATTACGCTGCATTTAGAACAATTAAACGGCATCTGGAAAGATAGTTCATTAAAGAACTTAATGCATTCGATTTACCAGGGAATGACCAAAGCAAGCTTAAATGGTCGAAAGATGGTCGGATTTGGGCAAAAGGTTAATCCGACCGGCCCTCAATTCAGACATAAATGAGTGCATGTCCCGGCTCAGATATCAAAAGATGCGCCTTGGTCATCGCTACCTTGACCTCCTTCCTGCCGCCCTTCATGGCTTCCTCCATCAACATTGCTCTCCCTGCCATTGGTGACGAGTTCTCCATGGATGCCATCCTATTGGGCTGGATTGCCACCAGCTATCTGCTCTCCGCCGCCGTCTTTATGGTGCCCTTCGGAAAGATCGCAGATATCTACGGCATGAAGAAGGTCTTTTTCATGGGCCTTTTCATATTCACGGCATCATCCCTGGTCGCCTTCTTTGCTCCCTCTTCCATGATCCTTATCGGCTCGAGGGTGCTGCAGGGCATCGGCAGCGCGATGATCTTCGGCACGGGAACTGCCATTCTGGTCAGCGTATTCCCCTTGCAGGAGCGGGGCCGGATCTTAGGAATCAATGCCGCTTCCGTCTACCTGGGACTATCATTGGGGCCCTTTCTGGGGGGGCTGCTCACCGAATATTTTGGCTGGAGAAGCCTCTTTCTGATCAACGTTCCCCTGGGACTCATTCCGCTGGTGCTGGGGCTGTGGAAGCTGAAAGGCGAGTGGGCGGGAGCCAGAGAGGACAGATTGGATCTGATCGGATCGATAATCTACAGCTTGATGCTCGTGGCCGTTATGTTCGGCTTTTCCCTTCTTCCGGCGTGGGAAGGGGCTGCGCTGGTACTGGTGGGAGCAGCGACCTTTTTCCTGCTGATCCGCTGGGAGTCGGGGGTGGCCTGTCCGGTGCTGGATGTGAGACTCTTTAAAAAGAATCATGTCTATGCTTACTCTAATCTTGCGGCCCTCATCAGCTACAGCGCCACCTTTGCCATAACCTTCCTGCTCAGCCTCTATCTGCAGTACATCAAGGGGCTCGCGCCCGATCAGGCCGGGCTGATCATGCTGGCCCAGCCGGCGATGATGGCCATCTTCTCCCCATTTACGGGAAAGCTCTCCGACAGGATGGAGCCGCGCTTAGTGGCTACTGCCGGAATGGCACTCACGTTTGTGGCCGTCTTGGCATTCGTCTTTTTAAGCGCAGAGACAAGCCTATATTTCATTGTGATCAGTCTCATCACCCTAGGCCTGGGGCTGGCGCTGTTCACGTCCCCCAACACCAATGCAATCATGTCCTCAGTTGAGCCATGCCACTACGGCGTAGGATCGGCAACATTGGGAACCATGCGTCTGGTAGGGCAGGTTGCCAGCATGAGCTTTGTCATGATGGTCTTCTCACTTTATTTGGGTGATGTAGAGATTATTCCTCTGTATTATCCCGAGTTTTTGGCCAGCGTCAAGGTGTCCTTTGCCGTCTTCTCCGCTCTCTGCATCCTGGGGATTTTTGCCTCTCTGGCCAGAGGCAAATTGAGAAAAGGAGGCCTGGAAAAAGAGGAATCTGGCGGACGTTAAATGCAAAGCAGTGCGAAAAATGCAGTGAAGCGGCGGCGGTGCACCTGCTTAGTAGCAGCGTGTAACACCCGCCCCCTGAAAGGCTTCTCCCTTCGGCCTGCAAGGCACCCGGATATCTGCGGCCTGGCCCGATCACCAGGATCTCCCCCGGCTGCCGGCCTGCTGCGCGCCCTGATGCACTGGCCACCTAATCCAATTGCTTCCCGCAAAGCTTTTGGATATGGTGAAAGATCCTTACTCGGAGGATAGGCAATTGGCGGCAACCACGGAGACGGCAAAGATAATGAATGCATTCAATAACAGCGGCCTTTTTTCAAATCATTACTTAGAGAATATGATTCAGAAAGTCCCAGAATGGGATGATGATGCAAATCTCCGTGAAACATTCTCGCAAATAAAAGAGATCTTCGAGCGGAAAGGGAAAAATTTCGAAAGGTACGTTGAGGCGGATCTGGAGCACAATTTGATCAGGCCGGTGTTTGATAAACTCGGTCATCATTACGGGGTTCAAGAAAGCGTGCATCATGACCCTCTGAAACCCGACTATGCCTTCTTTCCAGATAAAACGACGCTGGATGAGGCTTATTCCCACAAGAAAGACTCAGACGGTTTTTATAAAAAGGCCGTTGTCGTCGGGGATGCAAAAGCGTGGAATGTAGCCCTGGACAAGAGCCGCCAGGGGAAGGCTCAAAGAGACATGGCCAATCCAAGCTATCAGATTGACAACTATCTGCGAGCAACCCCAGCGAAGTGGGCAATTCTCACCAACGGGAGAATGTGGAGGCTTTACCACGAAGACACCAGCGTCAAGATGGACTGTTATTATGAGGTAAACCTCCCGGATCTGATCAACAGGATCGAGGAGAGCGGCGACATCACTCCTTTCAAGTATTTTTATCTCTTCTTCCGGCTAGAAGCCTTCCCCCAGGTGCCGCTCGGCACATCTTTCCTGGATAGAATCAGAGAGGAGAGCGCAGCATACGCCCAGAAGATTGGAACTGATCTGCAAGAGAATGTCTATAAAGCAATGAAGGTCCTCGCTGTTGGCTTTTATGCAGAGCAATCAAACTCGTTGTCCCATGCGTTGGAAGACATAAGAGATGTGCAGGACAACTCCATGCGCCTGCTCTACCGAATGCTTTTCATCTTCTATGCAGAGAGCAGGAAGCTTCTCAACACCGACAACAAACACTACCAGGAAATGAGTCTACGAAAGCTTAAGGAAGAAATCTCAGAAAAGATGGATCAGGGCGAGACCATGCTGGCAGTCAGATCTACTTACTGGGAAGGATTAAAGGACCTGTTTCGTCTCATAAACGATGGTAGTGAAGCCTTCGGTTATCCTAAGGAAGAGTTCTACATACCGGCATACAATGGCGGGCTCTTCGATCCCTCGAAAAATACCTTTCTCACTCAAAAGAAGATCGGAAACTCATATCTGGCAGAGGCCATTGACCTCCTGGCGCGCTCCCAGGGTGAGGGGAAAATGGTCTTCGTTGATTATTCGTCCCTGGACATTCGACACCTGGGATCGATCTATGAAGGCATTCTTGAGTACAAACTGCACCTGGCCAAGGTGCCAATGGTGGCCGTCAAAGAAAAGGGCAAAGAGGTCTGGTTGCCGGCGGGCGGAGCCGGCAAGAAATTCACCGACAGCGTGATGCCTGGCGGCCTGTATTTGGTGACGGATAAGGGCGAAAGAAAGGCCACAGGCTCCTTCTACACACCTGAATATATCGTGAAGTACATAGTGAAAAACACAATTGGGCCAATGATAGATCCGATGATGGAGGAAGCCATTTGGTCTGAGGAGCTACGCAAGGATCTTCTCAAGAAGCTTCTTTCCCTAAAGGTGCTCGATCCGGCCATGGGGTCGGGTCATTTCCTGGTCGAGGCTACGGATTACATTGCCAGGGAGATTATTCATGCCAAAGAGATAGCCCGACATGAGGAGTTGGAATCGGAAGACATTGCGGAGAACGACATTCATTGGGCGCGCCGGGAAGTAGTCAGGAACTGCATCTACGGCGTGGATCTCAACCCTATGGCCGTGGAGCTGGCCAAATTATCGTTGTGGCTGACCACTGTTGCCTCCAACAAGCCCCTCAGCTTTTTGGATCACCACCTGCGCTGCGGAAACTCGCTAATTGGAGCGGAGCTGGAAAAACTCACGGTGCTGCCGGGCGGGCAGGCGGAGCAGACGCCGCTCTGGAGCTTTGGGCTGAAGAGCCATACGGACGGCCTGCTCAAAAGGTACAGCCTCATGGCCGCCCTGCCGGACGACAATTTAAGAATGGTCAAATGGAAAGAGGATCAGTTCCGCCAGATCAAGGAGTCGGAGCTCTCCCGCAGGCTGAACGAGCTTTCCAATGTCTGGCTGTCCACTTTCTTCGGCAACAAATTGAGCGATGACGATTACTACGAGCTGCAAAACCACCTCAGCCCGGAGAAGTTTCCGGACTGGTCCGGCCTGCGGGCGCGGGAGTGGTTCACGCGGGCGCAGGCGCTGGGGCAGGAAAAAAGATTCTTCCACTGGGAGCTGGAATATCCGGAGGCCTTCCAGGGGGAGAATCGGGGATTCGATGTAGTGATTGGGAATCCACCGTATGTGCGGCAGGAACGCTTGAGCGATGACAAGCGATACTTTGAGAACGAGTTTAAAGTCTATCACAACATAGCAGATCTCTACGTCTATTTCTTTGAGCGTGGGCATGAAGTTCTCAGAAATGGTGGAACCTTCGGATTCATATCGAGCAATAAATTCATGCGTTCAAATTATGGCAAGCCATTAAGGAATTACTTAGAGAAAGCAATTACTTAACTCAGATAATCGATTTTGGGGAGCTTCCAGTTTTTCCGGAGGCTGCCACATTTCCTGCAATTTTTTTAACAGAGAAAGTAAAACCTACACTTGAATCTATTACGATATACACCAAAGTTGCATCTCTTGAGTTTATATCGCTAGATTCTCTTGTGGCATCACAGGGATTGAGCCTTTTGACAAGTGCTTTTGAAGGTGAGAACTGGAATTTATCTGCCCAAAACGAAGAGTATTCCCAAAAACCTAGCTTAAAATATCTTCTTCCTGTGATCAGGTTCCA
>CAZWHG010000089.1:0-4755 GCA_964633785.1 uncultured Methanotrichaceae archaeon
GGTTGCCAAGCCAGGTCAAAGGCGCTGGATTCAGGGTCCAGTCACGAAGGTGTTCATGGGTTCGAATCCCATCCCCCGCACTTAATAACCAGCCAAATGTCGATTTTGCTTTAAACTGCCTTTGGCGGTGTTTATGTCGCGTTGATATTCAGTTTTTTCGCGTCTTTTCACATGGATCGCGAACTTATTTGAAATTATTTAGCGACATCGATGGTAGCAGATCTTAGACTGGCGAAATCCTCATTTATCCCTGATCATCGAGAACTTTGCGAATTGCATCTGCTGCATTCTGGCTGTGTTCGTCTTGTGGAACAAGCTCTATCTGTTTGGCGGAATCTACCCCAACTCCTAAGCTAGCCGCATGGGCGATCTGTTCTTGCCTAAAGATTCGCCCTTTCATTACCTCTGATGTAGTGCCGTAAAGCCGTAGTAATGCCACTCCTACAGCATCTATAGCAACTCTGTCTGTGCTTGCCAAGAGTAGCCCCGGCTTGATTAATGTACCTTGATCCGGCCCGCCATGTGAGAAACCCTGTGTGGCATCCATGAGGATTAGATCCGTGTTGTAGAACTTATTTATCTCTGCGATCATAAGCCGTTGGTAGATAGAAGAGTGAAGCTCCCGCATGTAGTCATAGGAAGTACCTTTTGGGCGTGCTGCTATAAGCCCCACTGAATTTTTCAGAGACATTGTGAAGTGCCCGCCGAATCTATGAGTCTTCAAACAACATGTTTGGACAATCTTATCGGCTTCTTTAAAGACTCTGGCTATCTTGAAGCCATGCATCCAGTTCAGTCCTTCCGCTTGCACATCATGCCAGTCATCAGGAACTGCGGAATCGAGGTTCAGTAGCTTGAAGCTTAACTTATGAGAGAGATCAAGGACGCCACGGTTCTTAAGCACGCTTGCAGTATTGCCCATGCCGCTGCGCTCTGCCATGATCAGGGTGCGGGAGATCTTCTTCAGATGTTCCGCCAGTATCATAAAGGTTTCAGGGTGTGTCGTGGCAGGGAATGGATCATCGCTATTGTAGTTAGCTTTCAAGGCTATGGTTCCGTCTGTATGCAGGTCAAACTCGGCAAGGAGCTTTTGCACTCCTTTTACTCGATCAGAAGCGTCTGCCAGTAAGACAAGGGAACGATCTGACATATAATGATAATAGGAGTTACATGTTATTAAAATTATGTAGAATGCACTCAGTTGGATGTCGGGACTTTAAGTATGCAAAATCGATATTTATATCATAATAATAGCATATTTACTTAGTAATGCAGACTGTACTTGGAAAGTACAGGCTTCTTAGCCAATTATAATTAGAAAATATTATAAAAATATCAAAAATTGGAACATACAGAACTATGAAGAATAAAAATAATAAAAGTTATATCTCAGACGAGCCAATACATTCACCCTCAGACTCACTCCGGTCTGATTAATAGCCCCCCGGCTCTACCGTCCGCATTAGGATTGGGCGATAACATAGAAGGTGTCTCCATAACAGAGTTATCGGAATCCGATAACGCTTCTGGAATGATCTTGCCATCCTTTCTGGTGTATCCTGCGGGAACATCCCCCCAATTCCAGAGATCAGACTTGTTTGCTGATTTTCCAAGGATCGAATCAATAGCACCATTGAGGGGATTCAGAGTAGTATTGGTGACATTCAACCCGGTTGTGTTATTCAGTGAAGTGGAGTTGTTTCCACCGCTGGTTAAGTCAACCGAATAACATGAACCAAATAATATAAAAAAGCTAAATACGATTCCCACACCCACTATACCCTTTGTCATGAATCTGATCACCTTCTCTTTTGAAATCCTTTCCATTATATAAAGCATCATCATGGAACTGGCAATACTAAATTATATATTTAGGTGAACGTTTGTACACTGTCAATCGCTGAAAGCATTGATTTCCGGTTCGCTCGCCAAGAAATCGTGTAGTTAGCTTCATGAGATTCGGAGATGTCCTCTGGCTCTTCAAAGTCGTAGGGCATATCAGCTTTCGGCCTTTATGCCCCAAACTTTCTAGCATGTATCTCATTGCGTCAATTTCCATGCCTGACGGCAAACGCTATCCTCTGCAGCGCCGTGGCATTGGCCAGCACCACCGTTATTACTATCGCTACTACCAGCCACTGGGTATTGAAAAGGCCCAGGAACATTCCTGCGTAAAGCAGCATGAGCCTCTCAAAACGCTCCAGCAGCCCGCCCATCTTCTTCAGCTCCGCCTCGCCCTTCACTATCCCTCGGTGATCGGCATAGGCCCGTACAAAGGTGGTCATGAGCGATCCGAAGAAGAGCAGCATAAACCAAATCTCGTAAGCCAGCCCCAGAAACTCGCCTCTTCCCAAATAGAAGAGCAGACCAAGGTAGAGCAGCAGTTCCACGTACCTGTCCACCACTCCGTCCAGGAAGGCGCCCTTGGCGGTGGACTGATTTGTTACGCGGGCTACCGTCCCGTCCACGATATCGAGAAAGGCAGACAGGGAGAAAAGCACCAGGCCGATGCCCAGCCGCCCGTCCATCAGCGCGGCCATACCCGCCAGCGCCGGGGCCAGGGAGAGCAGCGTCCAGGCATTGGGTGAGAGGCCAAGTGCTGCCAGCCCGCCTGCCAGCCGGTCCGTCTGCTCCGATTTGAATATAGCTTTCAGCATTTTTTATCGTCTCTAAATAAATTTTTAAAGTCCGGCGAGGAATTTCTCTATCCTGTCCAGCGCCTCAATCAGCTCTTCACGGGATGTGGCATAGCTGCAGCGCAGCAATCCTTCGCCGCTTGGCCCGAAGACGCTGCCCGGCACTACTGCTACCTTCTGCTCTTTGAGAAGCCGCTCCGCGAATTCATCTGAAGAAAGGCCCCAGGCTTTCACAGAGGGGAAGGCGTAAAAGGCTCCCCTGGGTTCGAAGCAGTCCAGACCGATTCGATTTAGGCCGGAGACGAACATGCGCCGGCGCAGGTCATACTCATGCTTCATTTGCAGCATGCCCTCCTCGCCGTTCTGCATGGCCTCCAATGCCGCCACCTGGGCCATGGTCGGGGCACTTAGCATGGTGTACTGATGCACCTTGGTCATGGCTCCCACCAGTGCCGGATCACCGAGAACGTAGCCTACCCGCCAACCGGTCATGGCATGCGACTTGGATAGACCGTTGAGGATGACCGTCCTATCCTGCATGCCCTCCAGCTGTGCGAAGCTGACGTGGCTGCCTGAATAGGTAAGCTTGGCATAAACCTCATCGGATATGACGAGAAGATCGTTCTCGACAACCACGTCTGCCAGATCCTCCAGATCGGAGCGGGTCATTATGGCACCTGTGGGATTGTTGGGGTAGCTGAGCAGCAGGGCACGTGTCTTGTCTGTAACTGCTCTGGAAAGGTCCTCGGGTTGCAACCGGAACTCATCTTCCAGGCGAGTGGGGACCGTCTGCGCCACTCCTCCGGCCAGAAGGATGTCCGGAGTGTAGGCCACATAGCATGGCTCAGGGACAATGACCTCGTCACCGGGATTTAGCGTGGCGCGAAAGGCCAGATCAACTGCTTCGCTGACACCGGTGGTGATGAGTATTTGCTCAGCAGGGTCATAGGTCAGCCCCTGATCACAGCGCACCGACTCGCTGATCGCCTCTCTAAGCTCGGGCATGCCTTTGTTGGAGGTGTAATGAGTGATCCCCGACTCCAGTGAATAGATGCAGGCCTCGCGCACATGCCATGGCGTGACAAAGTCCGGTTCTCCCACACCTAAAGAGATTGCTCCCTTCATTTCGCTTACCAGATCGAAGAACTTTCTAATGCCCGAAGGAGGCATGTCTTTGACAACCTGGTTTAAATGCTGTTCGGCATTCCAGGCGGGAAGGATTACATTTTTCAGGCTCTGCTTCATGGAGTAATCACCAATCTCTTGGGCCTCTGCTTTTCTGTGAGAATTACACCGTGCTCCTTGTAGCTCTTGAGGATGAAGTGGGTGCAAGTTGATTGAACGCCTTCCAGGGGCGCAATCTTCTCCGCTACGAAGTAAGCGATGTCTTTCATGGACTTGCCTCGCACTGTAACGGATAGGTCGTGATCTCCCGAGATAAGCCGCACCGATTCTACCTCCGAGAAGTTGGCAATCCTTTCCGCTACGGCGTCGTAGCCCGTCTTTCGCTGCAGCGCTACCTTCAGCTCCAAAACGGCGAAGACAAAACTCTGATCGAGCTTTTCCCAATTGATCAAAGTGATGTACTTTCTTATTACGCCGGCGTCTTCCAGCTCTCGGATCTCTCTGGCTACATCCTCTTCCGGTCTGCCCAGCAGGGCCGCGATTTCAGAAGGGGTTGCCTTGGCGTTTTCGGAAAGAATCTCCAAAATCTCGTTCATGAAATTCTGTATTTACCACGTTCATTCAATTATAGGCTTTGCGCTTAGCAGAGTAGTAAGGATAATCATATACTATCGAAAGTTATTAATACTCTTATTACAACTGTATTAATATGAAACAGATGAGATGCCCAAAATGCCATTATGGATGGGAGACGAGAGTAAATAAGCCTAAAGCCTGCCCAAGGTGCAAAACCAGGCTGGATATGAAGAAGGTAAAGAAGGCCTGAACAGATAATCAGGCCTAAATCCCTATTGTCCATTGAGTGAATCTCTGTAATAAAATAACCAAAGATTGTGATTTTATTTGGTGATGAGAAAGCCCCGAGCGTGATTCGAACACGCGACCTATTGATTACAAGTCAATCGCTCTGGACCAGCTGAGCTACCGAGGCGCT
>CAZWHG010000090.1:0-3393 GCA_964633785.1 uncultured Methanotrichaceae archaeon
TTAACTCGTGGGATAACAGGGCCGACCAATTTACAGAAAATTCGGCACACTACCGGATGATGTCGTGCTCAAGCAATGTTACGAGGCCTCGGATGTCTCATCAGATACGAATGGATACTATGTGACACCGTCTTCAATCCTGGACCCAGGAGATTACACATGGAGCATTCTGTGCTCGAACTGCGGCGACGATATAGAGAGCGATTCGATGGATTTTACGGTTTGCACATCTTCCACTTTCCCAGGCAGGACGACACTCGTATCGCCCAAAGATAACATTGGCAGCATGAATCCGACCTTTATATGGAATCCCGTGGCAGGATGCACTCAGTATCGTCTTAAGGTGGCACTGGCAAATCTTCAAAATGAGCCCATATTTATCAGTGACTACCTCAATGCCGAAGATGTATACTCTGAGACAGACAAAACCTGCTCCATCACGCCAGAGTTGTATCTCGATCCAGGAACCTACAGATGGTGGATTCAGACCATTAATTGCAAGGGAGAAGGCCCCTGGAGCTATTACAAGAGCTTCAGATATCAGGACAGACCTCCAGGCAAATCGTCACCTATATCCCCCCAGGGTCTCATCTCTACCAACACACCCGTCTTTACCTGGACTGCGGCTTCTTTGGCCACGGAGTACCATGTGCAGGTGATCAACTACAACTACCTCGACGACAGCGACGAGATTGTAGCTGAAGAAGATTTTGATGCCAGCAAAGTGACAAAAGGATTCAGATGTTCTGGTTCATTGGGAACCATGCCGGGCGATGATTCCGTTTACTATTGGCGCATACAGGCCAACAACGATGCTTCTCCATATGACCCTGATGGCACCACCTGGAGCGGCTGGAAGTATTTTGAAACGAATTGTGCCTTTAAGCCTGGCAAGGATGCGAAAAAAGTACGGATGGGATAATCCCCCGCTATGAGGCTAGGATGCGAGGATGAGCTAGATCCTAGCCCATCATCCCATTTCTCCAAGCTTAAAATTCTAAGGACAGGCGGTAGACCAGCCTTTCGCGATCATCTTGTGTACTTTAGATTTCTAATTTTCGATTATTCCAGTTTCTCGATGCCTACCTTCTTTACCTTTGGCTTCCAAATCTTGTCAGGCATCCAGGCCGGTGCGCCCGCAGGCTTGTCCACCTGCACTCTCTCTCCTGTAAACACATGTACCTTCTTGGTACCGCGTTCGCGCAGCTTGATATCGGTATAGCCCCGGTTGGCTGCCTTTAGGGCCGCCTGTCTGGGTGATTTTCCTGTAAAAACTCCAATCTCATTCCCCTCAGCATCGCGCAGGGCGAAATTTCTCATCTCAGCCATATTTTCCCTCCTTCGTGGATATGAATATGCCTCTCTGATTCGGTATATTAATTTAATCCAGGAGTACCCCAAAAAAGGTCAAAAGAGGAAGGAGACTTTACCGCAAACGCTTTTGCAAATTTGAAAAATCCTTCCACAAAAAAGAATTATAAAAAAATATAATTAGCAAATAGTCTGCATATTATATTCTTTTGCCAATCGTTTAGATGACTTTTCCCCTCTATGCCTCCCGCACTCTGTTGGGCCGGCTCGTCGCCAGACTTCCTAGCACATAAGCCGCCGTGCCGCACACAAGACCTATGAAGACTGGGTGGATGATTGGATTGCCATAAAAGTTCCAGGTCACTACCGAAGAGAAAGAAACAAGCAGGCTGGCTATAAGGCCTGTCTGGTTGCCTCGATCCCAGTAGAGGCCGAAGATGAGCGGCACAAAGACGCAGCATGCGATGACTCCCATGCTCACTGATACCAGGGGCACGATCTGTTGGGGAACATCAACTGCCGAAATAGCTGCTATCAGCAAGATGGACACTCCTACAATACGAGTGAGGAGCAGTGTCTTTTTGTCAGAGATCTCAGGATGCAGGTAGCGTAGAATATCAGATGTGAGTGAAGTGGTGGTGACCAGCACAATAGCGCTCATTGTGGACAATGCCGCGGATATGGCTGCCAGAAGTATGATGCCGTCAAATCCGGGCGGCAGGAGCGTCTTGGCCAGGAAGGGCACCAGACCATCGGGATTCTTAAGGAACGGTGCCAGCTGCTGTGTGCTCAATACTCCATAGGCCAAAATCCCCAAAGAGAATATGCAAAGAGCGTAGACAGCAATGGAGAGTGGCCCCCAGACGCCGGCGAAGCGGACCACTCTTCGGTCTTTGGCCGAGAATATCATGATGAGCAAATCAGGGAGCGCTAAGAGTCCCAGACTTATGGAAAAAGCCATTCCCAGGGTCTTTTGCCAGGGAACATTGAGGCCCTGCATGGAGAGCACACTTGCCGGGATATTTTGCCAGATCTCCGATCCGCCGCCTGCGGAAAAGAGGCCCCCGTAGAGTAAGACCGCACCTATGAGCATTAGAACGCCCTGGATAAATCCGATCCAGATTATGGCCGGCAGCCCGCCGATGGCATAGTAGGCGGCCACAATGAATACGGCGATCATGAGGCCTTGCAGGTAGCTGACACCGATCAGGCCCTGAAAAAGGGTGGCGCATCCCTTGAAGATCGGTACCAGATATACGGTATAGAGGAGCAGCATTATCGCTGCCAGGATTACCTTGCCCGTAGGGGAGTTGTATCTTTTTTCTAGCAGTTGGGGCACGGTCTTGGCATCATACTGCTTGGCCATGGCCCAGATCTTTCCTGCCATGAGCCAGGCGAGACAGGCGAAGGCCACGTGAAAGAAGGTGCAGAATACTACCCAGGGCATGCCGGCGACAAGGCCATATCCACCGCCGCCCAGGAAGGACGCTGCACTGAAATAGGCCGCAGTAAAGGCAATGCCTATGACCACAGGATAAGCTACATTGCGGTCGGAGAGGACAAAGCCCGATAAAGTCCCCTGGTGCAGCTTGAAGGAGAACAGGACTATGAATGCTACATAGGCTACGAGCAGCAGTTCATTGATCATTATACCTCCTCATCAGAATGAAGAGTGTTATGGAAAGCATAATTATTATTGAGACCAGCAGAGCGAAATAAGGTAAAGGCATGATCCTTTTTCCTCCTTTTGGTGCAGATAAGCTCCTGCACTTTGAGAAATCATAAGCATATTCATATTTTTTACTCCCTTTGATGTACCAAGTTGTACTACAATGTGCCCTGTCAAGCAATTTGTTTAAAAACATTTCCCCCACCTTTACCACAAGAATTATAAGCCAAAATCAGTTATCGCCACGTGAATCAATGATGTATACGATTACGTATAGATGATCAACAGCAATCATCAGCATTTCAGCAGGCAGCGTAACGAATTTTCTGTAAATTGATATCAATAAGGAAGGCCCTGTTATCCTACCTGTCTTAGCAAACTGGAGGACACAGGACCATGATACCCAAAGATCT
>CAZWHG010000091.1:0-2633 GCA_964633785.1 uncultured Methanotrichaceae archaeon
GCTCACCTAATTTAATCTCTTTTGTTTTCTGTCTAATTAAATCGAAGAATGGTAAATTACTGCATTGCTTCTCGACTTAGCCATGCTGCACGATCGATGGGGCTGCTATGCGCCCTGAAAAGCCAGGATGCAGAGAGCTGCCGTGCTCACCTAACTCTTGGTGGGCTCACGGACTCACTCAAGGAGCTTTTGTCAACTGCGGTTTCGGCGCATCTATGCAGAGCATCGATGCCCCAAGCCTTGACAATGCTCATCCATCGCATACCTATCAAAGCTCCTACTACAATGGTTATCCCGAGGACACAAATAATCAGCAATATGAGATATGAGTATGTGAAGAAGCTGGTCGAGGAGAAGGCAGCCGCTGATGCTTTGATGCAAGTGAAGATGAGCATGGTACCGACCAAGAGTAACCATCAAGATCCTGTCGGAAGGGAAGCATTCACAATAGGTGTGGAATTGTGCTCACTCAATAACCAAAACGTTTACTGGATTAGGCCGCAGAGAACAAAAAAAAGCAAAAATCCCCGTTTGCGAATCAGACCATTTTTTTTCGAATTTTTTCCAACAAGGTAATAGGTAGTGAGTAGTTTTATAGGGCTTAATCGCATATGCCTTTATAATTGAGACAGGCTAATGAGGTATTGGATATGTGTGCAGCAAAGAGATTTCTGGTTGATATTGTTCTGCTTATGCTCGCAGTGAATGCAGTTGATGCTTATGAGGGAAATCCATACTCTGATCAGCTTAAATCAGCAGGGTATGAACCAGTAATCACTAAGGAACCACGATATGTCGGGCATGAGCTAATGACTCCAAATACAGATTTATCAATAGCTCCACTGATGGACATCATATACATAAATACTTGGCACGCGGCTTCTGGAAATTCCGACCAAGTGTTTGTAGGAATTGAAATTACCCAATTGGGAACTGATATCATGGGCTTGGATAATATCAATTTCAAAATCGAACCGCGCTTTGTTCCTGCCTTTGGCCCTGGTGTCCACATCAGTTCTGTTGAAGAGATTACAGATGCAGTCCATTTTTATGTACTGGAAATAATTCCTGATCAAATCTGCAAGTCTGTTGATTACCCGGCTAAGGCTCCCGCGCCATGTAAGCAGTTAACCTGGATTCCGGGTGATTATTCCTTGAAGTTATATTATATTGCAGGAGGCAAAGAGCTTGCGGATACGCTTGTTGATTTTACCATTTAAACCGAAGGCTATTTGTATTCAGATTTATTCCTTCGGTATGTCGTGTTCCGTACATTCAAGCTGCCTCATTGGAGCAAGCCGCAATCATGTGGACTTTGAGTCAAGTAACATCAACTGGCTCTGCCGAGGCAATAAAAAATAATTAAAAATAGAAAAAAATGGTTCTTCTAAGATCAAGCTGCGATCTTTTCGCCCTGGACTATACTTCCGTTTTCAGCAATGGTCCAGACTGTGTATGATCCGCTTACATCTCCATATTTGTCAAAGGTTATATTGCCAGATGTGCCCTGGTAATTGATGTCTTTGCCTTCTCTCACCAGGTTCAGGGCTTCTTTCAGATCCGAGACCTCGATGCCGGGCGGATTGGCAACCGATCTTATGTTGTCGGCAATAGCCCTGCCGGATGCCTCCTTTGCCTGTTCAATGGCCAGCGCCACCACAGCCAGAGCGTCATAGCTGTTGGTGCAATAGATGCCAGGCTCTTTGCCGTACTCTTCCTTGTAAAGATTCCGGAATGTGTCATATGCCGCTCCACCCGCATTCTCGTCCGGCGCCAGGCCCTGCAGCCCTGCCACGATGTACCTGCTACGAGAGTCCTTTCCTGCAAGTTCAGCCAGGTTTTCAGCCTTCAAGCCTTCTGATAGGAGCCATGGCGTATTTGTGAGGGCTCCCTTCTCGTAGGCAGTCCTGAGAATGAGGCTTCCCGTCTCAGGGTATGAAACCATCATTATGAACTGGGGATTGCCGGCTATGATCTTTTGCACCTCGGAATCAAAGATCGTCTGGGATGGATCATACCTGACTCTCTCCAGCACCTTTCCGCCATCGGCCTCAAAAGCCTTAACAAAGACCTCCTCGAAGCCCACTCCGTAGGGATTGTTGATGACTATGGTTGAAACCGTCTTGTAGCCCCGCTGCTTAGCCAGATTGGCCATAGCCGATCCTTGCAGTGTATCCGAGGGCGCAGTTCTGAAATAGAGATCACTATCATTGTAAGTAGTGAATTCCGTGCCGGTATTGGATGAAGAAATCTGCAGCACACCGCTCCCGGTAGTGATATCAATTATTGACATGCTCTGGCCGCTGCCGGTATCCCCCACAATAACCGGAACTCTATCCACCTTGACCAGCTTATTGGCGGCATCGACGGCTGCCACGTTGTTGGTCTGATCATCCTCAACCAGAAGCATGAGCTTCTTTCCCAGCAATCCGCCGTTTTCATTGATCTGCTTGGCTGCGAGCTTCATGCCATCGCTCATGGGTCCTCCATAAGCTCCCAGATCACCGGTCAGAGATTGCAGCACTCCGATATTGATGTTTCCTTCAGTCGTTGTGGCTGCACTATCTGCACTAACATTTGTTGGCTCCTCGCTATTTTCTGTGGGTAGCTGGGTAAACCTTTATAGTAACTCC
>CAZWHG010000092.1:0-2611 GCA_964633785.1 uncultured Methanotrichaceae archaeon
TTAACTCGTGGGATAACAGGGCCGACCAATTTACAGAAAATTCGGCACACTACCATATTTTCGGCTGGGGGCGGAAGAAAATATCAATGGCCCCAACTGCGGAGGCCGGTCTGAGAAGAGCCAAATTTCCCTTCATTATGGCAAGATCGGAGTTCGACCGCCTGGCATACACAGTGTTTGGCATGGCTTTTGCGCCAGATTCTCCAATTTCCACCACGGGCATATCGGTGTATCTTCGCAATATCTCGGACAGAAGGCTGGTCTGCTCCGGTCCTGGTGCGGGACAACCACGAAGGCCATTCCGGTACTGCCGGGCAAGTGAGTAAAGAACTGCTCTATGGCCTCCAGACCGCCGGCAGATGCCCCGATGGCGACAATGGCAAGAGGCGAGACTTCCTGCTTCGCAGGCAGGCCCTTCGGACTTTTGCTCTCCCCGTCTCTTTCTCTCGTACTCGGACCGTTTTGCTCGGCGGAGGTATCCTTTCAGCCATGATGAACCCCGTACATTTCCTTGAAGAGGCAATGTCCTTTCGACATGTCTTCACTTATATTCGCTAAGGTCAGATGTGATAAATATGTATATAATTCCCTTGGAGGAAGAGGAGAGAGTCTTTTATTCGAATATAGCTAATTTCTCAGGCTGATGTTCTGCACGAAAGGCAGCACGGTTTTTTCGCTCTTTAGCAGAGGATTCTGAGTAGGGAATGCTTTTGCGTGGCGGTGGCCCAAATGCAGTTTGCCTAGGAAAATTATCAATATGTTTGCTCAATATCTTAGCCAGATCATTTACACTCACAGGTTTTGGCAAGAAGTCATCCATTCCAGCGTTTAGACAAATTTCTCTACTGTCAGGAAACACTGAAGCCGTGAGAGCAATGATCGTAGGCTGGCGGGAAGGAGGACAGAGATCCCGAATCAATCGAGTGGCTTCGAAACCGTCCATTTCCGGCATCCTTAAGTTCATCAGGATTATGTCATATGATCTATGTTTCATGGCCTGCAGCGCCTCTCTGCCATTAGATACAGCATCGGCATGGTAGCCCAGGTGTTTGAGTATTGCACAGGTTACCTTCCGGTTTGATTCATCATCTTCCGCGATCAAGATGCTCGCTTGGCTAACGGTTTTCTCTGGCATTAATTGTCCAAATTTTTGGCAACTGATAATTCCCATGCTCATTAGCCGACGCCCCTTTTAGATTCATACATTTAGATCTTTTTGATAAATCCTGACTATTAGATAATATCATTTGATAATACTTATAACTTTTCTCGCAATTAAATTTGGCTGAATAAGTTATTAATGGACTATTAATAATAACAATGGAAAAAAAAAAACAATCCAGGTCATTTCTCGCCTAACCTAGAGCTGCATCACCAGATCATCCTCTCCCACTACGATCCCCGGAAAGTCCCGGACCGTCGCCACAGCCTCGCGGCGCATCTGCAGGCTCGTGTACCTGCCCGCATCGAAGTGGGTGAGCGCCAGGCGTCGGGCTTTGGCCTGCCGGGCTATGGCGGCGGCAGCCTCTGGATTGAGGTGAGGCCAGGCCGGGTTCTCTTCGCCGGGCAGGTGGGCGCATTCCGCTATGAGCAGGTCGGCGTCCGCCGCCAGGAGCACGGCGTTCTCGCAGACGCCGGTGTCCGGGCAGTAGGTGATGGTCTTGCCGTCCAGATCGAAGCGATAGCCCAGGCAGGGCGAGGCATGCACCAGGAAGCGGCAATCCAGGGCGAAGGGCAGCTTGTAGGGGCCGGGGGAAAGCTCGCGGATCTCTACCGGGTAGGGCAGCTTTTCCAGAGGGACGGTGAAGGGTTCATTGACGATGGTATTCAGGGCCGCTTTGGTGCCCTTCTGACCAAAGATGGTGAGGCTTTTGAAACGAAACTTGCTGAGGACGTGCAGCCCCTCGATGTGATCGAGGTGGAAATGACTGAGGAAGAGAAAGACGGGCAGGTCGTCCTTGATGTAGCGATCAGCTTTGTAAAGGCCGTTTCCGGCGTCGAGGATGATGTGGTACTTCTCAGAGTTGATGAGGGTGCAGATGGTGTTCCCCGTGGGGCTGTCGTACCAGCCGTTGGTGCCGAGAAAGATGATTTGCATGCTAATTCCCCTCCGGGCTGCAACCCCATTCGGCCAGCTTCTGGCGGACCTTCTCGGCCAAGGGGCTTTCGATCTGCGAGAAGATCTGGAGGGCTTCGGCTGCGAGAGCTGCGGCTTGCGCTCGCTGGCCGAGCTTGTGCAGAGCCAGGCTCTTGGCGAAGAGGGCTTCACCTTCTCCCCTGCGATATTCCATCTTCTTGAAGATATTCAGCGCCTGATCGCAATGATCGATCGCCTTGTCGATCTGGCCATGATCATAATAGGCTTTGCCTAAAGTGCAGAGAGCTTCCCCCTCAACTTTTCGGTATTCGATCTTGCTAACGATGTTCAGCGACTCCGTGCAGTATTCGATGGCTTTGTTGGTTTCATTCAGGTCCAGGTAGGCTTTGCCCAAATTGCAGAGGATGTTTCCTTCATTCTGTTTGTCGCCGATCTCGCAGGTGATGGCCAGCGCATGATCGTGGTATTCGATGGCCTTGCGCGTCTCGCCCAGCCCGGCGTAGGCCAGCCCCA
>CAZWHG010000093.1:0-2171 GCA_964633785.1 uncultured Methanotrichaceae archaeon
GCCGGATCCCAGCTATCATGGTCTCAAGTACTGGGATACCTTCGGCAACTTTCCGGATCTCGGAAATGTGGCATTCATCTTTAAGGTAAGAGTGCAGCTACTTCGTGACCTGGGGCCGACTTTAAGCCCCTTCAATTCCTTCCTCTTCCTGCAAGGCGTGGAGACCCTGGCTCTGCGCCAGGAGAGGCACTCAGAGAATGCCCTAAAAGTGGCCCGGTTCCTGAAAAGCCATCCTGCCGTGGCCTGGGTCAATTATCCCGGCCTGGAGGAGCATCCCAGCCACGTCCTGGCCAAGAAGTATCTGAAGGGCAAATATAATGCCATTCTGGGATTCGGGATCAAGGGCGGCCTTCCTGCGGCCAAGAAGTTCATCGAGTCACTGCAACTGCTCTCCCATTTGGCAAACATCGGCGACTCTAAGAGCCTGGTTATTCATCCCGCATCAACCACTCACCAGCAGCTAACGCCTGCGGAGCAGGAGGCCACCGGAGTCACAGCCGATTTCATCCGCGTTTCAGTGGGCATCGAGGACGTCGAGGACATCATCGCCGATCTGGATCAGGCCCTGGCCAAGGCGGTGCTATGAAACGAGAATCTGCGGGCCTGGTCGAGACCCAATGCTACTCGATTCCGGAAGAGTTAGTCCTGGAGCATGGCGACCAGCTCACCCGCGCCACGGTGGCTTACGAGACTTACGGCAAGCTGAATAGAGAGTTGAGCAACGCCATCCTCGTCTGCCACGCTCTCTCCGGAGATGCTCATGCGGCAGGCTGGCACAAGGGCGAAGAGAAGCCAGGCTGGTGGGACGCAATTATCGGTCCAGGGAAAGCCCTAGATACCGACAAATTTTTTGTAATATGTTCTAATGTCCTGGGCGGATGTAAGGGCACAACAGGCCCTTCATCTCTAAATCCCAGTACGGGAAAACCTTATGGCTTGGACTTTCCCTTTATCACCGTGAAGGATATGGTGGATGTCCAGAAGAGGCTCCTGGACCATTTAGGCATCGATAAGCTATTCGCTGTCATCGGCGGATCCTTTGGCGGAATGCAAGTTCTGCAATGGTGCGTATCCTATCCGGAGATGGTGCGCTTCGCCGTGCCCATAGCCACCAGTGCCTACTCCTCGCCTCAGCAGATCGCCTTCAATGAAGTAGGCCGCAGAGCGATAACTTCCGACCCCGATTGGGAGAATGGAGACTACTACGGCCGGACTCCTCCTGCCCGCGGTCTCTCTCTGGCCAGGATGATTGGACATATCACATACCTTTCCGATGAGTCGATGCACCAGAAGTTCGGCAGGCGCCTGCAAGGCAAGACGGAATTCGGCTTTGACCTCGCATCTTTGGACTTTCAGGTGGAAAGCTACCTGAGCTACCACGGCGATGCTTTCGTTAAGCGTTTCGATGCCAATTCGTACCTCTACATCACCAAGGCCATTGACTACTTCGACCTGACGAAGAACGGCACTCAATCTCTCGCGGAGGCCTTCAAGGGTACCAGTACAAAGTTCTTGGTCGTATCCATTAGCTCAGACTGGCTTTATCCGCCCTACCAGTGCAAAGAGATCGCTGAGGCTCTCAGTGCCAATGATATCGATGTGCGACATTGCGAGATCAAATCAAATTACGGCCATGACGCATTTCTCCTGGAATCCGGGCAGATGAATTATACTATTCAGAATTTCCTCTCCCGCAGATCTGTGGGCGATGTGATGATCAAGGAGGTGGTAACCATCAGGCAGGGCTACAGTGTGGGGGAAGCAGCCAGGATTATGGTGACCGAAGGCATAACTCACCTGCCGGTGACAGACGCTGATGGAAAGCTGGTGGGGATTGTCACCGCCTGGGATGTGTCCAAGGCCGTGGCCTTGAAGCTTACTCTACTTGAAGAGATAATGACCCGCAATGTGGTCATCTCTGCCCAGGAAGAGCCAATCGAGCGAGCCGCCAAGCGCATGAATGAGCACAACATCTCGGCTTTGCCGGTGGTAGATGCCGATCGACGGGTGATTGGCATGATAACCAGCGACGGTGTCAGCCGGTTGGTGAGCGTATGCCGGTGATGGTCGCGCCTTATATTTTGGCCTTATGAAATATTCGTGAGGATAATATGATCATACACATCAAAGCATTTGCAAACTTTCGAGATATTCTGGGAAAGGATTTGAGG
>CAZWHG010000094.1:0-1959 GCA_964633785.1 uncultured Methanotrichaceae archaeon
TCTTAGGATGGGAAAACTTGAATTCAATTTACCCACATGAAACAGCGAAGAGCCGCAATATGCGACATGCTAGCGGTCAAAATACCAGGGTTTGATCGAGAAACAATCGTGTATGAAGTCAATGCGGGCGATCAAGATCTATATCCTGATGCAATTGTGAAAGTGAATGGTAAGGAGTTTTATCTAGAATTTCATCATATTAGTCCTGATAATTGTGGGGCTGCAAAGATGGCATCGTACATAATGGAGAAACTCCAGAATTATGCAATCCATTATAACCTTGCGCCTCGCTAGGTAATTTATGTAATTTTAGATTCCGCGCATTTTGTATTCTTCAACAAAACAGAGTTAAAAGATAATGATTTCATCAAGATCCGCATTAGAATATATAGATAATGATATTCTAGTAGAAATAATTAAAAAGAAACTACAATTATATATTTGCATAAGCCAGCCATCGAAAACCCTTACCCGAGTCCAGCTCTTCCCGATCCGAAATCCGCATCATGGTGAAGACGTCAGCGTTGACCTCATTAAGAATGTGTAGCTTCATATTGCGTGATTTTTAGTCCAACCAGATCTAGCGATGTATTCCAAAAAATCCAAGCCCCCTTGGAAAGGCCGCTTCAGCCGGAGGCTAGCTCAGCCTGAACTCCAGGCCCGACCGGGCCTCTGCCCCCGATTGCTAGCACTTGCCAGGTAATCTAGCCCCCCTGACGGCATCGCTGCAGCCCGGATGGCTCGGCCCACGGGGCGACGAGTCACCAGCGAGAGCCGGGAGCTGGACAAAGCAACCATCTGCAAATCCCTGGATGATTGACAGGATTTCTGAGAAGATAGGAAAGCGAAAGGCTCTAATCTCATCACTGCTGATAACCATGTTGATGTTTGGAGAATACATCTTAGCGGCTATGGAAAGGGCTACCTACGAAATCATCGATGATCCCAAGCCCTATTATGGCGAGGTTCCTGAATTGCAGGGCGTTTGGGCTACAGGTAAAACTCTCGAAGAATGTCGTAAGGAACTACAGAGCGTTATCGAGGGCTGGATTGCTCTAAAGCTGAGACTGGGCCATCCTATACCTGCAATAGGTGGCTATGTTATTAATGCGTCTGCGGAGCCGGTCTCCATTGTCGAATAAACTTGTGCCGGTTTCAAGACGTGAGCTGATTAAGCGATTGAGTAAATTGGGATTTGTCGGCCCCTATCCAGGAGCAGATCATGAATATATGTCCAGGGGACTGGTAGAGACGCGCATTCCCAATCCTCATGGTGGCAATATCAGCGTGGATCTATTGCAGAAGATTCTGAAGCGAGCTGGAATCAGCCGTGAAGAATGGTTTGATGTAGCATAATTTCTCTGTGCCTTTGTTGTTCGGTCCGTTATGGTTAATTATAATTATCTGCTAATATTACTAACGAGATGCCGCCGTTACTAAAATCCAGCGCCTGAAAAGCTGTTGCTCCGGCCCGACTCTTCCGGGTATCAGGCCCGACCGGCCTCCCGCTCGCCCTGGTGAATGGAGCCGCAGCCCCAGATTGCCCGGTCCGCAGGCAGCGGCCACGAGCACAGCCGGAAGCCTGGCAAGGCTGCAATGGATGATGAATTGTCCATCAAGACCCAAAGGTTAAATTCCTTAAACAGCAATCTGGAATCCTAAAAAGGTGCATTTAATGAGCGGTGCAGTGCATTCATTGAGCTTTCAGGATCTAATCGAAGCTGTGGAGTCCATGCCTTTGGATGATCAGTCCATGCTGGTGGAGCTGATCAACAAGCGCATCATAGAGAAGCGCCGGGCCGAGTTGGTAGCTGAGGTCCAAGAGGCGAGAGTTGCGTTCAAAAGAGGCGAGGTTAAACGGGGCAAATTTGAAGACCTGATGAAGGATCTGAACGATTGAACACTCTAGTGCTCTGTAACGAAAGTTTTAAATTTTATGGCTTGTCATATGAAAAAGAT
>CAZWHG010000095.1:0-1789 GCA_964633785.1 uncultured Methanotrichaceae archaeon
CTTGCCGTTCTTCTCAAAGTCTATCCGCTTGATCCTTTTCTCGCTCTCCAGAGCTCTGAGAATGGGCTCCAGCTCGGCCAATCTCATCTCCAGTCTTCGCCGCAAATAAGCTCCTATCAGCCTTTCCGCCCTGTGCTATCAGCGCCCATAGAATCCTGTCTGCAGGTTTCTGCGGAGACTTTACCATAGTAGAATGCTGAGGCCGGGATGATATAAAGGGAAGGAAAGCGGTGCGAATGTATTCCATTAAACACAGGGCAGCCAGTCAACGCTGATTGCGCCGCAGGTGGAGTTGCCCCAGAGCTGGACGAACTTCTCGATGGAGAAGACACCGGTCAGGTCCTCGACAGATCTGCCGTAATCGGCATTGTTGCAGGTAAACTAAAGCAAAATTTTAAATTGTTTAGGTACAACAACATAATGGCAATGGTGGGATCTGAATACCGGAAGAATCTAAACATCGGTCAAGCACACCAGATATATACATAGGATTTGTGTTACTCTTAGTCATAGCTGCTATCTCTCAAATCTATGTGAGCTGGATAGGCCATGCTTTGATTGCCATAATAGGCATGACGCTGATGATCTCATCTCTCGTTACAGGGGCTATGCTCAAAGGAAGAATCAATCGGAAACAAACGAATCTTTTCCTGCTTCATAAAAAATTAACCTTATATTTTGGCACATTCATCCTTGGAGCATTCCTTTACGGAATTTTGCTAAAAATGCAGCACGAAGAGCCAGTGCTGACCTCAGTTCACGGAAGGCTTGGACTAATCCTGATTCTAATAGTAATCCTTCAGCTTATTTCCAGCCTGGTGGTAATAGACAGAACCAGGATCAAAACACCTCATAAAATACTGGGATATGCCCTCGCGCCATTGATATTCCTGGAAGCCAGTTGGGGCTTGTATAGTGGTGTAGTTGAAGGATCAAAGAGCCTCGTTCTCTTGCATTCGATATCTGGTAGTCTGACTGCTCTAGCCCTGATTTGGATCATAATGGAGATGCTCTATCTCACAAAAGCGGGAATCCTCAGAGCTAAGATCGCCAGCTATGTGGCGGCAATCCTGGTTACAGCAGGATGTTGGATTGTAGGGGGTTACAATTATTTAACGGTCTACGGCTCCAAGGTAAAGCCGATAATCTTAGCTGGCCCAGAGCCCTGGGCACATAGCATTGTGATGGAGGTCAAGGAGCACATATTTGTCTTCTTGCCTATTACTGTAATTGCCCTCTTTCTGACCTTAGCTATCATTGACAAAGATTCTCTCCTGATGGACACGAAGGCCAGGCGTGCTATTGCGATCACTGCCTCGCTAGCGCTCTTCATGGTCTTGCTTATGTTTCTGATGGGGGCCATAATATCCAACGCTGGAAACGTAACGCCGGAGGCATGAGATGACGAAACCAGGGACCTTCCTATTATCTGCAGCGGTATCGATACTTATCACTGGGAGCATTATTGCCGCCCATGAAGTCTCTAAGGAGTTCAAACAATATTTGACCGACCTTACCGGTCACCACTGGATCTCTGTGAGCATCATCGCCATAGACGTATTCTTGCTGACTTCAACACTATTGCTCGGCTCAGGTAAGCTGAGCACGTTTTTGAAGGCCGATAATCTCAAGATGTGGTCGAGAGGCCTAGTGGCGACGACCTTGATTGCAATTCTTGGTGTAACCATAGTTTATGTCTCAAACGCATAGAAGGCAAAAGATGACATGCGGGAGGGGAGGATGGACTTTCGGTTCGATTTAACCATTAACTCGCGGCCAGGTCTTGGGC